>NZ_JBALDE010000218.1:0-63211 GCF_036917515.1 Nostoc sp. | reverse complement strand
GAAATTTCCAAACCTCATAATCATCTGATTTCAATTCTAAAGCTTTATCCAAACTAGTAAGTGCATCTTGATAACGCTCTAAGTTGGAAAGCAATCTAGCTTGAAATTTCCAAACCTCATAATCATCTGATTTCAATTCTAAAGCTTTATCCAAACTAGTAAGTGCATCTTGATAACGCTCTAAGTTGGAAAGCAATATAGCTTGAAGTTCCCAAAGCTCATAATCATCTAATTTTAATTCTAAAGCTTTATCCAAACTAGTAAGTGCATCTTGATAACGCTCTAGGTTGGAAAGCACTATAACTTGAAGTTCCCAAAGCTCATAATCATCTAATTTTAATTCTAAAGCTTTATCCAAACTAACAAGTGCATCTTGATAACGGTCTAAATCAGCAAGTACTATAGCTTGAAGTTTCCAAACCTCATAATTATCTGATTTCAACTCTAAAGCTTTATCCAAACTAGCGAGTGCATCTTGATAACGCTTTAAGTTAGCAAGCAATCTAGCTTGGAGTTCCCAAAGCTCATAAGCATCTGATTTCTTCAACTCTAAAGCTTTATCCAAACTAGTAAGTGCATCTTGATAACGTTCTGAATCAGCAAGCAATCTAGCTCGGAGTTCCCAAATTTCATAAGCATCTGATTTTAATTCTAAAGCTTTATCCAAACTAGCAAATGCATCTTGATAACGTTCTGAATCAGCAAGCAATCTAGCTTGGAGTTCCCAAAGCTCATAAGCATCTGATTTCAACTCTAAAGCTTTATCCAAACTAGCAAGTGCATCTTGATAACGCTCTAAGTCAACAAGGAATCTAACTCTGTAAATCCAACCTTCATAATCATCTGATTGCAACTTTAAAGCTTTATCTAAACTAGCAAGTGCATCTTGATAATGCTTTAAGTAAGCAAATACTATAGCTTGAAGTTTCCAAATTTTATAATTATTAGGATTAATGTTTATATATTGATTAAAGCTACTAATAGCATCTTCTGAACGATCCAATCTTAAAAAAGCTAATCCTAGATTGGCATAAACCTTATAGTTATTAGGGTCAATTTCTGAAACTTTATTAAAACAAATAATAGATTCTTCTATACGTTCAGAACGTAACAAAGCAATTCCACAATATTCCCAAGCCTGACTTAATTGATCATTGATAGCTAATGCACTATTATAACAATCAATAGCATCTTTTAAACGTTGTAATTTAAATAAAAGTAATCCTTTTGTAAATAACAAATCAGCTTTTTTATGTGGATTTTGATAGTCTTCATCTAGAATAGAATCAATTTTCAAAATATTTTCTTGACATTGAGCAGTAGTAAAATCATTCAAGTCTTCTTTAATATCTTTATCAATAACTTGTAAGATTTTTTCTAAAATATCTTTGTCTGTAGAAAATTCAAAAGTACCTGAACGCCAGTCATAGAAATCTGGGGCACGACGGATAAAGTATTTGACAGCAAATTTAGGTAATAAAAAAAGGAAGCAGATATTAAAACTATCTCTAAATTTTTCTCTTTGCAAATTTAAATGAGCTAAAATACGAGGAACAGAATCCTCCTTGTAATAATCTCCTTCGCCTCCAAAACCTGATTTAATATAATCATTTAAAGAAAATTCCAAACCTTCAATACATAGTATGTTAATATCATCTCGATTAGATAAACCATTAACAATATTATAAAGATTATCAATAGGTTCAGTAAATTTTAAAACTTCAATGTGCTTTTTCGGTAAATCAGATTTTAGTCTATGTATTAATCTTTCTGCCTGTTCTGTAATACATTCTACAAAAAATAATCCAAATCCATCTGTCCAACTAATTGAACGTAACAATATTTGGTATTCTTCTTCTTGTTCTTGATTTAAAAAGCTATCCTTGTTTGATATTAAATAAGGTTTGCTCGTTGGTATCAAAAATTCTTCTAAATCGTTGGGAGAAGAAAGCTTTTTCATTTATTAGTATCTTCTTTATTTATCCATTTTTTTCTTTTTCTAATGCTCTTTGAAATTCTTCAATATCAAAAATCAAAGGATGAATGTTATACCAAGGCTTTATATTATCATTTTCTACAAGATGATATTCTAGAATAGAACGATTAAATAATAATTTATTATAGTCATAACTATTCGATTTTTGTTGAAACAGATAAACTTTGGCTAACGTTTGCCATTCATTTTCATTTATTGCGTTACGATAAGTCTTTCTCATTTCCGTAATTGCTCGTTGTGCTTCTTTATGAGAAACTGGTAATGTCTTAGTTCTTTCTAATGCAATTCTTATTAAGAATATCAGGTTTCTTACATGACCTCCACTCATTAAGCATAGATCTTTTACGACTTTTTCATCCTGAAATACTTGGTTTAATCTTAACTTTTTACTAACAATATGAATTCGCTTTTCAATAAGTTCTTTAAGTTTATCAATACCAAATTGATATTCTTTCCCATCTGGAGTATGAGTCATAATCATTGGTAAAGAGTGAATCAATCCAAATCTATCCTCTAAGATCGTTGCTTGCTCTGAGTAGACCATTGAAATAGGGACAGTATAAATCATATGGCATTGCAGCCTTTTAAGTTGTTCACTCCGATCAATAAAAATCTGATCATGATTGCTGCGTTGACTTGCTTGATCGAATACAAGTCCAATTCGGTCTAAATTATCTGCAATAACAACAATACCTGAATATCTATCAGACAACTTACGCCTTGCTTCAGCAAGAAACTTATTCAATTCATCAATCAAAGAAGGTGTATGCTTTTCTACCTCTTGCTGGATTTTCTGACGAGTACTTGGAGAAGATTTCATTACAGCAGTTACCTTAGCAAATTGAGAAATGCCAAGTTCTATATTCGCTTGATCAAAAGAAATTTCCGTCGAAGCTAATTCTTCTAGAGATTTCCATCGTTCCTTTAACTAATGAACCAATGTATTGGCATTAGCACTATCTTTTAACGCTTCTACTAAATATCTTGTACAAGCTAGTAAAATATCGGTATGCTGAATATCTTCTTCTTCTAGATCATCCCCAGCAGCAAAGTAAACAACATAAAAATCTTTTTTTTCTAAATATTCCTTAAGTCGCTTTAATTCTGTTGATTTACCTGCTCCCCTATGCCCTGTATATAATTGATAAACAAGCTGATCTGACAAAACAATCGAACTACCTAGCTGCATCATAATGTCGCCATCGCCTCTAACCTCCTGACAGTCTACATAAGCTAAATCTCCTGGCTCTAGAGGATTAAACGGGTTAAACATATTGTAGAGTTGCCTATGTAAGTCTTGAGCCATAACAGTTTTTTCGATAAAGAGAAAAGAATCATTAAAATGTAATCATATTGTAAATCAAGGTCAAAAGCATAAGCGCAAATTACTAGGGTGTGTTTTAAAGTTATAGCTATAAAATGCATCCAAGTATCATTCGTGCAAAAATTTACTTAGCATACATACAAAAAACCCGTTTTGGCACGATGCACGGTGATCATCTTGCTCGTGGCGCGTGGGTCGATGTGGAGGCTGTGGATCACAGGGTCTACAATCTGACGATGAGATTAATGTCGTATTAGCTCCTGACATCTAACATTTGTCTTTTAACAAGAGCATGGCCAGATTGCACATCAAACCAGTGAATATCTTCAGGGGGCAATGCTAGTGTAATATCCTTGTCACTCCAATTTTGGTCTATTGGCAACAAAGCACGTACTGTAATTGCTTCGGTTTGTGAACCTTCAATCCTGACACTGACCAAATAGTGCATACCCAAATTTTCCACTAAAAACACTCGCCCTTGGATAGTCTGGGTATCACCTGGTTGAGCAATGCGGACATTTTCTGGGCGGATTCCTAGAACAATCTGCGGTGGTACAGTTGGTATATCAGGGAGAAGCACTTGGAAGTTACCCAGGATAGCGTATTTTCCCTTACAAGGTAGAGTCAGCAAATTCATTTGCGGACTACCAACAAATCCAGCTACAAATAGATTAGCTGGATGATTATAGATGCGGTCAGGCGGATCGAGTTGTTGGACATAGCCATCATTGAGTAATGCAACCTTCGTGGAGAGTGTCATCGCTTCGGTTTGGTCGTGGGTGACGTAGACAACTGGCACTTTTTGGGCTGCAAAAATTTGCTTAATATCCGCTCGGACTCTTTCCCGCAGCAGTGCATCCAGATTACTTAAAGGTTCATCCAGCAGGTAGACATCAGCATTACGCACCAAAGCCCGACCGACAGCAACCCGCTGCCGTTGACCTCCCGACATTTGACCAGGCTTGCGGTTCATTAACTCTGCTAATCCTAAAACTTCTGCCACTTCCGCCACTCGCTGTTTAATTTCTGTCGGTGGTACTTTTTTCAGCTTCAGTCCAGAAGCGAGGTTTTCGTATACTGTCATGTGGGGATAAAGTGCATAGCTTTGAAATACCATTGCAATGTTGCGATCGGCTGCTCGCTTATAAGTGACATCCACTTCCCCAATCTTCACCTGACCGCGAGTCGGTTCCTCAAGACCCGCAATCATGCGTAGGACTGTGGATTTACCACAGCCAGAAGGGCCAAGTAAAGTGAGAAACTCATCGTTATCTACAGTTAAGCTAACGTCTTTGACAGGGACGACTTTAGGACTGTAGGTTTTATTCAAGTTTTTGAGTTCAAGTTTAGCCATTTTGATTTTTATCCCTTGACAGCACCAGCGGTAAGACCTTGGACAATCCGGCGCTGGAAAAACAAAACTAGTAAAATCAGGGGTAATGTCCCGATGACAGTAGCAGCCGCGATCGGGCCATAGGGAATTTCATATATTGTTGCACCACCCAACTGAGCAGCAGCAACGGGAATCGTCTTCAACTCTTCACGGGTCATAAACGTCAGAGCAAAAATAAACTCGTTCCAAGCAAAAATAAAGGTGAGGATTCCAGTAGTCACTAAAGCGGGAAGGGTCATCGGCAGCACGATTTGCCATAGTAGTTGAAAGGTGTTGTAGCCATCGACTCTAGCAGAATCTTCCAAATCTTTTGGCAATTGTTCAAAAAAGCTTTTAAGTACTAAAATTGTTAGCGGCAAATTGATGGCAGTATAAGGTATAATCAGCGCCAGATAATTGTTGCCCAATTTTAGCGCTTGGATAATTTCTAACAATCCTAAGAACAACAAAATTCCAGGAAATAAAGTAACAATCAGAATGCTGGCGAGGATAACTTGTTCACCCCAAGGGCGTAATCGTGCTAGGGCATAAGCCGCAGGTGCGCCGATCGCTAAAGCTACAGCAGTAGAAGTAATCGACACAAAGGCACTGTTGAAGATGTAGCGCCAAAATGGACGGCGGGTAAATAACTCAATGTAGTGATTGAAAGTGAATCGCGTGGGGAAATAGACAGTAGGAACGGCGGCAATATCGTCATTTACTTTAAACGAGGTCAGCAATTGCCATAGAGCTGGTGCTAGGCTGAATAGCATTACTAATGCAACTATTATAAACAGCAAGATTTTTTTTAGAGAAAACTTGGTTCCCTCTGTTTGTTTTGGAGTTGTTGAAACTGCTTGTGGAGTTATGCTCATGGGTTAAATGGCTCCTGATGTTTTGGCACGGTATTTGTTCAGCAAGAAACTAGCGATCGCCACCGCCGCAATCAATATTAAAAATGTCACTACTACCAGGGCTGCTCCATAACCAAAATCTAAGTAGCGCATCACCGTAGAGTAAATGTACAATGACACCACTTCTGTAGCGCCACCAGGGCCACCCCCAGTCATCACAGCAATCAAGTCAAAAATCCCGAAAGCTTGAGCAAACCGAAATAGCACTGCAATTAAGATTTGCGGCAGCAGTAATGGCAGGGTAATATTGCGGAAACTTTGCCAAGCAGTTGCTCCATCAACTGAGTAAGCTTCATAGAGGTCTTTTGATATCGACTGCAACCCAGCTAGCAACAGGATACTAATAAACGGCGTAGTTTTCCAAACATCAGCAAAAACCACTGCGATCATCGCCAGCGTTGGATCTCCTAACCAATTAATCCCAGTTTTAATCAGCCCCAACCGCAGCAAAATATCGTTCACAACCCCAAACTGGTCGTTAAAAATCCAAGACCACGCCAGACCAATCAAAGCAGTAGGCAAAGCCCAAGGGATAATTGCAGTTGTACGCACTATGCCCCGCCCAAGAAACGCCTGATTGAGAACTAAGGCAATCCCTAGTCCTAGCAGTAGTTCTGAAATTACTGATGCTGTTGTGAACACGGTTGTCGCCCACAAACTCTGCCAAAAACGACCATCCCCCGCCATCCGCACATAATTCTCTAAACCAGAGAATACAGGTTGTAGCTCTGTTGCCAAATTTTTAGTAAATACGCTTAACCAAAATGCTCGTAAAATCGGGTAGGCAAATACAAACAACAACAGCAGTAATGCGGGTGTTAGTAAGATCCAGGCTGTCTGTTGTTCTCGATTTCTGAGTGTATGTAAATTAGTCATTTGTCATTTGTCATTGGTCATTGGGCATTGGGAAGAGACTTGGGGACAAGGAGAAGGGAAAGACTTGTTGTAAGTTCTAACTTTTGTCCCCTTGTCCCCTTGTCTCCCTTGTCTCCCCTGCCCCCTGCCGCCAGCAATCGGCGTGTTTCCGCAGCAGCAGCTTGCATTGCTCGTTCAGGATTCATCCGACCAGATAAGGCGGCGCTGAGATAACGCTGCAAAATATCTGATGTCTGAGGATATTGCGCGATCGGCGGACGTAAAACTGCATTGTCCACAACCTTCAATAACTGCGGATAGTGAGGGTATTTAGCAACAATCTCTTGGTCAGTAAACAATTCCCGGCGACTTGGCACATAGCCTGCACTGAAAATGAATCGGCGCTGTGCTTCCCGACTGGTAAAATACTGAATTGCTTTCCAAGCTTCTTCTGGATGTTGAGAAGATTTCGCAATCCCTAAACCCCAGCCCCCTAGACAAGCCGCTCCCGTCTTACCAGGAGCATGAACCATCGGTTTAATCGCAATTTTGCCCCGGATTGGCGAATTTTCTGCCTGGGCTAAAGGCCACGCGTAGGGCCAACTGCGTAAAAATGCTACTTGACCACTTTGAAACAAGCGTCGGGTATCTTCTTCTTGGTAAGTCGTGACTCCAGGAGGAGAAACGCCCTGCCTAACGGTACTACGCAGAAACTCAATGGCTTGTAATGTTTCTGGTCGATCTAGTCCAACTTCGAGGGTCTTGGGATTAACCCAGAAGCCACCAAAGCCATCGAGGACTTCTGCAAACATCGCCACAAGTCCTTCATATTGCCGACCTTGCCAAAGATAGCCCCAATTTACCTGTTTTTTCTTTTGCAAAATTTGGGAAATTCTAATCAAATCATCAAAGGTTTCTGGCGGTTTCAACCCTGCTTGTTTAATTAAATCTTCCCGGTAGTAGAGCATTCCCACATCGGAACGCACTGGAATGCGGTACAGCTTGTCTTGGTAACGTCCCCCTTCTACATCCTGGGATGAAAATGCTGCTAACTCTTTTTTAGAAATGCGATCGTCTAAGGGTAGCAACCATCCAGCAGCAGCAAACTTGGATGTCCAGATCACATCCATATTGATCAGGTCATAAGGGGATTCACCCAAGATAAAAGATGAGGTATACAGGTCTTCGAGCAAATTTGTGGCATTGGGCCCTTCAACTAGGTTAATCCGAATACCTGGGTTCTCAGCCTCGAAGTCTCTAATTAAACCCTTCCTCCAAGGTTCGGCATCAGGAGCAGTCATTAATATATTCAGGGTAACTGGTTGCTGTGAAAGTGCTACCCAACTGAAAAATATAATACTCAAGAGAGTTGCCAAAAAAAACCCTATATGCAAATAACTTTGTTTTTGGATGAATTTTTGCAACTTGTTTATTGGCTTTCGGTACAACATTATCAATGTAGCGATCGCTAGTGGTAATTATTTAAGAAATAAAAACATAAAATATCTGAAAAAAGGTTATTTTGTATTATTTTTTATCAAAATGCTTGAGTAATGAAGAAGCAAGTCAATAAATTTAACATTAAGCTGGTATAAAAGTAAGTAATCTGATTGTCAATCAACGTTAAATGTTGCTAACAAACCGTAAACATTCAGTAGCCCATTTTCAGATAAAAAACTGTTTAATCATACTATTAAAGAGTAGTGCTATAAATGCAAATTAAATTATTTTTAATCAACTTACATCAGGTTAGCAGTTAGAGATAAAAACTGCTATATTGAAATATTTAAATATTGAATACTGAATAGATTATGCGTGCAATGATTTTATCAGCACCGCGTCAGCCTTTACGTTTAATTGACTTGCCACTACCAAAACCCAATCCTGAGCAAGTACTAATTCGCATTCATGCTTGCGCTGTTTGTCGCACAGATTTGCATATAGTTGATGGAGAATTAACAGAGCCAAAACTACCTTTGGTACTTGGACATCAAATTGTAGGTACTATTGAGGGTATTGGCGAACGTGTTAAAGGATTTACTATCGGTCAACGTGTTGGTGTTCCTTGGTTAGGCTACACTTGCGGCGTTCACTGTCGTTACTGTCTCTCTGGTCAGGAAAACCTTTGTGATTATGCGGGGTTTACTGGTTACAATTTTGATGGCGGTTATGCCGAGTATACTGTCGCTGACCATCGCTTTTGCTTGACTTTAGACCCTAGTTATTCTGATTTACAAGTTGCCCCTTTGTTGTGTGCTGGTTTAATTGGCTACCGGGCTTATAGAATGACTGGTGCTGCTCAAAAACTTGGTTTTTATGGCTTCGGTTCCTCTGCCCACATTTTAATTCAACTGGCACGCTATCAGGGACGGCAGGTTTTTGCTTTTACACGTTCTGGGGATATTGAAGGTCAAAATTTTGCTCGACAATTGGGTGCAAGTTGGGCTGGTGATTCAGATGTATTACCGCCAGAACCCTTGGATGCAGCAATTATATTCGCCCCGATGGGTCAGCTTGTTCCAGCGGCTTTGCGTGCAGTTGTCAAAGGCGGCACTGTAGTTTGTGCAGGGATTCACATGAGCGAAATTCCTGCTTTTGCTTATGAAATTCTTTGGCAAGAAAGGGTATTACGGTCTGTTGCTAATCTGACTCGCAAGGATGGAGAAGAATTTCTCGCTTTAGCACCCAAAGTTCCGATCCAGACACAAGTAAGTCTTTTCCCTTTAGCTGAAGCTAATGAGGCTTTGAATGCACTTCGCAATGGCTTATTTGATGGTTCGGTAGTATTAGTTATCGATGACAAAGGCTCTAGTTGAAAAATTGGCAGCAGCAAGTAGGGAAAAGATATTTTTCTTTGCAAGTACTTAAACATAGAGCTTGATAGTTGATAAATTTCTGCCTGTTAACTCTGTCATTTGTTAGAGTAAACAATTGTTCTTGTTGATTAGGATGTGAGTGCTGTCCTTAGTTCCCATACATGGAAGAGAGCGATCATGGCTACCCTTGAACAATTGCAAGCATGGCATGAGTTGGCACAACAACTGCGAATTGATAGTATTCGTGCCACCACCGCAGCCGGATCTGGTCATCCCACCTCCTCAATGTCAGCTGCTGACCTGATGGCAGTGCTACTTGCCAAGCATCTGCGTTACGACTTCAGCAATCCGCACTCCCCTAACAATGATCACTTAATCTTCTCAAAAGGACACGCATCACCGTTGTTGTACTCAATTTATCGAGCGGTGGGAGTAATTGATGATAGCGAATTGATGTCCCTGCGCAAGTTTGGTAGTCGCCTAGAAGGGCATCCAACCCCAGCATTACCTTGGGTAGATGTGGCAACGGGTTCGTTGGGACAAGGACTACCGATCGCTGTTGGTATTGCTTTAGCTGGAGAGTATTTAGACAAGCTGCCTTACCACACCTGGGTTTTGTTGGGGGATAGTGAAATGGCGGAAGGTTCTATTTGGGAAGCCTTTGAACACGCCAGTCACTACAAACTGGCAAATCTGATTGCTATCCTTGATGTCAACCGTTTGGGACAGCGAGGTGAAACGATGCTAGGCTGGAACACCCAAACATATTGCGATCGCGCTCTTGCTTTCGGCTGGAAGGCAATTGAAATCGACGGTCACAACCTAGAAGAAATTGACGAAGCATACACAGCAGCTATCGATAACCCTAACTGTCCGACACTGATTGTGGCTCGGACAAAGAAGGGCAAGGGTGTTGCAGATTTAGAAGATATTGGCGGTTGGCATGGAAAAGCCTTGAAACCTGACCAAGCAAAGGCAGCGATTAAAGAACTAGGTGGTGAACGTCAGATCACTATTGCCGTTTCCAAACCTAATTTACAAATCCAAAAAACTGCAATTGGGCAAATTCAAACTCTCCAACTTCCTAGCTATCAATTGGGAGAAAAAGTGGCGACCCGTAAAGCTTATGGGGATACCTTAAAAGCTCTCGGAGCGTCTCGACCAGATGTAGTTGCTTTAGATGGTGAGGTGAGCAACTCCACCTACGCCGAGGAATTTGCCAAAGCTTATCCTGAGCGCTATTTTGAAATGTACATTGCCGAGCAGCAAATGGTTGCCGCAGCAGTGGGGTTACAAGTGCGCCAGTATAAACCTTTTGCTTCTACTTTTGCGGCATTCTTAAGTCGCGCTTATGATTTTGTGCGGATGGCTGCCATTTCTCGCGCCAATATTAAACTTGTTGGTTCTCATGCAGGAATTTCAATTGGTGAGGATGGCCCTTCACAAATGGCACTGGAAGACTTAGCTTCTTTGAGAGCAGTGTATAGTAGCACTGTGCTTTACCCTAGTGATGCCAATCAAACCGCTCAACTTGTCGCCCAAATGGTCGATTGTGATGGTATTGTCTACCTACGCACAACCCGTGAAAGCACACCTGTTCTCTATGAAGCTGAGGAGGATTTTTCAATTGGTGGCAGCAAGGTCATCTATAGTTCCGATCAGGATCAAGCAGCAGTGATTGCAGCAGGTATTACGCTACATGAAGCACTTAAAGCATATCAGCGCCTCAAGCAGGAAGGGATTACGATACGCGTTATCGATGCTTACTCAGTCAAACCAATTGATGCTACAACTCTGCATCAGGCTGCCCGTGATACCCAGGGCAAACTTGTTGTAGTCGAAGACCATTGGGATGAGGGTGGACTCGGAGCTGCTGTCCTCGATGCTTTTGTGAGTACAGATGCTGCTTCTACCTCTGATGGATTGCCACTAAACTTAATCAAACTGGCAGTACGGTATCTGCCTGAATCTGGGACTCCAGAAGAGCTACTTCATGCAGCAAAAATTGACGCTTCTTCTATTGTTGAGGCTGTGCGATCGCTTGTTAAACAGCCTGCTTGGGCATCAACGAAGTAATACCAATTCGCAATTCGCAATTGAGAATTGGTTTTTACCTTGTGCTTTGTGCCCTATCTACAATTTTAAGAGGTAAATTACAATGTCAAATAGTTTAAAAACAATCAAATCTTTCAACGCACCCTAATTCAAGAAGAACGGCTAAAATAGTAATTTCTATTCTCAGAGATAATTACTGATTGTTTTCCAGTCCGCGTAAGCGGACTTTGTTTGTATAGCTATAGCGGGTTGATCCCGTAGAGAAGCGATCGCAGCTTGTAGATACTGTCTTATTATTGTTTGCTGTTATATAGAGACATTTATACGTATTATCTCGTAGTTTTTTTCAGAAATAAAATATGATTCCTATAGGATAAGTATTATCCTATGCTTACTCCAAACAGGCGTTAAAATTCTCTGTTCGATAAGCTTTTGGCTTATTTGTTTGGCATCTTGCTCAGTCAGCTTTTGGTAAACTCCCTAATTCACTAGAAATTATTTTTACAAGAGTTTTTTACAGATTGAGCTTTATGACAGAACATTCATGTTGAGCCTTGTTGCAATGGTCTTAGCAAGATACCCCAAAAATACTCAGCAGCCCCTTGTTGAGACAATAATTTCTTCACATTCTGTTGGCTTGCAAAGAAAGCCATTCCCAAAGGTTGCAGAAAAAGAGCATATCCATCATCAACTATAGACATGGATTCATTAATACTATTATCACTTCCTGAAGCATTCGAGGAATATGCAATGTCGCTTCCAGAAAGACGGCTACTTCCTCCTGTCCAAATTCGACATTCAGTAGCTTTCTTTCCCCTAATGTAGACAATAGCCGAAAAATGATTTGCATCTATACGCTTGAAATGTGTATCAACTTCTGGATTTCGGTTGGATAGTTCAGCAAGTGAATTCTCAAAAAAGTTGGATATGTATTCAAACAATTCCTCTACAAATTGATCCCTGTCTCGATCCGAGAATGTTTTGCGAATACGGAGATTGCTCGATCTTGGTATATCCAAAATTTGTGGTTTGACAGCAGAACCGTAACTTTTGCTTGGTGGCGTGGAATCCTGATGGGGTTGTAAGCGAGTAATTGTCGCTTGTACAGCGTTGACTACTTCAAGAAAAGCATCGTCTTGATCAGGGAATTTTTTGATAGGCTTGCCATCAGTCGGCGTGACTAAGAGCTTGCCAAATGGTGCACTGCGCCAATCGCATGAAAGCAGGATGACTGGTATAATGTGGGATTCTCCTTGCTCATGCTTTTGCATTGCACGTTGCATCTCAATGTCATAACAATAATTGGAAGCTAGAAAATCTGAACTGACTAATAAAAGAATGATGTCTGCTTCTTCCAAGTTTTTGCTTATCGCCTTATCGAATTCCTCACCAGCAGTTATTCGCCGATCATGCCACGTCTCTATGAAGCCTTGCCTTTTTAGCATAGCAAGATGAATTTCCAGCTCATCGCGCAGGGTTTCATCCCGATGTGAATAAGAGAAAAAAATTGTAGCCATTCGACGATTATTAATTAAAGGCAGGTATTTACTTATGATCAATATCTTTATATTTTATACCAGTACAAAAGAACTAATTCCCGAAAGTAAACATCAAGTTTGACGCTTTGTCTTTTGACAGCGATCACAACTTCACTTACAGTCCGCACTAGGGGAGTGTTGAGTACTGAGTAAAGAAGAAAAGAAAAAATTTCTTAATTTAGACACTCAGGACTCATAACTCAGAATCTCGGGACTTTTTTTATGGTAGATTTGTTGCTGATCGCAATCGTGGGGTTCCTGGGGAGTTTTGGACATTGCTTTGGGATGTGTGGGCCGCTAACAGTGGCATTTTCTCTGTCTCATCAACCAAAAAGTCCACAAACAGTTTCCTTGGGACGGACATTAACCTTAGAAAAACCCGATACTTGGCAACAGCAATTAAAATTTCATATCCTGCTAAACCTGGGGCGGATGTTGAGCTATGCTCTAGTCGGTGCTGGCATTGGGGCGCTAGGTTCGGTATTGCTGCAAAGTGGACAGCTAGCGGGTGTTGGCAGCGACTTCCGGCGCTGGATGGCAATTCTGACTGGTGTGATGTTGATTTGGTTTGGCTTAGGACAAGTGAAACCCAATTTACTACCGCGCATTCCCGTGTTACATCCCTTATCGCAAGGTAGTTTACACGATCGCCTCAGCAGAGGAATGGTTAAACTTTCCTTAAAAACCAAATGGTGGACGCCAATGCTTTTAGGGATGACTTGGGGGTTAATGCCCTGTGGTTTCCTATATGCTGCCCAAATTAAAGCCGCTGGAACTGGCAATTTATGGATGAGTACAGCTATTATGCTGGCTTTTGGCTTGGGAACCTTGCCTACGATGCTAGGTGTAGGCGTTTCCACATCTTTGCTAAGTAAAGACAAGCGCAGTCAGTTGTTTCGATTAGGCGGTTGGGTAACACTTACCATTGGCATCATCACCTTGCTACGGACTGGTGACACAATGGTAGATTACACTGGACACGCCGCCTTAATCTGCTTAATTTTGGCGTTAATTGCGCGTCCGATTAGTGGCTTGTGGGCTTCACCACTGCGTTACCGCCGCGGCTTAGGAGTGGGATCTTTTGTGCTTTCTGTGGTTCACACCCTCCACATGATAGAACACTCATTGCAATGGAATTTTGCCGCTTTTTCGTTTCTGCCGCCAGAATTTCAGTGGGGGATGGCTGCGGGTGCTGTAGCATTGGTATTAATGTCCCCCGCCGCTTTTACAAGTTGGGAATCGTTGCAAAAATCTTTGGGCAAGCGTTGGCGACAGATTCATCTATTGGGTGTGCCAGCCTTGCTATTGAGTGCCATTCATACTGTGTTGATTGGTTCCCATTACCTGGGTTCCTTGCAATCAACTTGGGGAAATAAATTAGCGGCAGTACTGATGGTAATTGTTACTCTCAGTGTCTTGCTAGTGCGATCGCGCTTTTTTTGGTCAAAGTTAGCCGTAGAAAAGTTTTATGTTCCCCCAACCAAATCGCGGTAAATCATCCTTATTTTCTGGCTCCATTCTAAAGAGTCAAAAACAGAGGCGTTACCCCCTCAAAGACATTTTCTGGAAGAATCAAGGAAAAATAAAGTATTTATTATTCCTAAGTTGCTTAGTTATATCAATAACTAATCTTTACCCTGCTTTTGCTCATAAGGTGGAAGTAGCTTCAGATGTTGGCGGCACTCTCCACATTGAACCAAATGATAATCCCCGTGCTGGAGAACCAAGCCAAGCCTGGTTTGCACTTACCCGTAGAGGTGGAAAGGTGATTCCCCTCTCACAGTGTAATTGTCAATTGGCTGTTTATGCCGAACCTTATGCAGCCGGAGAGCCGCCGCTTTTAGAACCACAGTTACAACCTGTGGCAGCCGAACGTTATCAAGGCATCCCAGGTGCAGATATTACCTTTCCCAAACCAGGTCTTTATGAATTGCAACTAAATGGAAAACCTGTCTCTGGGGCAAGATTCAAACCCTTTGAATTCAAATTTGAAGTAACTGTGGCAGGAGGTGGGTCTACACAAGATTCACGAAACCTGCGAAATGTCAATGGCGATTTAGTAGGAGGTGAATCTCAACAATTACCAACTTGGGCGATCGCACTGCCAATTCTCGGATTTATTGGCATCTTAGTTGTAGTCATGCAAAGTATGAGGAGGGGTGGGGAGTAGGAGAGTGGGGACAATACGGTTCGGATAAGCAGGGGGAGGCAGGGGAAGAAAGAGTTGATAAATTAGTTCTTTCCCCCCCTGCTTCTCTTCTACCCCTGCTCCAGAAGCTCACCTCAACGCAGAAATTCCTTAACAAAACGGTATTGAGAGTGGGGAGACATTTTTTTGTGTCTCCCTTTGTGCGCGTCAGAGAGTCAGTTAACCAAAGACCAAAATAACGCCATCGCCTTTTTTCTCCATGTTTTGGACATCTAGCTGTGCGTCTTGGTTCTCGATTTCTACTTTTTTAAATGAGTCAGCCAAAGCATCTGATTGATGCATTACGATCCCAATTTAAAAAATGATTGCGACAGATGCCTTTACAAAGCCCTGACGCAGAAGGCGATTCCCAATCCGTCTTAGAAAGTCTGAGCGTTGGAAATCGACGCTCAGATTTTCCACAAAATCTCAAATCCCAAATGGTATGAAGTACAGAACCGAAGCCTCAAAGCCAGATATGAAAACAGTTTTACCTCAGGCATTTATGCAGCTATAAGGCTGCGATGTTCATCCTGAATTATGTTGTAAGTCCGCATTCTTCATCAAAAATGCAGCACAAGTTCAGATTCAAGCGAAAACCACTATAAATCTTAACTAAGTATAGCTAGCATTCAACATTTCTGGCACAAGACAAATCAGCAAAGCCTAATTTTATTCTAAACCTGGGTGAACAGCCACTTAAAATGACTTTCACTGGCTATAGCTTGCCAGAATTAGGATTGCAATATAATCAAGATAGTTCTATTCCAATTGAATTAATCGTTAAGCCAGATAATTCTGAACTCAGGTTAAAACTGGCTAATAATACAAGTTTATCAATAGATTTACCTAATCCTAGTCAAGTAGATTATGAGCAATGGCTACGAGGAAATTTAGCAGTTAAAAACGTGCAATTTAAGGAGATAGACAAAACTGGAATTAATGTTAATGATAATTTAGAAAAATCCACCATTATTAATGGTGATATCCGTATGGGAGAACGAAATCTTAAAATTGAATCTCATCAGTTCCTTATGATAGAAAATCCGGGAATTGAATACCTGCGACATTTAGCAATTATTCCAGCTAAAACAAGTCAAGAAGTAGAATTACGCATCAATGGTGAAAGTGTAGAAATCTCTGAACCTCCTGAAGGAATAGAAGTGAGGATTGCAGGTAAATCTAAACAAATTCATGTAGGAATAGATCCCCCCGTTTACCTGTAAATAGTCTGCAATCAAACTTACTCACTAGCTGGGGATTACCTAATGATGTGGTAATTGCTATTATTCCATTTGTTATGGGTGTAATTGCTTCGGTTTTTACTTGGCTAATCAATGACTTTTTATCTTGGCTCAAAGAAAAAGATGTTAAACCAAAAAGTTAATGCGATCCAGCCATTTGCATTATCCCACCACGGATGTGAAGCCAACTTAGATTGAGATTTTGGTGGAGATTGAAGCATTTGAATATTGAGGTACTTCATCCCGCAGATTTTGTGCGATCGCTTTTACACCTTAATTGTAAGCAATTCTTTGTGGAACTGGCTTCAGACATTTTCATGTCTATCCTTTGAGTCTGTCTCCTTGTAATCTAGTTAATAATATACAAGTGTTGGGAGCAGCACTTCCCCCAGCACATGTACTTATCTACTTTTGACTTCTTTTACTTATGTCGCTTTTGATGCCACTGCCACGCATGAGCGACGATATCTTTAATGGATGGATACTGAGGTTGCCAGCCTAAGATTGTTCTGGCTTTATCGCTGGTGCCAATGAGAATTGGGGGATCGCCAGGACGGCGATCGCGTTCTTCTACTGGTATCAAAATTCCTGTCACATCTTCGACTGCGGCAATGACTTCTCTGACGGAGAAGCCACTGCCATTGCTCAAATTAAAAACTTCGCTATCACCACCTTTTAATAAATATTCCAATCCCAAAATATGGGCATCTGCTAAGTCATTAACGTGAATATAATCTCGAATACACGTACCATCGGGCGTGGGGTAATCAATGCCGAAAATTGAAATGGCTTCTCGTTTGCCTAAAGCTGTCATTAGTACCAAGGGAATCAAATGGGTTTCTGGGTTGTGATCCTCACCCAGTAAGCCATTGGGATTAGCACCAGCAGCATTGAAATAGCGAAAACGCACTGATTGCAAACCGTAAGCGACATCAAAATCAGAGAGAATCCTTTCTACCATCAGCTTTGTAGCGCCATAAGGATTAATCGGATTTTGGGGATGGGTTTCTGGAATCGGCACGAATTCCGGTACCCCGTAGGTGGCACAGGTAGAAGAAAAGACAAATTTCTTTACAGATGCTGTCAGCATCGCTTCTAACAGCGTCAAAGTACCAAGGACGTTATTGCGGTAATATTTGGCCGGATCGGTAACAGATTCTCCTACGTAGGCATAAGCAGAAAAATGCATCACTGCAGCAATATCGTGGGTTTTAAATAGATGATCGAGCAAAGCGCGATCGCTTGTGTCCCCAATTATCAGTTCTACCTGTAAAACCTTTTCTACTAAATCGCGATGTCCATAGACCAGATTATCAAGTATGACAACGCTATAACCCGCTTTCTTCAAAGCAAGCACTGTATGGGAACCAATATATCCAGCTCCCCCTGTTACCAGAATAGTAGGCTTTTCAGGCGACATAGTTTTTCCTTTTAAGTCGATTACTTAATTAATTTAGTTTATCGGTGCCATATTACTCTTCTGGAAAATTGTAAATAATAGACGCAGTGTCAAAAAATTGCACTAAAATCACTACGACGGTAGTCTTTGGGTGTGAGGTTTGAGAAATTTTAAGTCAAACAGTACGATTACAATTTGACAATAAAATAAATCCATTTCCTGAAACCTCTAGGTTGAGCCTTACGGGTGACGCTTCTAACGTCGCTATCAGTAAGAAGTCGCCAGTTGTTTTATGCAGGGAAACCATGCATAGCAGTCCTTTCTGGGGGCAACTCCAATCGAAACGGACTGCCTTACACCACACTGGCTCACTGCACCAGAAAATTTGAGAGTTAGTCTATGTTTCTATTGTTAAGCCGGGTACTGCTGTGGCTGCTGATTGGCACTATCGTTTATTCTCTGTTCCAGCGATTTTATCCCTCTGGAAGTTTTGTCGGGCGATTAATCTTAGTCGTTATCTTGGTAATCGTAGCCCTATCATTTCTTAACCCCAACGAACCTGCTGTGGCGTCGTTGTGGAGGATGCTATCTTTTCCACTCAAGCCTCTAGGAGCCTCTGTTTTACTGATGATTATTGCCGCTCAGAAAATCAAAGGAGGTGGAATAGACAAACCAGGAGGATACTTGATCGGTTGGGCACTGACGATTTTGCTGTTAGCAAGTACACCAGCAGTTGCCTATTTACTTTACAGAGCGCCAATAGCAATGACAGGTGAAAACTCTGTCGCATCTGTTACACCAACATCTGAGACACTGGTGGCATTAGGGCAACCCACCACAGCTAACATCTCAGATGTAACGGGAAGCATTCTTTCTTATAATTTAAGAGTGCCTCCCTATTTATTACAAGGAAGTCCTCAAGATATTCGTACACGCGGTTTACGACTTGAAGACTTTGTACCAAATTCGGAAACATTGCAATTGACAACAAGAACTTGGGAAAGTTACCTCGTTGAAATTTACAGATTCTTGCGTGTTCAGCGGTAATCAGGTAAGAAAATTTTATTGGGTTCGTAGTAAGCGCTTGAGTGCTTAATCCAAGGACTAAAGTCCTTACTACGAACTTATTTCTTCATTAAAGTTGCTGTGGTGGACTATTAGTAATGAATGGCAATAACTATCCAGTTAAAAGAGGTAACAAAAGCTGAATTTATAACAAGTGATATTTCCTCTGCATAGCTACCTTCTGGGACTAGCAGTTAATCTAGATGATAAAGTTGCACAATTGCTTTAATGGCAAAATCTCGACGAATTGCTAAACTCGGTGCTTACCTACGACCCCATTGGCGGGAAGCCTCCTTGGGTATTCTCGCTTTGTTGTCTGTCAACGCACTAGGTGTTTATATTCCTTGGTTGATTCGTGCTGGTGTTGACAAACTCTCGGCAACCTTCAGCTGGAACCAAATACTACATTACGTAGTAGTTATTGTCTTGCTCAGTTCGGCGATGTGGCTAATGCGGATGGCATCACGCATTTGGCTATTTGGGGTGGGACGGCAGGTGGAATTTGACCTGAAACAACGGATTTTTGAACACTTACTGAAGCTAGAGCCTGCTTATTTTGCTAGTAATACTGCTGGCGATTTGATTAGTCGGGCTACTAGTGATGTGGACAATATCAAGCGGTTATTGGGTTTTGCGGTCTTGAGTTTGGCAAATACGGTGTTTGCCTACGCCCTGACACTGCCAGTAATGCTGGCGATTAGTGTGGATCTCACTCTAGCCGCCCTAGCAGTGTACCCTTTTATGCTCTTGTTGGTGAGTCTATTTAGCGATCGCTTACGCAAACAACAAGCAGCAGTCCAAGAGCAACTCTCTGACATCAGCGAACTCATCCAGGAGGATATGAGTGGCATTGCCTTAATAAAAATCTATGCTCAAGAAGCAAACGAGCGTCGAGCTTTTGCCAAGAAAAATCAGCAGCTATTGACTGCTAACCTGGAATTGGCAAAAATCCGCAATACACTGTTTCCACTAATTGGTGGGCTAGCTAATATCAGTTCATTGGTAATCATCTGGCTAGGGTCGGCACGGATGTCTGCTGGAACGCTTCAGGTTGGCGATTTTTTAGCACTGTTAATTTATGTAGAGCGCCTGGTTTTTCCCACTGCTCTTTTAGGATTCACAATTACTGCCTACCAACGCGGTGAAGTTAGTATCGATAGGCTGGAATCTATTCTCTCTGTCACACCAAAAATTAAAGATGCAGCCGACGCTATACATTTACCAGTAGCTGAACTTAAAGGCGAACTGACAGCTAAAAATCTTACCTACAATTACCCTGGTTCCACTACTCCAGCTTTAGCAAATGTTAACTTTACCATTGCTCCTGGAGAAACTGTAGCGATTGTTGGGGCAATTGGTTCGGGGAAATCTACTTTGGCCAATGCTTTACCCCGCT
The DNA here is from genome assembly GCF_036917515.1 of Nostoc sp. Taxonomy (GTDB): domain Bacteria; phylum Cyanobacteriota; class Cyanobacteriia; order Cyanobacteriales; family Nostocaceae; genus Nostoc. Next base: position 43,049 of record NZ_JBALDE010000218.1, on the reverse strand, counting down.
TGTTGGATATTGAATCAGGACAATTGTTTTTAGATGGGCTAGATATTACTAAGATCGCTTTGACAGATTTACGAGGTGCGATCGCCTACGTTCCTCAAGATAGCTTTCTATTTAGCACTACAATCAAAAATAATATTCGCTACGGCGATCCACTTAGCGAACAACAGCAGGTAGAATCTGTCGCTAAACTTGCCCAAATTGAATCAGAAATTCAGAATTTTCCGCAGCAATATGAAACTATTGTTGGTGAACGCGGTATTAATCTTTCTGGCGGTCAACGGCAACGTACTGCTTTGGCTCGCGCAATGTTGATTAATGCTCCAGTGTTAATTTTGGATGACGCTCTCTCTAGTGTGGATAATCAAACCGCCACGCAAATCCTCAAAAATCTCTCTAGTGGTACTGAACGTAAAACAGTAATTTTTATTACGCACCAATTATCAGCGGCGGCGGCGGCTGACCGAATTTTTGTAATGGAAAAGGGAAAAATTGTGCAGGTCGGAAATCACTTAGAACTTTTAAAACAACAGGGTTTATACAGAACTTTGTGGAGCCAACATCAAGTTGAGGAATTACTGCGGTGAAGAAGACAGTATAAAACAAGTTTCAAAAGCCTTGAATGAAAGAATAACTGATAGCTTGCCCAGTTGAGCAAATTCATATCTAGCAACCTTTTGGGCTTTTCTATCCATCGAACTTACCTTAACAAGAGGTAAATATCATCATGCTTGAGAATAAAGTTGCCCTAGTTACAGGAGGTACATCAGGATTGGCATAACGGCAATCGCCTTTGGTGCTGCCAAAGCAAAAGTCGTCTTCTCAGGTAGACGCGAAGCCGAAGGTGAAGAAACTGCTGCGATGATTTGCGATCCTGGCTCAGATGTTCTTAATTTTTTCTAATTCTCTATCTGTAATCAGTATTTCACTTTTTGAAACTTCACGAGAATTAATACCAATAAACGAAAGGATAGGATTTTGATCTATTAATTATTGCCCGATTTTTAATCTATCTTTAGCCTGCTGGATTAGTTTTGACTTGTCTGACTCTAACAAGTCATCTACTTGCCGTTCTAAATCAGCTAAATTATATATTTGAGCGCTTCTTAGAAAAATAATTCTCTTGTAAAAAATGGGGGTATCGGTATTGGACACGATAGAAAACGATCAATATCAAGTAAAACCACTCTATCTTTGAGTAGTTGCTTTTCTAATCTTATTAATTTTCCTGTAATTCATATTTTATAGCTTCATCAAGAGCGATCGCCGCTAAAGAATCCCCATGTTCTCGACGAGCCAGAATAGTTACCCAAGTGCTGGCAATCCTATCTGTGTGTAGACGCTTTGCGGCTTGTCGTTAGCAGCCCATGTGCTGGGCGCACCTTCAGGATGAAAGAAACTGGAAATCCACAATACCAGGCAAAATAGTCAAAAAAATGACTTCAATAGAGAGATAATGGCATGTTCAGACAGTTAAGACCACACTAAAAAAACAGCTAATCGTGCTAATCTTGCTTTTTGCCAAGCTGCTGCTGCCCTCAAAGCCAGTAATACGACTTTAGGGCATTTTTATCGCCGGATGCGTAGCAAATTGGGGGCACCGAAGGCAATTGTTGCAACAGTCCATAAACTTGCTCGCATTGTTTACCACATGCTGAAGTATCGGGTGCCATTTGAAGCTATAACTCCACAGCAGGAAAATACTCGCTATCGCCAACAGGCTTTGCGACAACTGCAAAATAAGGCTCGTCAATTAGGAATGACCATAATTATAGAGCCTCAGCCAGAATCCGCTTGATGCCTTGATTGCGACTTTCGGCAATCAGAGGTTTCTTAGGAGACATTGCCCCCTTGCATTTGCACTGGGCTTTTCATATCTTGGTCAGTTCTCCAATGCGTTGAGCCAGCATATTTTCATCAGTTCGTCAGAGCTAATTCCACCTTGACATCTCCTTTATCACCCAAGGATATAATTGTCGGCACCAACGAATCTGCTTCGACCAATAGAATACTTTGTTCTAAAAAGGGAGTCCAATTTTGTCCAGATAAAGGTTCAGATGCCACAATAACTCCGTTGAAATTTTCCTGCTGATTACCAGACCAATAAAGAGTAGGTGCTTGCATACCATAAGCATAGCGGACTGCGGCAATCGCTTGACCATCGCTAACAATCATATTGGCACTAAAACTGGTATCGTACTTTTGAGCTAAATTAGTCAATTGTTGCAGCGTCATGCTTAGGGCTGACAAAAGATTGCTATCTGGAGATGACTGCCACATTTCTACTAACAAAGCAAAGATATGCTCTGAGTCTGTCATACCTTTAATTAGATGGTATGTTAAATCAGAAAGACTATCACGTATCGGTCTATAGAGAGTTTGTTGAAAGCTGGATATTTCACCATTATGAACAAACAAAAGGTTCTCACTGCGAAATGGCTGACAGTTACTAATGTCAAGTGCTTCGCCTATTCCTGCTAATCGAGCATAACCTACGGTACAATGAGACTGTATATATTGACTTAATTGTTGCAAATTTGTATCGTTCCACAGTGGAATAGTGTTACGGTAAATAAACGATTTTCCCGCTTCATCGTACCAACCTATACCAACACCATCGCCACACATTACTCCAGACTTCAATTCTTGAGAATTATAACTTTGTTGATAAAGAGAGTGTTCTGGTTTATATAACAATTCCTCTAATAAAATACTCTTGCCAAGATAGCCAACTAATCTACACATAGAAAAAATGATGTAAAAATAAGCAAATTTAGCTAAAAACTTAATCTCAATTGTCCGACTTTAGCTATTGTTAACTATTTTTATTTTAACAATCAATTTATATATTATGTAGGCATTAACTATGACTAAAGTCATGAATATATTTATAACTTTAGCTAGAAGATATTTATTTAAGAACTAGATTTAATAATATCAAAACTATCTAAAAGCCAGTAGGAATTTAGATAGTAAAACCTCATTAAAACCGCCGTCTGGGGACATTCACAAAAAGAGCAAAAACAAAAAAGCACCACCACAAGAAGATATCAAATCAGCCGAAAAAGAAACTAGGGGGACAGCCAGGACATCAGGGCAAAACCCGTAAGGGTTTTGGCTGAGTAGATCGTTTCCGAAAACAGATAAAAGCTTTGCATGACTGACTTTCATCATGCGATCGCCTTATAGCTTGCCTAGTTGAGCAAATTCATATCTAGCAACCTTTTTGGGCTTTTCTATCCATCGAACTCACGTTAATTTATTTATTGGAAATCCCTGCCTGCCGACTTTACTGAAGGATTGTAAAGAGGCCTAGCAAAATAATTGCATTTGTCATAACTTGATAGTTATGTAACTATTGATTTGATCGCTTCATTACTCATGGTTAACACCCTACCGAAGCCAGAAATCAAAACCCCCAGCAAAGAAACTGTACTCACCCCCCGGTTTTACACTACAGATTTTGAAACCGCAGCCAAGCTGGATTTGTCTGCTCAGGAAACGGAGTTGCAGGCGATGTTGACAGAAATGCGGACAGACTATAACCGCCACCATTTTGTTCGGGATGAAGCGTTTGAGCAGTCTTGGGAACACATTAGCGGTGAAGCAAGGCAGGCATTTATAGAGTATTTGGAACGCTCCTGCATTTCTGAGTTTTCCGGCTTCTTGCTATTCAAGGAATTATCCCGCAAGCTAAAAAATCGTAGTCCAGTGCTAGCGGAAATATTTCAAATGATGGCGCGTGATGAAGCCCGCCACGCCGGATTTCTTAACAAAGCAATGACCGATTTTAAACTCTCCCTTGATTTAGGCACTGTTACTAAAACCCGCACTTATACATTTTTCCCGATTGAATGGGTACTTTACACCGTTTACCTCTCAGAAAAAATCGGCTACTGGCGTTACATTATTATTTTCAGGCATCTAGAAAAGCACCCGGAAAACCAGTTTTACCCTATATTCCGCTACTTTGAAAGTTGGTGTCAGGACGAAAACCGCCACGGGGACATATTCAAAGCATTATTGCGTTCTCAACCGCAACTTTGGAACACCTGGAAATCCAGGCTGTGGAGTCGCTTTTTCTTGCTATCAGTATTTGCTACTCACACTCTGACAGTTCATGAACGTTCCGGGTTCTACAAATCATTGGGACTTAATGCCACAGAATTTGATATTCAAGTTATCTGCAACACCAATAAAACCGCAGGACGGGCTTTTCCTGTAATGTTGAATACCGAACATCCCAAATTTTTCCTACGTCTGCAACGCTGTGCTGGTTATAACTTAAAAATTGCAGAGATTGAAAGCAGTTCTAGTCCGAAATTGGTAAAGCTAATTCGTAAACTACCTTTGATTGCAGCAATTGTTTGGAATCTGCTGTTAATTTACCTGATCAAACCAATTGATACTGAAGCCCTGCGGGGAACAGTTCGTTAGCTATTTATCAGACATCTGCTGGTGAAATTAATTGTGTATCCTGAATAACGCATAATTAATTTCACTAGATGTCAATTCTTGAATATTTGGGTAGCTGAAAAATGACAAAACTAGACTAAAGTCTATACATAAGTATGTCAATAAAATAGTTAAATTTTTGTATATATAGGACTCATATTTGATTTTTGAAATACACGTAGTGGCGTGGCAAGGCTAACGCACCAAAACCTTTGGGTGGTGCGTTACGCTACGCGATAACACACCTTACATATACTGAGGAATTTACAGCTTTAGAATTATGGCGGGCATTGAGTAGCAGTCCAGCCGAGTGTTTGGGTCAGAAAGTCAGTGCGATCGTACCTCATCAATCAGCAGACATTCTGAGATTCACGACCCGGATTGGGCAGTTCCACCAAGTGTCAAAATTACTAGGCAATGCTGGAAAGCAACCTAGAACACCGATTCATTAATAAAGCACAAGACTGATAACCCTGTTTTAACGCCGATGCAACTTTTACAGGAGCAGACTTAGAGCAGGTAATTGGGTTGCGTCGCTAAGGTGCGATCGCTATTGATTACGCACCTACACCTAAATCTGACTCCAATTCATGCCCAATTCTGAGGGCTGATACCTTTCTTCTTTTTTGTTAAACTTCTCTACCGCCTGTATGTGAAGAAGTTAACGTCAATAAATAGCCGTCCGGTCCAGTCAAGGTAAATGAACTGTGGATTCTGCCTGTTTCGATCTCAGAAACAGTCAGTCCCCACTTCTTAAAAGTATCTCTGGTGACAGAAACATCATCTACCATCAGATCAAAAGGTGCGTTGATTCCAGGAGCGATTGTCTCTGAACTTGTTCTCAGAACTAAATGCGTTCCTCCCCGTAATTCTAAAACAGCTAATTGTTCTGATTGAGCGATCGGACGCAGCCCAATCAGAACGAAAAAATCCCTAGCCTCTGCTACATTACTCACATATAATCTCACATGCCCAATCGCCACCGGGGGACGGGTATCCTTTTCTTTTGCAATAGTTTCTGGTAGTGACATAGCTTTAATCCAAAAATCTTTAGTTACCGTTTAACTCTGTTGACTTCAGCAGGTTTGCGATCTCCCAAATCAGCTTGGTCAAATTCAGCAGTTTTGGGCAAATTTATCTCAACGTTTGATAAAGTATCAAGTTATACTTTAGCATTTTGAAATTGTCTATTTAAAATATGTTCTTCAGTTTTTCGATTTCCAGTTATGAAATGAAAGTGATAGCCATTAAGGATAATTTTTAGTCGGTAAGCGCTGATTTAATAATCGCTGCAATTGTTGATAATTAATCTGCTCTTCTATATTAATTAATATTTGTGGGATGTTGCTGAGTTTTTCCTGGAAGAATGATATTTAATAATGCAGTTATGGTTAAAATAGTGAACCATAAATAACGCTTGATTTTCATAATATAAAAATTATTACTTTTGAATACTCCCGCACTACGTAGTAATATCTCTAGGTGCCTGAAAGGCAGCTTATCATAGAGTAGGAGGTTGACAGTGACTAGCTTACAACATAGCAATAAATGTAAATTAATGAAACAAATCTTTTTGCTGGGTGCTTGATTCTTTTGTCTATCTTGTGATAGTTTTCTTTCTATGTCTTCAAAAATACTATAAAACTATCGGTTTACCGTAGTTATTTAAATATGATCAACCTAGTTGTAGAGATTTGGGTTAAGAAGGACTAGCCAAATCTATCGGTTTATTCTTGTAGGCAGTAGATCGTGAACCATCGCTCTAGAAATTTATCTTTAAGTCAGGGCATTCTCTATGAGTAAAATACGTGCTGTGATTGTTGATCCGAATGTAGTTGGACGTTTGGCACTGAGTGAAGTGACTGCACCGAAGCCTACCCCAGATGAGGCACTAGTCAGAGTGGCGGCGATTTCTCTCAATCGGGGAGAGATAAAACGTTCAACCACTGCTGAGGCTGGTTGGCAGCCTGGTTGGGACTTAGCAGGTGTAGTGGAAACCTCTGCTGCTGATGGTTCGGGGCCTTCCCAAGGAGCGCGTGTTGTTGGCTTGCGCCGTGTCGGTGCTTGGGCAGAACTCGTGTCTGTTCCTACTAACGCCTTAGCAGAAGTGCCGTCATCAGTATCTTTTGCTCAAGCCGCCACACTGCCTGTAGCAGGTTTAACTGCATACCATGCAGTGTTAAAAGGTGCTTCACTTTTGGGTCGAACAGTTCTGGTTACAGGTGCATCAGGAGGCGTTGGTTACTTCGCTATCCAATTGGCGCAACTGTCAGGAGCGCAAGTTGTGGCACATATTCGTCAAGCTGGCTATGAAACTCTAGTTAGAGAAGCAGGAGCGCAATCGGTGGTGATTGGCGAAGACCTTTCACCCGCCAGCGAGTACGGCCCCTACGATCTAATTGTAGAGTCAGTAGGTGGCAAGACTTTGGGGATAGCCCTTGGCTTACTGGCACAGGATGGGAAAACTGTGCTGTATGGAGTATCTGGGGGAGATGAAGTGACATTCAACGCCGCTCAGTTTTTTGGAACTGGTAGCGTCAGCCTATATGGTTTACGTCTATTTGATGAATTGAGATTTGAATCAGCCGCAGTCGGTCTAAAACGGCTTTTGAGTCTAGTAGAAGCAGGTGAGTTACATCCTCACATTGATTTAGAAGCTTCTTGGACACAAATAGCTGACGTGGCCCAACAACTACTCGATAGGCGTTTTCCTGGCAAAGCTGTGTTGCACATTTCAAATTGAGCAATAGCAGATGGTATGAGGGATAGTACTGACTTCTGGTTCAAACTAGATCGGCTTGTAGCCATTAGCAATCTCAAGATAGATCGCCCAAAAGGGACATCACATCCACGTTATCCATCTTTCATTTATCCCCTGGACTATGGATATTTACAAGATACTTGCTCTGGAGATAAATCTGATATTGATGTCTGGATAGGTAGCTTGTCTAGTAAAACAGTAACTGCTGTCATTTGTAGTGTTGACTTGGAAAAGCGAGATACAGAAATCAAGATACTTCTAAGTTGTACATCTGAGGAAAGCCGAGTCATCTTGGACATCCACAATACAGGTTCTCAATCAGCAGTATTGTTGGTTCGCAAGTAAATTACATTTTTGAAGGTAACTGTGTATGAGTTTAGAACTAAAACTATCAGGTAAAACAGCGATCGTCACTGGAGGAAGTGCGGGAATTGGTTTAGCAACTGCCAAAGCACTCTATAGTGAAGGTGTGAATGTGGCGATCGCAGCCCGCAATCAAGAACGCTTAGATCAAGCTGTAGCTGACATCCAGTCTTTACCAACTCCTGGGGCGAAAGTTATTGCCATCAGTGCTGATTTGACTAAAGCAGAAGATGTTGAGAAAGTTGTCTCCACAACATTGGCCCAGTTTAATCAAATTGATATCTTGATTAATAATGCAGGTTCAGCCCGTGCTGGATCTTTCCTAGAATCCACTGATGATTTATTTTTGGATGCTTGGAACTTAAAATTATTGGGCTATATCCGCTTAGTTAGAGCTGTCGTTCCCCATCAAAAAAATCGCGGTGATGGGCGGATTGTCAATATAGTCGGTGGTGCAGGACGGACACCTCGTCCTAACTTCCTAGCTGGTGGTACAAGCAATGCCGCCTTGCTCAACTTCACGCGGGGTATCTCTAAAGAGTTAGCCGAGTATAACATTCGTATCAATGCCATTTCACCAGGCGCTACTGCCACCGAACGTGCTGAAACTCTAGCCAAGCAGAACGCTCAAGCTCGTGGGATTACTGTAGAGCAGGCAAAAGCAGAAAGTCTTCAAAGCATTCCTTTAAAGAGAATTGCCCAGCCAGAAGAAATTGCAGCATTAGCGCTGTTTTTAGTTTCTGACCTGGCTGCTTCGATTACAGGAGCAGAGATACAGGTTGATGGCGGCTCTACTCCTGGTGTTTAAAGAGCGATTTTTACCAATGTCAGAGTTAAGACAATGGTGAAAATTAGAAAGGCAGAAGTAGCAGATGCACCGATTTTAGCGGCAGCTGAAGCCAAGATAGCCGAGACAGCAGGATATCTAGTTTCCCGCCCTGATGAAATCACACCGGATGCCTTCACAACAAAAATTGCCGACCTCAGCCAGCATCCTCGTGGACTTTACATCGTAGCCTTATTAGAGGACAAAATTGTTGCTCATGCCATGCTCGATCCCATGAGTTTGTCGGCACTGGCCCATATAGTCCGACTGAACATTTTCGTCTATCCAGAATTCCAACGTCAGAGAATCGGACAAACGATTATGGACTATCTACTGACTTGGGCTAAACAGACTCCTGGTGTGGAAAAGATAGAACTACTAGTGCGAGCTACTAATAAACCTGCGATCGCTCTCTATGAAAAAATCGGATTCTTTGAAGAAGGTAGATTCAAGAAACGATTAAAACTGCCAGACGGTTCTTACATAGATGACCTAGCAATGGCATTGTTTGTGGATTAAGTCTGGATATTTAAACAAAAACGATCAGTACAAACTTCCCTGGAAATACAAACACATGAGTTCTCAATACTTTGACATCAAACCAGTTGCCGGACGCATCGGTGCTGAAATCATTGGCGTTAATTTAGCTAGTGACCTCAGCAACGAAATTATCAGTGATATCCGTAAAACCTTAGTGCAATACAAAGTGATTTTCTTCCGTGGTCAGCAACAACTTGATGCTAATGGACAAGTTGCCTTCGCTCATCGTTTTGGTGAAGTCACTACAGCCCACCCAACTGTACCATCGCTGCCAGAAAATCCAGAAGTCTTAGACCTGAATTATGGGCGTACCACTTCCCGCGCCAATAGCTGGCATACTGATGTTACGTTCGTAGACCGTCCTCCTCTCGGCTCTATCTTACGAGCGCTTGACATTCCGCCAACTGGTGGCGATACAATCTGGGCAAACTCAGTAACTGCATACCAAGATTTACCTATCCATCTACGTAATCTTGCAGACCAACTTTGGGCAGTACACAGCAACAAATTCGACTATGCTACTGCATTTGACTTACCTGAAGATGCCAAGGCTTACCGGGCTGTCTTCACTTCGACTGTATACGAGACTCTGCACCCAGTTGTACGCGTCCATCCCGAATCTGGAGAGCGGGGGCTATTCATCGGCGGATTTGTGCGCCAGTTCCGTGGCTTATCAACAACTGAATCAGATGACATTCTGCGGCTGTTGCAAGCGTATGTAACACGTCCAGAAAACACAGTCCGGTGGCGTTGGCAAGTTGGTGACGTAGCTTTTTGGGATAATCGGGCTACTCAACATTATGCGATCGCAGATTACGGCAACCAGCCTCGCCACGTTCAACGAGTCACAATTGTCGGCGACCTCCCAGTTGGCATCGATGGTAAACAAAGTGAGGCGATCAAAGGAGATGCTTCTGAGTACAATCGACGTGAAGCAGTGACTGCGTAATTCTTGGGCATGGGGCATTGGGCATGGGGAATAGGGGACGAGTCTTTAATACTCGCGGATGAGTCTTTGATACTCGTGAACGAGTCTTTGATACTCGCGGATGAGTCTTTGATACTCGTGAACGAGTCTTTGATACTCGCGGACGAGTCTTTGATACTCGCGGACGAGTCTTTGATACTCGCGAACGAGTCTTTGATACTCGCGGACGAGTCTTTGATACTCGCGAACGAGTCTTTGATACTCGCGGACGAGTCTTTGATACTCGCGAACGAGTCTTTAATACTCGTGAATGAGTCTTTGAACTCCACTCCCCTGCTGCCTACTCCCTACTACCCTTTGCTAGCTTAACCTTCCACTGACTAATGACTCCTGACTCCTGAATTTTTGATAATTTCACTATGTCTGCCTGTGATGATTGAAAGGAGCGTTAGATGGAAACTGCATTCATTATGCCTCTTGCTGAAATAGAGTCAAATCCAGTTATTGCTGCACTTCCCAAAGCAGACTTACACATCCATCAGGAGTGGTCGCCGCGCCTTGACCGGGTGTTGGCGCGGCGCGAGGGGCAGACATCCTATAATTGGCGGCACTGGGCTAAACAGTTGATGACTGAAACACTGCCTGGAATGCCACGCCTCCAACTCCTTGCTAGCATTTTCCCCGTAGCGCGAGAAGTCGATGCCGAGCCAGAAAACTTCATCGCGCGGATTGAGGATTTGCTGGACGAAGCGGCAGCAGATGGAGCCATTTTGGTAGAAGTGCGTTTTGGTAACGAAGCGCTACTACGACCAGACTTTATGTTATTGTTTCGAGAAGCCGAGCGTCGCGTCCAGGCGCGACATCCCCAGCTTTGTGCTGAGGCGGTTTTCGTGTTCATGCTAGGTTGGTATGATCGCGATCACCTTGAGCAACTCTTACAAGCTTGTATTCAGGCAGCAGAACAGGGACTAGGCGGTATAGATTTCCTATACAAACCGTATGACACCGAGGCGGATTGGACAACTGCCTATCGCATCGCGGAGCGGGCTGCTGCGGTGGGGCTAGGAATCACCGCGCACGCAGGCGAATTTTCCACCGCCAATATTGCTGCTGCCCTGCGCGTCCTGGACTGACGCGGATCGGTCACGCAACACAGGCTGTTCGTGACCCGCATTTGTTAGAACTGCTAGCAACGAGCGGCGTTACTGTTGAGTGTTCCCTTACTTGTAACGTTGTCTTGGGAGCCGTCGCTTCTTATACAGAGCATCCGGTTCGGCAGCTTGTAAAGTCCGGGATTGCGATCGCTCTTTGTACAGATAATCCTGTGCAAATCTCTACCACCATCGGGCGGGAGTATACAGTGGCCCATGCCCTCGGTTTTTCTCCAGCTGAATTGCTTGCCGTAACTCGTAATGCGATCAAGGTAGCGTTTACATCACCAAAGCGACGAAACGAACTCCTAACTGAGTTGAGCCAATGGAAAGACTCAAAGTAGTGCTTTGCTAGTACAAAAGGGTTTGTAGTAAGCACGAAAAGTGTTTAGAAAATAAGAACTAAAGTTCTTACTACTAACTTGCTTAATCGGTCAATTTAAACTTGACAGACTAGTAGATGCCACTGAATATCTTTCAGACATTTCCTAATTTCCTTAACCAGATTTTTTCAAATGTTAAAACGATAGACATTTTAACCGAGTATCTAATGACGATCGCACTTTTTTATGAAACTCTTCTATACACCTAACTCATTGGTATGATGAATTCTCTAAACTACCCTCCATCCAAGCAACAAGACCAGAGTCTTAATAACTAATATTTTCTTATTCCAAACAAGAGAAAGAAAAAAGCACGAGTACGCTCTCACAAATAGAAATATGAGTACGAAAAAACAACTTAAACTCGGAGCATTTTTACCCGGTAGTGGTCATCATGTGGCAGCATGGCGGCATCCCAACACCCCGGCTGATGGAGGTCTGAACTTCCAACATTATAAGCAGCTGGCACAAACGGCTGAACGGGGCAAATTTGATATGCTTTTCCTCGCTGATGGTTTAGCCGTCTGGGATAGAGGACAAGGGACTGAGGCTTTTAGCCGTTCGGGACAATTCAGCGTCCACTTTGAACCTTTAACCTTGTTGTCGGCTCTGTCTGTAGTGACAGAAAATATCGGATTGGTGGCAACATCATCAACAACTTATGATGAGCCTTTTCATCTCGCCCGCAAATTTGCGTCACTAGATTATCTCAGCGGTGGTCGTGCCGGATGGAATCTTGTAACCTCTGCTGCTGAAGCCGCAGCACAGAATTTCAGCCAAGAAAACCACCTAGAACACTCACTGCGCTATGAACGGGCCAGAGAATTTGTGGATGTTGTCACCAAACTTTGGGACAGTTGGGAAGACGATGCTTTTCTCCACAATAAGGAGTCAGGTATTTACTTTGATGCCGAAAAGTTGCATATACCTCACCACAAGGGCAAATATTTCTCAGTACGCGGTCCGCTCAATGTGGCGCGTCCACCGCAGGGATATCCAGTAATCGTCCAAGCTGGATCTTCCGAAGCAGGTCAGGATCTGGCTGCCCAAACAGCAGAGGCGATTTTCACTGCACAACAGACATTGGCAGAAGCTCAAGCCTTCTACGCCAACGTCAAGGGAAGATTGGCTAAATACGGACGTTCCCCTGACCATCTCAAAATCATGCCAGGGGTGTTCCCAGTGATTGGTAAGACTGAGCAGGAAGCTAAAGACAAATATGAGCAACTTCAGGATTTGATTCATCCCTTGGTAGGATTAGGGCTGCTTTCTGGACTAGTGGGTGGCCATGATCTGTCTAAGTATCCCCTAGATGGGCCGCTGCCGGATCTGCCTGATACCAACGGTGGCAAAAGCCGCTTGCAACTGATCACCGATCTTGCCCGCCGAGAGAATTTAACAATCCGGCAGCTGTATTTGTGGATTGCAGGAGCACGGGGACATCGAACCATTCTTGGAACACCAGAACAGATTGCCGATCAGTTAGAAGATTGGTTTGTTAATGGTGGAGCTGATGGATTTAACATTATGCCGCCCTGGCTACCTGGAGGTTTAGAGGAGTTCGTAGACTTAGTAATTCCCGAACTGCAACGTCGGGGAATATTTCGTACTGAGTATGAAGGTAGTACTTTACGCGAAAATCTCGGTTTACCCCGTCCGGTGAACCAGTTCACTACAAAGACTGCTCCTGAACCTGTGGGCGTCGGTTCTTTGGCATAGTTTTGATTGAACAACTGGCAGTGTTTTTGAAGCGACGGCTTTGATTTCCTCAAACTTAATCTGGTTTGTTATTCCAGTGGTTTTAACAATACAATCAAGTCGTCTCTAAGGAAACTTTTTATCGTGTTGGGCATCCTAACGGTTCTTCTATCCTCCTTTGTTTTAACGTTTCACAACGTTACTGTCCGAGTTTTGTTTTCAGAACATCTCGTACTAGGTTTATTTTTACTCGGTGGATACGTTAAACCGGATTTGCAGAATTCCTTCTTGCTGATGTTCATGCGAATGCTGCTGGTGGTTCCACTGATGGCATCTTTATCATTCAAGCTATATCCAGCTGCTCTTAAAGAACTCCAAGACTTATTCACCCGCAACCGTAGGGATGTTCTGATTCAAGCTCTTGGCTGTGGAGTGCTGATGTTTGTGTATATTGCCTCACTCTACATTGCTATTGGCTTGATTCCCACAGGCATTGCCTTGACCCTTTTCTTCACCTATCCCGTATTTACAGCACTGCTGTCATGGAGATTTTTTGGCGATCGCCCCACATTGTTCCGTTGGCTGGTAATGGCTATTATTCTGCTGGGTAGCGCTCTCACCATTCCTCAATCTTCTGCTACCTACAGCAGTCATACCATTGCGATCGGTATTTTCGCTAGTTTTGGCGCTGGGATCGTTTATGCTTTTTATTGCATCATTGCTCAAAAATGTTTAGAAAAATTCCATCCAGTTCCATTCACCTGGATCAGTTTTGCTTCCACTCTACTGCTTTGCAGTATTAGTTTACTTTTTTGGCCGGCTAAGAGCGGCCAACTTGACTGGACACCCCTATGGATTGGCAGCATATTTTCGGGTCTAGTCAGCTTTCTCGGACACACATTGAACAATGTGGGGATTCGGATGGTTGGCGCTTCTACCGCTTCCATAATCGGCTCTAGCAGTCCAGCATTGACGGCACTAATGGCATGGATAACTATTAGCGAAACTTTAAACGTGATTCAGAGTGTAGGGATTGGTGTTGTCACATTAGGCATCGCCTTACTTAGTGCAGAAGGCTTTGTGAAATCGCTCAAAATTAAGGGTTGAATTGGGAATTAAGATATGCCTTTCTCCGCTATCCTTTTCGATCTTGACGGGACTTTGACAGATCCTAAACCTGGCATCACTGGTTGCATTCAGTATGCGCTCTCTGAACTCGGTTACAAACCACCGAATACTGATGAATTAAATTGGTGTATTGGGCCACCACTCAAAGATAGCTTTTCGCAATTACTCAATACCTTAGATGGCACAGTAATTGAACAGGCTCTTTTACTATATCGTCGTCGCTTTGCCACAATTGGATTATTTGAAAACTCCCTTTATCCCCAAATTTCAGAAGTCCTAAAAGTCATTCGTTTTGCTGGTTATAAAACTTTTGTTGCGATTTCTAAACCATATATTTATGCAATGCAAATTATTGAATATTTTGGCTTATCATTGCTTTTTGATGGTGTTTATGGTATTGAAATTGACGGAGCGCAAAGCAGAAAAGGCGACTTAATTCACCATATTTTATTAACAGAAAAACTTTTACCTTCTACTGTGGTGATGGTAGGCGATAACTTCGTTAAGCTTTCCTGCGGAACGCTGCGCGAACGCTAACGCTCACATGACATCATTGGAGCCAAGTGCTATCACATTACCTCAATTGGTGTCACCTATGGCTATGGAACTGAGGAAGAATTAAAAGCTCATGGTGCTGACTTGATTGCCCATTCTCCAAGCGATATTCCAAAATTAATAATTCGTAAATAATGCCACCATCATTAACACTTTTCCATAGCTTACTTCTGTTTAGTACCGCTTTTATTGCAGGTGGATTAAACGCTATAGCAGGTGGTGGAAGTTTTATCACGTTTCCAACTCTTATCTTTACAGGTGTACCCCCGATCGCAGCTAACGCCACGAATAATACCGCGATTTGGGTGGCTGCTCTAGCAAGTGCTGGAGCATATCGTCAAGATTTAAACATCGAGCGGCGATATTTTTTACTTTTATGTGGTGTCAGTTTAGTTGGTGGCATGATTGGCTCCATCACCTTGTTGTATACATCGCCAGATGTCTTTAAAAAGCTTATTCCCTATCTCTTACTGCTGGCAACCCTGGTGTTTACCTTTGGTGAACCTTTCAAAAAGTGGTTACAGCGTCAAAAGCAGAATACATCACCTGAATCTGTATCATTGTTAAATTTGATACTCGCTCAACTAGTAATCGCCATCTATGGCGGTTTCTTTGGCGCAGGTATAGGGATTTTAATGCTGGCAACTCTAACGTTTTTAGGTATCAAAAGTATTCACACAATGAATGCTTTTAAGACATTTTTAGGGAGTTGTATCAATGGTATTGCGATCGTTCCATTTATTTTTGCAGGTGTGATTGCTTGGCATCAAGCTATTTTGATGGCAGTGGGTGGTTCTCTGGGTGGTTATTTAAGCGCTCATTATGCTCGTCAACTTGAACCGCACTTAATTCGGAAATTTGTGATAATTGTTGCCTTCAGCATGACTGCCTACTTTTTTATTCACGGTTAAGGACTTAGAACTATTGATGGGTGATGTATGGAAGCATCAAAAAAATCACAAGTCGTGCTCCGTGCTTTTAGTTCCAGAAATTTTCGCCTGTACTACATAGGTCAGGCAATTTCTCTGATTGGTACGTCCATGACTCAAGTGGCTACTAGTTGGTTAGTATATCGCCTCACCGATTCTGCTTGGTTACTCGGTCTGGTGGGCTTTGCTAGTCAAATTCCCACGCTTGTGTTGATTCCTTTAGGTGGAATCATCGCCGATCGCACGAACCGCCACCGCATTCTGCTTGTTGCCCAGATTCTGGGGATGCTTCAGTCTTTGGCTCTGACTTGGCTGGTCTTAAATGGTACTATTAACGTCTGGCAGATTGCATTTCTTGGTGTGTTGCAAGGGATAATCAACGCCTTCGATATTCCCACCCGACAGGCATTTTTACCAGAAACGGTCAGTAAGGAAAATCTCGGTAATGCGACCGCCTTGTACTCTTCCCTTGTCAGCGTTTCACTTATGGTTGGGCCTGCGATCGCAGGCTTATTAATTGCGGCAGTGGGATCAGGGCTTTGTTTTCTGCTCGATAGTATCAGTTACATTGCCGTAATTATTGCCCTTCTTGCAATGAACCTTGCCCCCAAAAAAGCTATCATTTCCACACACAAACCTTTAGAGGAATTGAAAGCTAGTTTTAACTACGCCTTCGGGTTTTTGCCAATTCGCTCTGTCATGATTGGTTCGGCTTTAGTCTCCTGCGTGTGGGGATTTTACTTAGCTTTGGGGCCGATTTTTGCCAAGGATATTTTACAGGGTGGGCCTAACACCTTCGGCTTTTTGATGACAGCTTCCAGTTTGGGAACCTTAGCAGGTGGTATTTATTTAACTAAGTATAGCAATGTACTGGAGTCGGGTAAAGTTCTAGCATTGGGCATAGGTTTTATGGGGATAAGCTTGATTATCTTTGCCCTATCCCGCGTGTTCTGGCTTTCGCTGTTTTCATTATTGGCAGCTGGTTTCGGCTTTATTTTGCAGCTAATTGCCGGACGCACCTTGCTTCAACTGTTGGTGACTGATGAAAATCGCGGGCAAATTACAGGTCTTTACGTTATGGCATCTACAGGCGCATTTGCTATCGGCAACTTAATAGCTGGCGCACTAGCAAGCAAAATTGGTAGTAGTAATACTGTCATCCTTGGTGCAAGTATTTGTATTGCAGGCTCAATTTTCTTTATGCAGCAAATCTCCACCTTCCGTGATCTGGTACGTCTGAATCTACGTACTGAAGCAGCTTAAAAGAAAAATAGTTCTGACTATTTAAAAGAGTGCATAATCTAGCCATAATACCAAAAATTGGTAACAACAATGACTACTATAAATGACTCTACTGTTGTAGCTGAAATAACTGATTTGTACCTCAAGTATGAACAAGCCCTTTCTAATAACAATTTAGAAGTGATGGATAGCTTGTTTTGGGATGCGCCCGAAGTAGTGCGGTTTGGAATTACAGAAAATCTCTATGGCGGCGATGAAGTTCGTAACTTTCGTCAGAATCGACCAAACCCAAAAATAGAGCGAGAAATCTCGAATCTCAAGGTTGTAACCTTTGGGAAAGATGCAGCAACAGTGACTTTAGAATTTTGCCGGATTATCAATGGTGTAGAGCGTTTCGGGCGACAAAGCCAGACTTGGTACAAGTTTACCGAAGGATGGAAGGTGGTTTCAGCCCACGTTTCATTATTGCCAGTGTGAGTTTCAAAACTATAACTAGTATTTTAGTTAGATATTAGCTGTCAGAAAAGATAGTAAGTGGCGATAATACTAGCTTTACCTGATTTCAAATCATTAAAAATAATTCCTGTAAAAAGCAGAGAAATAGAGGTTTAAATATGGAAAACTCATTTGATTGGATTGTTTTAAAATCTAAACATCTAGTAAAAGACAAATGGATTTCAGTACGGTCTGACACTTGTCAAATGCCTAATGGAACAATAGTTGACCCCTATTATGTTCTTGAATATCCAAGATGGGTAAATGTTGTAGCGTTAACCAAAAATCAGGAAGTTATTTTAGTAAAGCAATATCGCCACGGTCTGAAAAAAACAATTCTAGAATTGCCCAGTGGTGCTGTAGAGACTGAAGATATTTTACCATTGGAAGCCGCAAAACGCGAATTATTAGAAGAGACTGGTTACACTAGCAATCATTTTATTGAAACTGGTATATTATCACCAAACCCAGCCAATCATAACAATTTAACCCATTGTTTTTTAGCAACAGATGTAGAATGTGTAGCTGATTTAAAGTTAGACCTTACCGAACAAATTGATGTAGTTTTATTGCCTTTAAAAAAGGTCATTGAAGGTATTGATAAAGGTATACTATTGCAAACATTACATATTAGCTCATTATTTTTTGCTCTAAAAAAACTTGATAAAGTGCAATTTTCTTAGTCATCTGGCTAGAGTTGTCTTTGTCAATAACTTCATTAATGACTAAACGAGGATTCACTAATGATATTGGAAACTCAACGCTTATTACTGCGGGAAATGAAGCTTTCTGACCTCGACGCCTTACTGCTTGTCCTTGGCGATGCAGAGTCGATGCGCTACTACCCAAAACCCTTTGACCGCGAGATGGTGGAAAGATGGATTGACCGACATCGCCACAACTACGCACAGCACGGCCTCGGCTTGTGGTCGATGGTTTTCAAGACGACAGGTGAGGTAATCGGCGACTGCGGACTGATTTGGCAGGAGGTCGAGGGACACCAAGAACTCGAAATTGGTTATCATGTCCGCCGTGACCAACAAATGCAGGGTTATGCAACTGAAGCTGCATCTGCTTGCCAGGACTACGCCTTTAACGTACTGGGTTGCGATTATCGCGTCATCTCCCTGATTCGCCCAGAAAATATTCCCTCTCGTCGTGTAGCTGAAAAGAACGGACTCAAGGTCGTTCAGGAGACACTTTGGCGCGACATACCGCACTATATATATGCTGTGCAGCGCTCAGAAAGTAAACTTCTTACAACAAGCAATCTTAGAAGCAGAGAAGTTTAATAATCTGTGTACCAACGTTGAGGCTGCTCACCAGGAACATAGTTAGCTATAGCATCAACATGAGAGCGAAAGTATCTCGTTCCTAGTCGGAGACTAAGAATGCCTGTTGTTGGGGCTGCCGTCTCAAGACTTGCGGCAGCAGCCCAATGAGTAGCATTTCTAGCCTCTGGCTGTAAACGAGATTTGAAAAGGATTAAGCGTTGGTTGTAGAGCGAACGTTTGGTTGGCTATGCTTCAAAATATCAAGTGCATTTAATTTTTTGAGTATAAAATCTAGCTGCTAAAAGAGCCGCACCTGCTACTAAAGTTGCTAGTACACTATCAGGTTCAGGGACGGCAGCAACTTGAGCATCAATTCGTGCAGTTCCAGCAAACAAACCGGACAATTCAGGGTGGTCTAATATATCAGCAAACTCTGGAGAAATCAACAATTGAACATCAGGGATGGTTAAATTTTGGCCATTAAATGCTACAGGTCCGGGAGTGCTTAAATCAAACAAGATTGTATTTAAAGAAAATGTGTCTCTTAAAACAAGTCCGCTGGCACCTGTGACAGTACGTCCTGGAGCAAAACCGATTGAAAAATCACCAACAGTAATTTGATTGTTGAATGTAACAGTACCAGTATGCTCGATTGTACCTGAGAGCGGAGTAAAACCGCCCTCGTCACTGAACGTGAAGTTAGTAAGTGAGTCGATGTTGAAGCCAACTAAATAATTGCTAGGAATTGGTGGGACTGTCTGATTAGTACCTGTCAAGGTTAGCCCAATACTACTAAGAATCTCCTCATGATCGCGATCAATGCTGGTGACTCCAGATATCACTTTAAAAGTTGCAGCTTCTACCTGTATGGGTGCTATGGAGATAAAAGCTGCTGTCGTACAACCAAGAATCCCTGCAAACTGAAAAAAACGCATATATATTTCTGATGATCTTCGTAGTTTATTTTATCTAAAAAAATATCTTTTTTTAATATATATATTAAAAAGTTACTGCTAAAGACTATTCTCAAAATTTAAGATTTTGTAAACGTCTAGTTAATAACAAAATTTAAACCATACAGTTACAAATACAAAGTTAAGTAAGCGGGGATAAATAAAAATTACTGGTGATAATGAGGCGAAAAGTATAAGGTATAAAGTATTAAGAATAGAAAATAAAAAAATATAGTTACGTTTAATTATGTCCAGTGCCAATTATTTAGGAGCTAATTTAAAATTCCCTCTTCCATGCTTGGGAAAGAGATTTAGGGTGAGGGCTTTTGATTCATCCAAGAAGTATAATTAGGTATTCGCAGACTCTAGCTGAGAACCAGAGAAAGCTGATTTATTCTCGCCGATTTACTTCTTAGTTCACAGACTTGTTCTAATCCACCAACTTATTTTCTCCAAATTAAGATTTATTTCCTGCCAAAAACTTGCTGAAGAGTCTGCTTCTCTTGTTTTTGCAAGTATTTTATCTATACTGTCAAAGTTTTTTTGAATTAACTGCTTATCTAATTTCGGAATATCTAATTTCAGATATTTTAAACGGTTGGGTAACTCTACTTTCTCTTTTGCTGGCAAGTGGGCAATCTGAGCAACTTGTTTTAAAATTGTATCTACTGATACAATAATTTCTGGCAGGTTGGGCTTTTTAGTTTTTAATTGTAAATCTTTTTCTTCAAAGGCTTCTTCTTGATTACCTAACTTTACTAAGATTATTTTGACGAAGAAAATATTGTAATTTACTTCACTAACTTCACCGACTTGCTGATGATATTTTCCACTTTTATTTATAACTACTATGTCACCTTTCTCAATTCTATTGTTCATAATTTATACAACCTTGTAATTAAATTACTAAATAATCTCCTCTACAGAAAATACTACTCTAAAGCCACAAACCCTCAGTCCACCGTCTGACTCATTCCAGCTACGACTGGCGCTGCGACAAAGTTCTGCACTAAAACTCCAAGAACCACCGCGTAGCACCCGGCGATTTATATCACCGCCAACTTCCCAAGCTGTTCCATCTAAGGGTGAGTCGTTGTAATTGTTATGCCACGAATCAGCACACCATTCCCAAACTAACCCGTGCATATCGTACAATCCAAAGGCGTTAGCGACTTCAAAACTACCGACGTTTGTTGTTTCTTTACGGAATTTGCTTTTTGGTTCCATAGTGCAGCTGACTAACTCAGGAGTAATGGTTTCGCCAAAATGGAATGAGGTTGTAGTTCCAGCACGACAAGCATATTCCCATTCAGCTTCACTCGGTAAACGATAGTCGCGTCCAGTTTTTTCTGATAGCCTGAGACAGAATTCTACAGCCTCATACCAAGATATATTTTCCACTGGTCTATCTAGACCTTTGAATTTTGATGGATGGGGATTTAAAGCTTGTTTGACTTTGGGTAAAGCTGCTACTACTCTCCACTGTGCTTGAGTTACAGGAAATTTCCCCATAAAAAATGGTTCAACGGTAACTTGGTGTCGCGGACGTTCGTCAGCATCTCCTTCAAATTCCGGTGAACCCATCATGTAAGTACCACCAGGAATTGATACCATTTCTAATGTGACAGACTTACCTAATTCTTCAGCAAAAAAGTTTGCATTACAGTTCATGCGGTTTACTTCTCTACCACCTGTGTCTACTGTTACTACGTCAAATTCAAAGGTTTCTAATGGGGGTAATGGTACGATTACTTTTTGTGGTAGCGGCGGTAATATTTGTTGAGACATCGAAACAATTTTTAAGGCAACAGGTTCAATGTTTGATGTAGCAAACTTTAAATCGTTAATAACTTCTACTGCTGTTTGATATCTTTCACTCGGTAGATGTTTGAGTAATTTCTCTAAAATGTTCCCTAATTCGTCGCTGATAGTAATACTTTTTTTCTGTAAATATTCGCGCCACAACCATTTAGCATTCATGGCATCATAAATAGGGTCATTAATCTGTCCAGAAGCATCTTGCAACGGCAAACATTGAGTTAAAAGACGTACACAAGTTACGCCCAAAGCATACAAATCACTGCCATGACAAGCAAATCCAGCCATTTGTTCTGTTGGGGCATAGCCAAGGGTATAAATTATCGTAGCTTGTCTTCCTATACTGGTTTGTGTCACCTGTTTAGCACCGCCAAAGTCAATTAAGACGGGTTTTTCATCACTTGTACGGCGGATAATATTTTCTGGTTTGATATCCCGATGAATGACGTTATGGGTATGAATGAATTCCAGAACTGGCAATAAATCAGCTAAAAGTTCCCAAATTTGTTGCTCACCATAAATTTGTTGCTGAACTTCTTGTAAAAGAGTTTTTCCTTGAATAAATTCTTGTACGAGATACAAGCTAGTACCTTGTTCAAAATAAGCTAGTAATCGGGGAATTTGGGTATGATTTTCTCCCAGTTCATACAACCGAAAAGCCTCTTCTTTGAAAAATTCTGCAGCTTTAGTGCGTTGTCCTGTTCCCTGAAACTGTGGGAAAAATTGCTTGATGACGCAAGGGGCGTTTAGTCTATCTACATCTTCTGTAGAATATGTTCTACTAAATCCACCTTCACCTAAGAGTCTTAATACACGGTAACGGTTTCTGAGAAGTTTACCAAAGTTGCTTTGTCCGCAACTCACGCAAAATCTATTGCTATCAGAGTTGAATGGATTTGAGCAATTGGGATTTTGGCAGATTTGCATAATCAGGAGGAAATAGCATCTTCTCCAAAGTTAGCCCCAATATTATCTAATTGAAAACAGTTATGTAGAGAAGCGAACACGGAAGTTTATTCATGTGCTTAAAACTATCTTTCACACGAGGGCTAAGGATAAATACAATTCAAAATTTAAAATTTAAGAGAGTGACATTAGGGGATTTAAAATTCAGAATGATACTGATATTTATACGTTATGGCAAGCATAACTCACCCGATATTTTAATATAGCTGTTGTTCATTATCCAAAAAAGTTCATAAAGAACCAAATTACCCATAATTTTTATTGGCAATAGCGAGTCTTATTTGAAAGTTTTGTTCTCTCCAGAAGCGCGAATTAATTCAGCTACAAGGGCAACGATCGCAGATACTGAAATTAACATGACACTTAGAGCATTAATATCAGGTTTAACTCCGGTTCTAATGCGGCTAAAAATTTCCATTGGCAGGGTGTTAGAACCGCTACCAGCAGTAAAACTGGCGATGAGAAAGTCATCTAAGCTGAGGACAAAAGCCAACAGACAACCAGCAACAATCCCTGGCATTAATTGAGGTAACAATACTTTGATGAAAGCTTGGGTTGGTGTAGCACCTAAATCTAGTGCTGCTTCTTCTAAGTGGGGATCTAAATTAGTTAGTCGAGAAGCAACCACAAGTCCGACGTATGCCAGACAAAACACGATATGGGCTGCAACTATCGTCCACAAACTCAAAGGTATCGCAAAGGCTGCTAGACATACTAGGGTAGCCACTGCGATCGCAATATCGGGAATAATCAATGGTAGGTAAGCAATACCACGATACAATTTTTTGCCAGGAAATTCATAACGCGCCAACCCTACCGCCATCAAAGTTCCCAGCACTGCTGAAATTGCCACAGCACAACCAGCAACTATCATACTGTTTTGCAAAGCTGATAAGATGCGATCGTCACTGAACAACTTGCGATACCAATCGAGAGTAAATCCTTGCCAAGCTGCACTATAGGGCGACTGATTGAAGCTATAAAAGCCAAGTACCAATATGGGCAGGTACATGAACACAAATATCAACAGTGAGAAAACCGCTTGCCATGAGACACGCGGTTTTTTGATCGGTGGAGAGATATTCACGTTTATATATGATTTTTCTTGATAAAAATCAAAAATATCACATTTAATGTAATAAGTCAATGATTTAACTATCTTCTCTCTCTTTTGACTAGTAGAGAATCCAATAGTATCTCAATTAATCAGACAAACAGCTTGAACAACTGGTTATAAGGTAGATAAACTTTCGCCCACACTAGACATCTGGTGAAAAAGAGACGTGGCAGTGCTACGTCTCTACAAAAGTTATGGATAACGCATATTTAATTTCTAAAGATGTCTAATAGTTAATTGTTACCTTTAAAAATTTAAATATAACTTATAAGAAAAATTGCTGTTTCTGATTTCCAACTACCTACTTTACTAATATCTGTTCTTTGAGCCACTCTAAATTATTCTTGACAGTACCGAAAGCCGCCCAAAAAGTGACTACACGATTTGTTATTTAATTAACTTTTGTAAATTAGATATTAACAGGCGATAGCAAAGTTTTTCTGACTATTATCAGCATTTAACTTCAAATTTGACGATTTTAGGTAATTTCTGTTTTTCAAAAACATCTACATTTAATATTGCACTAAATTACCAAAAAATACTAATCCAGAATGTCTTTACCTCTTTAGGAGTGGGTAATTTCCGTACTAGGATAGACAGAGATTCTAGAAGTATGAGCTTAAGCTTTAAAAGCAGTTGTTAATAAGTTTAGGATCTGAAGTTCCTTTCTGATGCCAAGTGAATCAATTACAAGCACTAAAACAACAGAAATCAAAAACTTCTAATTCAATTTTTATTTTTTAGGAGATTTATGATGCGAATTGCTCAAATAGCTCCACTATGGGAAAGAGTTCCACCTCCAGCTTATGGGGGTATAGAGTTAGTAGTGGGGTTACTGACCGATGAATTAGTCCGACGCGGACACGAAGTAACTTTATTTGCATCAGGAGATTCTATTAGTTTAGGAACATTAACATCAGTTCATCCTCGTGCCCTCAGACTCGATTCTAATATCAAAGATTACGGCATTTACGAGATGCTAAACGTAGCTTCAGTGTATGAACGTGCAGAGGAGTTTGATGTTATTCACTCGCATATCGGTTATGGGGCACTGGCTTATGCAAATCTGGTAACAACTCCTACGATTCATACGTTGCACGGTATTTTTACACCTGACAACGAAAAGATGTTTAGTTTTGGTAAAAAACAACCCTACGTGAATATTTCCAATGCCCAACGAGAACCAAGGTTAGGGTTGAACTGTATAGCGACGGTTTACAACGGAATTGATGTTAGCAGCTATGAGTTTCACTCCCAACCAGAAGATCCCCCTTACTTAGCGTTTTTAGGTCGGATATCTCCAGAGAAGGGAGCGCACTTAGCCATAGAAATTGCCAAAGAAACTGGTTGGCATTTAAAAATGGCAGGTAAAATAGATGTTGTTGATATGGAATACTTTCAGAAGGAAATTAAACCGCACATTGACGGGGAGCAAATTGAGTATCTGGGTGAAGCCAACCATGCTCAAAAAAATGCTCTGATGGGTGGTGCAGTAGCAACTCTATTTCCGATTACTTGGCGAGAACCGTTTGGATTGGTGATGATTGAGTCAATGGCTTCGGGTACGCCAGTGATTGCGATGAAATTGGGGTCTACTGAGGAGGTGATTTCTCAAGGCAAGACGGGTTTTCTCTGCAATAATATTCAAGAGTGCATTAGTGCTATTGATCGCGTCATAGAGTTAGACCGCTTTGCCTGTCGTCGGTATGTCGAAAACCTTTTCAGCGTTGAACACATGACTGATGGCTATGAGGCAGTTTATCAACAAATAATAGCAGAACGATTTTCTCAGAATGGGCATTTCCGCAGTTTGGTTAATTTAGCTAGCGATCGCATTTAGATTTCGCATTTGTGTAATACTACAGTGCTGGCGAATAAAATTTGCGGCTACACAAATAAAGCTCACCTCCGTGGGCTAATAAAAAATGCTGGGCACTTTACCAAGTGATGCGCTCGCTCCATTTTCCCAACATCTTAGCACTCACTCCTGGAACTCTTTCTAAGTCTTGTAAAGATGTAAATTTTTGCTGTTGACGACTAATAATTATTCGCTGTGCTAACTTCTTACCCACGCCAGGGAGAGTTACTAATTCTTCTAAACTGGCGGTGTTGATATTTATTTTTTGAATTGCTTGTAACTCAGTTGATGAAGAAGTTTTTATTTGAGGACACCGTGTTTGTTCTAATTTAATTTTTTGTTGAATTGCTGGTGGTAAGCCTAGTTTAACTTTGGTATAAAGACGAGCAAATTCTCGCACATAATGGGCAGCAACTATCGGATTCTCAATCACGACAAGTGTCTCGTCGTTACCATTATTGGCAGCATCTGACCAATTATGAGAACCTGTAATTACAGTTTGACTATCAATAACACCAAATTTGTGATGCAATAAATCGCCTTTGGGTAACACAGGTACACCTACGGTAGTAATTGGATTTGACCAAGGATGATTGTCAATTTCATATTT
The DNA here is from genome assembly GCF_036917515.1 of Nostoc sp. Taxonomy (GTDB): domain Bacteria; phylum Cyanobacteriota; class Cyanobacteriia; order Cyanobacteriales; family Nostocaceae; genus Nostoc. Next base: position 17,002 of record NZ_JBALDE010000218.1, on the reverse strand, counting down.
ACATTTGTTACTCAGAGCAACCCCCATCATATCTAATGCTTCGCTATAAGAACGGTAAGCGAATTGTGGTTCAATTAAAGCGCGAATTTGCACACTTTGTTGATGGCGTTTTTCTAAAATATTGGCAAGACGCTGTTCAGAAAGGACAAATAACGCCATGTCAATAGATTTGGTTGCTGAATCTAAAGTTTTAGCAATTAAACCATTACTACTGTTATTCCAAGGTTGAGTTGGAGAAGTAGGCGAAAATTGCACAGTAATTTTGGTATTACCCAAAGTTATTTGTTTAGGTAAACGCAGCGGTTTTTTTAAACCAAATCGACTATCTGGTTGACCTCCCGGCCCATCTCCCCATAAAATGTTAAACTCTTCTGTAAATGAAGATGCTAATTCCGGGCTGTCAATCTGCAATAAATTATTGGCATTGCCTAAACTGCTGGAATTTGTAAAATCACCAGAAGTATCACTTAATGTAAAATTGGCCGAAGTGATAATTACAAGGCGATTGTCCACAATCACAAATTTGTGATGCATCAAGCTGCTACCTTCTGAACCATCTGCTCGATCGTCTAGCCAGGGAATTTTGGCATTCTGCAAAATTATCAAAGCATCTCTTTGATTAGTTTCGGCTGAACTGAGTTGATTATCTTGGTTAATATCGATAAATTGGCGAAATTCTTTGTAGCGTTCTTGTTCTCTTTTATCTAACTTACCTACTTCAGTAGATGTTAAGCTACTCCAAGGTCGGCTATAGGTATTTTCTAAAATTATCCTGACTTTTATCCCAGCTTTTTGTCTATCAACCAGTGCTTGGGCAACTTTGGGTAAACGTAATTCTTGCACCGCCACATCTACTGTAGATTTAGCTTGCGTAATAGCATCGGCAATCTGTTTTTCTAAATCATCCCCAAGGCGAGTTTGCTGACGGTAAGCTTCTTGGTATTGTGAAGACTCAGAATGGTTAAAGTAAACTTGAATTAACGGGTCTTGTGGTAAGGGTGCTGGACGCTGATTATAAGACTGGACTCGTTGACAACCAACAAGGGAGAATGTCAGTAAAAAGATATATAAAAAATATTTTTGTCTAGAGAGAAGTTGCACTGTAATCTGTTAAAAGTGGATTGGAAGTGGATATATTTATCATTCCCAAAATTTTGTGTTCTGAATTAATTAGAGAAATAAGTTTCCAAGTAAAAGGAAGAATCCACTATTAGATGTAGAATTACAGATATTTTTTTCAGAATTTGTCCACTAAAACTGTATATGCTGACAAGATCGGCAGTCTATCACTAACGTGTGTTCTCACCATTATCGGTTATATGCAAATTTATCTAGATTACAGCGCCACTACTCCGACTCGAAAAGAAGCGATCGCAGTTATGCAAACAATCCTCACTCAAGAGTGGGGCAATCCTTCCAGCTTACATGAGTGGGGACAACGGGCGGCAACGGTTGTAGAACAAGCCAGAGTCCAAGTTGCTGGTTTAATTAACGCCACCACTCCTGAATCGATCGTTTTTACTTCTGGCGGCACTGAGGCAGATAATCTAGCAATTATGGGTGTGGTTCGGTTGTATGCTGTTCCTCAACATCTAATTATTTCCAGCGTTGAGCATTCCGCAATTTATGAGACAGTACGGTTGCTAGAAATGTGGGGTTGGGAAGTTACACGTTTGTCTGTAGATATTAAAGGCAGAGTCAACCCCTTAGATTTAAAAGCGGCGTTGCGACATAACACAGCCTTAGTTTCTATAATTTACGGTCAAAGTGAAGTTGGGACTGTGCAACCAATCGCAGAACTGGGTAAGATAGTGCGATCGCATGGTGCTTTGTTCCATACAGATGCGGTGCAAGCTGCGGGACGCTTACCCATAGATGTGCAACAACTCCCAGTAGACTTACTTAGCCTTTCTAGTCATAAAATATATGGGCCCCAAGGTGCAGGGGCGTTGTACGTGCGTCCTGGTGTGGAATTGATGCCTTTACTCGGTGGTGGTGGACAAGAAATGGGACTGCGTTCTGGTACGCAAGCAGTACCGATAATTGCCGGATTTGGTGTAGCAGCAGAATTAGCAGCGCAAGAATTGGCTACAGAAACACCACGGTTGATTCAATTACGCGATCGCGCCTTTGCCCAATTAACTGAAATTCCTGGTTTAATTCCTACAGGGGATACTTGCGATCGTCTACCTCACCATGTCAGTATGTGCCTAGAAAACGCCGATGGGGAAAAACTCAGCGGTAAAACCTTGGTACGACAGTTAAACCTTGCTGGCATCGGCATCAGTGCTGGTGCTGCTTGTCACAGTGGTAAACTTAGCCCTAGCCCGATATTGTTAGCAATGGGCTATGCAAAAAAAGCTGCTTTGGGAGGAATTCGCATCACATTGGGGCGTGATACTACCGAAGCTGATATAGATTGGACGGTGATGGTGTTGAAGCAAGTTTTGCAAAGGCTAACACCGGATTTATCTTTAGTTAAACGTTGATTGCTCATACTAAAATTTATACCAATTCAAAAAATGTTTGCGACAGATATTTTCAAATTGGTATTAGGGGATGAGGGCAACTCTAAAACGCTTTCTCTTACCTAACTTTTACCTTAAGTTTTTACGAATGTGAGTTGATGCACTCCTTGGACATTTCATCGCGATGTCTACGACGGGCTACGCCTACGCTCAAATTCATATTTCTATTCTGCAATACCAATTTTCTTTTCCTTACTCAAAGAAGTCCTGCTGATTCATATAATCGTTTGAGCATTGCTGAAATCTTTGTACCATAATCCAAATCTGCTGACCACCGTCCTGATAGCTGATCGATTAATGGCGCAATCCCGCGTGTGACAAAGCGAAACCTTGGATCTACTACTTCTTGTACCAAAGGTTCTAAGCTAGCGTAAGCTTTCAAATGTTGGATGTGCGCCCTGACTCCAATTCTGGCACTTGGAAAAGACGCAGCCTCCGAACCACCACCGATCGCACCTAAGCCTGCAAAGTTATTTTGCTCAGGTCTAATATCACCACCAAACCGTAAAAATCCAGTTTCTACACACATTTGGCAAAAGGCAATATCATAGTTCACTCCTTCTATACCTGATTCTTCGCGATAAAGTTTTGGGATATCAGGAAACTTTGCTAAAGCATTTTCATTATTATTTCTCAGAAATAATTGTAACTGTACTTCGGAAGTATTACCGTTTGACATCACCCGCGAAAATTGACCGGGGCAAACTACTAAATTTGATCGCAAGCTGACAGTACGTGTTGCAGCATCCCAAGTAACTGCAATATTAAAATCTCGCAGTTCGATCGCTTTGACATAAACTACTTTGTGATAGGTAATCCGATTGACATTAGCCGCTTTTGAAAGGTCAATTCGTAAAAGGTCTATTAAATCAATGGGTATGTAAGCATTACCATTAACTAAAACACCTTGCTCGGTGTAACTTTGTCCATTAATATTGATATTAATTGGCGGATAATTTGCTTGTGTTGGAGTTCCAGGAGTGGGGTCAATTACACGACTCCAAGTCACCAATCCATCAACAATTCCCAAAGCAAAATCGCGGCGACGATTTTGCAGCAAAGCCCGATCCTCTGGATTGCTAAGAAACCCCACTTGTATCACCAAAGCTGGCAGCGTTGTCTGGCGACAGAATGCTAACCTACCCAATCCACTATCTGTATCTGGCTTGACTCCGCGATTCGGTAATTGGGGTACGCGGCGCAACAACCCAACTAGTAACTGTTCAGCATTACTCTTGCGATCGCTATTATTAGTAATGTAGAAAACACTAGCCCCACGCACAGAAGGGCTGTTAGCTGCATTAGCTGCAATTTCTAGAGCGACATCACCCCGACGGCCGCGAGAATTGATCCAGGTGATAGTTTGGGCAGCGCTCAAGTCATCAGGAACCGCCAAAATTTCCAAACTCCGCGCTCTCAGTTCCGTGACAATTAAATCCCGCAGCAAAATCATTTCTTTTGCTTCACTTGTACCACCTGCGATCGCACCTTGATCTATTCCTCCGGCTTCTTTGCCTCCATGAGCCGCTGATATAAAAATACGCCCCATCTTCAGTATTTCCTCTGATAAAATTAAGTTTAAGCAATTGTATAGATCATTCTTGGTCTAGCAACAAGAATATAATAGCGATCAGAAGTCATTTGTCCTTTGTCCTTTGTCCTTTTTTCAAAGTTAATGCCTAATGACTAATGACCAATGACCAATGACCAATGACTAATGACAAAGCCATGCAAATCCCCCGCTTGCACCCAGACACAATTGAGGAAGTTAAACTACGGGCTGATATTGTAGATGTCGTCTCAGAATACGTAGTTTTACGCAAACGAGGAAAGGATTTTGTCGGTTTGTGTCCCTTCCACGATGAGAAATCTCCCAGTTTCACCGTTAGTCAAACCAAGCAAATGTACTATTGCTTCGGCTGTCAAGCTGGGGGAAATGCCATTAAGTTTGTCATGGAGCTGGGGAAGCGTTCTTTTGCTGATGTGGTGCTAGATTTAGCACGGCGTTACCAAGTACCTGTACAAACTCTCGAACCAGAACAACGCCAAGAATTACAGCGTCAGCTATCTTTGCGTGAGCAGTTATATGAAGTTCTGGCAACGTCCGCACAGTTTTATCAACACGCCCTCAGACAATCTCAAGGGCAAAAGGCACTTCAATATTTGCAATCTAATCGCCAACTCAAAGAAGAAACTATACAGCAATTTGGTTTAGGTTATGCCCCCGCAGGTTGGGAAACTCTCTATCGTTATTTAGTCGATGATAAACATTATCCAGTGCAAATTCTGGAAAAAGCGGGATTAATTAAACCACGCCGGGAAGGAGCTGGTTATTATGATGTATTTCGCGATCGCTTGATGATTCCCATTCGTGATGTCCAAGGGCGCGTCATTGCCTTTGGTGGTAGAACCTTGACGGATGACGACACTTGCTTCAACGGGGGGAACCCCCGCAACGCAGTGTCTCAGCAACCTAAATATCTCAATTCACCAGAAACCGAACTTTTTAGTAAAGGTAAAACATTATTTGCCCTCGATCAAGCTAAGGGTGGGATTTCTCAACTCGATCAAGCGGTGGTGGTGGAAGGATATTTTGATGCGATCGCTCTCCATGCTGCTGGTATTAATAACGCCGTTGCTTCTCTCGGTACAGCCTTAAGCTTAGAACAAGTCCGGTTAATATTACGGTACACCGAATCGAAACAATTAGTACTCAACTTTGATGCTGATAAAGCCGGAACTAATGCCGCCGAAAGAGCGATCGGTGAAATTGCTGAATTAGCATACAAAGGAGAAGTTCAGCTAAAAATTCTCAATTTACCTGATGGTAAAGATGCTGATGAATACTTGCATCAGCGAACTCCCGAAGATTATGGAGAACTGCTAAAAAATGCGCCACTTTGGCTAGACTGGCAGATTCAGCAAATTATTCAAGACCGAGACTTAAAACAGGCTACTGATTTTCAGCAAGTAACTCAGCAAATAGTCAAATTACTTAAAAATATAGCTAACAGCGATACACGAAATTATTATGTTTCTTATTGTGCTGAAATACTCAGCTTGGGAGATACCAGACTCATACCTCTCCGAGTCGAAAATCTGCTAACTCAAATTGCTCCGGCTGCGGCTACATACTCTAAGCCTGTGTCAGTGAAGAAAGCATGGGGAAGTGGTAAATCTCCACTCCCCATTTCCAACTCCTCACTCCCCACAGAACGCAGCCTTTTAGAACACGCAGAGGCGTTATTATTGCGAGTTTACTTACATTGTCCCGAACAGCGTCAAATGATTGCTGACGAACTAGAGGAGCGAGATTTGCAATTTAGTCTTTCCCACCATCGATTTTTATGGCAACAGATTTTAGAAATTTTATCCAGTGATGGAGAAACGAAAAACTTTGCGTCTCTACCAAATTTAATTTCTCGCCTCCAAGATAGGTTCTTAGAATTTGACAGCGAGATCGGGTTAATTTCTCATTTATTTCATGTGGATGAAAAAAACCAAAAAGAAATACTGCGGACTCCGCAAGTAGTTCAAGCTGCGATCGCTTGTATGGATTTAGTCATGCTTGAAAAACGCTATCGTCACTTTTTGGAACTATGGCAACAAACCGATCCAGAAGCAGAACCAGAGCGGTATCAATATTATTATCAGGCTTTCTACGCTGAAAAAATCAAGCTTCAACAAATAGACCGACAACGGTTATTTTCCATCACAGAGCTAAATTGACACAATAGCAATACTTTCAGTATTCACTTGCTAACTCTCCCGATTGAACCTTAACACTCACAGGACAATGGAACGACGATGAACTCACAAGGATCTAAGTCGAGGGTTGAACTACAAGATCAAGGGATATCTCCTTTGAACAACTCAAAGGATTGGTCATGGCCATTCTGGGCTACTGTCCCACTGTACCCTTACGGCAAGCGGCGGACACTTCGCAAGGAAATAGTTAAGGACACTATCTGGACATTCGATCAGCTTCACGGCATTCTCTACACCATCGTGCCGATTCGGATGACTGTGGTCAAGCTCGCTGCCGGAGGTCTTCTGGTTTATGCTCCTGTTGCTCCCACAACTGAGTGTGTCCGCTTGGTTAATGAGTTGGTAGCAGAGCACGGTGCAGTTAAGTACATCATACTGCCAACGAGTTCTGGTTTGGAGCATAAAGTCTTCGTTGGCCCCTTTTCTCGTCGTTTTCCTGAAGCACAAGTCTTTGTTGCCCCGCATCAGTGGAGTTTTCCGTTCAACCTGCCGCTTAGTTGGCTAGGCTTTCCCCAAAAACGGACTCAAGAACTTCCACACGACTCAAGCCTTGCTCCCTTCGCTCTGGAGTTTGACTATGCAATATTGGACATCAATTTGGGACGAGGATCTTTTGCAGAAGTTGCAGTATTTCATAAGCGATCGCGCACTCTACTTGTAACTGATTCTATACTTTCTGTTCCAGTTGACCCACCAGAAATCCTCCAATTAGATCCTTATCCCTTACTGTTTCATGCCAGGGACAATGCCTGGGAGATGATCGAGGACAATGAAGACAACCGCCGCAAGGGATGGCAACGTATTTCATTATTTGCGCTTTACTTCCGTCCAAGTACCTTGGAAGTTACTCCCATCGGACAGATGTTTCGTGATGCTCTCAAAGCACCACAACGAACCCTAAAAACGTACTTTGGTTTATTTCCTTTTCGCTGGCGAGAAACCTGGAAGCAGGCATTTGACGCTCTACAAGGTCAGGGGCGACCATTTGTCGCACCAATTTTGCAAATCCTCATTTTTCCTCAAGCACCAAGACAAGTCCTCAACTGGGCTGATACAGTTGCAAGTTGGAATTTTCAGCAGATTATTTCCTGTCACTTTGACTCGCTAATTTTGGCAAATCCACGTCAATTTCGGCAAGCATTTGCTTTTCTTGAAAAAAATCTTTCTTCTAGCGAAAGCCAGCCTCTATTCGAGGAAGACTTAAAATTCATTAAAAAACTTGAAGCGGGTCTAGTTAAGTACGGTATCGCAACGCCAGCTAGAGAAAAGTTGTAATCAATAATACGTTTACCAAGGGGGATCGCATTTTTTTTCACTGGCTGATTTTACCTGCACGACAATGCTTTTATTTTTTGGAGTTGCTGCAACTGTGATTATTTTGACATGTATAGCAGGAGGCAGGAGGTAAAACTATTGCTAACTCTAGCATTCACCCCATCCTTATGTCCTAACCTGTGTGACTACGGCTATAGTAGTTACCGCATGGTTAAGGTAGAGAAAATCGAGTCAATTAGTGGGTTAAAACTATTCTCGAAGTACATAGCCCACGCCACGCACTGTATGAATCAAGCGTTTTTCATGATTCTCTTCTAGTTTTATACGCAAGTAACGGATGTAGACTTCAATGATATTGGAATTACCCATAAAGTCATAACCCCAAACTTTCTGTAGAATTTGGTCTTTAGTAAATACCTGACGGGGATGTGAAAGCATATACTCTAATAAATCAAACTCTTTTGCCGTTAATTCAATTGCCCGATTACCTCGGTAAACTTGGCGAGTACGATGACTTAAACTTAAGTCTTCAAACTGTAAAATGTCCTGATTTGTGTCTTGAGTACGGCGTAAATGAGCGCGGATTCTAGCTAGCAGTTCTTCAATACTAAATGGTTTGACCACATAATCATCTGCTCCAGCATCCAAACCTGCTACACGATCATTAACTTCATCTTTTGCTGTTAATAATATTACTGGTATAGAGATACCAGTTGCCCGCAACCGACGACAGATTTCTAAACCTGACAGTCCTGGTAGCATCCAATCAAGAATGACTAAATCCGGTGATAACTCCCGTGCTAAAGTTAAACCAGTGATTCCATCATGTGCCACATTTATATTGTAACCTTCGCTATTTAATTCTAATTCAACAAATCGCGCTAGTTTAACTTCATCTTCAACTAAAAGAATATTTGCTGACATATTTTTGCTCTGATAGCAGATATATAAAGTCAGAATATAATTGTCATTTCCAGCTACCTTTGGCTAACTATGTAAGTAAAGTTATTGTAAACTCACTTCCTTCTCCTAACTTGGATTGCACAGATACATTACCACCCATACCTTCTACAAGTGTTTTAACAATTGATAAACCCAAACCAGAACCTCCAGTAGATTGAGAGCGGGATTGCTCTACGCGGTAAAATCGCTCAAAAATCCGTGTTTGGTGTTGTAAAGGAATGCCATAACCTCGATCGGAAACTGTAATAATTGCTTTTTCATGAATTTTATTTAGCTTTATACTCACAGGCGTACCAGCTTCAGAATACTTAATAGCATTATCAATCAAATTTAGCAATACTTGTTTCAGACGACTGTAATCTGCTTTTACTTCAATAGGGTAAATTTTTGACTCGATTGTAATTAGGCGATCGCTATATTTTTGTGCCATGATAACGACTTCTTCAACTAAGTCATTCAGTACATAAGATTTCATCTGAAAATGTAAATAACCACTATCTGCTCGTGCTAAATCAAGTAAATCTTGTAGCAGGCGAATAGTACGTTCAGTTTCCGATGCAGCAGTTTCTAGAGCTTCTTGTTGAGTTTCTGTTAAGTTATTCTGCCGTCGCAAAACGCTTTGCAAATAACCATGTACAATCGTCAAAGGTGTGCGTAACTCGTGAGAAACGTTACTCACAAATTCTCGCTCTTGCTCCCAAGATTGCCAGAGGCGAGATAGTAACATGGTTAAAGTTTGAGCTAATTCTTTGACTTCACTGGGTGCATTATCAACATATAATTGTGCTTGTCCTAAATCTTTTATAGAAATGGCAGAAGTCATTTGACTTAGCTGACGCAGTGGTTGCAAAGAACGTCTAATATAAAATGTCATTATAGCTATCATCACAATAATTGCCGAAATACTAGCAATATTTAAACTCTGCACCATTGCTACAAACATCGTTTGTTCGCGAGTAATATTCTGTGCTACAAAGAGCTTACCTAGTAACTTACCCTGTACTTGCAAAGAACCACTACTTAAAACAAAGTAGCTTTGATTAACTTTGTAAATTTGTGCTTTAATCTGCATATTACTCAGAGACATCAACTGAGTCACTGTAGAATCAGATAACAAATCCAAAGTTATAGATTTTACCAATATTTTATCATCATCACTTTTTACCCATAATAATATTTTGGTATTTTCTAAGTTATTAATAGCCTTTTGTAACCCGGTTTCAGGTTGCATCATTTCACTATAAATTTGTACATCATGTGGCAAGCGTTGAGCAATTTGTTCTATATTCTGTTTATGACTATCAATCAAAAATTGCTGCATTTTCCAACGAGTCCATGCAGCAAGACTACCTAATATTAAAGCTGAAAACGTAGCAATACCAACTGTTATGCGTAGTTGTAATGAGAATGGGTCAAGATATATCCAAGTTTTTTTGCTTTGATTCACTATTTGAGTTTGAGTTGATAAAAAAGATGTTTATTTCTATATTATTAATGATTTGGTGGTAAATACAATGGTTGAATAGTACAAGATTTTGTGTCACATTTTTGTTCGTAAAGTATCTTAATATAGGGTGACTGCCAAGTAAGAGGAACTTCTAACAACGCCTGTGTTCCTGTTATTCCCTGCCCAATAAATAACAAAAGGGCGATGGAATTTAGAATAATGTGAACTTTGCGCCAGCTATTGGTTTTATCTTGATAAATGTCTCGCAAAATAGAGAGCGAAAAAATCATCAACAGAGCAGCAGTTAGCCCATAGTAGTAGTGAGAAATATACCATTGGTCAGTTTTGCGGTAGATACCATCTTGACAACCAAGCACTACTAATGCCATCCCTGTCAGGGTTGCAAATATGCCGCGCCATTTTTTCTCCTTTGCTTGATAGAGTAAATATAAAGAAGCGATCGCAGCCACGAACAATAGCCCAATAAAAATTACCTGGAATGGGGATTTCATCCAAACTTGATTGTCTAAAATATTATTTATAATATCGTTGGCGAACGCTATTAAAACAATACTAACAACTGCTCCAGTTAGCCAGTGACCCAACTGGACGTGTTCTTGTCCCACTGTGGGGGAAATTTTGCTTTTACCAGTAGTTAAAGTTTGCAATCGGCGTTGACGGACTTGTAAAGCACGGTTGACAATGATACCAATTAATGGAAAGACTACAAGTACAGCGATTGCTGGATGTAACAGCAGGATAATATCTTTAAATTCCATATCTGACCTCTCACCAAAAGTGATAAATTCCTTTTCTTAGACAATGCCTTTTGAGTAATTCTGCGGTTATTAGCAACTGCTAGAAAATTTCAGATTTCGGATAAATTTTTGGGTAGCGCTTGGCACTACCCTTTTTTAGATACTTATGAAGTGGTACACTACACTTAAACAAGCACCTACAACTAAAAATTTACTTAACTTCATCGGCGGCAAACTTAGTGACTTTACCCTTTTTAACTGCAACTATCACATCGTAAGTAGAACAATAAGCAAAGGTCACATTATTAGCTTTGTTATAAAGATTAACCACCATACCTGCACCACCAGGTTGAACAGCAAGCGGTTCAAGATCGCCAAAAAAGAAACGACGTAATTCGTCACCACCACCAAACTGACCCTTGTGCTTGATGACCAAATCAATCTTTTGTTGAGTAGTCAAACCTGTAGCATCTTTCATTTCTGCGGCTGATGCTTGCATCAGGGAAGGACTCACAGTTTTAAGTGGAACATTACAGGCTGTTAACATCCCAACAATAGCAACACTTGTAAGCACAGAAGAAGCGATTTTCATTTGTTTTTCCTTATATTGAAGCTCCTCAATAAACTAAAGCATCGCATCTGCTACTGAGGCTCAAATGAAACCAGTCTATTAATTATCTGAATTTATCCATTGGGAAAACTTAGTTTAGACTCAGCAGATTCTCAGTAAATTATGATATTCTTCTATCTCAGCTTGCTTTAAGTGTTTTCTCAGATTCATCTCATGTAAAATTAAGCAAGTCAGATGAGTATAGGAAAGAGTATTTCCTAGCAGTGGTGTTATTGTGAGCAGAGCGAGAAGATGGCATCCTTCTATCGATAAAATTCCAGGTCAAACCTATCTCTGGCTAGCAATCTTGATTTCTGGAGCCTCTAGTGCAGTTACCCGCAAGCTGACACAAATTGGCGCTCAACATTTCATAGATGGTCAAAATCCGATTTCTTTATGTAATGTTTTATTCATAGGGAATTTGTGTGCTTTGATAGTTCTGTTACCTATTTATAGGCAACAGTGGCAGAAAAAGACTTTGAAGCTACTGTCAAAAAAAGATTGGTTGGCGCTGACAGTAGTAGCTATTTTATCTGGAGCGCTGATTCCTGGTTTAGTTTTCCAAGCATTAGCATTAACAGAAGTTAATAATGTTATTTTGGTTGGACGCTTAGAGCCACCTCTAACTATGGCTTTATCAGTCTGGTTATTAAAAGAACAGGTAAATCGTTGGGAAATTCTCGGAGCGATCGCTGCATTTGTCGGTGTTACCCTTACTATTATTCTGCAACCTTCACAGGCAGCTACGATCAACATGGGTGTTTTAAGAGTGGGTGTTGGGGAATTTTTAGCGGCGGTAGCTGCTGTAGCTTCAGTCGCTTCAACGATTATTGTTAAAGTCAGAATCTCCAATATCCCAGTCGGAATCTTTAGTATATTTCGTACTGCTTTAGGAACTGTAATATTTTTCTTCGCTGCTTTAGTTCTCTATGGCAGCAACCATTTTATAAATGTATTCTCACCTTTCCTGTGGCAGTGGATGCTTGTTTATGGTGCTGTGATTGTGGTGTTAGGTCAGTTATTTTGGCTCAAAGGCTTAAGAGCTTCTACCGTGTCAGCAGCTTCCTTAGCAGGCTCTTTTACACCAATTGTGGGAATTATAGCAGCTTATTTAGTACTGGGTGAAGCTCCTACTCTAGCCCAGTATATTGGTGGTAGCTTGATTTTAGTTGGCATATTACTGAGCCAAGTTGGTATTCGCCCCCAGATTTATCGTTAAGTTGCAACTACTAACGGGACTTAAACGAAATAAGAGAGTAAAAAAGACTATAATGCATAAATAGCATAGCTTTCACGTTGAAAGAGATTTTATCACCAATATTTCCTTATCAATTGTCACACCACAATCGATAGTTGATACTTATGGTAATAGAAATTGAGTAGAAGTTTTCTATCAAGAAGCCAAGGGATGGTTAGGACTAAAAGAATATCAAGTCCGAGATAAAAGGAGTCTACTTCGGCATTTCATCTTAGTTTTCTGTGCCTATACTTTTATTCTTTGGCATCAGTTAAGTGGGGGATTAAGACGAAGGTGGGCTAACAGACCTTTGAATACTTTTACTGAAGCTTTAGAGGGCTTTAGAACGGCTATGTTTTATCAATTTTTCGATTGGTTAACACTGAATCGTGACCTGTTTGCCTCTTATAAAGCCAGTTTGGGCTACATTTGGGCTTGATTTTTGTTTAAGTCCCATTATTTAAAACCTCAGCGATCGCCTGGGAAATTGGTAAGCCAGGACAGCGTTCCAGCCAGAAGAACTCACCAACTGGGTTAACTTCAAGAAATACATGACGACCATCAGGAGTCAAAATGATATCAAGCGCCCCATAGTTTAAACGGAATTCTGCCATGAGTTTGAGCAATTTCTCTTCGACATCTTCGGGCAAAGCGTATGACTCCCAAGCGTCGAGTAAGGCGATTCCCTGTTTGCGCCAGTCGTAACGTGCCTTATCCAAAGCTTGAGAATCAACCGCAGCCGTTAGCACACGCTTACCTACAACAATTGTCCGCAATTCCAATGCCTTGGGAATCTTCTCCTGAAATGTCATTGGGCAGAAACGTAAGCCATCAAGGTTGTCTAGATCCTCTGATGAAATTGGATTTGTAAACACAACTTTTTCTCGCCCTCGTTCATCATAAATAGCAAAGGAAGACAGCATTTTGGTAATCATTCCCTGCTGACATTCTTGGGCAAATTGCTTTACTGCTACTGGATTATTTGTAGTCAGAGTGCGTGGCGTATCTAGACCGATATCTCCTGCTATTTGTAATTGCAGTTGCTTATTTTCTGCTCGGCGAATATTTGGCACAGGGTCAAGATGAAACCCCCTGATACTAGCAATCATTCCCTCAATACTGACACGAGATTCTTTCAGTGAGGCTTGTCTAAGTTGACTGTCCATTGAGTAGGGAATTTTTGATCCAATTGCAATGCGCCGATACCAAACTGCTGACACTTCATCTAAATCTAATGTCTGGTCATCGACACTCAGAATCACTCGCTTAGTACTACCATAGTAAATATCTAACTGTATTTCTGTGGGAAATCGGTCTGTATCAAAACGAAATGCTTTCTTTCCTTGGGCTTCAATTGCCTGAATAACTAGAGGAATACTTTCGTTATCTTGGCTGTGAGTAATTATTAAAATAGTCATTTACAAATATAGAGAATGAAGTACGCTACAGATAAATTTAGAGGTTATCAGTTAGTTTTGAATTTTTAAGTAAGAGCATTTTACTTTGGGCTTGTTGAAAGTAGTGCAGATGCGATAGCCAGAGCAATTGGATAGTCCAAATCTCTCTCCAGCATTCCCCACTCTCCTGTAGGATTAATTTCTAAAAAAACATATTCTCCTGATGGTGTTTTAATAAAATCAAATGCTCCAAAAACCAGTCCAAACTTGGCCATAAAGGCATCCAAACAACGGATTAGTTTATCAGGTAATTGATCTGGTTGCCAGGTCAGAATCTCTTTTGTCTCACGTCGCCAATCTTGGGTAGATGCTGCATACTCAGACGCATCTAGTGCCCCGACAAAGAGATTGCCATTCACATACACTACCCGTAGTTCTTGCTGTTTAGGGATTTGTTCTTGAAACATAACTGGACAATAGCGCAGTGTTTCAGCATCAAGTAAGTCTTCTTCTTTAACTACACTGGTATACATGAAAAAAGAGGAGGCTTGCATCCCAAAAGAAAGAGGTCTAAGCAGCTTGACAATCATTTTTCCCTTAACTTGGTAGAAAAATTCTCGTGCTTCTTGAGGATTATTGGTGACGAGAGTCCGAGGTATGACAAAACCTACTTCCGATGCAACCCGCAGTTGGCGTAACTTGTTTTCAGCTGCACTTATCCGGCGTAAATCATCCACCCACTTAGCTTCTCTCAGGCTGTCCCAAAAGCCATCTAAGACTGCAAGTGATTCATTAGAACAGGCTGCTTGAAATTGTGGAGCCAATTCTCTACCAAGATCGGGTTGCCAAATACGCCGCATCCATACTGCTTGCACTTGCTCGGTGTTGAGAAAGCAATCATTATATTCCAGTGTATGATTGCTACCAGAGTTACTTAAATTAGCCTGGAGCTGGAGTGCGATCGGAAACTTATCAGTATCAAGACGAAATGGCTGTGCGCCAAGTTTTGATACTGCTTCTGCAACTCTATCTATTGTAAAGTAATCACCACTATGGGTGATTAATAAAACTACATCACGATCAAGGTGCATAAAATATTTTTATTAGTTTTTGCATTTTCACTATTGTCAACTATTGAAAAAGCAAGATTTTAAAAAAGTGAACTTAATTTTAATGGGAAGCCAACTCCTAGATGAAGTTGGCAAAGCTAACTGTATTTTTATTCTGACAATAGTTTTAATACTGCATCTCTGGTGTAGTCAAAAGTATGCAGCTATGAAAGTGAAGATGGCGAACTATCCTCATTATCTGAAGGATACTTCTGAGTAACATAGTACTCATCACTATCAGAAGGGTACTTCTTGGTTGCTGAAGTGGCATCTTCTTGATCAGATGGAAACTTCTGAGTTTGGACAAGATCATCATTCTTCTTTGTAGCATTATTGCATCCACCAAGAATCGCTTTTGATTCTTCATCAGAAAGGTCTTCAATGCTTTGCCCTTCCAAGAATCGAGCAAAGAATGGTACTGCTTGTGAATTCAAATCTTCTGGTTTGTTTTTAGACACAATCTTCCTCCTATAAAAAGTGAATCTAAATTTAGACTGTATCTAATTATATGACATAATACTTACCAATATCTTTGCCCAAATAAGAGTTTATACATCAATTCACCCTCGGAAATTGGCGAATATATTAACTTAGCAAAACAAGTATTAATTTATTTTTTACCAAATATTTACTTTTGTGTAATTATGTTTGTATAAAGTTAAAAATATAATAATTTTTCTTAAGCAAGTATGAACGGGGCGCAATTGCTCATGCACCGAAAACTTATATGAAGCTGGCAATGGATATAGCACCTATAAAAGAATTTCGGCTTGCAGGTATCAACGTGGGTTTAGCTTCAGACAATGACAGTTGACAAAGTTGAAGTAATTAGTAATGTCCAGGCAATTGTTAAAAGATTCACTTAAATATCTGAATAATCATCCTAGAAATATTTTCGTTCTTCTTCAGAAAAAAGAAAAGTATTGCGAAAGATTACAGCAGATAGTATCAAATCATCAAGTGCAGTAGTAGAGGCTTTACGTTGGGCTAATCATCCGGAGATTTCCGGTTCTCATGATGCTGCCATTGATTTACTAGCAGAAAGTGACGATATTACACTTGAGTTAGCATTGTATCCTGGATTGGATAAGTTAATTTATGATAAAAACGTAGCAATTTTGCTCAGTGGAATTGTTCGTGCAGTAGGTATACCAATCCAGCAAAGACTCCAAGTTGTTTTGCAATATGTAAACACTGAAAAAAGAATTATAAAAGAATTAGTTATAGATGCCCTTGCTCTTTTTGCAGATGAAGCAAAGGAAAACAAAGCCCATAGCAAGATTATGCAAATTCGCCCAGGATAATAACAAGATAACTGATCTGGTTCCTTTTAAAACTAAGCGTTTGCAAAAGCTAGAAGCACAACTCGTTTTTTTAGAGCAGTTTCCTGAATTTAACCCTGGTGCAGAGCAACTTAAGGCGGAACTACAACGCCAGATTGAAGAGGAAACCAATTTCTTTCAGTCCAAGCACCTTGAAGACAAGACTGTTGAGGAGATTATTCAGGTAGGCAATAACCTGGGAATTTGGCGATCGCTGTCCAATAATGAGAAGGTTCAGATATATCGCCGCATAGTACATAGAATTTTCATTCGTGATGGTCAGATAGAATCCATCATTTTTCAAAACACCTCTTCTGTCACAGCAGAGAACCATGATGAATGTGCTTGAACTTATTCGACTAAATACAGTTAAGGTTTGAAGTTGCTTGCCAACTAGTTTTGCAGGAGTGGCAACCTGAAGACTTGAGTAAACCTAAATGCCCCAAATGCGATCGCAAATTCTATTCCCTAAAAACTGGGTGATGTATTGAAATTGGGTGTTGCATAATAAAGGGATGAGGAGAGGGTTCATACTGTGCATTGTCCATACTGTAAGTCTACGGAGATTAGAAAAAATGGAAAAAGAAG
>NZ_JBALDE010000217.1:0-18988 GCF_036917515.1 Nostoc sp. | reverse complement strand
TCCCATCCTTTTGAAATTTGCGAGCGCTTGTGGGTGAAAAATCACCTTGAAGAAGATGAGGAAAAACTACGGGTTTCAAGATAGACATGGTTTATTTGGAATTTATCTTACCGGGAATGGTGGCATTGTCGTCGATGACGGTTAGCTTTGCTGGAACGACATTTTCGATTTGTGGAGAGAGACTATTTACTAAAACCTTTGAGGAATTATTATTGACTCCCATACATCCCTTAGCGTTGTATATCGGTAAAATGCTGGCGGGAGTCGTGCGGGGTTTGATGACTTCCGGTTCCGTGATTTTGGTAGCGCTGCTGTTGACAGGGAACTGGAATTTTCTCAACCCACTGTTTTTACTGTTGGTGGCGCTCAATTGTGCGGTATTTGCTGGATTAGGGGTGATTGTAGGGTTGAGTGTGCGATCGCTCGAATCAGTCGGACTCTACAACAACTTTATCATTATCCCCATGTCCTTCTTAGGAGCGACTTTCTTTGACCCTGCTACACTACCAGCGGCTTTGAAAGTTTTAGTTTACCTGCTGCCACTAACCTACGCCAGTATTGGATTGCGTGCAGCTGCCCATTTACCCTTGTCTCAGTTTCCTTGGTACAGCATACCGATTTTGCTGGTGGTTGCGATCGCTCTTTCTCTGTGGGGTGGTTATAAATTTGCTCATCAACAAGATTAAAACGTTGATTACAATTTGTGCTTTAACTGTTGAATTTTCTGTAAAACTTTTTCCCGATGCTGCGTCAGCTTGATCCATCGCGGTAGGCGACTGGCAAGACTGCCATTGTGCCAACCTAATGATTCATCTGGCAAGCGTTCTCGCAACCTTGATTGAATATAGCTTTCCAAGAAGTTCAAATGAGCTTCATTATATGCCCATAGTACCTGACCGCAACAAGAAGTTTGTAGCCACAGGGGTAAGCCAAAAAAATGGTCTAATATTCCATAACGAGAATTTCTTTTATCCCTATAATTGTTCTGCCACAATAGCAGTGCAGATTTTCGTTTGGCAGCATTTGACTGTTGTTTTGTATAGCTACAGTGCTGACAGGTAATTCTTTTAATGGAACTAAGACTTGATTGCTCAGAGTTTACAGTCAATATCTTGGCAGTGTGATCGCATTGGGGACAACGTACTAAAATTTCTTGCTCAAAATTAGCAAGCCGTTTGCCATAGTCTCTAAATCTTATAACCATTTCATCTCAAACCTGCTATGTAGAGTCCCCATAAGTCATTAAAAGTCAGGATAATTTTATTTATATTACACATATTGTCTAATCTGTCAATGTATAAGTTATAATCTGGATTTTTTATAAAGATTGCGTGAAATTCCTAATTATCGTGATAAAGCATTACAAGAATTGCTTTATAAATCAACCTATGAGTAAATATCAACTCAGTCAGCAAGCACACATTAACCACTATTTATCTAGCTGATAAATAGCAGTTGAGAAATGAGTTTTTGCGTTTGATTTAAACCATGCGGGATAGCATTCTGCGAATCAATATTCAAAGGACACAAATATGACTAGAATTGCCACAAAAATAGCCTTGTCTGTTCTCGGAGCAGCAGGAATTAGTTTTTTGTCTTGGACACCAGCAAGAGCCGTCATTTTTGTAGAACCGATTGTGACGACTAAAAATCAAGATATACTCGACGCAAAAAAACCAAGAACCCTTACAGATTACCTACCAGGGCAAGTAATAGAATATGGTGTTCCAGACGTAGCTAATAACTTTTTAAATGCCACTGGTCACGATATAAACAGCTTGGTCTTTGATTTAAAAACGCTGTCTTATAGTAATCCTAATTCTACTCCACCATTTGATAATGAAGCAGTGCAATGGGGAGATGTTAATGGAGATGGGAAGATTGGTAACTCTGCTAACCCCGATTTAAAAGATATTTTTACAGACATTAACATTGCTGGTAGTACTATCACTTTTAGTGGTGGCGTCATCCCAAACGGAACTCTATTTTACAATCCATTCGCTACCCTGCCTAATCTAGCGCCGGGTGCTGGAATCATTCCACCAATTCCAGCAGAGCAAGCAGATAAAGATGGGCCGATCAGAGTGGCTGCTTATTATACTGCTGTTCCTGAATCAACTAACATTTTAGGTGTACTGGTCTTTGGCGCTTTAGGCGTAGCTTTAAAATCAAAGCGATCGTTCTGTTAAGGGGATTGGAGAAGCAGGGGAGCAGAGGAGAAGTTGCAATAAGTTTTTCCCCTCTGCCCCTTTGCACCTCTGCCTCTTGTGCCCCATACCCTCATTCTGTAATTAACTCCCGATACACTGTCATTGTTTCCTGATGGACGCGGGCAACACTTAGCCTTTCTAGGTTTTTCTTTGCCCGCTGTTTCCACTCTTGTAGCATCTCGACGTTACTTAGTAATTGCACTAAAACCCCAGCTAAAGCATGACTATCTTTTGCTGGCACCAAAAGACCTGCTCGCCCGTTGTCTAAAGCTTCAGGAATCCCGTCTACCTGAGTGCCGACGATCGCAGTTCCAATTTCCCTAGCTTCCGAAAGTACCAGAGGGCAAGGGTCACGGTGAGAAGCAAGCACAAAGATGTCACAAGATATCAGATAGCGTTGAGGTTCTGGTTGGAAGCCTTCAAAATGAATGCGTTCTTTTACAGAAGTTGCTTGTGCCTGTGCCTCAAATAGCTGTTTATCAGGGCCATTTCCTACCAAATAAAGATGGGCTTGGGGAAAATCTGAGGCAATTTGTTCAAAGGCAGCAATTAACTCAGCAATTCCCTTGCGTTGATACATCCCGGCTACAGTGGCGATCACTGGATGCTGTAATGGTAAAGGTTGATAATCTTGTATCTGTCGGGTGCGGGGACTACCTAAAGTGCCGTTACATACTACCCGCAATTTATTTTCTGAAATACCACGCTTAATCATCGAATCTCGCACAGCCTTACTGACAGCAATTACCCTGTCAGCTAAACCCATCAGCAGGCTGGCACGCTGAAATTCGTTATGGACTGTAGAAACTAAAGCATATTTGTTTCCTTTAAAAATACGTGCTAGTATTACCCCCGTCATCATGTGGGCATGAACAATATCCGGTTGAAATTCAGCTGCGATCGCTCGGTAACGTATAGCTGCTTTGATCGTATTTATCAGTTTTCTGCTTTGGTCTAATTGGTAATGTTTGACACCACAAATATCTAATAAAGCCTCGTATTCTCCACCAGCAGAAACAACCGCGACTTCATAACCAGATTTCGCCTGTAGACAAGCCAGATCCACAGCCACATTCACAATACCGTTACCTATTTCTTGAACGTGATTCAAAATATGTATGATTCGCATAAGCTTTGAGATGTGTATGAAAAATAAAGATAAGTAACTGAATAGAAATCAACATAATTATTGAGGTCTTCAGCGACAACTAAAAAGTAGTCAGTAGTGGGTAAAATTCACTACTTTCTACTGATTAATAGTGCTTGTAACCAGTTACTTAGCTTAAAGACTTATTCAGTAACGGCTCAATAAATCGGGGTAAAACTTCAAAATTATAAAGACTGAATCTATTATTTCAAGTTTTCTATTTCCCAATAGCTGGTATCGAAACTCTAGTACAAGACAGCAGCCAAAACAGAGAATAAAAACCTTTTTGAAATACTGCTTTACAAAAACATTAATTTGCTTGATTATAAGTAAGAAAATTAATGGTAACAAATAATTCATTATTACTGTTAATAATTGTGTGAAAGCCCAGTAATGATAAAGCTTCAGTCAGTTTGGTTAAACTTCTAACCTTAGTTTAAGGTGAAAAAATGGCAACATTACATACTCCACACTTCCAATTAAATCCCGTAATTCCCACCTCATATACACATAACCTAGTCTTCATAGACACAGCAGTTGAAGACTATCAGAATTTAATTAACGGTATTATTCCCAACACTGAAGTATTCGTTATTAAGCCGACACAGAATGGTATTGAGCAAATTACAGAGATTTTGGCAACTCGCGCTGACCAGAATCTTAATAGCATTCATATTGTTTGCCACGGTGTCCCCGGTAGCTTGCAACTGGGCAACACTCACTTGGGACTTGATACCCTCGAATACTATAGCCAGCAACTGCAACAATGGCAGAAGATATTTTCCACTTCGTCCAAAACTGCTATATCATTAGTTACACCTGCTACAACATCTGTAGCCAACTTACTCATCTATGGTTGCAACGTCGCTTACGGTGATGTGGGGTCAGAATTTGTTGCCAAACTGCATCAACTCACAGGAGCGAACATTGCTGCTTCGCGTCAACTGATAGGCAGTACGACATTAGGAGGCAACTGGGAACTGGAAGTACGTACCACTGGTATGGAAGTAAATTTGGCGTTTACAGAAACTACTCAGAAAGCTTACGCAGGAGTACTGGCGACCTTCACAGTGAACAATACCGGAGACACAGATGATGGTGATGCGAACAACGGCTTTACCACACTTCGGGAAGCAATTAACTTAGCTAATGCTACTGCTGGGGATGATACCATTACTTTTGGGGGAGTGTTCAAGGATACCACCCCAGATATTATCACTCTCACCTCTGGGCAACTGAAAATTACCGATGATGTCACCATTCTTGGAACTGGGGCATCAAATCTTACAGTAAGCGGAAATAATACCTCTAGGGTGTTTGAGATATCGGGATTAGGAAGAGATGTCAGTATTGATGGTTTAAAAGTTGCTAACGGTAATGATAGCGGTATTTTGGTTAATAACAATACCCTTCTTATCCTGACTAATAGTAATGTCTCTAATAATACGGCAACCTCCAACGGTGGCGGTATCAATAACAAAGGCACCCTTAAGCTTACCAATACTAATGTTTCTGGCAATACGGCAACCTATAGCGGCGGCGGTATCGCTAATCAAGGCATTCTCAGCCTAACTAAAAGCAGCATCTTTGACAATACGGCAACCTCCAGCGGTGGCGGCATTTATAGCAAAGGCATCCTCAACCTAACTAAAAGCAACGTCTCTGGTAATACGACAACCTCTATCGGTGGCGGCATTTATACCGAAGGTGACTTAAAGCTTACCAATAGCACTGTCTCTAACAATACGGCGAACAACGGTGCAGGCATTTACAACGGAGGAGATTTTATTAATAGTATCGGTACAGCCAGCCTGACTAATAGTACTGTATCTGGCAATAAGGCGTTAGAGGATGGCGGTGGCATTAATAACTTTAGATCCCTTAACCTGATTAACAGCACGATTACCAATAACACCGCTGACTCAAATGGCGATGGTGTTGGTAATGGTGGTGGCATTTTCAGTCTTGAGCCTGATTATTATCTTGAGAACCCACTCACCGTTGTGGGCAACACCATTATTGCAGGCAACTTCGACAAATCTAGTTCCGGCGATATCAACCCCGATGTATCCGGCATCAGTTTCAAGGATTTAGGCAATAACCTGATTGGTAATCAGACTGGTAGCACTGGTTTTACTACCAGCACCTTAGTGGGCACTAACACCAGTCCCATTGACCCAAAACTCGGGCCGCTGCAAAATAACGGTGGTGAAACCTTAACTCATGCCTTACTTGCAAGTAGTCCCGCCATTAACGCAGGCAATAATTCCCTAGTTCCAACTGGTGTCACCACTGACCAAAGAGGTGCTGTATTTAACCGAATTTTTAACGGCAAAGTAGATATTGGTGCTTATGAAGTCCAGTCTCCCATCGCCCCACTACCTATTAACACTGACACCGTAGTGACTAATACCAACGATTCTGGGGCAGGGTCGTTGCGGCAGGCGCTCCTGAATGCCAATGCAACTGCTGGGGCAGATACGATTACCTTTGCAGACAGCGTGTTTACTGATGCCACCCCAGATATCATCACCCTTACCTCTGGTCAACTGACGATTACTGATGATGTAACCATTGTGGGAACTGGAGCATCTCAGCTGACCATCAGCGGTAATAATGCCTCCAGTGTATTCGAGATCGCGGGTACAGGGACAGATGTCAGCATTGATGGTTTGAAGATTGCCAATGCTAATGATGTCATATATGGCAGTATTTTCCTCAATAGTAATACTAGCCTCAACTTGACTAATAGCATTGTCTCAGACAATCAGGGAGCAGTAGGAGGCATCTTTAACAGAGGCAACCTCAGCCTGACCAACACCACTGTCTCTGGCAATCGGGGGTCCTCATTAGGTGGTGGTGTATTTAACACAGGTACTCTTAACCTGACTAATAGTACTGTCTCTGGTAATAGTGCATACATCTACAATTTATTCTATGCTTACGGCGGCGGCATATTTAACACAGGCACTCTCAAGATAACGGGAAGTACCGTATCTAATAATACGGCATTTGCTGAGGCTGTAGCGTACCGTTTTCCTAACTTCTACCCATCCTATGGTGGTGGCATTTATAACTCCGGCACCGTCGATATAACAGGAAGCACTATCTCTGGTAATACGGCAAGAGAAGGAGACGGCGGTGGCGTCTTTAATGATGGTACTTTTAGCCTGACTAACAGTACTGTCTCTGATAATAATGTAAATTTTAGGGGCGGTGGCATCTATAACAACAACGGCACTCTTACCCTCACTAACGATACTATTACCAATAACGAGGCAACAAATGGCTACAACACTTATGCTGAGAATGGGGGCATTTTCAATGAATCTGATGGTACTGTTATTGTTGGAAATACCATCATTGCAGGCAACTTAATAAGTAGTGTTTCCAACGACGTTGAAGGAAACTTCACTGACCTCGGCAATAACCTGATTGGCGATAATACTGGTAGCACTGGCTTTACTACCAGCACCCTCGTCGGCACCAACGCCAATCCTATCGACCCCAGACTCAGCCCCCTGCAAAATAACGAAGGTGCAACCTTTACTAATGCCTTAATTGGGGATAGCCCCGCTATTAATGCAGGCAATAATGCTCTAATTTCAGCAGGTATAACTACCGACCAACGTGGCGCTGGATTTGACAGAATATCTGAGGGTACAGTTGATATTGGTGCCTTAGAGTTCAACGGGGTGAATGGAACCAATGGCGCTGATAATCTAGTGGGCAACAATTCTAATGAAATAATTAATGCTCAAACTGGGAATGATACGATCGCAGGTAATCAAGGCAATGACATCTTAACTGGTGGCAGTGGCAAAGATAAATTTGTTTACAATTTAGGTGACGGTGTTGATATCATCACTGATTTCGATGGGTTAGGTAAAGGCTCAAATTCCTCAGCAGCGAGTGTTGGCGAATTGGATACCCTGAAATTCCAAGGTGCTGGATTGACTGTCCGAAATCTGCTACTCACCCGAAATAGTAACAATCTGGAAATCACCTTTGAAGGGGTAGCTGATGACAAAATTATCCTGCAAAACTTTCCCCTGGAAAACCTAGACAACCTATGGACAGTGGGCAATATCTTGTTTGATGGGCAAAGCAGCATTCGTGACAGCTTTGATGTCTTCAATGCCAACTCTACTCAAAACACCATTTTCAACAAAAACACAGTCACCTTTCTCAATGAACTAAACAATAATGTCAATGGTTTTGACAACTCAGATGATGTCATTAATGGTCAAGGGGGTTATGACCGCATTGACGGCTTAAGTGGCAACGACCTTCTACGTAGTGGTGCAGGTTACGAGGAGGATACCCTCATTGGTGGTGCTGGCGATGATACACTCATTGGTGGTGGCGGTCAGGATAGCCTCATCGGAGGTGCTGGTAATGACATCCTCTTTGCTAGTGAGGGTAATGATATTCTTATCGGAGATACTGGTAATGACATTCTCTTTGCTAGTTATTTTGATGATACCCTGACTGGCGGTAGCGGTAATGACCAGTTCGTCTACCAAGCTTCTAGCATTGGTAATACGATTACTGACTTTAATCAGAGCGAGGATAAGTTAATCATTACTGACTGGCTTAAGAGTCGAGGCTACACTGGCAGCAATCCCATCGCTGATGGCTACCTACAGTTTGTGCAATCGGGTACTTCTACACAAGTTAATTTCACTAAGGATGATGACATCTTGGCAAGCTTGAATTTGAATAATTTCACAGCTACCAATCTGGTAGTTGGTACTAACGTTATCGTCTAGCACTCAGAAAATTTCTCACCCTATCTGCAACCCTCTCTTGATAAAGCAGAGGGTTGCAGGTGGCTTTCGTCCATGTGTTGTATTCTTTTTAAAATTGGTATTATTTACTTCTTCATTTCTGTAAAAGCTAAGTTTTGAACAGCAAAAACTATTGTTAACACTTAAAAAGTTACGACTCAATCAACACAAGTTTACGGATCTGAGAATTGTTTCCCTGAGAGCGGCGTGATGAGGCAGCAGTTAGTAAAAACTTCCAAGATTGAGGAGAAAGTATAGAAGAATCTATCATTGAAAGAAAACTCTTGAGATTTTTTTGCTTTAATGCTACTAAAATCCAATGGAGTTTCAGGTAATTTTTTATATCTTGAAAAAGAGGAATCTTTGAGCGATATTGCTCATTTACCAAAGCGTAAATTTTTTCCTTCATCAAAATATTTGTCGCCAACCGCCGAGACAAAGAAAACTTTTGATTATATGCACCAGGCCAGATTGTGCGGTAAGCAAGACACTGATTGAAGAAAATCGCATCGCCAAACTGAGCAATCCGAATCCAGGAATCGATGTCATCACAGTTAGCATCGAGTGTGGAGTCCCAACCACCAGTTTGCAGGAAAGCATCACGTCGACAAGCTACTTGTACAGGTGTGCCAAAGGGTACAAGCTCTAAAAGCATCCCGTAGTGAATATCGGCTTGCGGGATATAAAAAGCTAAACCAGGGCCGACTTGGGGAGTGCGAGAAAGTTCAACTTGATTCCCATCCACCTGAGCCGCCACACAAGAGCAGATTACAGCATCGGGACGAAGTGCGATCGCCTTTGCCATCTCTTCTATACAGTTAGGCGCTAAATAGTCATCATCATCTAAGAACTTAATCCAGTCGCCGCTAGCTTTGGCAACTCCAGCATTTATCGTTGCTGCATGACCAAGGTTCACTTCGTTACGGTGGTAAACAACTTTGTCCCCTAAGCTTTTAAGATAGGTTTGGGTGTCATCAGAAGAACAATCGTCAGCAACAACCACCTCGCACTCAATTGTTTGGTTACGAGCCGAATCAATTGCTCTTTGTAGCAAATTCAAGCGATTATAGGTACTGATGACGACGCTAAATTTCATAAATTTCACCCTTATGGTATAGCATTTTGCAATATAGCTTTGATCTTTAGGCTGTTGTATCAGTAAAATTATCAATCCTAACAAGTAGACTGAAATAGGATTATCGATTTATCATTGATGATTGTGAGTTTTTTTTAAGCAGACAGAAAGACTATGAACGCTCAAGAGGTTATCCGCTCCATTGAAGCGGAACAGATAAAATCAAATGTGCCCGACATTTATGTGGGCGACACTGTAAAAGTGGGAGTAAAAATCAAGGAAGGCGAAAAATACCGCGTACAACCCTACGAGGGAGTAGTAATTGCCAAACGCAATGGCGGCATCAACGAAACTATTACAGTTCGTAAGGTTTTTCAAGGCGTGGGCGTTGAGCGGGTATTTCTGTTGCATTCTCCCCGGATTGACAGCATCAAAGTATTACGTCGTGGTAAAGTACGCCGTGCTAAATTATATTATCTCCGCGATCGCGTAGGTAAAGCAACCCGGATCAAGCAACGGTTTGACCGCCCTTTGTGATTCGTCCTTCAAAATTATGAGAGAAATCTCTTTTCTTCAAGCGGCATCTGCCGCTAACTTGTTTTCCCAACAAAATTAAGATATGATGTAAATCGCATATTGCGTTAAACTAAAATTTAGTTCAGCGCAATCACTGAATCCGAAACAGGTTGTGCGCTCTTAGTTCAGTTGGTAGAACGCAGGTCTCCAAAACCTGATGTCGGGGGTTCAAGTCCTCCAGGGCGCGCTCAAGAGCAAAAAACAAAGCCCGAAATAATTACGCAGCTGCTAATATAGCAGTTAGCGCTAATAATTTCGGGTAAACTTATTGTATTTGCAGTTATTTTGCTGACAGTAAGTGAAATAGAGTCGAAACTGCAAAACCTAGATGACAGTTAAACAGGATCTAGTATAAGAAACGGGGGATAAACGGTCGTGGCCAAAAAAAGTGAAGCAGAATTGCCAGAAACCGCGAATGGTTTTAGCTTTGGCAACTTCATACAGGGAACCAAAGAAGAACTTGAAAAAGTAGTTTGGCCCAGTCGGAAACAGATAGTGAGCGAATCCGCCGCTGTATTGTTAATGGTGGCACTCTCCGCATCTTTGATATACTTGGTCGATGGATTGTTTCATTGGGCAGCAAAACAGGTGTTCTAATGAGCTTTGCAACAGATGAACCACGCAACTCAATGTTGCAGTCAGAGGAAACAGAAGCAGCAGAAGCAGCAGAAGCAGCGTTAAAAGAAGCACGCTGGTATGCAGTACAAGTAGCTTCAGGCTGTGAAAAGCGTGTAAAGACTAACTTGGAGCAACGTATTCAAACTTTTGATGTAGCTGACAAAATTATCCAAGTAGAAATTCCGCAAACGCCAGCGGTGAAAATCCGCAAAGATGGCAGTCGCCAGCATACAGAAGAAAAAGTTTTCCCTGGCTATGTGTTGGTGCGAATGATGATGGATGATGATACTTGGCAGGTGGTACGCAACACCTCTCATGTAATTAACTTTGTTGGTTCCGAACAAAAACGTGGTAGTAGCAAGGGTCGCGGTCATGTTCATCCCATACCACTGAGTTCTTCAGAAGTTGAACGTATATTCAAACAAACTAGCGAACAAGAAGCTGTTGTCAAAATTGACATGGCTACTGGTGATAAGATAATGGTGCTTTCTGGTCCATTTAAAGACTTTGAAGGCGAGGTGATTGAAGTCTCTCCAGAGCGGAGTAAACTTAAAGCCTTGCTCTCAATTTTCGGCAGGGATACACCAGTAGAATTGGAATTTAATCAGGTAGAGAAACAGAGCTAAATACAAATGGCGAAGAAAATAGTGGCGGTCATAAAACTGGCCCTGAATGCTGGAAAAGCCAACCCAGCACCGCCAGTCGGGCCCGCCTTGGGTCAACATGGTGTCAACATCATGATGTTTTGTAAAGAGTACAACGCCAAAACAGCAGATCAAGCTGGAACGGTAATACCTGTAGAAATTTCGGTTTTTGAAGACCGGAGTTTTACATTCGTACTCAAAACGCCACCCGCATCAGTGCTGATTCGGAAGGCGGCGAAAGTTGAAAAAGGCTCGAATGAACCCAACAAAAAGAAAGTTGGGTCAATAACCAAAGCACAATTGCAAGAAATAGCCCAAACCAAACTCCCCGACCTCAACGCCAACGATATCGACGCAGCAATGAAGATTGTGGCAGGAACGGCTAAAAATATGGGCGTAACAGTCACGGATTAGTCATTGGTCATTAGTCATTAGTAAAAAATTAGCAAATGACAAGGGACAAATGACATAGACGCGCCAGCGGCTTCCCGCAGGGTAGGACAAGTAACTAAAAACTATCGGGGGAGAGGCGAGGCTTCGGAATTACCCCAGG
Organism: Nostoc sp.; assembly: GCF_036917515.1. Classification (GTDB taxonomy): domain Bacteria; phylum Cyanobacteriota; class Cyanobacteriia; order Cyanobacteriales; family Nostocaceae; genus Nostoc. Next base: position 7,375 of record NZ_JBALDE010000217.1, on the reverse strand, counting down.
AGAACAAAATGGCAAAAATATCGCGTCGTTTGCAAGGTCTGCAAGCAAAAGTAGAAGACAAGGACTATGAACCCCTAGAGGCTTTAGCCCTTCTTAAAGACACAGCAACAGCTAAATTTACCGAAGCTGCTGAAGCGCATATCAGGTTGGGAATTGACCCCAAGTATACAGACCAACAGTTGCGGACAACGGTAGCACTGCCTAAAGGTACAGGGCAAATCGTCCGCGTGGCGGTGATAGCCAGAGGTGAAAAGGTAAACGAAGCTAGCAGTGCTGGTGCTGATTTAGTTGGGTCAGAAGAACTGATTGACGAAATCCAAAAAGGTAGACTGGATTTTGACAAGCTGATTGCCACACCCGATGTGATGCCACAGGTGGCAAAGCTGGGTAAGTTGCTTGGGCCGCGTGGTTTGATGCCATCGCCCAAGGGTGGAACTGTAACATTTGACTTAGCAGGTGCGATCGCAGAATTTAAAGCAGGTAAATTAGAATTCCGAGCCGATCGAACTGGTATTGTCCATGTTATGTTTGGTAAGACAACCTTCTCGCCTGAAGATTTGTTAGTCAACCTGAAGGCATTGCAGGAGACGATTGACCGTAACCGTCCTTCAGGAGCTAAAGGTCGTTATTGGCGGACATTTTATGTGTCAGCCACAATGGGGCCCTCAATAAAAGTTGATATCAGTGCCCTACGAGATTTAAAACTGAGCCAAGCAAGTTAATTGTTAGTCATTAGCCATTAGTCATTTGTAAAGGCAAAAAACAAATGACAAAAAATGACAAAATTAAATAGACAAAGCCAGAGACAGCAGGTGTTAACAGCTTAATATCCTGCCGAGGTTAAAACTCTAATTGTCAGAATTACCACCCATAAAGGTGTGATAACTATGGCGTCAAGAGTCTTACTACTCAACCCTGGCTATATTAGCTGGGGTTTGTTGTTTAGGTTCAAATTGAGAAAAAACACACAACTAGGGCATTTCCCCGATTGTTTAAGGAGGTGAGATTGGAATGGGTAGAACACTAGAAAATAAAAAAGAAATAGTAGCTGACCTCAAAGAAACTTTGAGTGAGTCAACTCTGGCACTGGTAATTGATTATCAGGGGCTAACAGTTTCGGAAATCACAGACTTACGGCGGCGGTTACGTCCCAGTGGCACTGTTTGTAAGGTGACGAAGAACACCTTAATGGGCATTGCTATCAAAGACGATGAAAAATGGCAGCCTTTGTCGGAATTGCTCAATGGTTCTTCCGCCTTTTTGCTGGTAAAAGAAGATTTCTCATCGGCAATTAAGGCATACCAAGAATTCCAAAAAGTCACCAAGAAGACAGAACTTCGCGGTGGTGTACTGGAAGGTCGCCTACTCAAAGAACCTGATGTCAAGGTACTAGGAGACTTGCCATCTAAGGAACAACTCATCGCCCAAATTGCTGGGGGTATCAACGCCTTAGCTACCAAGATTGCTGTGGGTATCAATGAAGTTCCTGGTTCACTGGCTCGTGCTTTGCAGGCTGTGGCCGACCAAGAGCAAAGAGGTGGTAGCACCGAAACCACCGAAACTACTACTGAATAGACTTCGTGGGTCATCAGTCAAAAGTCAAAAGTCTATAGTTAAAGACCAATGACCGATGACAAATAAATAATCAAAATTACAGGAGTTATATCAATGTCTGCTACAACCGATCAAATTTTAGAACAACTAAAAACCCTGTCTTTACTGGAAGCTTCTGAGTTAGTCAAGCAAATTGAAGAAGCTTTTGGTGTGAGTGCTGCTGCACCTGTTGGTGTAGCCTTCACAGGTACTGGTGGTGGTGCTGCTGCTCCTGCTGAAGAAGCTGTTGAGCAAACTGAGTTTGAAGTGGTTCTCGAATCAGTCCCAGCTGATAAGAAGATTGCTGTGCTGAAGATTGTCCGAGAATTGACCGGTTTGGGTTTGAAAGAAGCTAAAGACTTGGTGGAAGCTGCCCCCAAGGCAGTTAAAGAAGGTGTTGCTAAGGATGCCGCTGAAGATGCTAAGAAGCGCATCGAAGAAGCTGGCGGTAAGGTGACTGTTAAGTAGTCACAATTGTATTACCAGTTTTTTATTAAGGAGTCTAAGTTAGGCTCCTTTTTTTATCGTAAGTCTTATGTTGCAGATAAAAATACTATTAAGTACATATTACAAGGCTCATTTTTTATTAAAAGAGCAAGGGTTACATTAATCCCTCTTTTGTCACTCTGGGTAAATAAAAATTGGGGCTAAATGATGAAACCTAGATTTAGTGGGAAGATTAGCGATCGCAAACTAATAGAAACCTCCAAACAGAGCTCTATAGGCAAAATCCTGTCTGGGCAAGAGTTACAGATTATTCTCTACCGAAAGTGACAAAAGAGGGATCAGAACTTACGCTGTAGACATACAACATAATTTTCACAGCAATCAGTTTCTCACTCTTACTGTGGTAGTTTAGTAAACCGATCCTCAATAGCTTTTCATAGCCCGTTGAATGTCACGCTGGTCTTGGCGTCGTTTCAGGTCTTCTCGTTTATCGTGGAGCTTTTTACCTTTGCCAAGGGCTATACTCACTTTTAGCCAGCCTCGTTTCAGATACATTTTCAAAGGGATTAAAGTTAAACCCTGCTGTTCGACTTTGCCAATTAGCTTACGAAGTTCTTGGCGATGCAATAGTAGCTTGCGTGTACGCCGTGGTTCATGATTAAAATATTGTCCACTAGCGTTGTAAGGTGAAATATGCACATTAATCAACCATGCTTCGCCATTGCGAAGCAAAGCATAGCCATCTTGGAGATTGACTTTACCCGCACGAATCGACTTCACCTCTGTTCCTGTCAACTCAATTCCAGCTTCGTAAGTTTCTAGAATTTCATACAAATAACGGGCTTGACGGTTGTCGCAAATAACTTTGTAACCTTCGTTCTTGTCGCTCATTGATAATTTTGTGTGCTTTAAATGTACCTAAAAAATTATTTGGATTAGCTTGTGAATTATAGGGTGTATCTTAGAACCGCTATAAATGGTGAACTGTATATCACTAATTTAGCTTTTCTAAGTTCACAATTAAGGTTTTCTGACAATTTTAAGTTAGCTGATACCGATTACCTCTGAGGTTTCATAGAACAAGTTGTCTGAAAAACTTGTCTCACCAAGCCTGATTTAGTGCAGTTTCACAAATAGACTTACCTATCAAGTAGGGGCAATACCCTGCAGGAATCCACTTCTCTACGAGATGCTGCTTCTTTGTATGAGTATAGTCCTGACAAAGAATTGGTATAACACTAATGAACATTAACTCTCCTTTATTGATGAGTTGTTACAAATTACAAAGCTCTTTATACCTCCTAAAGACTGGGAGTCTAAGGTGGTTACACTTCGTTAACCTTCCTAATGATTTAAGATTTTCCTTATAAATAAACCCTCAGAGCAGTCATTAGCTGGTAATCCTGTCATAGTATGAAACATAAGAACATTATTATTGTCTGTGTTTATTAACGAAGTACATAAAAACAAATTTCTGAGTAAAAAAATGCTAGGGGTGTATTATCCATGCCCTTGACGATCCTTGTAGTGGATGATGATTTGGGCACTCGTCTGTCTGTTAGCGACTATCTTGAACTGTCTGGCTACTCAGTGATCACGGCTAATGACGGTCAAGAGGCTTTGTTTATGGTAGATGAGTATCATCCTGATTTGATTGTCACAGATATTGTTATGCCACGGATGAATGGTTATGAACTGGTGCGCCGGGTGCGTCAACAACCAGTGTTTCGTTTATTGCCTGTAATTTTATTAACAGCACGTATTAAGACCCAAGAAAGAATTCTGGGCTACCAGTCAGGGTGCGATTTATATTTACCCAAGCCTTTTGAACTGGAAGAATTAGCAGCAGCAATCCGCAATCTTTTAGAGCGATCGCAAATTATCCAATCAGAATATCGTTTTTCTCATAAAGACAGTTTGGGCATTTCCGGCTTGACAAAAGCGGAGGATGCTCATAATTCTTTGTCCACTCAAACTCAGAAATCCCATCTGCACTCAGCCTTAACTCATAGAGAACAGGAAGTCTTAGAGTTATTGACTCATGGTCTTTCTAATGCCGAAATGGGTCATCAACTACACCTGAGTCCTCGAACCGTGGAAAAATACGTTAGCAGTTTATTGAGAAAAACCTCAACCAGCAACCGCGCGGAATTAGTCCGTTTTGCGATGAAGCATGGTTTAGTGGAATAAAAGTTAAAAGTTAAAAGTGAGGAGTGAGGAATTAAAACTCCTAACTCTTATTTTTTAATGAGTTAGGAAAAGTAGATAGTCAAAAGTATACCGAAGGACATATTCCCAAAAAGACTCGATTAGATATATGTTCGCAATTATGGCTACTGAACCCATAATTACAAACGAAGGAGTCGATAATTTACCTTATTGCCTAAAATATTTGTGCTGTTCAAAGGTAAATCCCCTATGGTTTTTATTCATTAGTAGACATTATTACACCAAATGAAGTTGAAGCAGCGCAATTGGTTGGTTTTCTTGTGAATGGAGAGGAACAAGCAGCCAAAGCAGCTATGGTTTTGTTGGAAAAAGATGTGAAATGTGCGATTGTCAAATTAGGTGCTAAAGGTGTTTTTTGTGCGACTGCTGGAGAAAATTTTTTTGTACCTGCGTTTTCAGTTCATGTAGTTGACACAGTAGCCGCAGGTGATGCTTTCAATGGTGGTTTAGCGGCAGCACTTTTTGAAGGACTTTTCTTACATCAAGCGGTTATTTGGGGTGCAGCAAGCAGCAGAATTAGCAACGCAAGAATTAGCTACAGAAACACCACGGTTGATTGAATTACGCGATCGCGCCTTTGCCCAATTAGCTGAGATTCCTGGTTTAATTCCTACAGGGGATGTTTGCGATCGTTTACCTCACCATGTCAGTATGTGCCTAGAAAACGCTAATGGCGAAAAACTCAGCGGTAAAACCTTGGTGCGACAGCTAAACCTTGCTGGTATTGGCATCAGTGCTGGTGCTGCCTGTCACAGTGGTAAACTTAGCCCTAGTCCAATATTGTTAGCAATGGGCTATTCCGAAAAAGCCGCTTTGGGCGGAATTCGCATCACATTGGGGCGTGATACGACTGAAGCTGATATAGATTGGACGGTAATGGTATTGAAACAAGTTTTGCAAAGGCTGACACTGGATTTATTTTTAGTTAAACGTTGATCGCTCATACTAAAATTGAGATACAGCATTTGTCGGAGTGTTTTCTATGTCGCTACAAGAGCTTAAAGAGCAAGCCCGTCAACTGCCACCAAGCGATCACCTTGAACTCATCCGTGCGATTATTGAATCCTTGCAAGATATTGCAACTCAATCACCTGAGCGATCGCGCATTATCAAGCAGATGAAAGGTTTATTGAAAACCGACCAGCCAGCGCCGACTGATGAACAAGTGGAGTTCATGCTAGAAGAGCGTCAGGTTGAGAAATATCTTTAATAATTTTGATTGATACCAACATTGTTCTAGATTATTTGCTAGACCGAGAGCCATTTCTGCAAGATGCCCAAGCCCTGTTTAATTTGATCGATTCTGGATAAGTGGTTGGATACGTGACTGCAACAACACTCACTGATATTTTCTACATCGCCTGCAGACAAACTCAAAGTATTGAACTTGCTAGACAGGCAGTTTCAACCATACTGGCGGTATTAGTTATTTGCTCTGTGAATCGGGCTATTTTAGAAGCAGCTTTTGCATCTGGTTTAGCAGATTTTGAGGATGCGGTACAAATTTATTGTGCAGTTGCTCAGAATTTAGACGCGATCGTTACTCGCGATTTGCAAGGGTTTTCCAATTCAGCTATACCCGTTTTATCAGTACATCAACTATTAGAGCAGCTTGGGTCAGTTGGGAAGACGCAGGATTAGTCATTTCAGTATAACGAAGAAGTGCGATCCCAATTTCATGCAAGTTCCTGAGTAGGAGAGGGGGGAGTGTAACTCCTATGTCACGGTTGCCGAATGGGTTAAACAAGCTTTTTACAGTCAGGTAAATTTTGAGCCGAATGTAATTGTTTAAGGTTGATTACATACTTTGTTAGCTACGAAAAACCATTTCCACCGAAATACGTTCAATTGATTTGATCTATGAAAATTGTAAGCCGCAGATATCCGAATTTTTTTAGAATTCGGATATCTTGTTTTTCACAAATTATTCAGGATTGCTAGAGTTACCTAGCAACGATGTCAAACCGATAGCGTCTCGGTTTGATTCCTAGTTGTATGAGTAACAAAATTATTGTCAATGAATTGTCTAATTGCCTCTTTTACTTGAGGTCCTTCACCATATACTCTGGACTCATAAATCAGACCATAGTCAATGAAGGCCTGAGTCGCAGCAATCAAAGTGGTAATATTTTTCTCTGTGGAATCATCCATCTCTTCATTTACACGCATATCCTTCTCATAATCCTTGTATTTTTTGGGGTTTATATTTACAGCTTTAACTAAATGCTTATTTTTCCTTTCCTCTTTTTTTTCTATGAGAGTACGAGTCATTTTATAATTTTCATTTGCTGAGATTTTGTATCTCTCATTCAAATCAAAATCCAATCGGAGATAGTGCCCTGACTCAAAACCTCCAAGGATATTTTGACAAATCGTAGTATGTACTTCACTTGTTGGCTCCATGAACACATCTACAAGCCGTTCTACCCAGCTTAATTTGTGCCATTTTTTTATTTTTTCATATTCAAATGGGTTCGCACTTCTACCTGTACCGATAGAAAGTACAGAAATATCCTCTAGTTTGAGATTCTCTAAATTATATTTTTTCTTATCTTCTAGCGATAGTTTTGGAGAACGACTCACTTTTAAAGCATGACTAATTGCTGCCAAAGATGGATTATTGGCACAAACTCCACCATCAATATGAGGAAATGACCATTTACCAAATTTCTCTTCGTCAAATGCTTTTAACTCGCGTGGTGGGAAGAAAGTTGGCGCTGATGCCGAACTAATACATATATCTTTGAGTGGAATTCCATCGTACCATTGATCGCCCAAATCAGGATGTAAATTGGTGAAAAAAGTTGTGTTGCGATAACGCATATCATAGGCAAGAATCAACAATATGATATTGGGAATTTCGCCAATTTTAGTCTCACCCAAAGTAGAATCATCTTTAAGCGCATTCTCTAATCCATCATGAGAATATTTAGGTGAAAATATATTTCTGACAAATCGCCAGGGTTTTTCAAAATTCCTTGGCTGCGGGAAGATATCCTTGGCTTTTGTTTTATATATAGCAGTTCCTGCTTGAGTGCAATACAGTATGGGATGATGGAGTATATCAACGTCTAAGTGCCTGTAGAATGAAACCTTACTCCTGTGA
>NZ_JBALDE010000216.1:0-19592 GCF_036917515.1 Nostoc sp. | reverse complement strand
ATCCGCAAGCAACTGGAGTACTTCCCTACCTTGCGAGCGGCAATGGAGTATGTTCTGAGTTTAGTGTCCTAACCAACCTGGCGGTTGCTATACCAATTCAAAATTCAAAATTCAAAATTCAAAATTAAGAAAGCCAGACAGAACAAAGGTTTGGGTGTATGTATCTGTCGCATTATTTTTTTAAATTGGTATGACTAAAGTTAGAACTTGCAACAAGTCTTTCCCTTCCCCTTGTCCCCAATTCTCCTTGTCCCCCCTGCCTCCCCTGCTCCCCCTGCTCCTTCAATCCCTACCTCTACAAATGCAGGTGTACGCGTAAAATTCCTTGAATTACCTGTTGTACAGCTTCTTTACTCAAGCTGCCATCTACCCGAACAATTCGTGAGGGATGGGATGCTGCTAAATGTGCGTATCCTTGCTGAACGCGCCGATGAAAAGCGATTGTCTCTTGTTCAATGCGGTCTAGTCCTAATTGGTCTGAGAGTTTGCGCGCTAGTCCAACTTCGACATCGACATCTAGCCAAATAGTTAGATCGCTTGTCTTACCACCAGTAGCAATATTGTTAAGCTGATTGATTAAACTCATGTTCAGACCGCGACCATATCCTTGGTAGGCAATGGTAGAGTCAGTGTAGCGATCGCATAAAATATATTTACCAGTGGCGAGATTTGGTTTAAGTTCTTGTTCAACGTGTTGCGATCGGTCAGCAGCATACAACAAAAGTTCTGTCACTTCTGCAACTGGTTTATCTTCTGATTTTTCTAGTAGCAAGCGGCGAAGATGTAAACCTAACTCTGTTCCCCCTGGTTCGCGAGTTACCATTACAGAAACACCTAGACTTTCTAACCACTCAGAACAAAGCTGCATTTGGCTGGTTTTGCCACAGCCTTCTACCCCTTCAAATACAATTAATTTCCCACCCATGCTTTTTTGTTCGCTGCTATAAACTGATTCGCTGACGTTTCATCAGATCAAGAATAGCGCAAAGTGCAAAATCTTAAACTGACGTGAGTTCGACGGCAATACAGTTGATTTAGCATTCTACTAGGGGGCGATTTTCTGCCGCATGGCATGGCTGTTTCACAATTCTATTAGTTCTACCGGATCTAAAATGAAAGACTACACGCTAGAGGAAACTGCGTAATGAGTGATCTCAAGCTTAAAATTGCCTTCTGGAATTACGATCGCACGCAAGCGTTGGCTGATGGCACTGTAAAGATCGATGGTGTCGATGCTAGCTTCGAGAATACCCGCATTGTTTCAGAAATCTTCGAGCGCATGATCCGGCAATGCGAGTTCGATGTCTCAGAATTGGGTCTGACATATTATCTACGAACCCTCGACTTCGACAATCCGCCGTTCATTGCAATTCCGGTATTTCCAAATCGCTGTTTTCGACACTCGGCGATCTACATCAACAAGTCGAGCGGCATTCAAAAGCCGCAAGATCTTGCAGGCAAGACCGTTGGCGAATTCGCGATGTACGGTCACGATGCGGGCGTGTGGCCAAAAGGCATTCTGTCGGACGAGTATGGCGTGACGCCCGACCAGTGCCGCTGGGTTATCGGCGGACTTGATTGGCCCCTGGCACCAATCGATTTCATCCCGCGAGCGCAGCCGGCGAACGTCAATGTGACTTGGGCACCAGAAGGCACAGACTTAGGAGAAATGTTGGAAACAGGAGCGATCGACGCGCTAATCTCAGCTGATGTGCCGAAGTGCGTGCTGAATAACTCGCCACAAGTTGCGCGACTGTTCCCCGATTACGAGTCAGTTGAACGCAATTACTACCAACAGACTGGTATTTTCCCGATCATGCATACGGTCGTTGTGAGCAAAGAGCTTCTCGCTCAACATCCAGGTCTGGCACAATCTCTCTACCAAGGCTTTTGCGATGCGAAGGACGTTGCAATAAAGCAGTATAAAACAGGCATGATATTTAATAATATGGGCATTATGGTGCCGTGGTTGAGTCAACTTCTCGCAGAAGACCGATTTCTATTGGGGGACGACTGGTGGCCGTATGGGGTCGAAGCGAATCGCAAAGAAATCGACACTTTCTTGCGCTACCACTTTGAACAAGGTCTCTCGAAGCGGTGGCTGACGTGCGAGGATATCTTTGTGCCGGAGCTACTCGGAACGTAACGGTCTATTTCTTTGAGACTTCACAAGGCGCATCGATTGAAGAGACGAACCATACCTATGAGAATTATTGGCTTAGAAAAGCATTTTGTGACCGCAGACGCGATCAAGGCTTGGCGTGCGCTAGCTTAGTCTAAACTCCAGTACTTAACTTAGACGGTATAATATCTCGCCAGCCTTGGGCACAAGCAATATGCCTTCATCTTCTCGATTAGCCCATTGGGTGGGTTGAATAGTCGCGGGATCACGATAGTTCAAGTTATGAGCAGCACAGCGTTCAGCAGAAATACCAGTAGCTAAAGTCACGCGAATTCGCGCTTGTTCTCCTTCTATTGGATCAAAAGTACCCATCCCTTTTAGGTGAGTACTATGGGCCAGCACTCCAGCAGGATACTCTTGGAATTTATGCCATTGTTTGAGAAAGTAATCCCGCACATGATAACCAATTTGGGATAGGATTTCGCCGTGTGTATAGCTAAACTCGGTAATGTGAGGCGCATATATAATTACTTCGCCTCCGTCGGCTATTACTGGCTCTAGCTTGTACATTCCTTTAGCTGCTGTCCAAATGTCATCATACATTTGGGGCATGACTGAAAGCACTTGTTTAAAAGGCCGATCTACATATTTAATATGCAGTTTAGCTGATAATTTGGCAGCAGCTTCCCAGGCGGGTTCTGGTTGATCTATATAAAGTCCAGCTAGCTGATTTGTTTTCGGTGCGACTACCATCGCCAAACAAAGCTTTGAGGTAGAAATCAGGCTAGCAGCTCGGTTAATCAAACGCCGAACTGGTGTTATTCCGAGTGTACCAATAATTTCGTAACAAGTAATTAAAGCACCTAACCAGTGGGAGAGATTAATTACTTCTTGACCACCAATACCAGGAAAAAAATATTTATTTCCACCAGAAAAACCGACAACTTCGTGGGGGAAAACTGGGCCGCAAATTACGATCGAATCGTATTCTTTTACCAGCTTATTAATACGTACATCAACTGACTGATGTAGCATTCCACCGCTAATTTCTGCTATCTCGTCTGCGGAAATTACTCCACAAGAAATAAAGGTATCTGGCTCGTTCCAAAAATGGTTAAAAATGCGAGTTTTTTGAAAAGTTGTCTCTCGTTCCTTTGCTGTTACTCCTACTAAGTGATTGATTTGTTCCTCACTCATGGGATTATGTGTACCCAGAGCAATTAAAAAATCTAGAGCCACTACTCTTTGACTCAACTCCTGATGCAGCAATCGAAACATTTGCGGGATGGGAGCAGTGCGGGTACTATCTGGAATTAACACCAAGATGCGCTGTCCATCAAACTTAGGGTCTGCGAAAGCTTGATGAACTAACTCGAAAACTTGCTCATCTGAAAGTGTCCCGTTATTGACAGCCAGTGAATACATGATTAAACTCCACTGTAGATACTAAATCCACCATCTACCGGCACGACTACCCCGTTCACAAAACTCGAACCGGAACTACATAACCAGATCAAAGTGCTGAGTAATTCATCTGCTTTTCCGAAACGTCTGGCGGGGGTATGGTCAATAATTTTTTGCCCACGTTCGGTCAAACTACCATCAGAATTTAAGAGTAAATCTCGATTTTGTTCCCCAATAAAAAAACCTGGTGCGATCGCATTTACTCGCATTCCATCACCATACTTTTGGGCGAGTTCTACAGCTAGCCAGCGAGTAAAGTTATCTATCCCCGCTTTCGCGGCTGAGTAGCCAACCACGCGGCTAATTGCTCGAATGGCAGACATAGAAGAAATATTCACAATGCAACCGTGAGACTGACTTCTTTCTACCATTGCTTGACCAAAAACCTGACAAGGTAGTAGAGTGCCAACTAAGTTGAGGCTAACTACTTCCTCAAAAGCTGCGTGTGGCAGATCAAAAATAGTCGCATCAGGAGAAATTGTAGCAGCCGGAATATTACCGCCAGCCATATTTACCAAAATATCTATTTCACCCCAATGCTGTATAATAACATCCCTAGCGATTTCTAATTGAGAGCGATCGCTAACATCTGCTACCACAGCGATACTTTCTCCACCATTAGCAGTTATCTCAGCTACCACCGCCGCCGCCCTGACTTGATTGCGACCCAAAACGACCACTCGCGCTCCAGCCAGAGCCAAACCCTTTGCCATAGCCCCACCAAGCACACCAGAACCACCAGTAATTACCGCTACCCGCTCCTTTAAGCTAAAAAGTTTACTTAAAATCAACTCTGACATCAAGCATTCCCCCGCTAAGTACAACATTCCATTAATTCTCTGCGTACCTCCGTGCTACTGGAGCGTTTAAATTTCACTCCTCAACTCCCGACGATTTTACGCAAACTTGTAAGCAACCTTAGCGAGGTCATAAGCCAAAGCCCGAGCCATATCATACCCTTCCTCTTCCTCAATCAATCCTCGTGCTACCAATCCAGCTAACCAATTACAAGCTACTCGCCGCCAGACATTGTGACGAGCCGGAATCGAAACGAAAGCCCGTGTATCATCATTAAACCCGGCTGTATTGTAAATTCCAGCAGTTTCCATTACCTGATTGAAATAACGCTCCATACCATTTACGCTGTCGTGAAACCACCAAGGCGGCCCAAGCAATACACTGGGATAATGACCAGCTAACGGAGCCATCTCGCGGCTATAAGTGCTTTCATCCATGCCAAAAATGATTAAATGGAAGCGCGGATCGTTACCATAAGCTGACAACAACGGGCGTAAATTTTCAGTCCATTCTATTTTTACGGGAATATCAGCACCTTTATCAGCTCCAAATCTCTCAAATAAAGCCGGATTATGGTTACGCATCACACCACAATGCATTTGCATCACCAAGCCATCTTCTACACTCATCCGTGCCATTTCCATGAAGATATGACCAGTAAAATGTTTTACATCACCTGGATTCTGCTTGCCGATTAATGCTCTGGCAAAGATAGCTTCAACTTCTTGGTCAGAAAGACGTGTGGTATAAGGTGTAGCTGCACTTTGATCGGTAGCTGTCGCACCCATTTTTTTAAAGAAAGCTCGACGTTCTTCGAGAGCTTGCACAAAATTGGCGTAAGTGCTAATTTCTCTACCGATACTGCTTTCCAATTTGCTAAGATTTTCGCGCCAACCAGGAGCATCCAGATTAACTACTGCATCTGGGCGAAAAGTTGGTCTGATTTGAGTAAACCCTTCTTCGTGGAGCGATCGCTGATTCTCTAGGTTATCACTGGCGGCATCGGTAGTACAAAGCACTTCGATATTAAAGCGTTTGAATAAAGCCCGAAGGGAAAACTCCGGTGAGGCTAACAAACCTTCTAGATAATCATAGATATATCCTGCATTGCGAGAATTTAAAGGTTCATCCACCCCAAAGACGTTAGTTAGTTCCTCTTTTAACCACAACCCAGATGGAGTACCCTGGAATAGATAAAAATGGTCAGCGAACAATTGCCAAATTTTGCGGTGGTCGGTTTCTCCTAGTGAACCATCATTAGTTGGTATGCCCAAAGCTTGCAGAGATACGCCGCGACTATAGAGCATCCGCAAAAGATAGTGGTCAGGGATAATCAGTAATTCCGTTGGCGAACCAAAACGGGCTGCGGGATTAGCTAAAAAAGCTGGATCTACGTGACCGTGTGGGCAGACTAGAGGTAACGCAGATATGCTATCAAAAAATTGATGGGCTAATCGTCTTTGAACTGGTTCTGGAGAAAAACAGTGATCAGGAGATAAAGTCGCTTTTTTAGTAAACATAATTTTTGTTTGATTAAAATTTCTGATATAAATTGTTTTAAATTGTTAATACTACTGCACTACTACCACGCTGTACTATAAAAGGAGATAAAACGCGATTTTCCACAGTTTTTTCTTCTAATAAATCGAGTAACATTTGCATAGCTATACCACCAATTTCTAACATTGGCTGGCTAACTGTAGTTAATGGCGGCGTAACGTAACAACCTAGAGCAATACCATCAAATCCGACGAGACTCAAATTTCGCGGTACTAAAATACCTAATTCTTGGCAAGCTAACAAAGCACCAATTGCTACCATATCGTTGTAACAAAAGATGCCTGTTACTTCCGCACTCAAAAGTTTAGATAGCATATTTTGCCCAGTGCTAACATCACTGGTTCTGGTATCATATTCGTCACTAATTGAAACCCAATCAGTATTTGGTAGAATACCAGCTTCAGCAAGGGCCATTTGATATCCTTCTAGGCGCTGCTGGTTCGATCTGCTGCGATCGCTTACACCCAGATAACCAATAGCGGTGTGTCCCAAACTGATTAGATGCTCTGTGGCTAATTTAGCACCTAAGCGATCGTCTATTGCTACTGAATGAAATATTTCGGATTGATTTTCAGTCTGACTATTAATCAAAACTGTTGGTATAGCAATTTGTGTGAGTTGTTTAGTATGCTGTTTACTAATTCGCGAGTCGGCTATTAATATCCCGTCCACTCTCCGGCGATGAAAGGTATCAATAGCTGCCATTTCCTGCTCAAAATCTCGGTGTGAAGCACTCAATAAAACACTCAAACCTGCTGGTTTGGCTATCTTCTCGATTCCTTCTACTACCTCTGCAAAAAAGGGATCAGAAATTGAAGTTACTACTACACCAATGGTATTAGTACGTTTATTTTGCAAGCTTTGAGCAATAGCATTTGGCACATAACTCATCTCTTGCGCCAGTCGCTTAATTTCTTCTCGCACTTTTGGGCTAATGAGAGCGTTATCTCGCAAAGCGCGTGAAACTGTAGAATGAGAAACGCCTGCTCTGCGGGCAATATCTTCAATTGAAATTCTTCGTTTATTCATTATTTTATCTCAGTTTTTAATGCTTGCACACGTGTGCATTTGTATGTATTATAGAAAATAATCGTTATTTGTCAACAGAAAATATAACTCACAGATTACAACTACAAGTTACCAATTACAAATTCCAAATTAGTTGAACTTTTATTAAGAAAAAAATGATTATCCTTGTAATGGGTGTATCTGGTTCTGGAAAAAGTACTATCGGAAAACTGCTAGCAGACTCTTTAGAATGGGAATTTAGCGACGCTGATACTTTCCACTCGCCAGAGAATGTTGAGAAAATGCGGCGTGGTATCCCTCTGAGTGAAGATGACAGGATGCCTTGGTTACAAGATTTGCAAACAGCCATAAAACATTGGCTGCAAGAAAAAAAAAATGTGGTGCTGGCTTGTTCGGCTTTAAAAGATAGCTATCGGCAATTTTTGGTATTAGATAGCGATTGCATCAAGCTAGTTTACCTCAAAGGGTCTTATGAGTTGATTCAAAAGCGCTTGCAACAACGTAGCAATCATTACATGAGCGAAAAACTGCTCGATAGCCAGTTTTATACACTTGAAGAACCAGTAGATGCTCTATGTATGGATATTACACAACCACCTCAGATAATTGTCCAAAACATTAGAACGGCTTTGGAAATTTAGCTTATTGGTGACAACCGTAATATTAAGATTAATCACGTATCTAGAAAAACATGAACTTTTGGCAACTAAATCACATCAGAAGTAAGTCTAAAGAAATATCAAAGCTAGCAGATAACTGTAATGGTAGGAGAAAACTAGTGTTTGTAAGATTAGCCCAACAACATCAGCAATTCGTCCAAGACTTGGTAATGAACCTGCAAGCCTTAACAATTATACTTGAGCGGCGTGGTTATACTGCGTCTTGTTATACATGCGACAACCAAATGAAAAGTGCTTCATTTATAGTTAGCCTGAAAGAAAAGCACCTGATTCGGTTTTTAGTGTCTGATTATGGAATTACTTGGATGGAATTGTGGGATGATCGCGAATTAATGAAGTTAGAGGGTGCAGAAGCGATAAACCAATTACAAGAGTTAGCTAATCTTGTTAAGTATTCCACAACTGTACAATTGACAAATTGATACTAAGTTGGTTAAGTCAGACATGAAAATTAATAATTATAGCTTTTGCACACTTGGATAAACTAAAAGATTAGCTTATAGTTAGTCTTATGTACGGATGTGCAAAAGCACTATTTTTAATCTGAATCAAACAGATTGAATAAGACACTTAAGGAAGTGGATTGTAAATAGATGTGTAAAGACGCAATAAAACTTAATATATAGTTTTGCACACGTGTGCAAAACTAATGAATAAGACAGGTTTTCCACACCTGTGCATATAATCCGAAAGTACCATTTAACAAATACAATATTGACAAGTAGGAAGATATGTCTCAAACTCTAAATAATACTATTCTTCAGGTTCAAAATAATCCCTTACATTCACTAGAAGAATGGGAAAAAGACTTACTTAATCGCTATCCCAATCCAGATAGCATAGTTAAAGAAGGTAAAACTACCAAAAAATATAGGAATTACGAAACGACTATTAGAGATACAGTGAAAGAGTTTTATCGGTTAAATCATATTAATCAAACATATAATTTTGTACTTCAAAAAGAAAAAGAGTTTTTAAAGTTTGATAAAAAAGAAATGTCTGTTTGGGATGCGGTCAAATTTTTAAATCAATTGGTTGATGATTCCGATCCTGATACAGACATGGATCAGTTACAACATCTATTGCAAACATCAGAAGCTATTCGCGCTGATGGTCATCCTGACTGGATGGTACTTACTGGCTTCTTTCACGATATGGGGAAAGTGCTTTGTCTATTTGGTGAACCTCAATGGGCTACCGTAGGCGATACTTATCCTGTTGGTTGTGCATTTTCTGATAAAATTATTTTTTCAGAATTCTTTAAAAAAAATCCTAATTATAAGAGCCTCGATTACAACACTAAATATGGCATTTATGCGCCTAACTGTGGATTGAGTAATGTACACATGTCATGGGGTCATGATGAATATTTTTATCAGATGATAAAAAACTATTTGCCCGAACCTGCATTGTATATGCTTCGCTATCACTCTTTTTATCCTCAACATCGTGAAAATGCGTATGAACATTTGATGGATAAACACGATCAAGAAATGTTTAAGTGGGTACGTTTATTCAATCTCTACGATTTGTATTCAAAAAACCCTATTCCTCCTGATTGGCAGAAATTAAAATCATACTATGAAGATTTGGTGGCTAAATATTTACCTGCAACATTAAAGTTTTAAACTGTATAAAGATATATTAATTTAGGAGTCAAAATTCAGATGTGAAAGTATAAAAAAAGTAGCAAATATTTATGCTCCCAAATCAAGTATATAAATATTATCTTGTTTACTCATCTATTTTATTCAAGTGATAGAAGAGTAATAACAAGCAAGTACCCTTGGCAATCAGGTTTGAGTAAATTTATAAAATCTAACCAAAGAATGTTTACATTTCTCAAAATCTAGCATTCAAAATAAAAAAGCTCCTCTCATAATCCGCTCTTTTCGGAAGTAGATCGATTGCGAAATGTTACCGTTTTCAACCTTTTCATAAATCTTAAATTTGTTGATGACTGCAAATGCTCTACTATGAACACTTTAGATGATATGCAAGGAGATATAAATACTTTTTTGTTTGTAAAGTTCGATAAAGAAAAATAATTTATGTCAGCGATCGGGATAAACTTAAATAAGTCAAAACAAAATAAAGTTTTACAAATTTAAGAAAACTAATTTCTGGAAGTTTTACTTAAAAGCTCTTTTCAGACTATGTAATACCGAAGTAATTTCACTAACAAATAATGTAATTATTTGAAATAGTAGGGTATTCATAGTTTTGCTTTAAAAATAAAACATCTAGTTTCGTGAAACGAATAGCAGTAACTCCAATTACGTCAAGTCATAAGACCTTTGGAGTCAGAATTACACAAGCTAGTAGTATCACTAGATTAGGTCTAAAGGTTTCAGACCTAGTTCATATTGTGATGACTGTGTATTCTCTTATGCTGACCTTTCTCAAATTTTAATCCGTTGTTATAAATAAATGAATATGAAGAGAATTTTGCTCATAGTTGGTATATTAGGTTTTGCAGTTGTTGGTTGCACAAATGGCGCTCCAAATAACAACACCGCTACTAATACTAATAACAAAGCTACTAATATAAGTGCAGAGAATCTCAGTACTCCAAATAGAAAATTACAAACAGTCGGCATAGCTTTGGGTGACTTAGGCAATCCCTTTTATAATGCAGTGCAGAAGGGGGCTGAGATAGAAGCCCAGAAAATTGGGGGTAATATCAGAGTTAATGCAGTTTCCAGTGCCTTTGATCTAAACCAACAAAGCAACCAAATCGAAAATTTTACGGCTGCGAATACCGATCTAATTATCCTCAGCGCTGTTGACAAAAAAGGAGTTAAACCAGTTATCGATCAAGCAAGGCTTGCAGGTAGGGTTGTGATTGCAGTAGATTCAGCTGTTGATGCAGATGTGGATGCAATGATTAGTTCCAACAATACCCAAGCTGGAGAGGTTGCTTGCCAATATATTGCCGATCGCCTCAAAGGTCAAGGTAATGTAGTCATCCTCAACGGTACTCCGATGGACTCAATCAATCAGCGAGTAAGTGGTTGTAAGAATTTATTATCCAAATATCCTGACATAAAAATCATCTCAGACCAAAACGCCGAAGGGACTAGGGATGGAGGACTTAGAGTCATGAGCGATTTGCTCACAACTTTCCCCAAAATTGATGCTGTTTTTGCTACGAACGATCAAAGCGGTGTTGGTGCAGATTTAGCAGCTAGGCAAGCAAGACGCAAAGAATTTTTTATTGTTGGGGTTGACGGTTCACCAGATGCAACCAAAGCAATGGAAGACAAAGATGGTGTATTTGTGGCAACTGCTGCTCAAAATCCAGCAGCAATGGCGCAAAAAGCAGTTGAGATTGGCAACGATTTAATCCAGGGCAAAAAACCTAGTGATTCTGAGATTCTAATTCCAGTCAAGTTAGTCACTAAAGACAACCTCAGCACTTACGAAGACTGGTAAGTATTTAATCACCTTGAGGAGATATATGAATGTGAAAAAAATTGCGATCGCAGCTAGCATATTAGGTCTGCTCAGTAGTACTGTTATTGGTTGCACAAATAACTCTCAAAATGGCAACACCGCTAATACTAGTGCAGCGAGTAAGGGTGTTGGAGATGCAAAATTACGAGCAGTTGGCTTCACCGTTGGCGATTTAAGTAACCCCTTTTTCGTCGTTATGGGACAGGCAGTTGAGGCAGCAGCGAAGAAATTTGGGGGTAATGATGTCAAAGTTATTGTCGCTTCCAGTGCCTATGACCTCAACCAACAAACCAATCAAATTGAAAATTTTATTGCGGCAAATACTGACATCATTGTTCTGAATGCTGCTGATAAAAGTGGCATTCAACCAGCAGTTGAAAGGGCGAAACAAGCAGGCAAAATTGTGATTGCGGTAGATACAGGTGCTGACGGAGGTGTGGATGCCACCATTACAACTAATAATGTCAAAGCTGGAGAACTGGGTTGCCAATATATTGCCGATCGCCTCAAAGGCAAAGGTAATGTAGTCATAGTTAACGGTCCTCCGGTGGAATCGGTGCTTCAACGAATTAGTGGTTGCGAAAAGGTATTGTCTAAATATCCCGATTTAAAAATACTCTCTAAAAACCAGAATGCAGAAGGGAGTAGGGATGGAGGACTTAGAGTCATGACTGATTTGCTGACAACCTTTCCGAAAATTGATGCTGTTTTTGCGATTAACGATCCGAGTGGGGTAGGAGCAGAACTAGCAGCTAATCAAGCACGACGTAAAGATTTCTTTATTGTTGGGGTTGATGGTGCGCCAGAAGCAATCAAAGCGATCGCTGACAAAAATGGTATATATGCTGCAACTGCTACTCAAAATCCTAGAGGTATGGCTACAGAAGCAGTCAAGGTTGGTAACGACATCTTGAATGGTAAAAAACCTAGTAATCCCACCATTCTGCTAACACCCAAGCTGATTACAAAAGACAACGTTAACACAGAGAAAGGTTGGTAAGTAATCAAAATTGTGAAAGTCACCGATCATCAGTGGTAAGTTTTCTAAAGATGATTTTGTAACGGCTTTCATTTCATATCAAACTATGATTTTCGGGAATTTTTAACTTAAAAATACACATTTTCAATTGTTTTTACAGGTACAGCTGATGACAACAAATATTGAAACCTCTTTTCCTCATGTACCAACTGCTACCCCTGTATTAGAAATGCAAGGGATTGCTAAACGATTTAATGGTGTACCTGCCCTGCAAAATGTTAATCTCACGATTTATCCAGGAGAGGTTCACGCCCTCATGGGTGAGAACGGAGCAGGCAAAAGTACATTGATGAAGATCCTGGCTGGGGCTTACATTGCTGACGAAGGCGAGATTCGCATCAATGGTAGCCCGGTAAAAATTACCGATCCGGCTTCAGCACGCAAGGCAGGTATCAATCTCATTTATCAAGAACTGAACGTTGCACCTAATTTAACCGTTGCCGAAAATATTTTTATGGGTAGCGAGTTGCGCCGAGGTCAGCTTTTAGACCGCAAAGGTATGGAACTGGAAGCAGAGAAAGTGCTTCAAAGCCTGGGAGCAAGTTTTACACCACAAACAGTAGTTGGTAGCTTGGTAGTCGCCGAACAGCAGCAGGTGGAAATTGCGCGGGCGCTGAAGGACAATAGCCGTGTTTTAGTAATGGACGAGCCAACAGCAGCACTATCTGACCGCGAAACAGAGCGCTTGTTTGAGGTAATTCGCAGACTAAAAAGCGACGGCATTGCCATTATCTACATCAGTCACCGCATGGAAGAAATATATGCATTGGCTGACCGGATTAGCGTGCTGCGCGATGGTCAATACATTGGCAGTCTGACGCGGGACGAAATTTCTGCACAGCGATTGGTGCAGATGATGGTCGGTCGCTCGATGCAGGACTTTTACGAACATCAACGACAAACCAACCCCGGTCCAGTGAGATTAGAAGTCACAAATATCAGTGATGGACGCAAGGTTGAGCCAACTAGTTTTCAACTTCGCGCTGGCGAAATTGTCGGTCTAGCGGGGCTAGTTGGTGCAGGACGAACGGAAGTATGCAGGCTGATTTTTGGTGCCGATCGCAAAACAAGTGGTGAAGTCTTCCTCAATGGGATGAAACTTAATATTAATAACCCCGGTGATGCCATTGCTGCTGGAATTGGTTACGTCCCGGAAGACCGCAAAGACCAGGGTTTATTTCTAGAGATGAGTTCCCGTAAGAATATAGCCATTAACACACTCAAGCAGGATGCAAAGGCTGGTGTCGTCAACTGGGGTTCAGTCAATCTATTAGCGACGCAAGCAGTGGAAGACTTCAATATCCGGCTGGCGAATTTGGAAATCAGAGCGGTGGATCTTTCTGGTGGTAATCAGCAGAAGCTACTATTGGCGCGTTGGTTAGCGATTAAGCCGAGAGTACTGATGTTGGATGAGCCGACACGCGGCGTAGATATCGGTGCCAAAAGCGAAATTTACCGAATTATCAGCGAGTTAGCAGCCCAAGGTGTTGCAGTTCTGATGGTTTCCAGCGAACTACCGGAGGTTGTGGGCTTGAGCGATCGCGTTTTAGTGATGCGAGAAGGGCAGCTAGTAGGCGAACTTGACGGCAGTCTTGGTAAAGAAATTACCCAAGAAAATATTATGCACTATGCAACTGGAGCATCGGAGGTACCAGCATCATGAGTCAGACAATAAGGCCAGTCAATAATAGAACAGACAAGAATTCAACGCAGCGCAACCGCAAATCAATCAGTACTCTGCTTGAGGTTGCAGGTATTCTGCCGATTCTAATAATTATCTGCATCTTATTTACATTCCTTTCTCCCAGCTTCCTCACAGGCGCTAATATCGTTAATATCTTGCGTCAGGCATCAATCAATATTGTCCTAGCAACGGGAATGACGTTTGTAATTCTGACTGGAGGTATTGACCTTTCAGTTGGGTCAATATTGGCTGTTTCTGCCGTAGTTACGGTGCTGGTATCGCTACTTCCGGCTATAGGTTGGGCGGCTATACCTGCTGGTTTGCTTGCAGGATTGCTTTTGGGTTTAATTAACGGCGCTCTGATCACTTTTTTGGATGTGCCACCTTTTATCGTCACACTGGGTTCACTGACTGCCTTGCGGGGTGTTGCCTTTTTGGTTGCCAATGGTACAACGGTTATTAACCGTGAGATAAATTTTGCTTGGATAGGCAATAGCTATGTCGGCCCCCTGCCTTGGTTGGTAATCATTGCGCTGCTAAGTATAGTAGTAAGTTGGTTTGTCCTGCGACAAACGGTTTTGGGGGTGCAAATATATGCAGTGGGTGGTAACGAGCGAGCAGCACGATTAACTGGGATTAAAGTCGATCGGGTGTTGCTATTTGTGTATGGCGTCAGTGGATTACTGGCAGGTTTGGCAGGAATAATGAGTGCCAGCCGTCTTTATAGTGCTAGTGGCATCGTCGGTACTGGTTACGAGTTAGATGCGATCGCTGCTGTTATTCTAGGTGGAACCAGCTTTACAGGTGGTATTGGTACCATAGGCGGCACACTTCTCGGTGCATTAATTATTGCTATTCTCAACAACGGTTTAACTTTGTTGAACCTATCTTATTTCTGGCAACTAGTCGTCAAAGGACTAGTAATTATTTTGGCAGTAATGATCGATCGGTTACGCAGACGTTCTAGACGGTAAAAAATCAATGTATTTGGGCATTGGGCATGGGGCATTGATGAATAGGGGATGAGTCTTTGAACTCCATTAATGAGCCTCTGAACTCCATTAATGAGCCTCTGAACTCCGTTAATGAGTCTTTGAACTCCATTAATGAGCCTTTGAACTCCGTTAATGAGTCTTTGAACTGCATTAATGAGCCTCTGAACTCCATTAATGAGTCTTTGATACTCGTAAATGAGTCTTTGAACTGCATTAATGAGCCTTTGAACTCCATTAATGAGCCTTCGAACTCCGTGAATGAGTTTTTGCTTTCTACTTCTCCTGCTCCCCACTCCCCACCCTCTCATCTCTCTCATCCCCCCAATGCCCAATCCCCAATGCCCAATCCCCAATATATAAACTATGTCTTCCACTACTGTTCGTCGTAAAGCCAACACGTTTTATGTAATTTTGATTGCTGGTGCCGCTGCCCTCGGCGGGTTTTTATTCGGTTTTGACACTGCTGTAATCAACGGTGCGGTATTCTCTTTAGCAAAAGCTTTTAATATCAGTAGTTGGGTAACAGGGCTAGCAGTGTCCTTAGCGTTGCTGGGTTCTGCGGTAGGAGCCTTCTTTGCCGGACAGATTGCAGACCGTTACGGTCGAATTAAGGCAATGGTGGTTGCTTCGGCGTTGTTTACTATCAGTGCTATTGGCTCTGGGATAGCCTTCACTATCTGGGATTTTATCTTTTGGCGATTATTGGGTGGGATTGGCATTGGCGTTGCTAGCGTGATCGCGCCGGCTTATATTGCCGAATGTTCTCCTACCCATTTGCGAGGAAGGTTAGGATCTCTGCAACAATTAGCGATCGTAGTCGGAATTTTTGTCGCCTTATTGAGCGATTACTTTATCGCTGTGTCAGCAGGTTCAGCAGACTCGCCGTTTTTGTTTGGAGTTGTAGCTTGGCGCTGGATGTTTTGGACAGCAGTCCCGCCAGCAGTATTCTACGGAATGATCGCTTTAACAATTCCTGAATCTCCGCGTTATTTGGTTGCTAAAGGACGAGAACCAGAAGCTGCTAACGTTCTGACCAAGATTTTAGGAGGTGACGTACTGCCAAAAATCGAAGAAATTCGGCAGACAGTGCTTCGCGAACGCCAACCTAAATTTTCTGACCTCTTAAGCAGAAGTGGCGGACTCCTACCAATTGTTTGGATAGGAATCGGCTTATCTGTATTACAGCAATTTGTTGGGATTAATGTAATCTTCTACTACAGCAGCGTTTTGTGGCGTGCTGTCGGGTTTTCCGAAAAAGATTCCCTATCAATCACAGTGATTACAGGAGCCGTCAACATTATTACAACACTGATTGCGATCGCCTTCGTGGATAAATTTGGCCGCAAACCCTTACTCATAATCGGGTCAATCGGCATGACCGTAACCTTGGGAACGATGGCTTATCTATTTGGCAATGCTCCCCTTGATGCTACTGGGAACCCCAATCTTACCGGAAGCGCCGGGACTATAGCTCTGATCGCAGCCAACCTCTATGTATTCTGCTTCGGTTTCTCCTGGGGGCCAGTGGTTTGGGTGCTGTTGGGAGAAATGTTTAATAACAAAATTCGAGCCGCCGCACTTTCGATTGCTGCTGCTATGCAATGGGTTGCCAATTTCCTCATTTCCACAACATTTCCTCCCATACTGCAATATTTCGGTCTAGGTTCTGCCTATGGAATCTATACAATTGCAGCAGCTACCTCATTCTTTTTCATTCTCTTTTTTATTAAAGAAACCAAAGGAATTGAGTTGGAAGATATGTAATTGGTATCTATCTAGTACTGCTGTGCGTAATTTGTAATTTGTATCTCTGTGTCCTCTGCGTCTGGAGCGGTTGTTAAAAAAAGACTTTGACAAATAGTTTTAGCCTTGTACCAATTACCGACTTTGTTGAATAGAACAAGGGGCTTAAGCCCCTTGTCTCACCAAGCGTGATTTTATGGAGTTTTATAAACAATTGGCTTAGGATTAGATGGGGTTGATAGCAACAGATAAATTCCAACCTTCTGCCTCCTGCCTTCTTCACAACTGATGACTACAAAGTAATTGAAAAGTATGCAGCAGTGTGTTTATAAATACAGAATTTTCTTAATTATTATGAGTCTGTATTCCCATCTATGATGCTACATCCCAGAAAAAATATTAAACAACAACTAAATATAAACTTTCGCTTCAGTAAATCAGTAAAAAGATAGAAACTATCAATACGGCTCTTTTTTCTTCTGATTTATCCGGCATGGTTATTTCATGCGCCATTTATTGATTTACATCCTGGATTTAAATTAGCCGGTTTTTGAGAAAGAAGCAAAAAGTCATAGCGTTACTTTAAATAACCTAGAATATCAGCTCGAAATATGTAACTTTAATGCTGATTAGCTTCAAGATTGGAAGCTTTGGTTCGAGTGCGATCTATTTAGTTACAAATTCAGAATTAAACCATTTTCAAATAATAAGCCAATGCTAAAAATTATTTTTCATAGTTTTTTTATTCTATTTTTGGCAATTCCAGCAGTTTGGGCAGCACCTCCAGAAGATGATTCTAATGCAGTAGATGCTAATCGGAATTTGCAGGGACAAGTAAATTCTGTTTCCCAGTTTTCTGATGTACAACCAACTGATTGGGCATTTGGTGCATTGCAATCGCTGGTGGAACGCTACGGCTGTATTGCAGGTTATCCCAATTCCACCTATCGCGGTAATCGTGCCTTAACCCGTTATGAGTTTGCCGCAGGTTTAAATGCTTGTTTGAATCGAATTAATGAGTTAATTGCCACATCTACTAGTGATTTAGTTAATAAGCAAGATTTAGCAGTGCTGCAAAAGTTGCAGTCAGACTTTGCCGCAGAACTGACGACTCTGCGCGGACGAGTAGATACCGTAGAGGCACATACAGCAACATTGGAGGCGCAGCAGTTTTCCACTACTACTAGGTTAAATGCTCAAATTATTACCGCCATTAGTGATACCTTTGGTGATAGAGTAGGTGGCGAAGATGATCAATCCAATCTCTACTTTGCAAATCGGGGTCGTCTCAACTTTGAGAGCAGTTTCACTGGCAAAGATTTATTGCGAGTCCGGCTAGAATTTGGTAACTTTGCGTCCAATATTGGCAGCCAAATTGCCGCAGCCACAGGCACAGGGATGACACGCCTGAACTTCGATTATGACAGCAACGAGATACTTTATGTCCCCCACATCCGTTATTACTTCCCAGTCAGTGATTCTCTTAGCTTCGTTGTTGGGCCCACAGGCATTGGTTACACTGACATTTCAACCACTGTTACTCCCCCCACAATTGCTGATGACGGCAATGGAGTTCCCTCACTATTTGGGTCATATAGTCCCTTATTCCGGCGAGGTGGTGCTGGTGCAGCCGCTAACTGGAACATTACCAAAGACTTGGTTCTCACTTTGGGCTATTTAGCAGGCAGTTCTAATGTGCCATCGCCTAGCAACGGATTATTTAATGGCGGCTACAACGCCCTAGCGCACTTAGCTTATTACGGTAAGCAAGGAGCAATTGGTGTTGCTTACTCTCATGGCTATAGCCCTGCTGGAGTAATTGAACTTTCAGCTGGGACGGGTAGCGTCCTGTCAAACGCTCCCTTTGGCAACAACATTGCTACTTCCAACGATATTGTCGGCACACAGGGATACTATCGCTTCTCCCCGAATTTCCAAGTTCACGCTTGGGGTGGATATATTTGGGCAAATGCCGAGAATTCTGGTTTGAGTGATGTTTCCAATGGTAGGGGTGGAACAGATTCTCTATTTGTGAACAATGGTGACAATGCCAATGCCTGGTTTGGGGCGATTGGTGTGTCGTTTCCCGATGTGGGTGGTAGAGGCAATCTGCCGGGAATTCTCTTTGGTATACCACCGCATATCTCTAACAGTGATGTCCGTCAAGACCAAGACAACGCTTATCATATCGAAGCATTTTATCGTTACCGCCTGAATGACAACATCTCAGTAACTCCTGGTTTTTGGGTGATTCTCAACCCAGAAAACGACAGCAGAAATGATACGCAGTATGTGGGTGTACTTCGCACAACCTTCGATTTTTAACTGAATGTCAATGGTTTGCTTACCAACAGAGTGCTGAGTATTTAGCCCTCTTTAGGAACTTCCAGTGAAAAAACAAAAATTATTCTTCTGTTACTACCAAATTCCACAGCGCATCAATTCCACTGCCTACATATTCTGAATCCTGGTGTTGTAAAATCCATTCGGCGACAGTAGCAGTAACATTGCTGGAGTTTTTGCCCAACATGCCCAATACAACAGCAGCAGAGTCACGCACATTCTGACTCTCATCTTTGAGAAAACCCAGCAGTGCTTCAACTACCTGTGGCGAGGCATTGCCCAACATGCCTAATACAACAGCAGCAGAGTCACGCACATTCTGACTCTCATCTTTGAGAAAACCCAGCAGTGCTTCAACTAACTGTGGCGAGGCGTTGGCCAACATGCCCAATGTAACAGCAGCAGAGTCACGCACATTCTGACTCTCATCTTTGAGTGAACCCAGCAGTGCTTCAACTACCTGTGCCGAGGTGCTGCCCAACTTTCCCAATGCTTCAGCAGCAAACAAACGCACATTCTGACTCTCATCTTTGAGTGAACCCAGCAGTGCTTCAACTACCTGTGGCGAGGCGTTGCCCAACTTGCCCAATGCTTCAGCAGCAAACAAACGCACATTCTGACTCTCATCTTTGAGTGAACCCAGCAGTGCTTCAACTACCTGTGGCGAGGCGTTGCCCAA
>NZ_JBALDE010000215.1:0-10694 GCF_036917515.1 Nostoc sp. | reverse complement strand
ACAAATGCTCTGAATGCGGTAACTAAAAAAGACATTATTGGATGGTTCACCCACTGCTGTTACTATATTGCACCCAACTGAGAACCGCTATATTTATGAGCCTGGTGATTCAGAATACTTAAAATGGCGTTTTCTAACCTATTTCCTGGGCGGTGGCACTGAGGAAGTGAAAACTCTATTGAAATGGCTCGGCTCTCCTCAAGCAACTCCTGACAAACCCCTACATGATGAAGGTGTCAAAACTCTCAATCTATTTCTGCAAACTTGGAATAACAGCCAAGGACTAGAACGCTTACACAACGACTTAGCCAAGCAAATTTCCGAAGTTGCCGCTAACAAAAACGTTCCGTGGAAATGGCAAGATATTAATTTACTGCAAAGCCATTACAGCAACCTTAAAAAAGTCTACCCCACTGATGCGAATGCGGTGCAGTCAGTAATTAATCATCTGGAATATTGGCAGTGGTTTTTCAAAGCCAAAAACATCATCATTGCTCACATTGCCTTTTGGCTTGCCCTGATCTTCGCCTACCCCAAATTTCCCCAAGTCCAAGCCATCTTCTTCTGGAACCCTTGGGTACGCCGGATTCTCGGCGTCGGCTATGTCGGCTTTCTCCTCACCTGGTTTCCCCCCTTCCGGCGCAAATTATTTGAACCCTTCAAACCTTCCCTATTAGCCGATGCCGGCTTAGATAATTTTCATGACCAATCATACTTCCCAGAATCTCAAGTCAAAGTTCCCGTCTCAGGAGACATCCTGCCAATTACCGCAGCCTTACCCAGTATTCAAGGACAAATTATCTTAGAAGGAGATTCCGGCTTAGGCAAGTCGATGTTTCTCCGCCATCTATTGAAAAACTCCCAGCGCATTGTCGTTTATCTCCCCGCCCAGAAATGTCATAAAGGCGTAATTGAAGCCATCCAAGACAAGCTACACGGCCAAGCCCAAGATGCTGGCTTCCTGAAAAACCTAATTTACAGTGGTGCGATAGATATCTGCATCGACGGACTCAACGAAGTCACCGCCGAAACACGCGCTAAAATCTGCCAGTTTGTCGAAAGCTATTTCCGGGGCAACATTATCATGACTACCCAGCCCCTAGAGTGGACACCACCCTCAACAGCCAAGATATATAAATTGCAGCCCCTTGAGCAAAAACAAATTCAAGAATTTTTGATATCCCGTCAGCCGCGACTACCCCAAGATGCCCAAGTTCAAGGTGCTGATTACGCCAAAGCCTGCACTGATTATTTAACAGAAGTCTTCCAACAACAAGTTAAAGAAGAGTTAGATGCTGTCCGCCGAATTCTTTCCAATCCAATGGATCTAACTGTGGTAGCGCTGATGTTATCACAAGGCAAACACCCTAACTTGTTTCACCTGCAACAACAGCAATACAATTTAATGGCGGCAGAATACCTCAAAGAATGGAATCAAGAATTTCCCTTAAAGAAATTCTCAGCCGCCGTCTACGAAATGCGACTCGAAGACAAACAAGCCTTACCCGCCGATGAATTTTTCCAAGTTGCTATGTCTTTGTCAGACGAGAAATACAAAATGGTAGTCAGCCGTCAGTGGCAAGATAAAAAAGGTGAAGCCCAGAAAGAATGGTATTTCCGCCACGATAAAATCATGGATTTCTTTTTAGTGCAAAACTTTCTCGGCGAAACTGATGCCGCCGAAGGACTACTAGTTGATAGAATGGGCGATCCCCGATTTCGTGGTGTTTATTTCTTACTAGCAACCTTACTTGAGATAGATGCAGCCAAAAAACTGCGGGAAGAATTGATTCAATACGCCGCTGATACTAAAGATAATACGGTGAGTAATACCTTTGTGCAGTTGTTACGAACAAGATAGGGCATGGGGCATGGGGCATTGGGCATTGGGCATGATTTATTCTCCTTGTCTCCCTCATCTACCTTGTCTCTGTTTCAATGTGCGATCGCTTTCCTCTTATGAGCGAATAAACTTCCCGGCTAGCTGGAATGTTGAATAGTTAGGAGTTAATTTGAGAAATGCCTAACCCGCTATACGATCGCGATTTACAATTATGGATTGAGCAAACCATTTAACAGTTAAAAAATCATGAATTTGAGGCTTTGGATATTGAGCATTTGATTGAGGAGCTAGTTGATTTGGGTAAGGCAGAGAAAAATGCGCTCAAAAGCAATCTGACAAAAGCAATCTGACAATTTTATTAGCGCATTTACTCAAATTACGGCTTGGCTATGATGTACCCAATAGCATGAAAGGAAGCTGGTATAGCTCAATACTGGAACATCGTCAGCGAGTTCTGAATAATTTGGCAGATACTCCTTCTCTAAAAAGTTTTCTAGTTGAAGCTGTAGAAAAAGCCTACCCAGATACTCGAAAGTTAGCCATTAAGGAAGCTAAACTGGCTAAGTTTGGAATTCCGATACCTTAAGAAAGTGAATATCCCACCGTTTGTCCTTTTTCGATTGAGCAGATTTTAGATGAGGATTTTTAAGGGCTGTAGACGATTGCTCGTTGTCATATTGCCTTACTTTACATCTAGATGGATAGACAGCTTGACCGAAAGGTTCTACAATCGTGACTGATTGTGGTAAATTTACCTATAGCCCAATCCATATAAGCATAGTAAAGATTTTCTAGTGATTGCGTTTGATTGCGGAAGCACTAACATTAATATAGGAAAGTCTTTAAGTAAAGGGCAGCAAACAATGGATGTAAAGTTGATTCTAGCTGGATTAACAGTTATATTTACGCTTTCGTGCTTATTTTTTGGCACGAAGAATGGATTCTATGATTCAGATAACTATCATGGCAATGGCTCCGCACATTGAGATAAATTTGTAGACGCTCGATCAACTTCCCGGAGGGTAAGTTGGTTAAGAGCGCTCAAAACTTGTAAACGGAAAAGAAACCAGAGGCAAACTCCTTGAGTTACTAATTTGATAGCTTCTCGTTAGCCCACCTTTCCAAACAGTGCGGATTCGGTGTAGGCGTCCTCCCCAATCAAAAATCCGTCCGTATTCTCAGGGTGTAGGGGCGCACGATAAAACTTACCCCTAAGTCACAAAAGCAAAATTTGTGTAACTTTTGGCTTTTGAGATATGTTCATGATGATGAGGTTTGAGGGGAGGAGAGCATGAGGGATAATCTATCAGCATCCTCTCGCGTAGATGCTGCGGAAGCGGGTAGTGAATTAGAATGTTTGCCCTATAGTGTCCAGCATGATAATGAGGGCATATGTTTATTGGTGAAAATGGGGCCACACCGCATTCTCTTAGACTGTGGTTTGGAGGATATTTCATCGCTGGCTAAGGGGCTTAATAAGTCGATACGTGGAAGTAGTTCGCCCCCACCAGCAGATTTAGTTTTGATTAGTCATGCCCACCCAGATCACGCTAAAGGCTTACTGGCGCTGCATAAAACTTTTCCAAAGTTACCTATTTATGGTAGTGAGGTAACTAGCAAATTACTACCACTGAATTGGGTAGAGGAAGATCCGAAGGAAATTTCCCAATTTTGTCATGCCTTGCCATTGCGATCGCCTGTGGAATTCCAAGATGGTTTGGTGGCAGAATTATTTCCCGCAGGGCATTTACCAGGAGCAGTGGCAATTCTTCTCACCTACACCACCCGGCAGCGGACTTACAAGCTACTGTACACAGGGGACTTTTTCTTATCAAACTCCCGACTAGTAGAAGGTTTGCGTTTAGAGGAACTGCGGGGTTTAGACTTGGATGTGCTAATCATTGAAGGTAGTTATGGCACATCCCGTCATCCCCATCGCCGCAACCAAGAAAATCAATTAGCCGAGCGAATTAATCGAGCGATCGCTGACAATTGTTCTGTAATTCTTCCTACCCCAGCTTTAGGATTAGGTCAAGAATTATTAATGCTTTTGCGATCGCATCACCACTTCACCGGACGAGATTTAGATATTTGGGTAGATGGTGCTGTCGCCACTGGATGTGATGCATATCTTGAACTGCTACCCCATCTCCCCTCATCAGTACAGAACTTCGCCCGCCATCAACCCTTGTTTTGGGATGAACGGGTACGTCCCCGCGTGCGTCGTCTACAACCAGAACATCGTCCCAGTGTAGGTAAGTCACCTTGTATTGTCCTCACCGACTCGACATCTGATTTAGGCGAACACTGCCAACTAGACACTGGGCCTTGGCTGATTCTCCTACCAGAAAAAATTGATATAAAAGTTAACAAAGAATATTTAGCGCCCACCACTCTTGAAACTTATCTCTTAGCTCAACATAGCGATGGCCCTGGTACTACGCAGCTAATTCATAATCTGCGACCGCAGCACGTGATTTTTGTCCACGGTTCCCCTGCCTACTTGGCAGACCTGACTAGCTTAGAGGAGTTGCAAAACCGCTACCACGTACATTCTCCAGCAGCTAATACCTTAGTAGAACTGCCCATCGGTGACACATTTTTACAACCGGCAGCACCAGAAACTAACTATGAAGGCGAACTGACAGAGTTAGGAACAGTAATCACAATCACCCTACCGAATGTGATTACTGCCGATCAGCGTTGGCAGCAATTTGCCGATACTGGTTTAATCGAAGCTCGTTGGCAAGGGGAAGAATTAGTATTAAGGGGATTGTCTCAACGAGAACTGCTCAACCAAAACAGCGATCGCTATACATGGGCAGATGTAGACTGTTGTGGTACTTGCCGACATCAAAGGGGGCAGCGGTGTTGGAACCCAGCTTCCCCGTTGTATAACTTTAAGGTAACTCTTGAAGGTTACTGTCCTGCCTTTGAAGGTTTATCTAGTCCTGAGTCCTGAGCTCTGAATCCTGAGTTAGGATTTATTACTCAGCACTCGATACTCAGCACTCAGCACTGATTATTTATTCTGGATTCGAGTCATTGTAACGGTTGTGAATGCGTTCTGCTTCGGGACAATCTTCAGTCATCAGAGGTTCTACATTACCGCGTGGTACTGAAGCCAATTTTTGCGTTACAGCACCAATGCTCTCTAGGCGAACCATTTCTTCCCAAGAGCAAACTTCGTCCTCTTCTTCTGTTTCATAGCGTAGGGTCACTAAATCTCCCTCTATGTCTATGATGCGGGCGCGTTCAATCCAGCGTTGCTGGTCCCGCAAGAAAACACATACCTCGCGCCCATCGCAACACAGTTGATAAATCTTGCGGTGTAGCATGTATTGTTTCTGCCTTTTTAAACAACGTAGTTAAACCTGTCAAAATCTGGGTTCTACCCCATTACATTACACCTTTAAGAGGTTAATTTCACTTTCAGAACAAGTACGCTTCATCACCCAATCCCAAGATTTGCTTTTAGTTGTCAAAATATCAGGATAATATGGGGTCATAAATCAAATGCTCTAACAATGAATTCAATCTCTCTTTGGCTTATTTTAGGGAATGTCTGCTTCAATAGAAGTCAAACAATTCGGTACCTGTCCTAACCAGGTTTATATTTGTTGGTGAGTCATTCTTACCATTATGTAATAAAGAATACTCGAAAACAATCGTTGATTGCGGTTGTTTAACTTGCCTACTTTTAATCATTGGCATTACTGGGAAGTCCGGGGACTTAGCTTTACTTTTACCCACTTGTATCTGATCTTAACTCATTCTCTTGCTGACCTTGATGCTTTTCAACAACAACACCCAAATAGTTTTGAGTTTTTCAGGCAAAAATCTGAAAAAAGGCAACAGAGTAAGGGAGGAGGTAGAGGGAAAAGACCATGAGAAAATTCTACTCCATAAGTCTCAGGAGAATTTATGTGGTAAAGGAAATTCTATAAGCACGTTCGATGAGGATGCTTCTCGTTTAATTTTTCCGGCGCGAACTGCATCGTATAGGGCTGCAAGGTCTGGCAAATCCTCTGATTGATAGCATTTAGTGGCTAGCACCTGCTGGAGTAAACCTTCAGATTCAACACTAAGATATCCAGTTTGGAAAGCGGATGCAATAATTGTGCGAATCATCTTGATTAGGGCAGAGTGAGCAAATTATTAAGTCTAGTGTGGAACATTTTCCTTTCTTGCTAATTGATATGAAACATTAATACTGTGTGATTAGTATTACGCTTAATCAGTGATTTATATCACAACATGAGTTTTCGATACTTTAATATACACAGATAAAAGGGCACAGGAATTTTCAGCATCAATGTTGAAAAGCTGATACTTTAACAAAATTAAAATACAACAATTTTTTCAAAAAGCATCGACAAAATCTAATGAAACATCAGCAATCAAGCAAAAAACTGGCGGAAATCTTCATCTTTTTGACTTAATTGCACCCAGTCTAAGTTTAAAGATTGGAATTTTTGCACCAAGCGATCGCAAGCCGGACGTTCAGTAGCGTAATGTCCAGCATCAATTAAAATGAGATTGCGATCGCGGCTTTCTTGAAACTGATGGAATTTACAATCAGAAGTCAGATAAGCTTGGGCACCTGTTTTGGTGACGGCTGAAATGTAACTAGCCCCCGAACCACCCAAAACAGCAACTCGTGAAATTGTTTGCTGTAAATCAGCACTTGGAGAAAAAATCAAATTAGGAGGAGAAAGTCGGGTTTGAATAGTTGCAAGTAATTCCTGTAGTGTTAGAAATGGCTTTAGCAAACCAACACGACCATATCCTAATCCTGCTTGTGTAAGTTCTATGGGAGTAACTTCTTTGAGTTCTAAAATCTGAGCTAACACGTCAGCAGTCCCGTCTTGCACTTGATCAAAATTTGTATGAGCAGTGTAAATACCAATATTATGGGTAAAGGCTAACCTTACCATTTCGGCGATCGCTTCACCAGTGCGTAAAGATTTGAGAGGATTAAAAATCAATGGGTGATGGGCGAATATCAGATTAGCATTTAGAGCGATCGCTTCCTGCATTACCGCCAAAGTCGGTGTCAAACACACCAAAACCCGTGTTTTTTCCTGCAAAATACCTGGCTCAATTTGCCAGCCACAATTATCCCAGCTTTCACACCAAGCAGGATTTGCCCATGCTTCAAACCAAGTAATTAAATCAGCAATTTTCATAATTATTTAAGCAATTTTTAATTGCTAATCAGCGTTTCTGTGGTTTAATATTTAATTTTAATGCTAATTGCTGGCGCATTTCCTGAAAAGGTTTGTTCCATACAGGGCTAGCATTCCAGTTCCATACTGCTACTGGAATTAGTTGTTCTTCAGCAAGATAAGTTAGCAGACGGTATTCATCTTCTGGTTCGCGAGAAAAGGTGAAGGGGTTACGGTAGCCCGTATCACACAGTTTATAAGATACGATCTGACCATGATTAATACGTTGTAAAAGTTCTTTACCTTTGATAAGCAAATAATCTAAAAACAATAGGCTAAAAGGCTCTATATCTGCACGTTTTTGTGGTTCTTTTTGTACCCATCTTGCCCACTCAAACCCATACATAAAATCATGAACATAACGGAAGCGCATTTCCGTTTTATTTCCAAACATCTCTGTTAGACAAATCATCTTTTCACCAAAAACCTTTAAGAACACAATAGCGCCCTCATCAGCATTTAAAGCTTGTCTAAGCATACTACTTACCAGAAAATCAAAATCCCAAAAGATGTTTTCTGGGAAGTTTTGCAACTGAGTACAGACTATGTTTTCAAGAGTTGCTTGAATTGTTGCGATAATTTGAATATTAGTATTTTGTTCTGCAATCAAACTTTCTAATTCTGCAAA
This sequence comes from Nostoc sp., assembly GCF_036917515.1. GTDB lineage: Bacteria > Cyanobacteriota > Cyanobacteriia > Cyanobacteriales > Nostocaceae > Nostoc. The sequence continues at coordinate 2,995 of NZ_JBALDE010000215.1, read as the reverse complement.
GCTGGTAATTGATGTTTTTTGGGGACTAAGTGACAGTAAATTCACAGACTGCTGGGCAAGTATTTCATCAATAAGTTTAAATGTATGAGTTGGCGTTAGTTCTTGCTTCATAGTAATAGAAATAGCCCAGACAGCTTAGACTAAATACTAGTGTATATTGCCTTAAATATACTGTTTAATAATCATAAATAAACTTAACTTTTAAATTTACAAATTTACATGAATTTTTGAATGTGTATTTAGTTAGTTTTTAGCTTAATAATTTTGATGAGAAAATTATCACCACACAATTTATTTAATCCGTTTCAATCAGCGCAAGTTTAAGAGATTATACCCAAAATGTAGACGGTATAACCAGAGTATTTAAACTCTACAAAACTGCATCTCAGATAAAACTTGAGAATTCGCTATCCAGATATGTGAACAACCAATTCTCTGGAATGATTGCGTTGGCGGTGTTCCCAAATATAAATTCCTTGCCAAGTTCCCAGTACCAAGTGACCACGATTAATAGGGATATGTTCAGAAGTGTGAGTAAGTGCAGTACGGATGTGTGCTGGCATATCATCGGCCCCTTCTGCGTCGTGAATGTATCTACCCGATTCTGGGACAAGTTTTGCCATAAAATTAGCTAGATCCACAAGAACATCAGGATCGGCATTTTCTTGGATCACTAAACTGGCTGAAGTATGGCGCAAAAATAAAGTACAAAGACCAGTTTCAACCCCCGATTCGGCAACTGCGGCTGCAATTTGTGTAGTGATGTTGTAAAAAGATTTGCCAGTGGTGGAAATTTTTAGTAACTTTTGGTAGTGAGTCATTTAAAACAGCAATTATTGATGATAGTATTTGTATTTTGGGAATGAAATAAACTGTTACTTAATGTAACAAGACAGCAAAGGTGATTCCAGCAATTACAAAAGTAGCATATCTCAAGGATTGAAATGTATCCTCTACTCACTTCTGATTTTTATTATAAGTCTCTCTCAAGTTAACTAACATCTATGATTGATATTCTAAAAGATAGAAATTAAAATATTTATTTTGAAGTTCGTCATTTTCTAGGTTTAGGCTGAAAAAAAAATTTGCGTGTTAATCTAATAAAACCAGTACAATTAGCATAATTTGAAAAAATAGTAATAATATTTATAATATACTAAAAATACTAAATATTGTAATTCATCTAGATATGATTACAAAACCTAGTAAAGCAGTGTTTTTAATAAATAAAATATCGATATAAACGTTATTAAGTATACTTTTCAATGATTAAACGCAGATTATGGGCGGTTAATTATAGAGTTTTTTACCTATTATGGGAGATTATCTTATTAACTTATGTTTCTCTATATAACTTTATTTTGTGTGTAAATAATTGAGAACAGCTTTAGCGATCGCTTCATTACCATCCTTAGCAATTGGTTGAGATTGCTTTGGTGGTTGAGGTAACTCATAAAGAAAATTCCAAGTACCTTGAAAAAATTCCGATGGAGTAATAATTTGATGTTGATTATAATCAGTTATACCTTTTACGATAATAGTTGCTTCGGCAAAGTCTTCACGCGGTATGGTGACAATTGGTACTTCTAGTATTGTGGCTTCAGAAAAAGTACTGTAACCAGGTTTAGAGACGACTCGCCCACAAATAGGCATAAAATCCACAGGGCGGTATTTGTGGTCATTAATTTTCACTAAATTAGGTAAATTAGGGGCAGATTGATCGAATACGATAAATTGCCAATCTGGAAATCGCTGTAGGTTATCATAAGGAATTTGCTGTAAACCCAACCCACCAAAGGTCAACAAAATAGTTTTTTCGATTGGTGCAGTTATTCCCCAAAGATAACGTAAATCATCAGCAGAGTAACGGGGGGAACCGCCTGTTAAGCCGACATCTGTGATATTGTTAAAAGCTGGCATTGCTTCGTGGAAAGGGAGACGAAATAGGCGATCGCACTTTGAATACCAATCACTAATCCAGTCTGCAACTGCGGTAAATTCACCTCCCCAATCCCGGTAGATAAAGTCCCAGCCAAAGTTACTCATCATCCAGCAGGGAATATTTGCAGCTTTGGCAAACCCAGGAGCGAGAAAGGGAATATCTGCTAAGATAAGATTAACGCGATTTTGGCGGATAAAATTCACTTCTGAGGCAATCAGCGAATTTTGATGCTTCTTAATATCTAGCAACTTTTCTAAAGTCGCTACTTTATCCATTGTCAAACTATCCGTTTGCACCACACCCAAATCAAATGCACGGGGACGATAAATAAAATCGCCTTCTATATAGCACTCTAGCAGCCAGCGTGGGGCAGTACTCACCAAAATTAGCAGAATTTCTGGACATAATTTTTGAATAGTTGCGGCTACAGAAGCCGTGCGAGTAGCGTGACCAAAACCGTGGTTAGTTATGGCTATATATAAAATTGGGCGTTCCATTTTAATGTTAGGAGTTAGGAGTTAAAATCATAGGAATACATGAATGCGGGAAACTCATTATTAAATGTAAGTGATAGAGCGATATCACAGCGTTATTATAGAATTGGAAATAATTTAATTTCAAAATATAACTGAGAGTTATTGAAGAAATCTCAGTGGGGCATCAGCTCGTTCAAACCCTATCCATCCTTCTAATTCGTAAAACTCTACATCCTCAAAACCTTCATTATTTAGATAACGAATAAGTTCTTCATTGCTACGATTTTTAATAGCTTCTAAATCAGGATAGCCTTTGGTGTGAAAGGTGTATAGATGTTTACCTAGATAGTTGTGTCTTTCAGTTTCAACTATCGAAGGTTTATATCCTTGATTTTTAGAAGAAGAAATAAAAAGGATGTAATGTTTAGCAATATTTTCTGTTTTAGTCATAAAAAGCACCTAATTTGTAGAGTACATAATATATTATACCAATTCTCTAAAAGCTGGCTACAGATAGTGCCTCTAAAATATATTGCCTTCGGGCAATAGATGCAATAATTGGTTTGGTTAATTTGCC
>NZ_JBALDE010000214.1:0-35313 GCF_036917515.1 Nostoc sp. | reverse complement strand
TACTGCTTCTCTGCGTGGCGTAACCATCCCTGCTAATTACTATTTCCGGTTTCCTTCCTGATTATACTCTCCCCGTAGTAACAAAAGAGGGATTAGTTGAGTCATAGGATAAATCTTGCCTAAAAGAATTGCGTGTAGGGTAGCCCAGATGTGCTACCCTAAAAACTTTTACGGAAAATGCGGTAAATTTCTTGTAGCTGGAAATAATTCGGCACAACTATCATAGGGCTTTCTAAGATGAGTCGAGACGCTTTGGTGGTGGGAATTAATACGTATGACCACTTAAAATGTCTCAACGCACCAGCTACGGATGCTGAAGCGATCGCTCAAATCTTACAACAATATGGGGAATTTCGGGTAACGCGGCTACCAGCAGTCAAAGACAAGGAAAACCAGACTATTCGCATCGGTAAGCAAACTAAAGTTAGTTTAACTCAGTTAGAAAAAGCGATCGTCCAATTGTTTAAGCCAGATGGGAAGCCGCCAGACACAGCGCTACTGTATTTTTCTGGTCATGGATTGCGGAAAAATGTCGGAATTCAGGAAGGTTATTTAGCGACGAGTGAAGTCAACCCCGATGCGGGTAATTGGGGATTATCTCTACAATGGCTGCGACGACTGCTGCAAGAAAGTGAAGTCAGACAACAAATTGTGATTTTGGATTGCTGCTATAGCGGGGAAGTGCTAAATTTTGTTTGCAGAGGCAGATCCAGGCGATCGCGGTAAAGGCAGAGACAGGTGTTTTATTGCGGCTTCTCGTAATTTTGAAGTCGCTTTGTGATGCCAACTTTATCAATGCTGTCCTCACTTATGCCCAATTCGATGGTGTCAACCTCAATGGTGTTAACTTTAGCGGTGCGTATCTTAATAGTGTCGGCTTCATCGATACCAACTTTAAAGGTGCCAACCTCAGCGATGCTGACCTTAGCGATACCTACTTCATTGGTGTCAAAAACCTAACTCCTGAGCAAGTCAAATCTGCTAAAAATTGGGATAAGGCAATATACACCGAGGATTTTCGTGCCAAGCTCGGTTTACCACCAGAACCAGCTAAGTGAATACTTTGGGTTGCATTTTTACTTCTACTCAATCCTGCAATGCAACTTTTTACAAACTTTTTCTACATTATTTATTATTCGACTAAAAGTAGTTGTTTTGCGGTCTTCTTTACGTCTATGTGCAAAACAAAAAGATTTATTTGTCAGAACGAGTAAAGCGAATCGCAACCCTCAGAGATTGCTTCGCTGGTAGTGATTTTTTATAATTAAGCGATCGCCTGAGGTCACTCCCGTCAACTCTGAAGTCACTCCCGTCAACCCTGAAGTCACTCCCGTAAACCTTGAAGCCACTTCCGTCAACCTTGAAGTCACTTCCGTCATCCCTGAAGTCACTCCCGTAAACCCTGAAGCCACTCCCGTCATCCCTGAAGTCATTCCCGTAAACTCTGAAACCACTTTTGATAACTCTGCATCTAATCTGAAAAAATGGCATCAAAGAGCAATCTATTGACTCTGAAATTCATTGCCAGGATGTTTTGATACAATTGATCTAAAACAACCTTCACACACCCTACCAATCCTTCTCTCTAGCGATATCTTGTTCAGTCAAGTAAGAAAATTCCAGCCCCATCAAATCTAATAGTTCAATAAATACATCAGGTTTTATTTCCATGATTTCTGCGGCTTTTTTTAAACTAATAACTCTCGAAAATAACGCCCTACTCACAAACAAAAATGTTTCTTTTTGCTCAATATTATTAAATAATAAAATTTCCAAAGCAACACTTCTTAATTCTTTCTTATTAGTCATAGGTATTTCAAGCTACTGATTGAATATCTTCTAGATTATCCCAAACTTCTGCAAGCAATGTCTAACGACAAGCGAAATGAGCAATTAGAAACCGCACGCCTGTCGCTCATGGGGAGCCACTTTGTTGGATTGAGTTAATGCATTTAAGTGTTACTGCTAGTGATATTGTCCTAGCTTTTCAGCCTCCAGAAGCGAGGAAATATAGCCGTTCTCGCTTGCGTCAAATACAAGCTTTTGTGGGGCATAGCATTGCTATGCCCCTACCGTTTATCGCGGTGTACTGCATTCAAACAAGAAGTGCTATGTACTGAGTTTGCAACCGTTTAAAGCAGCAAAACAAATTCAAATTTAAGGAGGGTTAGGGATAATCAAGCCTTAACCCAAGTCTATTTGCAGATAATTAACTGCGGTTATCTATCTGAGCGCGTTGCAAACTTCTAGAGAAGTCAACATAGACACTTTTCAATTCTGTGAAAACATCCAAAGCAGTAGTTCCAGCTTCGCGGTGTCCGTTACCAGTTTGTTTCACACCACCAAAGGGCAAGTGTACCTCTGCCCCAATAGTCGGGCCGTTAATATGAGTGATACCTGCTTCGATGTCGCGCATAGCAGTAAAAGCCCGATTGATATCACGGGTGTAAACTGAATCGGAATGGGTCGCGTCTATCTTACAATCGCGCTACCGCTTCGACATAAACATCAACGATGACGGTATTACTACCCTCCGACGTGACAATGCTCCGGCTCATCTTCATGGTATTCCTCGAAGTGAAATTCGGAATTTACAACATTTACCCACTCAAATTGTAGTTGCTCCTTTGATGGCTCTAGAACGGGGTCACAATATCTTGAATGCTCAAGGTAAAGCCGCATTCGGTGCAGTGCTGTTCCTCAATAGACCCATGCCAATACCTGATAACTGGCAATCTATCGTTCAGCAACTCAACGCTTGGGCGCTGAAGCACGAAAAAGACTCTACTCTGTACGAAGAAGCTCAATCAATATTGGGAAACCTAACCCTAACTCAGGTTGCGGATATCTTTTACCAGAATGCTGCTGCCGAGATGGTCAATTTGAACTACACGGCGTGGTCTTTCAAACAACTAACAAAGGACGAGCAATCAGTACTTTGCTGGACGCAGTTAGTCAGTATCTGGCAAATCATCGGGCGTTTGGTGCGTGGTGGTGTACCAGCAGTAGTCCATTTTCTAGACGTAAAATTTGCCCCAAATTCAGCTATAGGCGAACAAGACAGCGAAACCACTTCACTTTTAGTTGCCATTATCAAGGTGCTGGAACCTTATATCGAAAGTGAGGATGTGTTGGCGCGATCGCTTTATAGTGCTTTTTTGAACGCACTTCAACAAATGCAACAAAGAAACTTAAACTATGACTAAAATTATTCTTCCTGGTGCTTAGGAACTTATTGCAAAAAATCCAACATACAAACTCTCTGCAATTTATGTTCCTACTACATGGAGACAAGTCGCCAACAACCTTGCTCAACAGCGTGCCAGATTCAGAGGTCAAGGTTATCGAGCCGTACCAGTTTATTCCCTCGACCCTTTAATAGTTGGTAGCTTTCCTCAGATTATCAAGACTATGCGTAATGGCTGGCAGAGAGGCAATGTACCTTGGTTGTTAGCAACAAAAACCATAGACCTTTCTGACTTGGGTAACTATATTAAAGATTGGTTGATTGAAGAATTTAGTTCTTTAGAAAATGTTGAGTCACAGCTTGCAAATCTGAATAATGATGATTGGCACTGGGAAGAACCAAAAATTTATGATTTACTTCATCCTCAAGATAAGGTCGAAACAAGCAACCTTTACCAAGCAATTCCAGATTACCTTGCCAAGGAGTTTCTCCAAAACCCAACAGTTTCCTTTGGTGTTGATGAGCAGTATCAACTGACATTTTACTGAGTAGTTAGCCTCCAAGGCGCTGAGTTAATGTCATGGCCTCCCAGTGAAGTTACGGTTCCTAAAGGAAAAGAAACAATAGAAACAGCATATATTTCGTTTGTCCTTGAGTTTGTTTTGCAAACAGTCCCTTGGCACGAAAAACCGATTATCTATTATCATTTATCAGTTCGACGCTGGCTGACTCAACCTCTGAAATATATACCGTACCCAGGTGTGAAAGCTCATATCGGTGATAACCGTCGGTGGTTAGATGGTCAACGCCAACCTTTTTGCTTTATTCCAGTGATGATCAAGCGTTATGGAGAGCAAAGGAAATGGCCTCAAGCCATCAGCAATCTTTTTTCTCTCAATGACTCTCAACTTCCTGACGTAAATAATTTCGTTTCTAACCCAAATCACAATTGGTCAGGTATCAACACAATTCCTAATGGTGTTCAAGCTGCGATCGCCTACACTTCTAAATTAGGAGATCCACCGTGCTTAGGTGGTGTCAGTCCACAGGATTTAGCTAGTCTAGATAAAGCTATTGAAGCATGTCTTCCTGTTCAGAGAGTGGGTGAGGCTGAGAGGGTGACAGGTAATGTTTTTATTTTCTGGCCTTTAGAGAAACCCAAAAATAAAATTGTTCCTCTACTTGTTGATGAAGATAACCAATCTTCCAAGCCTAAAAAAGCCAAGAAATCTGAAGACCCAAATCATTCAGCTACGCCAATGCTGCGACCAAAATTAGCAGCGCCAGCAGTATTTCGTAAACTTGAAAATCCTCTTCACACGATACTGATTTTGTGGGAAACTCCACAATGTCGTGATGCACTAATTGATGAGATTTGTAAGTTACTGTATTTATCACCGACAAACGTAAGCAATATTTATGAAGGAGCATACGGTTCGCTATGCATCAAGACTCAACACGTTGGCGACCTCACACGAAACCTAGAAATTAAAAGTTTTTCTGAAGCGAGGAAAACTTATCAACAGCAACGTCCTGATTTATTAGCAGAACGCATTAACAAGATTAGTGCATTTATACCTAAAACGAAAGAACTAAGCGGAGCCTTAATTGAAATCAGACCTAAACCTCCCAAAACTGAAGCCGATCCCAAACTAGCATGGCGGATTGGGGCAGTGAAAGCAGGCTATCTCAATCAATATATCCACCGAATTACTACCATAACAGACCCGGATAAGCTGAAAAAATCTGGTTTAGAACCAGTGAAACAAGCAGTATCAGACTTACTAAGACAATTCGGAATTTTCCCGGATACTCCTTTAATTAATCCTGAAAAAGATGGGATTGATGCTGATGTCTGGTTAACGTGCTTTTATGTTCTACGTCGCACTCGCAAAACAAATGCTGAAAATATTCCCAAAACTGTTGTTTTAATGATTAGAGTTAATCCACTTAAAGCAAAAGTGGAGTTAACAACACCTGATTTATTTAATAAACAAGGTTGGGTATCTTATCCTGTTGGACTTGTACATCTTTCAGATGAAGACTGGGACACCAGCTCCTACGATGAAAGTAATGAAGAACTTGATGAGGAACAAAAGCGCAAGGAGCAAACAAAAGAACAAAGATTAATCAATAAATTTGTTGCTGAATGTTTGCAAGATTGCTTAAATACTCCAATTACTGATAAAAAATCCCCTCGTGTGCTATTCATGGCAGAAGCACAAAATGCTCGCAAAATGCTGAACTGGCTACAAAATCAAAATTTACTAGCTAATGACCCACTACAAGCGCTGAAACAGCACCTTTCACAAGAAGAAATAAATCGCCTCTGGATTGTGCGCTTACGAATTGCAGATAATGGTGAAGTGCCAGTTGCTATTGTTAAAGATTCTCCTGGTAGTCGAACCAGTGGTGTTTATCGATGGCAGAATGTATGTGATGATGGGGAGCGATCGCTCTACTTGAGTGTTAGAAAACCTTTAAATACTGAAAAGCACATATTACGCAGATAGCAGTCTCGTCTTGACAACGGTAGCAGGCAAGCTGGAAAAGCGAGAATCTTAGAAATAGCCTTGATTCATCACCCAGAAATCAAGGGTGACAAGCTAGCTCATTTTGTCCACTCTCTCAGAAGTCGTTGGCCTTATTTTGCCAATGATGTTGTTCTACCATTGCCTTTCCCTTTTGCAATTAAGGCTAAAGAATATGCTGTCAGTACTAAAGATCCTGTGGAATTCTCAGAGACTGACGATTCTAATTTTTAACAACAATACTGCCATTGAGATTTTGCAACCTATTAAATCCTTGGCTGTTAACCTCAAAGATTGGTAAGAATAGGAATAAGCAGAACGTTTTCCTAAAAAACAGTTTTTCAATATGAGCAATACCAGTAATTTTCGTGAAGCTTTCCGTGAGGCTAAATCTCACGCCCTGGTTGGCCCAAACGTGATTGCCAACGCCCTCCCCTACGTTGGTGGTGGATTAGTGCTTACGGCATTAGGAACCTACGGCGGTTTGGGAATTATCCGCACTAACCCCGAAATCTTCTTTCCCACCTTCATTGGTGCGGTGATTTTGGAGTTAATTTTGTTCTTTGTTGCCCAAAATGTTGCCCAAAAAGGTAATAAGGGTCTTGCACTACCCTTGCTAGCAACCTACAGCCTCTTGTCTGGATATACTCTCAGTGGCTTGGTATTTGTTGCTTTGAGATCCCAAGGTGTTGGCATTCAAGGCATTGGCTTGGCTGCCCTTGGTTGTGGTGTCACCTTTATTGCTGCCCGTCAAATTGGTTCAAATCTTTCTGAACAAGACGGCATGGCTTTGACGAAAACCATCAATCTTGGTGTCATTGCTTTGGTGGTTGTGTGCCTTGCTCAATTTGGGTTTGCCATGTTTAATGTTTACACGCCAAATTGGTTAGAAATTGCTATCTCCGGTTTAGGAGTATTCCTGTTTGTTGGGGTTTCTGTTGTCGATTTCTACATCTTGCCCCGCACTTACAGTGATGACCAATATCTGCCTGCTGCTTTGTCGATGTACTTAACTTACATCAACTTGTTCATCTTTATCTTGCGGTTGCTAATTGCCATAAATGGCCGCGATTAATTATCTGTAGGCGCTAACAAAAGTCAAGTTTTATAAAGTAAAACCGTGGTTGAATTTTTAGCAATCACGGTTTTTTCTTCGTTTTAATAGTAGAATAGATAGATAAGTTCAGCCTCAAGCGAGCAAAAGTATGCTTGAATTCTTAAATGTCAAAATCGAAGTAGAAAAGTTGTCTAATATCTTGAGCAAGACCGAAGACTGTCTTTGACCTCGAATATTTGACTGCAAGAATTCAATATTTAGATCGAGTAATTGCTCAACCTGGTTTTTGGAATAATCCAACCCTTGCTTATGAGACACTTCAAGAAATTGAATACTTCATATTCTACAAACATCAGCAATATCAGCGCTGGTGTTCGACTCTAGAAGATATCAAGGCTGCGTTATAATTGTTGGAATTATCAGCTGATGAGCAATTGTGGCAAGAGGCCCAAACCAACCTTACCCAACTTCAACAAGAACTCGAAACAGCAGAAATACGACAATTATTGTCTGACTCCCACGACAAAAAAGGTGCATTACTCACTATTACTGCTGAGGTTGATAATGCAGACAGTCAGTACTGGGCATATATGTTGCTGCAAATGTACTGGCGTTGGGGAAAAAGCCACAATTATCAATTGGATGTAGTAGAGATTTCTGAGGGGAATGAGAGTGGAGTTAAGTATGCAACCTTAGAAATTACAGCAAGTTGTGCATACGGCTACCTCAAATCAGAAACAGGCACACATCAACTACAGCAGATATCCCCCTTTGATGTTATTAACAGGCTTGCGGACGAGTTTAGCTAGTGTGGAAGTTATCCCAATATTGGATGAGTCCGTTGAGTGGGAGATTCTAGAGAAGGATTTGCAAATAACTAGGGCGTGTCATCAATTAAGCCAGATAACGGTAGCAGCAAGATAAATTGCGCCGAGAAAGTTTATTGCTCGCTTATCATAACGTGTGGCGATCGCTCGATATTGTTTGAGTTGGGCAAAAAAATTCTCTTTTTCGTTGTCGTGCTTTGTATAAATCTTTGTCATATTGACGTTAGAGAATGCGATTGCGTTTGGGCGGAATTACCACCGTTTTGCCATATTGTTCAAGTCGCTCAATTACGCGCTTATCAGCATCGTATCCTTTGTCTGCAATCAGTGTATCGGCTACAAGGTCTTCGAGTAATCCCTCTTTTGTTACCTTCGGGGAAGAAAAGAGGGATAACACCTCGGCTCCATCAAGATCACATGCTTGTCCTTGAGTCAAATGAAAGCAAGTTGGATTACCCAAGGCATAGACCAGGGCGTGAATTTTCGTACTTAGTCCACCTTTACTGCGACCGATGGCTTCGCTCTTAGTATCCCCCCTTTTGCTCCAGCACTGTGTTGGTGGGCACGTACAATGGTCGAGTCAATCATTGCATATTCATTGTCTGCATCCGAGGCTAGCGCCTCAAATACCTCAAGCCACACCCCACGCCTTGCCCATCGGCTAAAACGGGTATGAACTACTCGAAAATCTCCAAATCGTTCGGGTAAGTCCCGCCAGGGAATACCTGCTCGGTAGCGGTAAAGTACAGCTTCCACGAACAATCTATTATCTTTCGCTGTTACTCCTACCGTCTGTTTCCGTCCTGGTAGTAAGTCTTTGATGCGCTCCCACTGGTCATCCCGCAAGGCATAGCGACGTGTCACGATCGCATTCCTCCCTGTTCACTCAATTCTCTTTCGGCTACTAATTCTAAAATAGATTGATACCTATTTGATGACACGCCCTAGGTGGCAATGCAATATCAGGAATATTAATCACTCCGAAACTTGGGTAAAGGTGGTTCACATTCCTAGCGGGATTAGTGTATTTTGTAACCAAGAGCGCAGTCAAATGCAAAACAAAGAGAAAGCCTTAGCTATTCTCAAAAGTAAACCGTTGGCGATGTCTACGACGGGCTACGCCTACGCATTAGCTCAAGGTGTCCAGCTTGACAAAATTCAACCCCGACAGATAAAACCTCTATCCAACAAGCTCATCCGGGAATATATCTTGCATCCTGACACCAAGGTGAAAGATTTACGCACTAATGTAGAAACATCTGCTGCGACTGAGGTATTAAACGGTAAAATTGATTTGTTTATCAAAGCCTATCTGCAACAGCTAAATCTCACTACTTCAGTGGGTAAAGAAGTGCTTGATAATTTCAAGTAACTTTTGTAACCTATACAAGTTTTGCAGAAAAAATTTGCCCAACTACAGCTAAAATCAAGAAACATAAAAAGAGCAGTTTTCCGATCAAAAGCGCTCTATCTATCATTCAGCAAGCACTATGGAAGTTTTAGAACTCAAACGCGAAATCGAAACGTTGTCTAACCGCCTGGGTAAAACCCAGGACTATCTTTGACGTACCTGCACTGACAGCCAAAATTCAAGACCTGGAAAAAATATCAGCACAGCCAGAATTTTGGAATGACCAAACCCTCGCCCAACAAACGCTGCAAGAACTCAACGACTTGAAAGCCCACCTTCAGCAATACGATCGCTGGTATGCCAATCTAGAAGATACTAAGGCAGTTGTGGAATTATTGGAGTTAGAAACCGATGAGGGACTACTCCAAGAAGCCGAATCTACCATCACTAAACTGAATCGTGACCTCGACCAGTGGGAGTTACAACAGTTACTTTCTGGCCCCTATGATACTGAAGGTGCTGTACTGACAATTACTGCTGGTGCTGGTGGCACAGATGCTCAAGACTGGGCATTTATGCTAATGCGAATGTATACCCGTTGGGGCGAAACTCACGGCTATAAGGTAACTTTAGCCGAAGAGTCAAAGGGTGATGAAGCCGGAATTAAATCGGTAACGCTAGAAATTACTGGTCGCTATGCTTATGGTTACTTGCGTTCAGAAATGGGTACACATCGTTTAGTGCGAATTTCACCTTTTAATGCTAACGGTAAGCGGCAAACCAGTTTTGCCGGGGTGGAAGTGATGCCGCAGATAGATAACTCTGTACAGTTGGATATTCCAGACAAAGATTTGGAAATCACCACAACTCGCTCTGGTGGTAAAGGTGGGCAAAATGTCAACAAAGTAGAAACTGCGGTACGGATTGTTCACCTCCCTACAGGTCTTGCCGTGCGCTGTACAGAGGAGCGATCGCAGCTGCAAAATAAAGAAAAAGCCTTAAATCGCCTCAAAGCAAAGCTGTTGGTTATAGCTAAAGAGCAACGTGCCCAAGAAATTGCTGAAATTCGTGGTGATATGGTGGAAGCCTCTTGGGGAAACCAAATCCGTAACTATGTATTTCATCCTTACCAAATGGTGAAGGATTTACGTACAAACACGGAAACTACAGCGATTGGTGACATAATGAATGGCGAACTTGATACATTCATCCAAGCTTATCTGCGCCAAGAAAATAAACTAGTAGAAAACACTCTGGTATAGAGGCAGTTGTGACATAACATCCTGATTACTAAGGCGTTTCTCTGTGAAACGCCTTAGCAATATATGGGCGATCGCCATTCTATCCCCGACCAACTGTTACAGTTATAAAAGAGTCTGTAGACAAATTAACTATGAGCAACTCTCCTTCAACAGAACCTCAACCTAGCTACGTCAAACTCGCCATGCGAAACATGGTGCGAAAGGGTGGAACTTCTCTAAAGCATTTTGCGTTGACTGCTGTAGGGCTTTTAGCTCTGCTTGTTGGCCTTGCTTACCTTACTCACTAACGACAAATCGTAAACCTCAGACAAGGAGACTTTGTGCCCCTGAGAGTTGAACTATATGTGGAGGAGTCTTTTTATGATTTGTCCTCGACAATATCTGTAAAGATTGACGAGACTAATGCCAGAATTACTCCTGAAACTTGGGAAAACTGGTTTAATCACTGGTTGGAAATACTTCACCCTCAGATTCCACCAGCGCCAAGTTATGAAATCGGGTTGCGTTTGACAGATGACTTGCAAATTCAAGAACTGAATGCTCAATATCGTCAGCAAAATAAGCCGACAGACGTTTTAGCTTTTGCTGCTTTGGAGGTGAATTTTCCTCAAAGCATAGAAATGCTTGCCTCTGTACCATTATATTTAGGTGATATTATTGTGTCTGTAGATACAGCACAACGCCAAGCTCAACAACAGGAACATAGCTTACCAACCGAGCTAGCCTGGTTAGCTGCTCACGGTTTATTGCATCTTTTGGGCTGGGATCATCCTGATGAAAAAAGTTTAGAGGGAATGTTAAAACAGCAAGTGAGATTGCTGAATGCAATAGGTATTGCTATTGACATGGAATAGTAGTAGCCGATGCATCTCTTAATGTCAATTTTGGGTAATACTTTTATAATACTTCTGTGGAAAATTGCTTAAAGATTGCCTCAAAGTTAATTCTGCCATTAAGATCGGCGAATATTCCCACTGTAGCAACTCTGTTCTTGTGTTTTTAAGTCTATGTCCCAAAAAATTTCTCCCTCACCAACGCCTACCTCGTTACAAACACTAGTGTCTAACGAACGGGAATTCTCCTGGAAAGTAGCCTCTAATTTATTTATTAGTTTTAAATATGCCTGGGCTGGAATCAGTTATAGTTTTCAAACTCAACGTAATTTTCGCATCCATATAAGTGTTTGTGCTTTAGCGATCGCTTTGAGCGTTTTTTTGCATCTGCAAGCGGTAGAAATTGCGGTAATTGGTGTAACTAGTGGTTTAGTTTTGGCATTAGAGTTACTAAATACAGCGCTCGAGTCTGTTGTGGACTTAACCGTTAAGCAGACTTACCATGATTTGGCAAAAATTGCTAAAGATTGTGCGGCTGGTGCAGTGCTTGTCTCGGCTTTCGTAGCGATGTTAGTAGCAGGTACGCTATTGCTCCCTCCTCTGGTGAGGTTAATTATATCGGCTTTGTAGAGGTGATTTGCTCCGATGTAGCCCGCACTTCTCTACGAGACGCTCTTGCTAGCTTGCTTCCACGTTCGCGTAGCGTGCCGTAGGCAAGTGGTACGACAAAGCTCAGTGATCGCCGCAGGCATCGCCAAGTGAGCCGATAACAGGATCACATGTCTGATCCTTTAGAGAACACATTATAAGCAATTTAGAATTGAACAAGTGGCTTATCATAGAGTAGCCGCTTCATATTTACCTGTCCACTTTAGCGTTATTTTTACATCTTGCGAACAAATAAATTAAGTAGGCAAAAATAAATCAAACTATGTTATGCAATGTGAAATTAATTAAATTGCTTCATAGTAATCGACTCTAACTCTATTTTAAGGGCTAAAGTCACTTACTACAAACCTTTAATTATTCACGCCCACTCACTTAGTATGAGATATTTGTCTATGCTATTACAACTGATGAGTAATAGAAGCTAGGAGTTATAAACTTTGATTATAGTTATCGACAATTACGATAGTTTTACATATAATTTAGTGCAATATCTGGGAGAATTGGCTTCAGAGTTCCCAGTGGCAGATGATATTAAAGTTTTTCGTAACGACAAGATATCCATAGATGAGATTCAGGCATTAAAGCCGGAAGCCGTAGTTATTTCTCCTGGACCTGGTCGCCCGGAAGATGCTGGTATTTCTTTAAAACTGATTGAACAGCTAGGACAAGAATTACCAATTTTGGGTGTCTGTTTGGGACATCAAAGCATTGGTCAAGTGTTCGGTGGTAAAATAATTTCTGCTCCAGAATTGATGCATGGCAAAACCTCTCAAGTGTCTCACACTGGAGTGGGGGTTTTCCGGGGATTAAAAAATCCTTTAACCGCCACCAGGTATCATAGTTTGGTAATCGAACGTGAGACTTGCCCAGATGTGTTAGAAATCACCGCTTGGGTTGAAGATAACACCATTATGGGAGTGCGACACCGGAACTATCCTCACATTCAGGGCGTCCAGTTTCACCCAGAGAGTGTCCTGACATCTTCAGGAAAACAGTTATTGCGAAATTTTCTCCAACAGTTACAGTCAAGAGCATAATTAATGAAACGACGACAGTTGATGGGCTATGCTGGGGCGGGGTTAGTAACAGCTTTAGTTACTACCTTGGGTTCTGAATCTCAAGCTGACGCACAATCTAGCGGTTTATCAGTTCAGTGGTTGGGTCATACTTGCTTTCTTTTTACTGGTGGCGGTGCGAAAGTTCTCGTCAATCCATTTCGGTCAATCGGTTGTACTGCTAAGTATCGTCCCCCAAAAGTTGCAGCAGATTTGGTACTGATTAGCAGCCAACTGCTAGATGAAGGTGCTGTGGATGTACTACCGGGAAATGCAAAACTCATCTACGAACCAGGAGTCTATGAGTTTAAAGGCATTAAATTCCAAGGAATTGCTATAGACCACGATCGCAAAAATGGTAGGCAGTTTGGTTCAAATACTGCTTGGAGTTGGAAGCAAGGCGGAATTAATATCCTACACTTAGGCGGAGCGGCTGCACCTATTTCCATTGAGCAAAAAATCTTGATGGGGCGTCCCGATGTAGCGTTTATTCCAGTGGGAGGCAGTGCAAAAGCCTACAATGCTGAGGAAGCAAAGCAGGCTGTTCAAGTATTAAATCCCAAGTTGGTGATTCCGACTCATTACCGCACACAAGCGGCTGATGCTGCTAAGTGCGATCTTTCGCCACTGGATAATTTTCTGACCTTGATGCAAGGTATGACAGTGCGTCGTAGCAATGGAGATACTATTTCCATTAGCCCCGATAAATTGCCAGAAAAAGGGGAAATTCAGGTTTTGAGTTATAAGTTTTGAGCAGTAAGGAAATGAAGGAATCAGAGAGCAGAAGGAGCAGGAGAGCAGGGTTCAAGGGAGACAAAGTGACTTAAATCAGAACTTACAACAAGTCTTTCCCCTTGTCCCCTTGTCCTCTTCCCAATGCCCCATGCCCCATGCCCTTAACTTTTAGAATGTATACCACTCTCCAGTCAACTTATCTGCGTCGCTGACGGGATTCTCAACTGCTGTCGTTTCATTTATAGTCCAAATGTTGTCTGTACCTGCTGTCTGATCGCGCCAGTAGATATCAGTCTTGCCATCACCGTTGAAATCACCAAGGGATGGTGTCAGGGCCGCGTTATTAGCTGGTAAGAAAGCTTCAGTCGCAACTGTTGTGCCATCCATCAACCAAGCGGTGTTCGCACCTGTGGTTCCATTGTGCCAGAAGATATCAGTCTTGCCATCACCGTTGAAGTCACCAATTTTGGAAGTCCAGGATGAGTCAAGTGTGCCCAAAGCACCCTCTGTGACTAAGATGCCACTCATTGTCCAAACCTTGTTCTCACCAGTTTGAGCGTTTCTCCACAGAATATCAGTCTTATAGTCGCCGTTGAAATCACCAAGGCTAGCAGTCCAGGCGGGATCTTGTGATTGCAGTGCCAATTCAGTCTTCTGCGTACCATCCATAAACCAAGCAGTGTTATCGCCGGTGGTCTGATCGCGCCAGAAGATGTCACTCTTACCATTGCCGTCAAAATCAACAATGGTAGGAGTTAGTGCTGTGCTTGTAGTGTCTAGAACAGTTGCATTCAGAACTGTACTACCATCCATCTGCCAGATAGCATTCTCGCCAGTTGTGCCATTATGCCAGAAAATATCGGTTTTGCGATCGCCGTTGAAATCTCCAATTTGAGGAGTCCAGGCTGGATCGACGCTACTTAGCGCAGTTGCACTACCAACTTTGGTTCCATCCATTAGGACAACGCTATTCTCACCGGTTGTCTTATTGCGTAATAAGAAGTCGGTTTTGCCATCAGCATTGAAGTCAGCAATTTTGTAATCATAGGCGGATAGATCAAATTGACCCAAAGAACCCTGTTCCAAAACTGTTGTTCCATCCATCAACCGAATGACAATCTCACCAGTTGAAGAATTGACCCAAACTTTGTCTGTTTTACCATCACCGTTAAAGTCAGGAGTAATCGCTGCACTAGTTAAGTAAGGATTAGGATTGGGATTTGCTGACGTTTTAACAGGCGCAGTCACCGATTCACTTTCTAGTGCTAGTGAAGAACTCTTATTTCCAAACCCCAAATCATAATTTAAACTCTTAAAAGAAGTTGTCAAGATTTCTGATTTTGCTAAAGAATCTGAAAACAATCTAGATGTATTCAAAGCTAAGGGTGAGGAATTTGAATTGGCAGGCATGGTGCATTTTTATTATTGGTTGTTATATTCTTTTAACTTTTTTTTGCAATCTCTTTCTGTAACGAAATAACATTTGCTAGGGTTTCAATTTTTCTTTATAACTATGTTTTTTTTATTAATGTCAGTTTTTGAAGATAAATATCTGTTGATTTTAAATTAGTATTCTAAGCTATTTAAGTTCTATACAAGCAATTGCAAAATATTATTTTGTATTTTATATATGATGCTTTATAGATAAAGTTTGATTATTTTATTTATTTTCTTTGACATTTAAATGTAGTACTTACGCATAGGTAACGGAAAACTAACCACAAAGAAGCCAGTGTGTTGGGCGGGTTTCCCGACTTGAAGCAACTGGCGCGGCGCAGAGGTCACGGAGAAATGATTTGAGAGGAACTGCTAAAATTTTGCAACAATTTAGCCTTGCCACGCCAATAGCGTGTGTTACAGCTTTAACCTAACGCACCATATTATCTAGCAGTGCGTTAGACGCTTAATCTCAAGTATTATCTGAATCCTCACTATTTTTTATTTTGTGAATAAGCTTAGATAAAAAATAACCTTGACCACCAGCTAAACCTAAATCTGAGCCATCCAATCTAACCCAATAAAAATCAAAAGATATAGAGTTTTTGCTCGTACTTGAATGTATTTCCCAATGCCGCCAAGTAGAGGGTGTAGACTGAGTTAATTCGAGATGATAAACATAACGTTCTTGAATTTCATTGCGATAGGGAGTCATATTGTATTGAAAAATACCTAATAAATCAATAATACGAACTCCTTTAATACCTGATTCTTCATAAATTTCTCGCAGTACAGCTTCAGATGGCTCCTCACTTTCTTTAACTGTACCAGCAGGTACTTGCACACCTGCTTCCGGAAACTCAGTATGTGTAAACACCATTAATTGATCTTTGTTGGTTACGTAAGCGATCGCCTTTTTTGTTGTAGGTTGAGTGAACATATTTTTTACTGTGGTTATAAATTATTTCATGAATATCCTAAATCATTCGATAACAACAAGATTTCCGAGTTGTTTAAAAACTAGAAAATCTAAGTGTTTCGAGATAATTAATTCTTCTCTAATGATTTATAACTTGAGTGGAAACAAATATTGGTTAGAATAACTTAGATTAGTAACTATTAAGAGGCATAATCTATGCATCTATCAGTTACTAAGAGTGTTAAATAATACAATACTTTTAAAAGTACATCAACTATGCAAGCAGAATATCGGCAGCGTCGCGAGCAGTTAATGGCAAAAATTGGTGATGGTACAGCCATTTTTCGCAGTGCGCCAATGGCAGTAATGCACAATGATGTCGAGTATGTTTATCGTCAAGACAGTGATTTTTTTTACTTGACTGGTTTTAATGAACCACAAGCAGTAGCAGTGTTAGTGCCGCATCATTCAGAACATCGGTTTGTGCTGTTTGTCCAACCAAAGGATCGCGAAAAGGAAGTATGGACTGGTTATCTTTGTGGAGTAGATGCAGCAAAAGAAATTTATGGTGCTGATGAAGCTTATCCCATTGGCGAGTTAGATGAAAAATTGCCACAGTATTTGGAAAAAGCTAGCCGGATTTACTATCACTTAGGACGCGATCGCACTTTTAACGATCAAATCCTGCGACATTACCAAAGTTTATTGCGGACTTATCCGAAGCGCGGTACAGGGCCGATCGCGATTGAAGATACTGGCCCTGTCCTCAACAGCATGAGATTGATCAAAAGCGAAGCTGAGTTGGAATTGATGCGTCAAGCAGCAGCGATCGCCACTGAAGCACACAATTACGCTCAAGAAATCGCTGCACCGGGACGTTATGAGTACGAAATTCAAGCAGAGATGGAACGGATCTTTCGAGTCCGGGGTGGCTTAGGGCCTGCTTATCCTTCGATTGTGGCTTCTGGTGTAAATGCTTGCGTACTCCACTACATTGAAAATAATCGTCAAATGCAGGATGGAGAATTACTGCTAATTGATGCTGGTTGTGCTTACGGTTATTACAACTCGGATATTACCCGGACATTTCCTGTAGGGGGTAAGTTTACGCCAGAACAAAAGACGCTGTATGAAATTGTTTTGGAAGCGCAAAAACAAGCGATCGCTCAAATACAACCAGGTAATCCCTTCAAATTAGTTCACGATACAGCAGTGCGCGTTCTCACAGAAGGTTTAGTTGAACTTGGCATTCTCAAGGGTGAAATTGATAAGTTAATTGAGGAAGAGAAATATAAGCCATATTATATGCATCGTACTAGTCATTGGTTAGGTTTAGATGTCCATGATGTCGGTGTTTATCAGCATGGTGAAGACAAACCACAAATTTTACAACCAGGTCAAATTTTGACAGTGGAACCAGGAATATATATTGTGCCAGATACCAAACTAGCAGAAGACCAACCACAGACCGATCCGCGATGGGTTGGCATTGGTATTCGGATTGAAGACGATGTATTAGTTACACCTGGGGGACATGAGGTTTTAACTGCGGGGGTTCCCAAAGCTGTAGATGAAATCGAAAGATAGAAAATGGGGATGGTAGACATCATCCCTAAGCCGCGACTTCTAGTCGCTTTTAAAATCCTACTTCTAAAGGAAAAGTTACGGTGAAAGTAGAACCAACGCCTACCTGCGAGGCTAGGTTAATTTGACCTTGCAATAGTTTTACCAACCGCGAGACGATCGCTAACCCCAATCCGGTACTATCAGGAAGATAGGGACGATCGCTATAACTCACGCGAAAGTAGGGTTCAAATATCTGGGCTTGGTTTTCCGGTGCAATGCCAACTCCAGTATCAGAAACTGCGATCGCCCATCTCTGGTTCTCTAACACCTGACACATGATTATAATAGTCCCCAACTCTGTATAACGAATCGCATTACTAATAAGATTTGTAACAATTTGTTGCAATTGAAAAGAATCTGTAACTAATTTTTCTGGAATGCGATCGCAATCAACTACGATTTGTAAATTTTTTCCCGTAGCTAAAGGTTGCAACATTTCACACACATTATCGATTAATTCACGCACATCGGTAGGTGCTGATTGGAGTTTTATCTGTCCGGCGTCATAGCGCGAAAGTTCTAGTACATCATTAATTAGATGAAGTAACTGTTTACCATTACGTAGTACCCGCTCAATATGTTCTAAATTGCTAAAGCTGTCTTTGATATCAGTTTTTCGTCGTTGTTGGCGTAAAAACAGATCCGAATAACCAATAATGGAAGTTAGGGGATGTTTCAATTCATGGGCTAGTTGGGAAAGATACTCTTGATTAGCGCCAATTAGCCGCGTGAGTTCATCATTATGGAGCGTTAGTGATGCTTGCAACTTCTGTAATTCTCGTAAGCGTTCCTCAACATAACTCTTGAAACATCGAGCGATCGCTTCGTCTATAATAGCGTCAATCAAACGCATGGAACGAATTATCTCTGAAGGGATTCCCTGTAATAAATCTGGTTGTAGAGTATCAAATATTACTGTTCGCAGCAGATGATATTCTCTGGCAATTTCTGCTGGATCAAAACCTTGTTCGGCTCGAATCGCTCCATGCTGAAAACTGGCAGTAACTATTGACTGAATATCATTCTCTTGAGATTTTGAAAGCACTGTCACCATAGCTTTCAAAACATCAGGAATGTGATCTTTTACCGCTGTATAAGATAGGTCATCAGCACTTTCAATCCGTCTATCCCTACGAACTGCTAAAATCCATTTATCAAGGATGGTATCCGTTTTTTCGGCCAGTACTTGACTAAAATCCATTATCTTAAATTCAGCTAGAAGATAGATGAGTAAACTTCCATATCCAAATAGTTTAACGACTAGAGTGCTGATATACCACAACTAGTAATATTTTTCACCTACCAAAAGAAATAGATTGTACAGGATTCGGTTGTTGATGAGCATTAATCACCGTACACAAAAATCAGAAAGTATAATATATATCTTAAAAGGAGCAATCTAAGTCTAGCATTTAACAGCCTTGTGACTTGACTTAAGAAAATTATTTAGCTCACTATGCCAAGATTTGATTCACAAGATAATTAAAATTATCAATTTTCTGGATCAGCGAAAAGTTAGGTTAGCCAGACCACCGAAATAACAAAATAAACAACAACTATCAGCAGACAGATATTGTCACTGAAGTATCTATGTTAGATTATATATATCAATGTTAGAATGTACATAAATTAGTATTTACTTAGAGTAAGTCAGCCTAATCCAACAGATCGCAGTGCGTGCTGTCGGAGCGGAGGAACCAAATTGTGGGGCGTATCTCAGAGAAAGTTAGGAGTTAGAAGTTACTTTAGTAAATATTCAACTCATAACTCATAACTTTTTTTTAGAAGGGCATCTCTCAGCCCTAGCCCGTCAGCTAACTTCGTAGGCATTGAGAGGAGACTGAAGAGACGGCATTTTTATGATGTTCCGATCTCATCGGTGTCCAAGGCTGGTACTGCTCGATTTTTTGTACCTGCACTTAAGTCTGTTGAGGTCGTAGATGATATTTCAACTAAATTTAGCAGCGATCGCAGCGATCGCTGCACAAGCAACTTGGAAAAAAGCGAAACCTGTCATCCTCAAAGATGTCTTTATTCTACCTGTATTGGGCTTCTTGGGAATAATTATACTGTGGTGGATTATTGCACTTGCCAATCATGAATTGATGCCCACTCCACCAGAAGCGCTAATCGCGAATCTAGACTACATCTTAAATCCCTTCTATCAGCGAGGTCCAGGTAATTTAGGGATTGGTTGGTTATTGATAGCAAGTCTGCGTCGAGTATTATTGGGCTTTTTATTAGGTGCGGTAGTAGCGATTCCTCTAGGGTTTCTAATTGGTATGTCCAGACGGGCAATGCTAGCGTTTAATCCGATCATTCAAATTTTTAAACCAGTATCGCCTCTAGCTTGGCTACCCATCGCCTTAGCAATTTTTAACTTAGCAGATCCTTCCGCCATTTTTGTCATATTCATAACTTCCTTATGGCCGACAATTATTAATACAGCCTTAGGAGTTTCTAGCGTTCCCCAAGATTATTTAGATGTGGCACGAGTTTTAGAAATGCCGCGTTGGCGACGGATTACAAAAATAATTTTGCCTGCAAGTTTGCCGTATATTTTTACTGGCTTACGAATTAGCTTAGGGATAGCTTGGCTGGTTATCGTCGCCGTAGAAATGCTGACAGGCGGTATTGGTATCGGCTTTTTTGTCTGGGATGAATGGAGTCGCTTAAACCTAAGTTCAGTATTTTTAGCTGTTTTCATAATTGGCTTAACTGGGTTAGTTTTAGATTACGCCGTGGGTAAAATCCAAGAATTAGTAACTCGTCGTCCTACAGCTTCTAACTAATTAAACTTTTTCTTGCCAAGACACCATATACTCATTAACTCTGCGAATGGGGAATGAGTAATGAATCACCAATGGAGCGATAAAAATGGGTGATAATAACTGGACTCGACGAGACTTTATCAAAGGAATCGGAGCAACCACAACCGGAATAGCGTTATCTTCCTGTGCGATTTCAGGAGATAGATCCGCCAAAGGACTAACTGAAGAAGCCTTAGCTGTACAACCAGTAGTTAGATCCCAAGACCTAGAAAAATCTGACCTGACCATTGGTTATGTTCCCGTTAATGATTGTGCGCCATTTGCGATCGCCTGGAAAAAAGGTTTCTTCCGCAAGTATGGTTTGAACGTTACACTTAACCGCGAGGCCAGTTGGGCTACTTCCCGCGACGGTTTAATATTTGGTCGCCTGGATGCTTCGCCCGTAGTATCCGGTGCCGTCACCAACGCTAGAATTGGTGCTGAAGGCGCACGCCACGCCCCTTTGTGTGCAGCCATGACCATTCACCGCCACGGTAACGCCATGACAATGGACAAAGCCATGTGGGATTTTGGGCTGCGTCCGTGGTACGAGTACCAAGAACAATATGGTGATGGCGCGCTAGAAGCCTTTGGGCGCGATTTTCGAGGCTACTTTGACAAGCAACCGCCAGAAGGCAAAGTTTGGGCGGTAGTGCTGAGTTCGGCTATTTACGAATACTTTGTCCGCTATCTATCCGCCGCCGCTGGTGTTGATCCGCTTAAAGAGTTTCGGATTATCATCGTTCCGCCCCCCCAAATGGTAACAAACGTGCGGATTGGTGCGATGCAAGCTTACATGGTTGCAGAACCCTGGAATACACGAGCAATAACAGGTAACGAAAACATCGGCTTTACCTTCGCACAAGGTAAAGAAGTCTGGTTGGGACACCCAGATCGTTTATTGGGGGTGATGGAATCTTTCATTGACAAATATCCCAAAACCTATCGTTCCCTCGTCAAGGCGATGATTGAAGCTTGCCAGTATTGCAGCAAAGTAGAAAACCGCCAAGAAGTAGCTGAACTACTTACAGAACGTTCCTTTACAGGTGCTAGACCCAAAAATAAAAATGCCCCAATCGCGAAATTTACAGCTCCCGCAATTCTCGGCAACTATAACTATGGCGGCTTTGATGGCAAAGACCGCACCATCAAAGCCGCTGACACCACGATTTTCTTCGATATTCCTGACAACCTTCCTAAACAGCCAGGAGAACACTCAACATTTTTGTGGAGATCCAGAAGTATCTGGTTGATGACACAAGCAGCGCGGTGGGGACAGATTCCTAAATTCCCCAAAAATGCCGAGAAATTTGCCCAACAAGGTTGGAGAACAGATTTATATCGGGAGATAGCATCGGAAATGGGCATCCAATGTCCCAAAGATGATTACAAGGTCGAACCACCAGAAGTATTTATAGATAAGAAAGGCTTCGACCCCAGCGATCCTGTGGGTTATCTGAATAGTTTTGCCATCAGGGCTAACGCTCCCACTCGCTTTTTCATGTCTTAAATCCCAAGCTTAAATATTGATTGACTAAACTATTTGCGGAGCATTTGATGATGGAATATACCTCATTACCTATTAATACTCAGACCGAAGTTCCGCCCCGCCCTGGATTTTTAGAAATTGAAAATTTAGTCAAGTCTTATCCGACACCTGAGAAAGATAATTTTGTTGTCTTAGATGGGGTTAATCTGACGATTTGTGAAGATGAATATATTTCTGTAATTGGTCACTCAGGTTGTGGGAAATCAACTCTACTAAAGATAGTAGCTGGTTTAGAAAAAGCCACTTCCGGCTCAGTCAGGCTAGATGGACAAGAAATTCGTCAGCCAGGAGCCGAAAGGATGATGGTATTTCAGAACTATTCACTGTTACCTTGGTTAACAGTGCGAGAAAATATCCGTTTAGCCGTAGATGAAGTGTTAAAAAATGCTAATCGCTCTGAAAAAATCAGCATTGTAAATCAACACTTGGCAATGGTAAACTTGACGGCGGCGGCTGACAAATATCCCGATGAAATTTCTGGAGGTATGAAACAACGAGTAGGTATTGCCAGAGCCTTAGCAATTCGTCCCAAAATGTTGCTGATGGATGAACCTTTTGGGGCGCTAGATGCATTAACTCGTGGCAAATTGGAGCAGCAGGTATTGGATCTTTGGGAAAATAATCGTCAAGCAGTGATGATGATTACCCACGATGTAGACGAAGCAATTTATATGTCTGATCGCCTCGTCTTGATGACCAATGGCCCGGCTGCTAGTATCGGGGAGATTTTAGAAATTCCTTTTGAGCGTCCGCGCGATCGCGCCGCCATACAAAATTCAAAAGAGTATTTTGAACTTCGCAACCGTGCCTTAAATTTCCTCGATCAATATTTTGCTCAGGACGAGTAAATTAGATTATCATTTTTTTAGTGGGTAGCCTAATTCAAATTCATGAAAGCTGGATTTGGAACGGAGGAACCAATGTTTGGGGCTAATCTTGCAGAGAGCGGCAATTTGAGAGTAAAAAGTGAAGAATAATTAATCTTTAACTCAACACTCAGCAAGGGCTAAACGCGCCGCAAAGAGCTAACAGCACTCCTAAGAGAGAGACACCTTCCAGTCTTAACCCGTCAGCTAACTCCGTAGGCAATGGAAGGAACCCCCAAGACTTTGGCTGTAATACAGTTATTATTGGGGTTTCCTTAACTGATTTAAGATTTTAAATTTTGGTTATTGTCACTCAATCTAAAATCCAAAATCGTTTGACTGAGCGTAGCTGAAGTCCAAAATCTCAAATTGGTCGCCCTGCTTCTCATTGCTAATTCATTTCATTAGGAGAAGTAAAGCTGTGCAAATTAAGCCAATGTTAGCACGTCTGCAAAGTGCCACAGGTCGAGATGATTTAATTGAACAAATGGTACTGTTGCCAGAACCAAAAAAACCTTTTTCTAAAAAACTTCTAAAGGCGAAAGCAGTTAATCTAATTGTTGCTTATGACGCATCTCCTAAGAGTCACACAGCATTAGATATTGCTTTTTGGATTGCCCATCAAACGCGTTTAGCCACTAATACAGAAGTTACAGTTCAAGCTGTTTATGTAGTAGAAGATAATCAAAGCAATCAGTATGCAAATATTTTAAGCTTTCCCCAACAACAGCCTTCATTGGAATGTCCAGTCAGTGAAGTATCAAAGTCTGTCACACAGGTATTAACTCAACCCAAGTTACAGACAGCGATCGCTCCCCTACAACAAGCAGATATAATTCTCTGGCAAGCCCGAAGTCTGGCTGAAGAATGGCAAGGTTCCTTCAAATCTCATCTGCGCTTTGGCTCCATTGCCACAGAACTTAACAAAGTTGTTGAATCAGAAGTTGCCGACATTCTATTTGTAGGTTGCAACTGTGTCAATCATCCGATGATTGAGGCTCTAGGTTCTAATTTTCCCTGTGCTGTTTTGGGTATTCCCAGTTCTATTGATGAATAATAACTGTTTAAAATTTCAGTAACTTTTGTCAAATTTTAATCGTAGATAAGTCACCTAAAACTAGGTGGCTTTTTTCGCTACTATGCAACCAATTAAACGGGAGCAAGGTGGGTGTGGAAAACTGATACCGTTATATTCTAGTACAACAATTGGTAAATAATTAGAAGAGAAGAGTAAGCAAGTTGCTCAATTTTTTAATAAGTTCGTAGTAAGCAATTTAGTCGTTATCTAGGCAATACAGTGCTTAGATAACGACTATTTTACCGCTCATAATGGTTGTGGTAAGGCTACTAGCCAATCAAATGTAAAACGTCGCGCAGGACGCTATAACCAGCCAAATCCCAAAGCAAATATGCAAGGAATCCAATAGCTGCCAAACGACCATTCCAAATTTCGGCTTGGGGAGTAAAACCAAACAAAAATGCATTACGGTCTACACCGTTGTATTCAGGTGCAACAGGTGGTAAATCAGTAGAAGAACGAGTTTCTTTAATTGCCATTTTTTTCTCCAAAATTTAGTAGGTTTTTAAGTGTTTAGTTTCTAGTAGCCAATCAGATGTAAAACGTCGCGCAGGACGCTATAACCAGCTAAATCCCAAAGTAAATAGGCAAGAAAACCAATAGCTGCCAAGCGACCATTCCAAATTTCGGCTTGGGGAGTAAAACCAAACAGAAATTCATTGCGATCGCGGTCATTGTAAGCTTTGGCAGTAGATGGTAAATCAGTAGATGGACGAGTTTCCATTGTTTTTTCCTTCCTAATCAAGTTGGTTTTTATTCTTTAATGCTTTAGTAATCAATCAAGCGCAAAACGTCACGCAGAACGCTATAGCCAACTAAATCCCAAACTAAATAGGCAAGAAAGACAATCATTGCAAACGACTGTTCTAAATTTAGGCTTGAGGAGTCCAACCAAACACAAAATAATTGCGGTCGCAATTACTTTGTATTCTGTTAAAATTATTGGCACTCTGAAAAAGCGAGTTGCCATTTTTTACCCTTAACAATTCGTTTGTTAACTTTAATGTAGCTGTTAATAATTAGAATGCTTTCTGCCTGTAGACACATACTACAAGCACTTCTTAGGGACGATTCTCAGAAACGTATTCTGATAAACAAATCCACCTGGAGAGGGTGAGAAAAAATAGATATTTAAATAGATTTAAATATCTATTTGGAAACCAACTAGTATTTAAATAAAATCATTCCCTTTCAAGTAAGTCATGAAAATTACAAATTACCGATAAATAATTAATAGTCCTTGCCAATTTTACTAATATTTCTACTGAGATAGAGTAAAATTTATATCTGACGCTGGATACAGTTTTCAGCCTTTGGAGAGATGCTTCAAACAGCTAAATTCTACGATTCTGATCTAAAGGGTTAGGTATTGCCATAGTTACACACATAATAAATACTAAGAGTTACTTCTCAAGAAATTCTGAATTCCCCCAAATTTAAACTTAGTAGAAGGAAATCCAATGTTCCAAAGTACGGAAATCATGGTGGGACTCTATAAACCACTATTGTGGTTAGCACAGGTTCCAGTAGAACGCTCAAACGTCACACCAGAACAAGCATCGGTTCTCATTTCCGGGCCCCGCTTTTTTGTGGCTTTAATCTCCGGCGTGATTCTTGCCTTTGCTTTCCAATTAGTTCTAACTAATCTCTCCCTTGCATTCGGTATTTCCTACCTGGGGCACTCATCTGACTCGGATTCAGATAGCAGGGAAGTCGAAAGTTTGGGCGGCAATATTCGCAAAATCGGTACATTAGTGGGAATTTGGACATTAGCCACTGTGACGATCGCCTTATTAATCGCTTCTTTCCTGGCAGTAAAATTGAGCCTTGTCATCTCAGACCGAGGATTAGGAGCGACTCTCGGTTTGGTGATTTGGGGTGCTTACTTTTTGCTCCTAGTTTGGGTAAGTTCCACTACTGTAGGCTCCTTAATCGGCTCAGTTGTGAATACGGCAACATCTGGGTTTCAGGCGATTATGGGGACAGCTACCGCTGCACTAGGCGCTAAAACTGTGAGCAATCAAGTGGTAGCCACGGCTGAAGCCGCCGCTGCTGCTGTACGTCGAGAACTAGGAAGCGCCATCGACCCCGCGAGTATCCGGGAAAATATTGAGGATTACTTAGAAAAGATCCGTCCTCCAGAGCTAGATATATCAAAGATTCGGAGTGATTTTGAAAATTTACTCAACGACCCGCAATTAAAATCGATCGCTGGGACTTCAGATATCCGCAACATCGACCGCCAAAAGTTTATCGAGTTAGTCAGCAGCCGCACCGATCTTTCTAAAAAAGATGTTAGCCGGATTGCTGATACCTTGTATAAAGTTTGGCAGCAAGTTGTAAGTCAACAACCACCCACCGAAGACCGTTTGGGTGAATTGATGGATTATCTGAAATCACTTCCAGCAGGACAAAACAAGACAGATGAACTCAATGCCAAGCTGGATCGGTTATTAGCAGAAAACCGTGATTCCAAAGAATCGAACCAAAAAACTGCTTCAGGGCCAATTCAAAGTACACTCCAGCAAGGACTATCTGCATTAAGTGCCATTGTGTTGGGACGTACAGATTTGTCTGATTTGGATGTGGAAAAAATCTTGGGTAGTCTTACTAGCGCTAAAGATAAAGTCACCGAACAGGCAGATAAGCTAGGGTTGCCAACACCATCACAAACCTATAGTCCAATTCGAGCTGATGTCGAAAACTACCTGTACAATACTTATGCTTGGCAACTGAGTCCAGAAAGAATTGCCCAGGAATTTCATGATGTCATCTACGACCCAGCAGCTGACCCTGGAATCATCCGTAGGGAACTAGAACGACTATCCCGCAATGATTTCGTCAAAATTTTGCAGCAACGGGGATTGCTTACCCAAGGTCAAATTCAGCGCATTGCAAGTCAGCTAGAATCTGTCCGCCAAGAAGTGTTGGTAACAGTAAAATCTATTGAAGAAAGAGATATAGTCCAAGACTTGCAACGCGCAGTAGAAAGTTATCTGCTTGTGACTCCGAAGGCAGATTTAACAGCCGAAGGCATTGAGCAGAATTTTAAACCACTGTTGGAAGACTCAGAGGCAGATTATGAAACTCTGACATTGCGACTAGCGCACCTTGACCGCCAAGAAATTCGGCAGATATTGCTACAACGTAACGATGTTCAGTTATATGAAGTAGATAGTATTGTCGATGAGTTGGAAAAACAACGCGATCGCGTCTTGGTAGAATCCAAAGGATTAGCAGAACAGGCACAATATCAAGCAGAAACTCTGTGGCTAAATGTAGAATCATATCTGCGTAACACCGGAAAATCAGAACTGAATCCTGATGGCATGCGCGCCGACTTCAAAAAGCTACTAGAAGATCCTCAAGCTGGAATTAACTCAATTCGGGCACGCTTGTCTCGTTTTGACCGCGATACCTTAGTACAATTGTTGAGTCAGCGAGAAGATTTGAGTGAAGATCAAGTTAATCAAATCATCAATGCTACTGAGGAATCATGGTACAATGTTCGCCACACACCCCAAATTGTAGTCGATAAAGCTAAAGAGCAATACGACTCTGTGACGACAACAATCGCAGATTATCTTCGGAATACTGGTAAACAAGAACTGAATCCAGAAGGTATTCAACGAGATTTGACCAGATTGTTTGAAAATCCCAAAGATGGAGCCGTCGCACTGCGCCGTCGGTTGTCGCAAGTAGACCGGGATACACTGGTGAAATTGCTCAGTCAACGGCAAGACTTGAGTGAAGAACAAGTCAATGAAATCATTGATTCCACCCAAAATTCGATTCGTAACTTTGTACGTGCGCCTCGTCGCCTAGCTAGCCGCACACAGCAAAGAGTAGAAACATTCACAAATAATTTGGAAGAGTATTTGCGCCAAACTGGCAAAGAAGAACTCAACCCAGAAGGTATCAAACGCGACTTGCAGTTATTGTTGCACGATCCGCGAGTTGGCGTAGAAAGTTTTGGCGATCGCCTTGGACAATTTGATCGTTCTACGATCATCGCCCTGCTGAAAATTCGGGAAGATATTTCTGATGAAGAAGCAGCGCGGATTGCCGATAATATAGTGTCCGTAAGGGATCAATTTGTCGAACAAGTGCGGAGCATCCAACGCGGCATTCAAGATGCAATTGATGGGGTTTTTGGTCGCATTCGTAACTATCTCAACTCCCTGGATCGCCCGGAACTTAACTATGATAGTATTAAGCGCGATGTTCGCACAGTTTTTGACGATCCCCAGGCGGGATTTGATGCCCTGCGCGATCGCTTGTCCTCCTTTGACCGTGATACCCTAGTGGCAATTATGAGTTCTCGTGAGGACATCTCCGAAGAAGATGCTAACCGGATTATCGACCAAATTGAACGCGCACGCAACACAGTATTGCAACGTGCAGAACGCATACAGCAGGAAGCACAACGCCGCCTAGAAGAGGTGAAGTATCAAGCACAGCGGCAAGCAGAAGAAACCCGCAAAGCCGCAGCTACAGCAGCGTGGTGGCTGTTTGCCACAGCATTCGTCTCCGCAGTTTTCTCTGCATTAGGAGGAGCGATCGCTGTAGTTTAACAAGTTGTCTCCGCTAACTTTTCAGCCTCCCGGTATGGGAGGCTTTTCTATGTTTTGCAGAGTTACGAGTAGAGAGTAGGGCGTCCTTGGCAGGTTAAGGTCATCAACTATTTCTTGATAAGTAATAGTGCTGCAAAACTCTTCAAAAGTTTTTATCCCTCTAATCTCAGCAATTAGATAGGTGTAAATAGATTTGCTTTAATGTTTTAATGTGATTAAATAACTTGCAATCAAATTTCAGTCTACTATCAATAAATATACCCGTAATTTTTGCAAGTTAATAATTCTTACCTAAGCAGCAATTTCAAACAATGGAAAATACATTAATTGATAAAACCTTCCGTGACAGCAATGGTAACATTGTTTTGGGTCAAATGCCAAACCCACCACTGATTCTTTGGATAGTTGCTAGTTTACTAACTCTAGTTTTTACAACAGGTAAAATCAATATAGTGTTAGACTTTCTGGCAAATGGCGCCTTGTTTACTTGGGCATGGATGGAGCTATTTCAAGGCGTTAATTATTTTCGCAGAGCGCTAGGTCTTGCCGTATTGATTGGGATGATTGCATACAAAATCCAGTAAAAATTCATCATAAAGTGATAAATAATACTAAAAAAAGAGGAGTTCTAAACTCCCTTTTTTTGTCCAAAGTTCAAACTGTGAATAAAGTCATACTGAAATTATGACTTTATTCCACTGTGTTTTATTATTCAGCAATTTAAACTGAGAACAATACAGCAAATCAATTAAGTCGTGTAACAAACAAAACTTACTGTCAAGTTAATGAGTAAGAATATCTGTTCACAAATTCTTGATAAATGCTGTATCAAACTCAAGAAAATTAATTGATGGATATCTGAATATGAAACGTATTCTATTAGGTACATTACTTGCTCTGCCATTGGCAATTTCCTCCTTACCGTCACAAGCATCAGCAGCAGAAATCATTGTCAGACCCAATGTTCATAGAGGTGCTATTGTGCATAGACCTGGTGTTGCCCGATTTCAACGAAGGTTAATTCCTGCACATTGGGAAACAGTACGACGCGGTAACAGGTGGGTTAAGGTTAGAGTTCCTGCTCGTTATGTAAATGTCAGAGTTTAATATCTAAATAGAGGCTAACAACTCTAGTTGAGTTGTTAGCCTCTGTAAGGTAAAAATTTGTTGCTGAATAAGATTTTGAAGTAAATATAAGTAGCTGACATCAGCGAATTTAATTAACATGAATATATATCAGAATTCTCAGGTTGCTAAAAAAATTTTAATCTTTATATTAGGAATTAGTTTAGTAACAGCCTGTGATTCCATTCAGGCTGAAGAAAATAGTATAACTAAAGAAAAAATCTTGATTGGTGATAATTCTGGAGAACTATACGATCAAGGAAAGTTACGTACTTACTATTTTTATACCCCAAAATCTTATAATCTAGACCACCCGATGCCATTAGTTTTGGTATTTCATGGAGATGATGGTAATGGTCGGTCTATAAGTAATGTGACTCGCTTCAATGAATTAGCAGATCAAAAAGGATTTATTGTTGTTTATCCAGATGGAATTGACCAAAAATGGAGCCTTAGAAGTAATACTCAAGGAAAGGTAGATGATGTTTTGTTTGTCAGTGCTTTGATTAATCATCTTCAGCAGCAACTTAATATTAATAGTCATAAAGTTTATGCCACTGGTTTTTCTAGAGGTGGTATACTTACCCAAGCACTGGCTTGTAAGTTACCTGATAAAATTGCTGGTTTTGCATCAGTAGCTGGTTCGCTCCCAGTTAGACTCAAACCTAGTTGTCAGCCTCAAACTCCTATATCGATGTTAACGATCAACGGTACAAACGATCGCGATGTCCATTATGAAGGTGATGACCACACTCAACGAGGAGCGCTGGTTTCGATCTCAGACATGGTAAAGTTTTGGCGATCGCACGATCAATGTACCTTATCGAATGCATCTTTGAATTTTTCTGAAGACAAAGTGAAAACCGCTATCTACACAGGTTGTAGTGGCAACTCTGAAGTCTGGCAGCTAGCGGTAGTAAACGGTGGACATTTCTGGCCTGGTGGTTCTTCAACTGACGAGAGTTTAAACAAATTTAATGCCAAGCTGGGGCTGAACGCCAGTGAAACAATTTGGGATTTTTTTCAGCGTCACAGTTCATGAGTAGCTAATTTTTTAAACACCATTTTGCTTAAACCATGCCAAAAGGCGTTTCCAACCATCCTGAGCTTCTTTCTCACGGTAGGAAGGGCGATAATCGGCAAAAAATGCGTGAGGTGCATCGGGATAGACGATAATTTCAGATTTGCTACTGCTGGACTGTAAGCGCTCGCGCATCTGCTCTACTGTATCAAGAGAAATACCTGTATCCTTCCCACCATAGAGTCCGAGAATCGGGACTGTCAGTTTTGATGCAATATCGACTGGATACTTGGGTTGAAGTTCGGTAGCATCGCCCACAAGTCGCCCATACCAAGCCACACCAGCCTTCACTTGGGGATTATGTGCGGCATATAACCAAACAATACGACCACCCCAACAGAAGCCTGTAATTCCCAACTTCTCGCCATTACCCTTAGCTGATTTCTTTGCCCAGTCTACTGTAGCATCAAGATCAGATAACACCTGGGTATCTGGCACTTTGGCAACAATTGGACGAATTTCGTCTATTTTACTTAACTTCGAGACATCGCCTTGACGCACAAACAATTCGGGTGCGATCGCTAAATATCCTAACTGAGCAAAGCGACGAGTGATATCCTGGATATGCTCGTGTACACCAAAGATTTCCTGGATTACCAAAACGATGGGGAAATTGTTACCAGTAGCTGGTGCTGCTCTATAGGCAGGAATTTCGCCATCTTTGACAGGAATTTTCACTGCACCAGCTACTAACCCCTTGGCATTAGTAGTAATGACTCCGGCAGAAATGGGTTGTACTGCGAGGGCAAAACCTGTCGCCACTGTCGCTGTTGCAATAAATTTGCGGCGTGTTAGTTCTTTCATCATCTCTACGTTGAATTACTAAATTCCTTTATATTTAGGTTACTGTATGGTCAAATGGGCAAAAGGGTAAGTGTACAAATTTCACATATAAAAAATCAACCTTAGATTTTGAATATAGTTTATTTCCTATCCGTACTAAATACTCATCAAGTAAGTCTAGGGCATTCATAAAATCTTTGCATAATATCCTTAAAGTTCCTGATGCCTGAAGGCTAACGCCTAAAAGATGATGGAAATTTATTGATAGGTGTATTATGAAAAGTTTGTTTCTTGGCTTACTAATCACTGCTTCTGCCGTGTTACCTGCCACGGCTACTGAGTGGGTTCATGTTTCTATTAATGAAAATAACGCAACTTTATCTGTTGATACTGAATCTATTACACAAATTAATGGTGGCTATGCTTATAAGGCTTTAGTAATTAGTCAAGAACATAATAAATACATGGTTACATATAACCAAATGCTATGTAGAGAAAGGATGAATAGATTAGCTGGCTATGAATCTTATACTGTTGATGGCAGATTACTGGAATCACATGAGCTTCCCAATAGTTCATTTGACAGTATTACTGTAGATAGTATGAATGCTGTTTTGTGGGAAAAACTTTGCCATTAAGAAAAGTAGGGGGTAATCCAAAGCCCCTAACTCCAGGGTGTAATAAACCGTAGATTCAGTATAGGTCATAAAGAAGCCGACGTGAATATGTTCACGTCGGTGTTATCAAATTAGTTCTGTTTGATTTTAGCCTTAATAGCCAAAACTTCCCCCTAAATCTTTAAACTCTTATTGCAATTCCTCAAAATCTTTATTAGGGATTGAAATCATATTTATATTTGGAGATATCAATATCTTCACCATTGCAATTCATCAAAATCTTGCCATTAATAAAGCAGTATTGTTCATTTGTTCGCCTGTATCACTTGCAAACTCCCACCTGCATATAGAGTAGACTTACTCACTTTAAAGCCAGTCTTAGCTAACAACTCAGCTAAATCAGTTTTTAGTAATTCCCAAGCTGTTTCTGTCTCAAACAATAACAAAAACACCGATACCCCAGGCCAAAATATCGGATTTGTTGGAGCGTGGAAATCCACCAGCGTAAACACTCCTCCTGGCTTCAGCACCCGATAAACTTCATTAATAATTTTTCGTAATTGCTGAGGCTGCATCTCGTGTAGTGCAACGCTGGTATGCACCACATCAAACAGATTATCTGCAAATGGCATTTTCTCGGCAAAAGCTTCGACATAGGAAGCTAATGGTACATTTTGCCGCGCCCGTTGCAAAGACTTGGGTGAGGCATCTAATCCTGTTACGTTTTGTGAAGTTTTTACTAAAAACTCCGTCGTTTGACCACTACCACAACATAAATCTAAAACCTGAGAATCTGAGTGAATTGTTAAGCCTTGCAAAGCAAGTTGCCGAAAACAGGCTTCACCACCTACACTTAAGGCTGCTAAACGAGAGATACCATCATATAACCACTGATAACGGTAACTCCAATCCCTTAAAATTGTTGCCATTGCATATTTCCTTGCTATTAAGCTTTATATTTAATAAAGATATATTGTTAACATTAGTAAAAAACCTGAAAAGATTGGGGGAAAGTAACTGCTATGGGTCGTGTAGGCGTCTTATTACTCAATCTCGGTGGCCCTGATAAGCTAGAAGATGTTGGGCCGTTTTTGTACAATCTATTTTCCGATCCGGAAATTATTCGCCTACCATTTCGCTGGTTGCAAAAGCCCCTAGCCTGGTTTATCGCCACGCGGCGAACCAGAACATCTCGAGAAAATTATAAGCAAATCGGTGGTGGTTCTCCACTGCGGCAGATTACAGAAGCCCAAGGGGAAGCTCTAAAAGAACAGTTAGGTTTTTTGGGGCAAGAAGTTAATATTTACGTGGGAATGCGTTATTGGCATCCCTATACAGAAGAGGCGATCGCACAAATTACCCAAGATAAGTTAGAACACTTGGTAATATTACCACTATATCCCCAGTTTTCTATCAGCACCAGTGGTTCCAGCTTCCGGCTTTTAGAAAAGCTTTGGCAAGAAGATCCGAAACTTCAACCGATTGATTACACCGTCATTCCTTCTTGGTACAAACAACCAGGCTATCTCCAAGCAATGGTGCAACTCATAGTCCAAGAACTTGAGCAATTCCCTAACCCAGATGACGTTCATATATTCTTCAGCGCTCACGGCGTTCCGAAAAGCTACGTTGAAGAAGCAGGCGACCCTTACCAGCTGGAAATTGAAGAGTGTACTGCATTGATTATGCAGACTCTCAATCGACCCAATACCCACACCTTAGCTTACCAAAGTCGTGTCGGTCCAGTAGAATGGCTTCAACCCTATACTGAAGATGCCCTTAAAGAACTAGGCGTACAAGGCGTGAAAGATTTGGTTGTCGTGCCAATTAGTTTTGTCTCAGAGCATATTGAGACACTACAAGAAATTGATATTGAGTATCGGGAAGTAGCCGAAGAATCAGGAATTCACAACTTCCGCCGCGTACCTGCTCCCAATACCCATCCAGTATTTATTAATGCACTAGCTGAATTAGTGATTGATGCGCTGAGAAACCCCAGTTTCAAGCTTTCGCAAGCTGCCCAAATGAAAAAAATGGTTAAGATGTACCCTCAAGAGCGTTGGGAGTGGGGTCTGACAACTAGTGCTGAAGTATGGAATGGTCGGATTGCGATGCTGGGTTTTATTGCCTTAATCGTAGAGCTGATTACCGGTCACGGCTTCTTGCACATGATTGGGCTTTTGCAGTAAATGAAAAGAGTTAGGAGTTAGGAGTTAGGAGTTTTAAATTTTTCTTGCTAACTTTTCACTCTTAACTTCTATCTTCATTCCTAACTTCTCACTTTTAACTTCTAACTTTTCTGCCGATACCAGTCATACCACTGCTTCGCACTACGAACTGCAAACCAAAGCAGTATTAAAGCAATTACTCCTCCTTGCCAAGGGGCATCAAAGGCAAATAGTACTAGAGCAATGCACAAGGTATCTTGAAGGAAGACTGCCCATAGTGGTAAGCCACGTAACCGATAGAACCAACCAACTTGGACGAGCTGGAGTACCAAAGCTAATAAACCTCCAATTATGGCAATCAGCCAGTTTGGGGTTGCTGTTGCAGTAGCTACTCCTAACCCCATAATTGCGCCTACAAGGGGAGACATGAATAACTGAACCATTTGGAGCAGTCTTTGCCCCCAGAGCTTTTTTGAGGCTAATAATTCGATTAATGACCAACTGGTGAGGCAACATAATAATATTGGTGGAGAAATGTGAGACAGAATTGGGACTTGTGACCACAAGTTGCTACCTTGCAATAATCCAATAATTAGCAAAGGTATGCCTATTCTCATTCCTGCTGCCGCAGAGGCAGAAAGTGTAGCTAGGATTTCAATCATCAAAGCACTCGTAATATTAATAAATAAGTAAGTATTTGTTATGTATACTACCCAGTGCTGGCAATAATTTGAGCATTAAACAGATTGCAATATTAAATGTTGTTGGTATCTTTATACAACAGAATTCAAGAGTCAGAATGGACTGTGCCCCGCTGCGTTAACAGAAGTAAAACAGGCTTTCTACCTGGCTTTACAGCGGTTTTCACATGAATAGACCACAGTGAGTGAACCAGCTCCAAGCATCATCAGAGGAGATTTGCTCAGTAATGATCTGCGTTAAGGCTTGGTTAAGTGCCTCAGTGGTTCTAGCTTTTACAGCAGGCAACACTACTTCAGTTTTGACCAATACAATTTTATAGGGGACAAATCTGGAGAATAAAGGGGTAAAAAGACAAGCTGCGCACCGACTGCCTCAATTATAGCGGATTGCAATCGCATAGAATACAGTAAGCAGAGACATAGTGTATAAAAATGAAAGCCTACTCCGTTGAGCTAAGAGAAAAAATAGTTC
>NZ_JBALDE010000213.1:0-29752 GCF_036917515.1 Nostoc sp. | reverse complement strand
ATTTCTAGCTGATATATCCCTGACATTGTTCATCCTTCATCTGGTTTATTCTTATTCTCTCATCTGTAGTCCAATTTTAGAGAATTGGTATTAGTATAGGCGCAGCCCGTCGCAGACATCGCTTCACTATCTACCGTTAACACTCGCACTCTTGGTATGATTTCGGCAGCAAAACGCTCCATTTCTGTAGCAAAAGGCTGGAATTGCAGCATGAAAGTACCAATTCCTACTTTGGTAAATTCAGCAATCTGATGGGCTACAGTTTCATAGCTACCAATCAATCCTGCTGCTGTACCGCCATTGCTCCCCACACCAGGGTACTTAGCCATGTTTTTGAACATAACTACTTCCGAATCTACTCCTTTAAGTAATTCTGAGCGATCGTCTTGTGCTAGTACCATTGCTCTAAGGTTTTGATATTCCGCTTGGGCTTCTTCGTCTGTCGGTCGAGCAATCACAAAAGCTGACATAGCGAAGCCTAAAGGTTGAGAGCGAAACTTACTTTTTTGAGCAACCTGAGCAATGGTTTCGCGGATGACTTCAATCGGACGGCCATTGAGGAAAAATGTATGCGCTTCTTTTGCAGCTAGTTCTTGGGCTGATTCTGACTCTCCCCCTACATATACACGCGGATGTGGTTTGGCTATGGGTGGGGGATTAAGCTTCAAATCATTGATCTGAAAATATTCACCGTAGAAGTTGACTTTTTCTCCATTCCACAAAGCTTTGACAACTCTAATCCATTCATCCGAATAACGATAACGCTCATCGTGGGTAAGGAAATTTATCCCCGGTTTTTCCATTTCTGGCTTGAACCAGGCACTTACTAAGTTAATAGAAAAACGTCCATGACTTATAGCATCAATACCTAATGCCATCTTTGCTAAGAGGGCGGGATGAAACAGTAATGGCTTAACAGCTGCAATAATCTCGATAGAGTTTGTTGCTTGTGCAAGAGCTGCTGCTGCTGTCCAAGTTTCTAACTGGTCAAGTTCTTGGTTCCTGGGATTGATGATATGTTGCGCTATTAAAGTTGTGGTAAATCCGCACCTTTGAGCCAATTGGATTAAATTCTTGGCTCGTGAGTAACTAGCATCACGAGGTTCAAGAGGATGGTTCATCACACCGCAGTTGCCGTAAACGGGAATCCAAATCCCATAGCGTGGTTCAGACATAGTTTTCTAGAACCTTTATAGTCGGTACTAAAACTTTATTTTTGTACCTGATTCATGTTCTACGATAAATCTACCGATTTACCGTAATATATTATGAGGTTTGCATAGATCAAGATAAAAAACAAGGGTGTCTTTATATTAAGTAAACCTTTCACAACGAGTTAGTGGCTGCGATGGCTGGATTACCAATCCATTCCCGACTCCCCGCTCCCTATTTACATTTGGAGGTAAGAATGTCAGAACCACGCTACGGTATTTGGGCACCTGTTGGGGGTAACTTTGGTCCTCTCAATACGCCAGATGAACCGATTGATGCTAGTTTTGAACGCACGCGATCGCTAGTATTAGAAGCAGAACGTTTAGGATATGTCACCACTTTAGTCGCACAACACCTTGCCAATCCTCGTAGTCTAGATTTAGAACAGTTGGAAACTTGGACAGCTTGTGCCGCGTTGGCTGAAGCTACGGAAAGTATAGAAATTATCGCCGCGATTAAACCTTTATTATTTCATCCAGCCGTTCTAGCCAAGATGGCCTTAGGTATTGATGCAATAAGTGGTGGACGTTTTGCCATAAACCTAATTAGTGCTTGGTTTCGTCCAGAAATGGAGCGTACTAATATCCCCTTCCCTCCCCATGATGAACGTTATCGCTATTCTGGTGAATGGTTGCAAGTTGTTAGAGCTTTGTGGAGCGGTGAGAGGGTGAACTTCGAGGGTGAATATTTCAAAATCCAAGATTTGAGCCTTCGACCCTTCTCTGTTGCTCAACCTTATCCTCGTATCTACCTGGGAGGAGCATCAGATCCAGCGCAGATTTTAGCAGCCCAACAAGCCGATGTTTACTTCATCAACAGTCAGCCGATTGAAGATGTCCGCAAAGTAATTAAACAAGTTTTGAACCGACCACGTTTGCGACCCCAACCAGTCCGCTTTGGTCTTTCAGCCTTTGTCATTGCTCGCCCTACAGACGAAGAAGCCCAAGCAGAACTAGAACGACTCATGGCACTGCAAAAGTTGGAAGAACAATATAAGTTAAGTGTTGCTAAAGGAGTTGATCCAGAAGTCGTCATGTTCCAACTCTTCGCCAAAAATCCGGCTGTTGGCGGCAATGGTGGCACAGCCGCAGGATTGGTTGGCAGCTATGATACAGTTGCAACTCGCGTTGCAGCTTTCGTTGATGCAGGTATCGACACTTTCATGCTGCAATTTAATCCCTTTGTCCGGGAGATGACACCTTTTGCCCAAGAAGTTATGCCTCGTGTGCAACACTTGCAAAAAGTTACTTAGTTGTTGACCGAATGCGCCCTTTCAACGGTTGGTAATTTGTGATGAGCGATGCCTAGTTGGGCTACACCGGGAGCAAATCATAATTAACTAATTGCCCATGTCATTACCCCTGAGGAGGATTGAAACTTTTACAACAGTTCCAACCGGAGCGGAGTAGTTTCTGAAATTAACGTTGTGCTGGAGGCGATCGCTCTTGTTCACGCAAGAAATATAGCTAACCCGTTAGTGATAATTATCCGTGCGGCTAAAGCACCAGTAATAAATTTGCTCTAAAAGGAAAAAGTAAGTTGTTAAAGTCAGGTTTATGAAATTGATAACAGACTGATCAATTTAGCGATAAAAAAATGGTGTCCAATTTGGCGAAAGAAAAAGGAGGGTTCCTACCCCACAGATAAATTAAGAGACTAAACCTGGAGTTTAGACTAAAAAACAAATAAATATTTATAACAATTTTTTGGAAGATGATATAGGAATCCGATTTGATTCCTGAACTTACTTACGTAGCCAGGGAACAGGGAACAGGGTTGGGGGAACAGGCAAGAAGGGAATAAATGTGTACTGAGTTTTTTCAAAAATCAAATACGAGTCCTATATCAATTAGTTTTCATGTTTACTTTACTGATTTATCATGAAGTTTATATATTTTTGGTAACTTTTTTTGAAAATTATAGTAATCTAAGTTTTAGTGAGTATGTTACTTGTTATTTACCATCTAGCTGAAAACAGCTATTTTACAGGTATCTACTACTAATCAAGAATTTCCCTGTAAGTTCTTGAATTTATCACTCCAATTTGTGCAGGGTGACTATTTAGCCCCACACAACATTAGAACCCGTTTCCAGTAATGAT
The DNA here is from genome assembly GCF_036917515.1 of Nostoc sp. Classification (GTDB taxonomy): domain Bacteria; phylum Cyanobacteriota; class Cyanobacteriia; order Cyanobacteriales; family Nostocaceae; genus Nostoc. The sequence goes on along the minus strand of NZ_JBALDE010000213.1, from coordinate 26,439 downwards.
CAAGAGATTCCTTTCTGCTGATTTGGTCGCTTGTGCATCTCACCACACACCATCATGGCGGCAATTATCAGCAAACTCATTCTTGGCCGGAGGTTTACGATTATTGTTGTGCAAATGATAATTTTGCTGAATCTCAAGACTAAGAGTTGCTCTACAATCACAAACTTAAGTAAGATATTGAACTTTTGGAATGCTTAGTTTTTAATAATACTTTTTCTTTGGTGAAGTTACTCTCAAGAATAAACTTCTTGAAAAAGTACCCGACGACTTTTCTCACGGATATAAAAACATACTTTCTCAGTGCGGACTTAATACCTATAAGCCTTGATGGAGAAATATTTACGTTTACATTACAGTAGATTTTGGTCGCTCCAGGCTTTCGCATTAGGGACAAAAAACTTTTGTAAGAGAACTAAAGTATCTATAATTTTAGGCCGCAAAATACGGATAACAATGATACTTTTGTGACTGATGGGCGAGAGCCAATGGTCTTTGTGTGGCACTTGAGTTACTGTTAGATTGGCTAGATTAGCTAAAGATACAGAAACCAATCTAATTTTTGAAATACTATATCCTGGCAACTAATCGGGCAATTTTGCTATTGGTCAGTAGCATTAATTGGTTTAGTTGTAACTCGTGGATTATAGCTTAACAGAGATTGGTGAATTAAGAGTTGGGGGTGTGGAATCTCTGTACTAACTCAATTGTTACCGCTATATTTATCTGACAGTGCTTCCAACAAAGTCACGGTGAATTCCGAAAAGGTAATTCACTAATTTTAACTGCAAATGCTAATTTTATTCCAGAGCTATCCCAATGAAAACACTTCCGATTAGTAGATACAGATTTTTCCAAAAGCTCCAGCCCCTACCTTTGTTGAAAAAAATCACTGGTAAGTCGGTTACTGGTTATTTACAGGTGTTTAGCACATCAGGCTCTTGGTCAATATATGTAGATGAAGGGAAACTAATTTATGCCTGCTACTCAGAGAAAATGTTTGAGCCGCTTTACAGAAATTTGCAACGCTTGAGTCAGCAAATTTCTACTCTCCCTGACGGAATCAAAGACCAGTTGCGGGCGATATTTGAAACTGGTATCGAAAATCAGACAATACCGAACCCAGATTATCTGGCTATTTGTTGGTTAGTCAATCAGAAATATATCAGTTCCTCTCAAGCAGCAATGCTGATAGAGCAATTGGCGCTAGAAGTTTTAGAGTCATTTCTGAATTTAGAGGAGGGAAGCTATGAATTTATTCCTGAGAGTTTTCTGGATGATATGCCAAAGTTTTGTCATCTAAATCTACGTTTATTAGTTGAACAATGTTTAACACCCCAAAATGAAGCAGTTTATCGTCAAACATCGCCAAGTTATCAATTGCATACCTCACAATTTTTCCAAATAAATGAGCTACAACCTAAAGTCAAAACTACGCCAAAGTTGCCTAAAATAAATGGCTGTAAACCAGCAGCATACTCAATTAATACTAATGAATACAGAGGTCAGCAAATCATCCAACCGCCTGCCGACAGAAAAATCTACACAATTTTGTGTATTGATGACAGTCCTACAATATTGAATGCTATTAAAAGTTATTTAGATGAGCAAACCTTTTCTGTTATCGGAGTCACTGATTCTTTAAAAGCTTTAATGCAGATTATCCGTATAAAACCTGACATAATTTTGTTGGATATATCAATGCCTAATTTAGATGGATACGAACTCTGCTCTTTGCTGCGTAAACACTCATATTTTAAAAATACACCTGTGATTATAGTGTCAGAAAAAGTAGGATTTATAGATAGAGCTAAAGCTAAGATGGTTAGAGCATCAGGCTATTTAACTAAGCCTTTTAAACAAGGAGATTTACTAAAAGTTATTTTTCAACATATTGTTTAATTTTATAATATAAAAAATCACTTTGTTTTAACAGCCTATTATTTTAAATATTTAAGGTTAAATATTATCTGGTTCACGATCATTTTAGTTATATAATATTGTCTGAGTTCGTTAGAATTAATTATTCATTCTCTTAGAAAGGAAGATTAATACAGTATAATTTAGAATTCATAATTCAAGAGTAAAACACGTTTGATACCTGGGTAACAAACTTAGCTTGTCTACCTCACCAACTTGAAATCTATTACACAAGTTGTTACCAGTGACAAATAATCAGTTAATCTACATCTTTTTTCAAATTGGTATTAGTTAGAAACCCTAACTGAAAAGTCGGTAGGGTTATTTTTCCTGAAATGTCCAGACTCCTTCATCCCAATCTGATTCTGTTGGGGGTGATTGTAACCAATGCTGACAACGCAACAGATGCAACATAGCAGCTTTGTCCTGGCTATCTGCTGCCAAAACATTAGCAAACTCAGCTCTGGCAAGAGAAAACTGCCGCTTAAGGTAATACTCACGCCCTTTATGATAGTGCTCAATCACTTGCAATTTTTTGCTTTCAATTGAATTGGAACGTAAACCTAGTAATTCGTATATAGCTATCGGTTCGTTTCTACCCTTGACACGAATGTAATCTAGTTCTCTAGCCCAAATGTGATCTTGGCATGGTTTAAAGGTGTTATGGCTAATAATAATATCGCAACCATACTGTTTACTAACACTTTCTAATCGAGAGCCAAGATTAACGCCATCGCCAATCGCAGTAAATTCCATCCGCTTACTAGAGCCAATATTTCCACTAATCACGGTATCAGAATTGATGCCAATGCCGATTTTAATTCTGGGCTTATCATCTGCATAGCGACGTTGATTAAATTCGTGCAAGCGATCGCGCATTTCTAAAGATGTTTGTACTGCCATCCAAGCGTGTTCTTCTAATGGTAGAGGAGAACCAAACACAGCCATGATGGCATCGCCGATATATTTGTCAAGAGTGCCTTTATGTTTAAAGACTGCCTCCACCATTGATTCAAAATATTCATTGAGCATACTCACCACTTCTTCTGCTTCTAAGTTTTCCGTTAAAGTAGTGTAGCCGCGAATATCGGAAAATAAAATCGAAACTTCTTTGCGATCGCCTCCGAGTTTAGCGTCATCTAATTTCAGCAATTCTTCGGCTAATTCTTGGGTCATATAGCGGTACATCGTACTCTTGAGCCGCTTTTCATCACTAATATCTTCCATCACCACCAACGCCCCACGGACTTGCTCTTGGTCGCTAGCATCGGCAATTGTGTTAATCGATAAATTAATACTGTGCTGTTCTGTATCAGTGGTTAGGAGTGTGCGATCTGGGTAATATTGCTGGCGGCCTTTTAAGTCAACTGCATGTAATGCATCCTGATACCACTTGCTAAAGTCACCTTCTTTGATGCCGATCGCATCAGTAACTAATTTACCTTCTAAACGGTCTTCTGGCGCCAGCCCTAACAAACGTTTGGCACTTTCATTAGCGGCGATAATTAACCCAGTTTTATCAGTGGAAACCACACCATTGGAAAGACTACGCAGAATGTCACGTTGCATTTGTTCTTGTTGCTTGACTGTGGCAAACAACTGGGCATTTTGCAGCGCTACTCCCGCTTGAATATTAAAAGCTTCCATGAACTCTTCATCGTTGCGGTCAAAGCTAGCTTGGAAGCAGTCGGGAGCTTTGGGCCAATCAGCTGGATTATAAGCAGGAAAATCCCCGGATTTCTTTTTATTTACGAGTTGGGTAACGCCAATCAATTGTCGATCGGCGTTAAATACTGGCATACAAAGCAAGCTACAGGTACGATAGCCATTTTGCTGGTCAAGTTTTTGAGCTGTCTCTGAGTCAGGATCGTAGTACAAATCAAAGCCAATATTCAGTTTCTTGCCAGAAGCCGCTACTATACCAGCAAAGCCTTTACCTACCGGGACTCGCAACTCTTTCGTTGAACCATCATCCTGAGTGATTTTCGTCCACAATTCATGGCGATCGCGGTCTATTAACCACAGTGTACTGCGATCGGCATTCATTAATTCTTTGGCTTCATCCATCACCCGTTTGAGGGTGTCTTCTAAGTCGAGACTGCTTTGAGAGAGAGACTTGATTGCCTTCATTAGCGCCGCCACTGCTCTTTGTTTTTGGGTGGCGACATAAAAAGAGCGTGAGGACTCTAAAATCAAGCGAATCGAAGGGGCAAATTCTTGAAATAATTGTTCGTCAGTACAAGTAAAACCTTTGGTATCAATGCGCTCTGCAAGTAGAGCATTGTGATTGTTCCCAGATTTTAATTTATTCAGTAATTGTACTACCGCAACTAATTGCCCATGTTCATTTAAAAGTGGCAAAGCTAACATCGTGTAGGTGCGATAGCCAGTTCTTTTTTCTTGTTCTTGGGCAAAATGCGATCGCGGATCGTTATAAAAATCAAAGGGAATATTAATAACTTCTTTAAAAGTGGCGACTTCCCCAGCAATGCCTTTATTTGCAGGGATGCGGATTTCTAAAGAGCGACCGCCCTCACCCTCAGCTAAAATTGACCAGAGTTGTTGTTTTTCTTCATCCAATAAAAATATCGTCGTCCGGTCTGCTCCCAGTAATTCCCCAGTTTTCAAGGTAATCGAATGCAACATTTCTTGCAGAAGAGTTTCAAACCCATGAGAATCAAGCATTGATAGGGTTTGATGAACAATCTGTAATTTTTGCTCGACATCCTTAACGACCTGTTTAAAAGTATCCTGAGTCAAGGGAGCAAGAAACGTAGAAAAAGTTCCTTGTCTTGTGGCAAGAGCACCCACAGGAGCAGAATTTGCTGGTAATTCGAGGTTTTCTTGGTTGTGAACACCAATAATCAAATCGGTGGTCTCCCCACAACTTCCTTGATAGGCTGACATAACTGGTATTTTATATAACAGAATGAGGTTTTAGATTTGACAATGAGATTAAATTTATGTAAGTGGTGTTAAAAGCAACAATTGCTTGACATTATCCATAGTTTAATCGCTTGTTTAGCCAGCGTCATCCTGTGAATAAACGCTCAAGTTGATTACCAACAAGCTTGGTTTGACCAAAACCCCTTCCCAGTGGTGCATACAGATGATAAATAGAGGGTCAGACCCCTCATATAAATGAGAAAACAATGTTTTCCGTAGCCATTACCCATCCAAAATTTTCCTCTGGAGGAGATTTTATTATTTATGCAACACCATCTGAACACCTGCAAGCATAAATAGTAACTTGGGTTATTAGATGGGAATTTGGATACAAAATTCTGTTTCTTGGCTTGTTTTTGAGTTACATATTAACTGACCTTGGTGCATTTCTACTACAATCTGATAACTAATAAATAAGCCAAGTCCAGTTCCTTTACCAACAGGTTTTGTTGTAAAAAACGGATCAAATATTTTAGAAATTACCGATTCTTGAATACTCAAACCATTATTTTTAATGCGAATAGTAAGCCAAGTTTCATCAACGATTTCAGTACTAATCCAAATAGTAGGAACAAACGATTGAGATTGAGGATTTTGACTAATCGATAGATTAGCAATTACCTCCTTTAAAGCATAGATAGCATTATTTAAAATATTCATGAATACTTGATTCATTTGCGCAGGATAACACTTTACCTGGGGAATTACTCCATAGTTTTTAATTACTTGAATCACCATATTTCCCGACTCGCTTTGGAAGCAGTGACGCAACAATGTGATTGTGTGATTGATACCTGCGTGAATATCAACATTTTTGATATCTGCTTCATCCAACCGAGAAAAATTTCGCAGTAACAGCACAATTTCTCTAATGCGATCGCTGCCAACTTGCATCGACTCCAGCACCTTACCTAAATCTTTTTGAATAAAGTCCAAATCCCAGGTTATTATTGCTTCTTGAATATGTGGCGAGGGAACTGGATAGGTTTGCTGGTAAAGTTGCAAGATTTGTAATAAGACATCTGTATACTCAGATGCATGGGTGAGATTAGCGTAAATAAAGTTAACTGGATTATTAATTTCGTGAGCAATCCCTGCAACTAATTGCCTCAGGCTCGACATTTTTTCAGTTTGCACCAGTTGAGCCTGAGTATATTTGAGTTTCTCAAGGGTAACTTTTAGGTCGTGATTAGCTTGAATTAGCTCAGTATTTCGTTGTTCTACCCTAGCTTCCAATTGCTCATTCGTTTGCTTTAGTAATGCTTCTGCGTATTTGCGTAAGCGAAGCTCCTCGTAGACATCGCTAATATTGATTAGTGAGCCAGAGAATTCTGTTTCACTTTGAGGTTGAGCAGACAGTTCCAACCAAACAATTACACCAGTTTGATGGTAAAAGCGGAATGTTTGGCAAACCTCTACTCCAGTTTGTAGCTTTTCTAGAGTTTTTTCCCACAAGTGCCGATCGTCCAAGTCAATGAAATTGCCTAAAGCACTACCGATGACATCTGCTATCCCATAACCAAGGGTATTTGTCCAGGCTCGGTTGAGGAAATTGAGATTACCCAAGCGATCGCACTTAAACACAATTTCACGCAGACTATCCACCAATTCCCGGTAACGCCGCTCAGATTCAGACAATTTCTCAATCAAACTGTACTGAATCTGTGTATGCAATTCATTGCTTAAATCTGACATTCTCTGTACTCGTCAAACGCTGAAGTAACTCGGTATGGTTAATTGTATCGGCGTATAAGGGGAAGACGTGAGTGTGGTAAAATTCTTGCTCAAACACCGTGCGAGCAGAAGTGCAATCAGACAAAACAACAACCTGATAGCCTTTCTCATGGGCAGAACGACCTGTAGAATCAATACAGACCGAAGTGACTGCACCAGCTAGAACTACATGAGTAATCTCTTTATCATGGAGAATCATGTCTAAGTTAGTATTTATGAAAGCATTAAATCCTCGTTTTCCGGGAACTTCGAGAATTCTGCTGCGAAAGGGTAGCAACTCATCAATCATCTGCGATCCTTTTGTACCAGCTTGAAAAGCCCCAACTTCCTTGATAATTTTGAGAATACCAACAGGTTCAACCAATTCCTGGTAGTTTGGCGTAAAAAAAATCGGTGTGGCAATCATCAACACTGGAGTTTGTACCAAACATCGTACAAGCTCAACGGTGTTTTCTAATACTTTGGTGGCTCTTGAGGATTCCTCAATCACATTATGTAGAATACCATCGGCTGCAAAGTAGTCATTTTGATAACCAATCAAGATCACAGCAGTACGTTGGGGTTGCATTGTATTTCTAACTATTTAGTATAAACAAACACTTTATTATTCCCATTTTAAATGTGAGTATGGATGCTGTTAGCGAAATATTTTTTAACTTTTGAAAACCCTAGTACCCACAGCATGATAACCCGCAACTTGGGTTAATATGTTGCAGAGGTACACAAATGAGCATTGCTGTGTCTGTATGGCATAATTTAGTTACCTAAAAATAGCTTGTAAATCATAAGTAATTATATGGGTATTATTAGCTCTAGCTCAACTGCGATCGCTTCCTGTCGCAGATATGTCAGCCTGAAAAAGAAAGTGCTGAGTAAAAAATACTAGTCCCCTGCTTACGATGAACTCTATTAATTTGTCATAATGCCTGTGGCAGACTACTAGATATGTAGCAATCTTATTTAATTTGTGAGAATTGAACCCGCAGATCCCCGACTTCTCAAAGAAGTCGGGGATCTTGTCGAGCGCGAATGATTTAGGATTGCTGTAGATATTAATTTTTATACAGATAAAGTTAATTAAAAATATTAAGCACAATAGCATTTCAACCAAACATAAATATAAAATCAGATTCAATCTTTGGGTTTGACCCAGGATGTGACATTCCCCCTATTATTAGAAATTCACAGGATTATTTTAATGAAAAAATTAAAGACTCAAGTATTTTTAAGCTTGGCAGGTGCATTTTTGGCAGTTGGATATTCCAGTTTGCTGGCTACAGAAATTCCCAGACAGAGTACATCAAACCTTAGAAAGGATTTATTAGCGCAATTAGAAAGCAACCTAAATGTCAATGAGTATCTGGAGAAAAATAAACCAGAAAGTTATAAAGCTCTGAAAAGACAGTTAGATGAAGCTATTGAGGATGCAAAAAGACCGAGTGAAGAGAAAGTAGTAAAAAATCTTTGGTCATTGTCAAAAACTAATCCTCAAGTAAAATGGAGAGAAAATAACGGCAAAATTGAATATTTGATGGCAAGTTGGAAATATGTTAAAAACCCAACTGAGGATTGGAAAATAGGTACAAAAAAAAGTATAGAAACACGCACTTGGTTAACAGCTGTCCCTCAAGTTAAAGAATTTTGTCAAAATTGTCAGGGTATTGGTATAGAGATTCCCGGTAATATCATGCTTTCTCTAAGGTTACAGCAGTATTTAGGCTTAATTTTAAATAGAAATTCAAATAAGACGCATTTTGTCGAAATGTGGGTGAAAGCTGAAGATTTAAGTAGACCATGTATCGATCCAGAAACTAATGATTCTAGTTGTGATGTTTTTGATATACCGATTTCTGCTAATTATCCGATTTTGCAAGAGATATACAGAATTTCTTACCTAGATGCTAGTCCTAGTCAAGAATATTATCCTTGGACAGGTTTAGGTTACACCTATGATTGGGGAAATACGAAAAAACCTCATGAAGGAGCCAGTGAGTTTCTAATCGACGGAACTAAAGAAAAACCGATAGAAGTAGAAGTTGTTTCAGTCACAGCTACGAAAGAATATTGTAATAATCAATATTTAACGGTAAAAGATTAGAAATGAGCGCTCATGAAACACCTTGAAGGTAAAGTGGCTTTGGTAACAGGTGCTACGCGGGGAATTGGTAAGGGAATTGCCATTGGTCTTGGTGAAGCTGGCGCAACTGTATACGTCACGGGTCGCAGCCTCAACAACTCTTCTAGTGATGGGGTTTCAGGTAGTCTTAGTGAAACGAAATCAGCCATTGAGGAAGTCGGTGGTGTATGCATTCCCGTCCAAGTAGACCACAGCGACGATCAGCAGGTGCGTTTGCTTTTTGATCGCATTCAAGATGAACAGGATGGACAACTTGACCTACTGGTAAATAATGCTTACTCAGGAGTTCAGGCAGTAAAAGACGTTCAGGGGCAGCCCTTTTGGGATTCTGAACCAAGTCTTTGGGATGCTAGCAACAACGTTGGTCTTCGCAGCCACTATGTTGCGAGTGTTTTTGCGGCTCGGATGATGACTAAGCGTAACTCTGGACTAATTTGCACGATTTCCTCGTGGGGTAGTATGTTTTATTTTTTTGATATAGCTTATGGTGTTGGCAAAGCAGCTTGCGATCGCCTAGCTGCTAATATGGCTGTTGAGTTAAAACCCCATAACGTCACTTCTGTTTCAATTTGGCCGGGTATTGTTGGTACTGAGCTTTTTTCCCGTTTTGCTTCCCAAATGAATCAAACCAATGCTACTGACTTGAAAAACTCATTAATTAGCGATCGCTACAACTGGGAAACTCCTCTATTAACTGGACGAGCGATCGCTGCACTTGCTAGTGAGCCAAATCTGATCAGCCGTACAGGACGTGTACAGATTGTTGCCGAACTGGCTAAGAAATATAATCTTGTAGATGAAAATGGCGATCGGCCTGCATCATTACGCTCTCTGCGTTTTGTACTACCTGCTGCATTGCCTGTACTGAGAAAATACTCATGGCTTATACCTGATATTAAAGTGCCGTGGTCGCTGCTATTATTGAATGCCCTCAGTTCGCCTAAAATTTAATGGGCATGGGGCATGGGGCATGGGGCATGGGGTAGAGGAATACTGCACCTGTGAGTATTAAAGACTCGTCTGCGAGTATTAGAGACTCATTCACGAATATCAAAGACTTGTCCACGAATATCAAAGACTTGTCCACGAGTATCAAAGACTCGTCCACGAGTATTAAAGACTCATTCACGAGTATTAAAGACTCGTCCGCGAGTATCAAAGACTCGTCCGCGAGTATTAAAGACTCGTCCGCGAGTATCAAAGACTCATTGTTGCATTATAAAAAACATCTCTTCTAGCCCCATGCCCCATGCCCAATGCCCAATGCCCAATGCCCAATGCCCAATGCCCAATGCCCAATATTTAAACAAACTATCCTGGGATATATAAAACTTTGTATCCTAAACTAATAGGTCTAAAGAGTTCTTTAAAAACTGGTGCAAGAAGATTTTCGGTTAATTATTGATTTAGTTTTAGTTCTAGGCGTTGCAGCCTGCGGCGGACTATTCGCGGCACTTTTGCGACAACCCGTGCTGCTGGGGTATCTCATTGGCGGGATAGTCATTGGGCCAACGGGACTAGGATTGATTAAAGAACTGATTCAAGTAGAGACTTTGGCACAGTTCGGGGTCGCCTTTTTGTTATTCGCCTTGGGTGTGGAATTTTCCTTTGCAGAACTCAAGAAGGTAAAAGCGATCGCTCTTGGTGGAGGTGGACTCCAGATTGCTTTGACAATTTTGGTGACAGTTGTAGTATGCGGGTTAAGCGGAGCTTGGGGAGCTTTACCTGCTAAAGGGATGTTTTTGGGGTGTATTCTGTCTCTGTCTTCCACAGCGGTTGTCCTTAAGTGCTTGATGGAACGCAACGAAACAGAAACGCCTCACGGGCAGGTGATGCTAGGGATTTTGGTAGTTCAGGACTTGGCGCTGGGACTAATGTTAGCAGTCTTACCAGCCCTCAATCAACCAGCAGAAACTATTGGCATCGCCGTCCTCACAGCGCTAGGTTCGATTGGTTTATTTGCTGCTGGGGCGGTAGCTGCGGGGATTTGGCTGATACCGCCTTTGTTGCAACTGCTAGCCCGCACCGAAAGTAAAGAACTATTTTTATTAGGGGTTGTAGCCCTGTGTTTAGGCATTGCCCTATTGACAGAGCATTTGGGGCTGTCTATTGAGATGGGCGCGTTTGTCGCGGGTTTGATGATTTCTGAGGTGGAGTACGCCGACCAAACCCTGACTTATGTCGAACCACTGCGAGATATCTTTGCCAGTTTATTTTTTGCCGCCATTGGAATGTTAATTGACCCAGTGTTTTTGTGGAATAACCTGGAATTGATTTTGGTGTTAGTGGCAATAGTTTTCGTCGGTAAATTTTTGATTATCACGCCCCTAGTAAAACTATTTCGCTACTCTTTGAAAACAGCCATAATTGCCGGTTTGGGATTGGCGCAAATTGGGGAATTTTCCTTTGTTCTTGCTAGTGAAGGGCAGTCTTTAGGGCTAGTATCCCGACAAATATATTTATTAATTTTGGGAACTACCGCAGTTACTCTCATGCTTACTCCCTTTGTACTGGGGTTAGTGCCATTTTTATTTAACTTTGCCGAATCAATGCCTTGGTTAAGACCATACTTAGAAGAAGATCAGGCGCGGGATGTGTCAGAAGATTTGCCCTTCAAAGACCATGTAGTAGTTTGTGGTTATGGGCGAGTCGGCAAGAATTTGGTGAAGTTGTTGTTGCAACACGACCTACCTGTGGTGGTAATCGACCAATCAGAGAGTAGAATTCAGCAGTTGCGTGAGGCTGGGGTGTCTTATGTCTATGGCAATTGTGTCAGTTTACACGTTTTGGAAACTGCCGGGGTGAATCATGCCAAAGGAATGGCGATCGCACTCCCAGACCCCATAAGTAGCCGTCTTTGCTTGAAACGCGCTTTGGAATTGCGCCCAGAGTTAGATTTGGTTGTCCGTGCTACCCAGGATAAAAGTATTGAAGTACTGTATCAATTGGGAGCTAGGGAAGTTGTGCAACCAGAGTTTGAAGCCAGTTTAGAAATGGCAACTCATTTATTAACTGGCTTGGGCTTGTTGTCGCCAGCAGTAGTACAACGAGAAATGCAGCAAATCCGCAACGATCATTATTTAGATTTGCGCCCAGAGCGTTCTGCAACTGAAGTTGCTCGTGATTTGCGCCAAGCCACTCGCGATTTAAATCAGCGCTGGTATCCTTTACCATCTTATTCGCCCTTAATTGGCATGACCATAGAAGAAGCGGATATGCGCTATTTAACAGGAGTGAGTTTGATGGCAATTCGCCGCGTAAACGGCGAAGAAATTGATTATCCCAACAATCAAACCAAATTGGCACAAGGCGATCGCTTGCTAGTGGTGGGAGCAGATGAAGAACTAGCGGCTTTAGCAGAATTAGCTAAAGGACAAGCTGTTGTTCCTGGAGAAAATAGTGCTTGTCAGTGGGTTACAGTCAATGCAGATGCGCCAACATTAGGTAAAACCCTTAAAGATTTAGAGATCGGTAAGCAGTATGGAGTACAGGTACAGGCGATCCGGCGCGATGGTAAATTTATTCGCTATCCTGATGGCGGCATGGACTTGCGAATCAGCGACCAAGTATTATTATGTGGTGGCTTGACAGGTTTGAGTCAATTAGAACAGTTATTTGCGATTCCTAGTTCAGTACCTCTTTCGATGCCAATGGTAAAAGCTGGCGAGACAGAAGCGCTTAAAGAATTTTTACCTGTCGATAATGTGAGTGATTAAACTTTAAGACTTTGCCAGGTAAGCGATTCAATATAGCGATCGCGCCTTTGGGAGTGCTTTTTCATATTCTTCTAGGATAATATCGCTTTTGATAATACCCAGATCCAAGATGTTCTCTCTGATGCGGACATCATCATGGATTGAATAATTTGCAGCTCAGTTTCGGTAACAGTTCATCCGTAAGAGCTTAAGAGGATGTTTGAAAAGTGGTTGCGGGATAAGGGGACAAATCAAGCTTGGCAACTGGCGATCTTTTGGCTTTGACTACTCTAAATTTTGATTCTCTTTTGCAGAAAAGTACTTAATGGGGTCGTTTGCGTGATTTGATCTTTGTCAATCACACAAGTTTTCAGTCTACTGAATTTGATTACTTTGTTTGATAACTAAATTTATCTAAGAATTGAGCTTTACTTTTTATAAATTTATTCTGTCTTTACAATACTTTTTCATCTCCTATTTTAAGTTATCAGATACTTTGGCGATAATGAGAATTACTGTACAGTATAATACTGTACTTTATCAAAAATCCTTTGTAATGTGAGCAAGCTTTTTTAGACTTAACGGCAAAAGTCAGATGGAGAGAAGCGGCCACGAAACCTCCTGACGCGATAATACTTGTAAACTACAAAAAGTTACGTTTTTCTCGGCATTGTAGCTATCTATTTTCATCTCTAAATATTACTGAAACTATACTTATAATGTTGTACACAAGTTTACGTATTATTACGAAAGTATCTGCTAATCTACTCTGTAAGCTTTTAGGACAGCCTAGTGTTAGTAATTTAGAAACTCAACTTCATGATAAACAAGTTCAAATTCAGCAGCTAGAGAAGCAAGAAAGGGCGCTTTTCCGAGTTATTAGCAAAATTCGAGCTTCTCTTGAGTTAGAAACAATTTTTCGTACAACCACTAAGGAAACTTGCAAGTTACTCCGCGTCGAGCGGATTGCCGTCTATCGTTTCTATGAAAACTGGGGTGGAGAATTTGTTAGCGACTTTGAGTTTGCAGAGACTGGATGGGATGATGTAGAGACATTAGGAAAAAATACAGTTTGGAATGACTCTTATCTACAAGAACATCAAGGTGGACGGTATCGTAATAATGAAACTTTAGTTGTTTCAGATGTCTATGCAGCAGGCTTGTCTCAATGCCATTTAGAAATTTTAGAACAGTTCCATATTCGAGCTTATGCAACTGCATCAATTTTTGTTGGAAAAAAACTATGGGGAGTGCTTGCTGCTTATCAGCACTCACAGCCACATGAATGGAAAAAATTAGAAATTCAGTTTCTGTCTCAGATTGCAACACAGTTAGGATTTGCAGTTAAACAAGCAGAATTTTTAGCTCAAGCAGAACAAAAAGCAGCAGAACTGTATAAAGCGAATCAGCAGCAGGATATTCTGTTTAATTTAGTTGCTGAAATTCGTGAATCTCTGAATCTAGACATCTTGTTTAAGACTACTGTACGAGAAATTCGTAAGGCTCTCCGTAGCGATCGCGTCAGTATCTTTCGATTTTACCCGGAATCGAACTATACCTCTGGTGAATTTGTCTCTGAAAATGTACTGCCTGACTACGATTCTACGCTCGCGATCAAGGTAAAGGATGATTGTTTCGGTGAAAAATATGCAGTTGCTTATCACCAAGGGCGTATACAGGTAGTATCAGATATTTATCAAGCTGGACTAAAGGATTGCCACATTCACCTGTTAGAGCAATTTCAAATCAAGGCACAAATTGTTGCACCTCTTATGAAAGGAAAAACTTTATGGGGATTACTATGTGTTCATCAATGCCATTGTTCACGCCGATGGAAAAAGTCGGAAATTCAATTTATTTATCAGTTAGCTGCTCAGTTTAATGTCGCTTTAGAACATTCTGAACTATTAGAGCAATTCCGCTCTCAAGCTAATCAACTTGCTCAAGCCAACCATGCTTTAGAACTAGCAAATTCTCAGCTAGAAAAACTTAGTAAGCTAGATGCTCTAACCCAAATCGCCAACCGTCATTGTTTCGATCAGGTTTTAGAGCGGGAATGGAATCGACTAAGACTAAATGGAAATTATTTATCTTTAATTATATTTGATATTGACTATTTCAAGGATTATAACGATTCTTATGGACATCTAGCTGGGGATGAATGCTTAAGACAAGTTGCTCATGCAGCACAATCTGTATTAAAGCGTCCTACCGATCTACTAGCTCGTTATGGCGGTGAAGAATTTATTGTCATTTTGCCAAATATGAACGAATCAGGTGCGATTAAAGTAACTAAGTTGATTCAAAAATCTATTCAAGAATTAAAGATTCCCCATAAAAAGAAGAATAACTTTCAATATTTTGTGACTGTCAGTTTAGGTGTTGCAATTCAAAGACCAACAGATAAAAGTTCAACTCAAGATTTAATTAACGCAGCCGACAAAGCTTTATATAAAGCTAAAGAACAAGGACGCAATAGGTGGGTTTGTGCTGCAAAACACTAAGTCCAGTGACGAGGAATAGGGTTCAAAAAGAGGCAGGGGAGCAGGGGAGCAGGGGAGATGAGGAGACAAGGGGGACAAGGGGTAATTATTGAACAAGTCTACTCCCTTATCTCTTCCCTCTTCCTTGTCTACCTTGTCTCTTCTCAATGCCCAATTTCTAATGACTAAACCTGATCCTAATCAAATTTTGCGGTAGAGCAGAAGGAGTATTTTCCCTACTCCTTGTTCCTGTGATTTTTCTGCCTCACTTCTAACTTACTTTTGGCTTGATATAGGCGATTGCTTGTTTCCAAACGGTGATTTGCTGACTGTTTTCATCCGCAATACAAATACACTGTGGATCTTGCCATAAAATTTTTCCTATGAGTACATCACCAGTCAGCAGCTTTAACTCTACTGGCGTTGTTTGTTTAATCAGGTTTTGGACTTGTCTAATACTGGGTAAAGTGGTGTCAAATTCGGTAAGCATTTTTAGTAAAGATGAACCTACAAGGCAAAATAAAGAGTAACTAATCCTTGATAATTCATCCTTGAAGAAATGGCAATTGAATTTACTAAGTATCACGGTCTAGGCAACGACTTTATTCTGATTGACAATCGCTCGTCATCTGTGCCTGTAGTGACTCCAGAGCAAGCCATCAAGTTGTGCGATCGCCACTTTGGTATCGGTGCTGATGGTGTCATTTTTGCCTTGCCTGGAGAAAACGACACTGATTACACTATGCGGATTTTTAATTCCGATGGTTCTGAACCAGAAATGTGTGGCAATGGCATTCGCTGTTTAGCTGGCTTTTTAGCAGACTTAGAAGGGGAATCCCGGAATCAAGATTCATATCGCATTCATACTTTGGGTGGTGTAATGACTCCCCAACTCTTATCTGATGGTCAAGTTAAAGTAGACATGGGTTTACCCAGGTTACTCGCTAGCGAAATTCCTACTACCCTTGTACCCGCCCAAAAAAAAGTAATTTCTCAGCCTTTAGAGGTAGCGGGGAAAACTTGGGATGTCACCTGTGTAAATATGGGAAATCCTCACTGCATTACTTTTGTAGAAGATGTTGCAGCAATTGAGCTAGAAACCATCGGCCCAAAATTTGAGTATCAGCCAGTTTTCCCTCAACGCATAAATACCGAATTTATTCAAGTGGTACGCCGTGACTATTTGAAAATGCGAGTATGGGAACGGGGTGCTGGGATTACTTTAGCTTGCGGGACTGGTGCTTGTGCTTCTTTAGTAGCTGGTGTATTAACTGGGAAATGCGATCGCACTGCCACTGTAGAATTACCTGGTGGCCCCTTACAAATTGAATGGTCAGAAATCGACCAACGAGTTTACATGACAGGTCCGGCTGAAAAGGTATTCACTGGTAAACTGTAACCGACTTACCATTGGCATTACTACTTGAGTAATACCATAGAAGACTACAAACTTATTTTAAGGGTTTGTAGTAAGCACTTTAGGGCTGAGAAAATCAGGGCTAAAGTCCTGACTACGAACTCCTTAAGATTCACTTAACTTTAGATTGCACAGATTCTTTATTAGAAATTGCTAGATATATACCCACTAAAATTAGAGCCAAACCTAATAAGTTAAAAATACTCAATTTTTCTGAGAAAAGTATCCAAGCAAGAATAGCAACAATCACTGGATTGAGTAGTAAGAATAAAGAGATAAATCCTGATGAAAAATTTTTGAGGCTGTATATAATTAGCCCATGACCCAAGGCTTCGCAAACAGCAGCTAGCGCAAATACTACTAACCACCCCGACAAAGTAATTGGAAAAACTTGTTTTTCAAAGATTAGTACAACTGGTATCATCAATGAAGTTGCGATCACACAACGCCACAGGAGTATGGTGATAACTGAAAACTTATTGCGGATCTGCTCAATAAGTAAAAAGTTTGCTGCATAAAATATTGATGATATGAGAGCAACAACATCACCTGTAATATTATTATTAGAACGTAATAAATCTTCAAATCCAACAGTGATCGCACCGATTATGGCTAAAATTAGACCGATGATAAATTTACGCCCAAAGATTTGATTAAAAAATAGCCATCCTCCTAAAGTAGTAAATAACGGATTGAGGCAACCTAAGGCATTAGCATTAGCAGCACTAGTCTGAGTTAGCGACCAAGTCCAAGATAATCGACCTAATACATGAACTAAACCCACTAGGATTAAAAACGCGATTTCTTTGATTGGGTAAGGTTGCTGTGGTAATACAGGTTCATCCTCTGTAATTTTAGTCTGTGCTTGGTTAATTCCACTCCAGAATCCAAAGATAATAGCCGCTATCCATAAACGATTAAAGAATGTCGTAACAGCGCTCATTTCTCTAACAGCAATTTTAATAAATATTGCTGTTGAAGATAAAGCTAACAATGCAATTATTACTATGATTATTGGCAGTATATTTGAAGTTTTATCAGACTTTTCTGGTATTAAGCTTAATTGATTTTCTGCCATTTAGTTTATATTTATGCTCGGTGCGCCAAGAAAGAGTAATTATTTGGGATTACTTAGGTAATAGTGCCATAAAAGTCTTGCAGCAACTGCTCGCCACGGTCGCCAGTGCTGTGTCATTTCTTCTAGTTGCACTGGTGTTGGACGCGTTGCCAAGTTTTTGAGTTTTTGTAAAGCGATCGCGATCGCTAAATCGCCTTTAGGAAAGACATCAGGACGTTGCAGCGCCATTAGCAAATAAATATCAACTGTCCAGTCTCCGATCCCTTTGAGACGCTTTAACTCAGTTCTGATAGTAGTTTCGTCCATTGTTTGGAGTTTGCTGAGGTCAAGCTGACCAGTTGCGATCGCCTGAGCCAATCCACGACAGTATAGAATCTTTTGCCGACTGAATCCAATTTCTCTTAATTGAACATCATCCAATATCAGAAAGTTTTCTGGCGTCAGAGTTATAACCTCACATAGACGTTTAAATACAGCCCTTGCAGCCGCTACGGAAACTTGCTGTTCCAGAATTATGCACAACAGTGTTGCAAAACCCGCTTCTCTTGACCATATTGGTGGAGGCCCCAGTGTTTCTAAAATCCGAGCCAAATCGCTATCAAGTTTGGCAAGCACCATTAAACCACGGGTCAAACTTTCTTCAGTCAACGATTCTAGTTCAGGTGTTTGAGTCATCTTTGGAAAAAGGAGTGGCGAGTAACGAAGAATTCTAATCCCGCGCGGTGCGCTCTGATTCTTGTGTAAGCAGTTTTTGTTTGCGCTCAATTCCCCAGTGATAACCACCAAGACTGCCATCACTCCGCAGCACTCGGTGACACGGTACAATCAGCGCGATCGGATTAGCGCCACAAGCATTACCTACAGCTCGGACTGCCTGGGGTTTGGCAATATTACGGGCAATATCAGTGTAAGTGCAGGTTTCGCCATAAGGAATTTTTTGTAATGCTTGCCAAACCTGTTTCTGAAATGCTGTCCCACGGATATCAAGTGGTAAATCAAGATGTGCCTCGCCTCCTGCAACAAAGTCGAGGATTGCTTGTATCCAGTCTTTGTGTGTGCGATCATCACGCACGATCTGCGCTTGGTGAAATTCCTGCTTCAAAATGTGTTCGAGCTTGTCTGCTTCATCACCTAATTTTACAGCGCAGATACCCTTCTGTGTTGTTGCCACAAGCAAATATCCTAATGGACATGGAGCGATCGCATAGACAATGCTGATTGTCTTTCCAGCTTGTTGGTAAGTCTTTGGTGTCATTCCCAGTTGTTTAGGTGCTTTCTCATAGAGTTGACTACTTGAACCATACCCCGTATCGTAAACTGCATCAGCAATTTCTTCCCCCGACTGAAGACGCTGTTTCAATCGTTGGCTACGCAGCGCATCTGCATATTGAAAAGGCGATACGCCAATTATTTGCTTGAATATTCTTTGTAGATAACTGGGACTCATTTCCACCTGAGAGCATAATTCCGAGAGAGTTGGGATGCGATCAACTTGTGCTTCAATATATCGACATACTGCTAAGATTTTGGCTGTATTTGGAACCGTTTCAGATTGTGGCTGACAGCGCTTACAAGGTCGAAAACCTGCAATTTCAGCATCTTGTACCGATTGGAAGAAACAAACTTGATTCCGATTCGGTCTGCGACTAGGGCAAATAGGTCGGCAATAAATGCCTGTAGAGCGAACACCATAGAAAAACTTGCCTTCAAAAGTGTAATCTCGATTGAGAACTGCTTCCCAGAGTGTTTCTTCTAAAAGTTGTGTCTGTTGTAATTGCATTCATGTCTCCTAGAATTTATTGCCAAGCATCCCACTTTCGAGTGCCCATTATTAGTTTTTGCCTTTAAGTAAAACTAGATTAAATGTATCGATAAACTACTTTCTATCTGATTGTTGCGATCAAAGTCGATGATCTCAGTTTTTTAATGTAAAAATTTGCTAAACGGGTGTTCACTACTCGATGAAAATCATCTACAAATGTTGCTTGCTTGAGATGTGCGATCGCAGAGTCTAAGAGGTTGTTTGAAAAGTGTCAACTTGAGCCTAAAATGCCACTCAAAGAAGCGATCGCAAGTCCCAGAACCCTCATTAGCTTGTTCAACTTCTCGATAGCTAGATTAGTCAAACATACGTTGGATGACTTTTCAAACATCCTTTAAGGATAAGCTATTGCACGTTTAGGAAGCAGCCAGAAGCTAGTTAGGCGACAAACACAAAAGTTAGCCAAAATTCGATCAGCTTTTGACTTATATTTAACTTGAATTAAGAGATTTGTCGGAAAATTACCGAGAACTTGCTCGCAGTTAAACCATGTTTTTCATCCACAGGGTCAAACAGTGATTATGAGTAATAGCTTATCTTTGCCCTGAAAAAATAACTGTAGTAATAAGTTCGTTACCTGGTTTCAGTTAGCTACTGAGGAATTTTCTTTTAAACTCGAATGAAACAAACTATGGATTGAAGTTTGTCGCGATCGCTTAACAAATGGAAATAATCGAAAGTAGACCTGTGTAGTTAATAACTATTTTTTATAAATATCAGCCATCTACATTTAACCTGATTATATCAACTTAGTCTATAACTTTCTGTGGCACACTCGCAGTTCTCAAGTTTAACAAGGCTTTGTTTTGATCGTGAGTCAGAAATCCCCAAAGATGAGTACCCAGATTCCAGTTACCCTGCTAGATGCATTGTTTGTGTTTCTTTTTGTAACACTTATTTGCACGTATATATACTTAGTATTTAGTAAATTAAGCTAATAAGAATGACATAGATAATGTTATATATTCTTAATATATTATTTTCTAAAAATCTAAATAATACATATTACAATGTGTTATTACATAGTAGTGGTTAGTTTTACTAGTATATTGTACTACTAAAATCTCAGAATATTTACATGATTAAACGACTACAAATCTTTCAAGATGGTACTTTGTCAGAAGTGGAAGACGAGACCCTCGTCAAAGTAACAGAAACTAAAAGACAAGTGGATTTGCTGATTAAAGCTTTGCAGTTCACTCAAGCAGAGACTTTTACAGTTACACCGGATGATGCAGTTCCAGGAAGTGTACCAGAACCGCGAAAGTCAGTAAAAACAATTAACTCAGAGGGATTGAGGTTACTGCAATCATTTGAGGGATTGTATTTAAACGCATATCTAGACCCAGTTAACGTTTGGACTATAGGTTGGGGAGCTACAGAAGGTGTCCACCAGGGCATGGTGATTACCAAGGCACAAGCTGAGGAAATGCTGAAAAAAGAATTGAGTAAATTTGAAACTGCGGTAGCCAATGCTGTCAAAGTGCAAATAAATGACAATCAACATTCAGCCTTGGTGTGTTTTAGCTACAACGTAGGTGTCCGTGCTTTGTCTGAATCAACACTTTTGCAGCTATTGAATCAAGGCAAATACGAAGAAGCGGCAGACCAGTTTTTGCGCTGGGACAAGGCTGGTGGTCAAGCCCTGCTAGGTCTATCACGCCGCAGGAGAGCTGAACGCTCCTTATTTTTGAGTGAGCCTTGGGAATGGGCTAAAGCTTGGGAGCCACAAAAAGTGCTGCGTTTGGCTGCACCCGGTCAATCTCTCATTCAAGGGAATGATGTTGTCAAACTTCAGAAAGCCTTAGTCAGAGCTGGTTTTAATCTTGAAGTTGATGGTTATTTTGGAAATGACACAGATGTAGCAATCAAGCAATTTCAACAAAAGAAAGGCTTGACAGTGGATGGTCATGCAGGGCCAAAAACTTTACAAGCTCTAGGTTTGTAAACTCATAAACTTCGGAAAAAACTTAGTTACAAATATCTTCAACTCGAAGAAGGCTGGGTTTGTAGATTGTTTACTTTTCTAGATAAATAAGCAGGTGAAAATGAGCGACTCTATCAACGATACATCAGACGAATTGGATGACTTGGTGATTGAACCTTGTGTCGAAATTCATGAATTTGAGGAAGCTTCTCCGAGAGCCAGTTTTAATGGTTTGCTTCAAAATGCTCCTAGAGCGAATACTTCCGTCGTCAACGCGTTATCTCAGCAATTAATTTATCAGATCAATCTCATCGTCCCAAATGCTTTAGTCAGTTTTGACGATCTAGATGTTAAGTTGGGAGATGCAGCATATCCTTTCGTGCCACCCGCAGCTAAACTGGGATTACAAAATGCTATTAAAAGGCGGGGTGTAACACTTGTTGTTAATTCAGCCTATCGAACTCTCGCACAGCAAATGCTGCTGTATAATGCCAAAAAAAAGGGAGAGAATCCAAATCCTGTAGCTGCACCAGGTAAAAGTAATCACCAAAGTGGCTTGGCACTTGATATTGAGGATCGCCAAGGGTGGTTACCATTCCTACAAGGGACTGGTTGGGAGCCTCTAGCAGGCGATCCACCCCACATTGACTATCGAGGACAAGGTGCTAGAGACCTGCGCAAAGAAACAATACTAGCTTTTCAGAAACTTTGGAACAAAAATCATCCGAACGAGAAAATTGGAGAAGATGGTCGCTGGGGAAATGACACCGAGAGTGCTTTAAATCGATCGCCCGCAACGGGATTTAAAATAGCGCCTTGGGATGATAAACCTAGAATTGTTCGCCTCAGCAAACCTTTGATGGAAGGTGCTGACGTGCGTAAACTTCAGGAAAAGTTACAAGCAGCAGGTTTTACCATTGGAGTAGCCGATGGTGTCTTTGGAGCAGAAACTGAAAGGGCTGTAAAAGAATTCCAACAGCAAAAGGGTTTGGTTGTTGATGGATTGGCTGGAGCACAAACCCTTGAACTAATTGCATAAACTCCTGCACCAGACACTTAACCCAAACTTAAATTAATAAGCTAATCGTCATTCAAATTGCATCTCCGTGTCCTCATGTCTTTTTGACGAGTAGAGTTATGCAATTTAAAAGCACATCAGCTTAATAAGATTAGGGTTCTGGAAGGGTGCAGATTAATGCTCTAAAAAATGGCTAGATTAGCCATTTTTTTTAACCATTTTTATCGAAATATTAAGGAGTTATATGGCTGACGAAATTTCTCAAACAGCAAACTTGTACGCACTATTAATCGGGATTGACTCGTATATGCCCAACAGATTACCTGATGGTAGTCTTTACAAAAGTCTTGGGGGATGTGTACGAGATATTAATCATGTAGAAGCTTTTTTAATTGATGAGCGGAAAGTTCCAAAAGAACAGATTTTGAAGCTGACAGCTTCTATTAGCGACCCGAACGAACCAAGCAAACCACTAGAGAAAGATACCCCGGAAAAACTACCTACTCGTCAGAATATGATCGATTCCTTCAGAAAGCTGAAGAAAATGGCTCCAGAGGGTTCGCAGGTATATATCCACTACTCTGGACACGGTGGACGGGCAAAGACAGTTTTCCCATCCATTAAAGGTGATGATGGCATTGATGAAGGATTAGTCCCTACAGATATTGGCACTTCAGAAGGACAGTATCTGCGCGATCTCGACCTGAGA
This sequence comes from Nostoc sp., assembly GCF_036917515.1. Classification (GTDB taxonomy): domain Bacteria; phylum Cyanobacteriota; class Cyanobacteriia; order Cyanobacteriales; family Nostocaceae; genus Nostoc. The sequence continues at coordinate 3,556 of NZ_JBALDE010000213.1, read as the reverse complement.
CAATTGTTAAAGGAATTAGTAGATAAAAAACTAACAGTTACGGTCGTATTGGATTGTTGTCACTCTGGGGGTGCAACGCGAGGGGATGTAGAAATTCGAGGGGGTGAGGGCGTTGATAATAAACCTCTGCAACCTGGTCAAGAACTTGTCGCACCTGTAGAAACACTAGCAGAAACTTGGCGATCGGTCACTGAAGAAACGCCTCGTGGACTAAAACCCTCTGGACTACGCGCAGCCAGAGATTATGTGCTTCTAGCAGCCTGTCGTCAGAATGAGTATGCTTACGAGTATGCATTTAATCGGGAAACTAAAGAACGAAACGGTGCGCTTACCTATTGGTTGCTAGATACTTTAAGACAACAAAACCCTGGACAGACTTATAAGGATTTGTTTGAGCGCATTAATGCCAAAATCCACAGTCAATTCCCACAACAAACTCCCATCTCAATGGGTGAGGTAAATCGGATTATTTTTGGTGATGAGTTTGCTGAAACTGTTTATGCAGTTCCAGTTTTGAATGTGGAGAAAGATGCACAGACAGGTGAAATACGGGCAAAGTTAGGGGTGGGACAGGTAAATGGTGTTGCTAAAGGAGCAGAATTTGCGATCTATCCTCGTACTGTAACTGATTTAAAAAATAAAAAAAATCGGACTGCGATCGCCACAATCATTCAAAGGGGAGCAACTGAATCTCTGTGCCTATTTAAACCAATTGAGGGCAAAGAGCTTCAGGTTGAAGATGGAGATCAAGCTGTTTTAGTTTCTCCTTCAATTAATCTGGTTCGCAAAGTTTCCCTGTTTAATCAAGAACAAGCAACAGAAGCAGACTTGGCTGAATCTGGGAAAGTACCAGCTAACAAACTTCTGCCAGAAATTTTTAAACAGCAACCGAATGCTTTGCAGTCACTCAAACAAGCTCTTCCTGAAAATGGTAATGGTTGGGTAGAGTTAGCAGAAGAAAAAGTAACTGAAGATGACGATGATGGAGTTGCTTATCGAGTTGTTGTTAATAACAAGGGAGAATATGAGATATGTGATCGTACTGGACATCCATATCAAAATATCGCTCCTGTAAAAATAAGTGACTCTGATGCTGCTGCGACTGTCACCAAACGATTAGTTCATCTAGCCAAATACCATGCTACAGCCGAGTTAGATAACAGAGATAAAGCTTCGCCTTTAGCAGGTAAGCTAGCTATTGAATGGCTAGGAACATCAAATATTTATCAGGAAGGAGATGAGATTCCACCTAAATCTCAGTTGAAAAAGTTTGCCGATCCCAGTAATCCCACTGTCAAATCAGGTGAATATGTATTCCTATCAATTCATAATACTTCTTCGCAAGACCTGAACGTTGCTGTTCTAGATATTGCTTCTGATTGGTCAGTTCAGCAAATTTACCCAGACAAAAGAGAAATTTTTGTCACAATTGATGCAGGCAAAAAAGAGGTTGCAGCAATTCCAGCAAGTTCGGCAGGTAAAGATACTGTGAAAGTCTTTGCTACCGTTGACCAAGCAAACTTCCGTTGGCTAGAACTACCTTCACTTGATGAACAGCCTAAAGCTAAAGGATTAACCCGCTCCGCGAATCTGCTAGATACTCTCTTCGCGGCAATTGATCAGGAGCAACCGCCAACTAGAAAGTTATCTGTAGCTGCATCTCCCAGCCGCGAGTGGACAACAAAACAGATAAGCTTGACAGTGGTTAAGTAATCTAACTTTAATCTAATTCGTTTGTATGAAAATTCTGTTTCTAGCCGCTAATCCTCAAGGGACTGTTCCCTTGCAGCTTGATAAAGAGGTGCAAAAAATAAAGGATAGCCTAAGCGGTCGAGGTCTATTAACTAACCAGTTTCAAATTTTACAGCGATGGGAAACTAGCCCAACAGATGTAAGACGGGCAATCTTACAAGAGAAGCCTGAAATTGTCCATTTTTCAGGACATGGACAAGGGCAAGCAGGACTAGTACTGGTAGATGATAGAGGACAGCCAAAGTTAGTAGGTGCTGATGCTTTAGCAGATCTATTTCAATTTGTTGCAGATAACGTCAAGTGCGTTCTTCTAAATGCGTGCTATGCAGAATTTCAAGCAAATGCAATTGTCAAGCACATTAATTACGTAATTGGTATGCAACAGGAGGTGTGGGATATTACAGCAATTGCCTTTGCTGTTGGCTTTTATGATGGAATAGGAAACGGCTATTCCATTGAAGAGTCATTTGAAATTGGTCGTAATGCTATTCGTCTAGAAATCTCAGATAGTGCATCAACCGGACGAAAACTCGGCTCTAGCGATAGGGTAAAAATAGAACAAACAAAATCTATACCGCAGCATCTAATTCCAATTTTAAAAAGAAAAATAGATTTGAGTGATGACGAACTTATTTCCAGCTGCGGAGTAGATTATAAACAGTTAAGGCATCTCTTGACTTTAAAAAAATGGCAAGAAGCTGATGAAGAGACTTATAAACTGATTTTGAGTATCTCTCATCAAATGAGATTTGAGGAAATAGCCTGCCTCGATTTACAAACTATTGATAAACTTTGGATTCGATATAGCGAAGGTCACTTTGGATTGAGCATACAAGCCAAGATTTGGCAACAGGCTAAAAATCAAACTAATTCTTGGCAAAAATTCTGTGAACAGGTTGGATGGCTTCATAAGCAAAAACAAGGGAGTCTCCTGCTAAATTGGTTCAATAGGCCAACAGAAATAGAATTGTTGGTACTGCGTGAAAATATTCATAATCAACCTTTGTCTTCTTTCTCCCTTGGTTATCTTCCACTATTAGCCAAAAACATTTCAGCTATCTATAAAGACAGTAGTTCTGAAAGGGAGAAAAGATTGCAGATATTTTTTAACCGACTTCAAGAATGTAGATTATAGTGGATTTAACATTACAAAAAATAAATGACTAACATACTATGACCAGTAATTCAAATCGTCAAAAATATAAAAATGAGATGCAAGCAAGTATACGAGAGGGAAAAGGCGAAATAGCTGATAGTCAACGTCTCTATCTAGAAATATTGGCAAAAAAATTGAATTTAACTGCACAAGAAACAGTAGAAATAGAAGATGAAATCCGCATACCTATCCGTAAGTATGAAAATGCCTTAATTGACAAGCTTAAACAGGATTACCCCAAATTAAAAGAAGAATCTGTGATAGCACTACAATTGCTTCAAAAAGAGCTAAACATAGCAGATGTAGATGTTGTGATAATTGTGGAAAGAGTGCGGCAAATGATCCTAATGGGTGAGTTCAAAGATGCCCCAGTTGCTTCATTATGGCTTGGTGGCATGGGACTTTCATTCTCCAGTTGGCTTGTAGGAGCGCTGATTCCCCCATTAGCACCAGTAGTAGGTGTAGCTGGAATTGCAACTTTTCTTAGAGGAATGTATAATGCCGGGAGACATGCTTTTAAAAGTAGTGATGCTTCTAATTCGCTGGGAAAAATCTTAGAGGATGTTTTAAAAGTCCAAGAAAGTAAAAACTCATGCGAGTCGTCGAAGCATAATACGTATCATCGCAATATAAATAAAAGTCTCGGAG
>NZ_JBALDE010000212.1:0-33982 GCF_036917515.1 Nostoc sp. | reverse complement strand
TAATGCTTCTAAACTAAACATAGGGCAGGTGCTGGATTTAACGCTATTTTCAGCTTACTACCTGCTCCTTTCCTTATCCCGAACTCAGGTTAAGTGAATTTATTAAACTATCTTCTGTTGTTGCCAGAAAAACTGGAAAGCACAACTAAACTTCCAGAATTTGTTTGCACATCCCTACATTTGTGTCAATGCGTAAGTTCTCAGATAATTAATTCTTAATTTAGCTTTAAAATATCGCAATCTGTTTTGGGGACTTCTAGAAATTAGATTATTCAATAAAGTGAGTGAAGACGATCGTTAGATTCTTCCTCCCCCTGCTTCTCCTGCTCACCAAAGCGATGGGTATTTTTTTAGTTGGAAGTCCCTTGCTGCTGCGTCACAAGGGTACAGGATTGAGTTGTTGACAATGCGTAAGTTCTGATAAAATTAATTCTCATTTAGCTTAAATTATCGCAATCTGTTTTGCTAGCTCTGTGACAAGGGCACAGGATTAAGTTTTTGAGAAGGGTCTATCATGAATGCAAGAATGATTCGCAATACTGCATTTCACCTGCATCGCTGGCTCGGTTTAATCGGTGGCACTCTACTCTGCATCGCTGGATTGACGGGCAGTGTGCTGGTTTTCTGGCAGGAAATCGATCGCATTGTTTTAGCACAACGGTTTGGTCGCATCATCCCCGCTAAAGAGCGAGTTTCAATTCACGCGATCGCAGACACCGTAAAAACCGCCTACGCCTCCAAAGGCTTGACTCTCGGCGGCGTCAGCTTGCCAGAACACGCCGATCAGCCTTACCAGGTGTGGTTGAATGATGCGGCAGATCGCGTTTGGTATGTATTTGTGAACCCATATACAGGGCAGGTTATGGGCGATCGTCAGTAGGAAACCAGTTGGATTGGCAGCATTTATAGCCTGCATTACAAACTCTTAGCAGGCGATATAGGTCAATGGATCATGGGTATTGTTGCCCTTCTAACTCTGATCCTTAGCATCACGGGTATCATCCTCTGGCCTGGTTGGCGTAAATTGATTGCTGGATTCAAAATCAAATGGCAGAAGGCTCATATCAAACGCACGAATTTTGATATTCACAAAGTAGCAGGTATCATCACCGCCGTCTTTCTTGCCTTCATTGGCTTCACTGGTTTTGCCTGGAACATTCCTCAAGCAAAGGTAACTGATATCATTTATGCCGCAACCCTAACACCAAAACCCGCAGAGCCAGTTTCTAAACCGATTTCTCTTCAGCAACCCTTGGCGATCAAAGACCTGCTACAACGAGCCGATGCCGCCGTTCCCAATGCTAATACTACCTACGTTTCTTTTGCTAATAAACAGGAAGAACCATTTCTGGTGGGTAAAAAGCAGGCTCAGGAAACAGATCAATATGGGAGAACGCAAGTCTATCTCGATCAATTCACAGGAAAGGTAATTCAGATTAATGATGGCGTTAAACCCTCCCGTGCCGAAGCCATTTTGAATCAGTTTGGCTCTGTGCATTTTGGCACCTTCGGTGGACGGCTGACGCAGGTTTTGTATGTATTTGTGGGTCTGGCTCCTACCGTACTGATGGTGACAGGTGTTGTGATGTGGTGGTATCGCTGTCGGGTGAAAGTGGGCACTCAACGAGAGGTCAACGTGGCAGCTGAGGTGAAGTGGTAGGGAATTAAGCGATGCCTGCGGCAACCCGTACCACTTCGTGGAAGAAGCAAGCTACACGTAGCCTCTCCTACAAAAGAAGCGGGAACGCACTTGTGCTTCGCACCTCGGTCAGGCGATTATATAGAGATGCAAATTTTTCTCATCTAAGCTAATCGTTTAGCAGGTAGGATTAAGAATTTACCTGATAAGACCCACCATCATCATGACTATCACTATTTCGCCAGAAGCGATGAATGACCTATTCAATGAGGTTGAACCAACGAAACATCCAGACCCAGGTAGATGCTTTAGATGTCATAACACAGTGTCCGCCGTTCTTTGCCCAAGGCTACTGGCGTAATATTCAGCTGCGGGATGGGTTGAAAATCTCGCTCGGCAATATGCGAATGTGCGATCGCTTTCAAACGGATTACCCTGAAGGAAAAGCAGGCGGAGTATAGTATCATTTTCACTTCTCTGGAGAGCATCAGGATCGCTATCATTTCTCTGGAGACTATCAGGATCGCTACCATACCATTGGGACAGGACAATACTGCATTTCTGGCAGTGGATTGTCTCCCAAAAACCTAGTGGATTTTTCGGAGTGCCAGCCTTATTTGGAGGTAGTAGTTTGGATGCGGGCGGATGTTTTGCGATCGTTTGTAGGTGATGCAAATGGACAACTGCCTGTAGCACTGCAACATCTAATTCGCCCGATAGAGCAGGAGCTTTATAGCCGTGTTGGCACGGCAACCCCCGCCATGCAGACGGTAGCGCGGCAAATTTTGCACTGTTCCCGTCAGGGAATTGCCAAACGAATCTATCTAGAAGGCAAGGCGTTGGAACTGTTTGGATTGATGGCGGAAGCAGAAATTGCACTCCATAATGGCAAGCCTCCTGATCTGTTGAAATCGGACACAGTGGATAGAATTCACTACGCTAGAGATATTTTGCTGCAACGGCTGGAGCATCCCCCAACTTTGGCAGAACTTGCAAGGCTGGCAGGGTTGAATGAATATAGTTTGAAGCAAGGGTTTCGACAGATTTTTGGCAAAACAGTGTTTGGCTATTTACACGACTACAGTATGGAGCAGGCATGGCAACTTCTGGAAGCGGGAGTCTGGAAGGTAGAAGAGGTTGTCCTGATGGTAGGCTATGGGGATCTCAGTGCTTTTGGTAGAGCATTTCGTAAGCGGTTTGGCATCCGTCCAAAGGATTGTCTGGGAAAAAACTCCGTTTGAGCAGAAAAGAAACTTCGTTTGAGCAGAATCGCGATCGCCCAGGCGTTCTTCTTTCCCAGTAAGCTAACTGAGAAAGATTTTAGTTAATGCTAGTGTGAGTTGTGGTGCTGTTGACCTGACTGGTCCGCTCAATCCCAGCAAGACGGTGTTGTATCGCCTCAACCTCGCCACTCAGACAACCGAAAGTTTCGTTGACTTTTACGATCAACAAAGATACTTTGTCTCGCCTGTGGTCTCCTGGCAACTGGGCGATCGCACCAAGATTACTTTCTCGGGCGAATATCAGGTGCGACCCGAAAAGAATGGTGCTACGGGTATTCCTGCTGAAGGAAGTGTCCTATCCAATCCGAATGGTAAAATCCCGCGTAATCGTAACACAAACGAGCCAAATAGTATGAGCGATACAAGTCTGCTTCGCGTTGGCTACGATCTTGAACATCGCTTTAGCTCTAACTGGCAGATGCGTAGCGCCTTTGAATATTCGTCGTTTCAGTTCCTGGTTTAACTCCAGGCGGTTCCAGTGACAACCGAGCCAAAGACTGCTCAGAAGGTTCTGCGATCGCCTTGGCATCAATCAGGTATATGCCTATAGTTGAAGGAATGCACTGCCAACAACACCTGAGGTCGCTGTCTATGGCTGCTTAAACGACACATAGCAATCGCAATTCCCTACTCTTTGTCTTTTGTTACCATGATAAATGAGGGTAAGAAGCCTGACCATTGCATAGGTGAACTGACATGACACCTGAACGTGAACTAAGAGTCGAAATCGCAAGAAACATCATTGATGAATGTGAAGTTTTGTTTAGCGCCCAGGCGTGGAAGTTCTATCAGCACTCTGGTCGGGGTTATCTGTATCTTCACAAAGTCGTGAATATCCAGCATTCCGGTGGCAATGACTTTTCAATCACAGAAAGTCCATCTGCGATTGGGAGCAAGGTTCATTATGTGGCGCAAAGAAGTGAACTCTGGAAGATGATGATGCTCTCGCAAGCGGCGAAACAACAGCCGATCGAATATGCACAGTTGTTTAATGTAATTGACACTTATAAGCCCAAGGAAGAGTATGTGGTAATAGTGGGGTTTAATTACGGCTCTGATGCCTCAGAAAACTGGTTTTTAAGACGACCAGAATTGCCACCAATGAAAGCCTATACGGCGGTTCGCCATCGTCCGCAGGAATTTGGAGTAGATTCGCTCTAAGTGCGAAACAACTATTCAATATTCCCAGAATTAAATATCAACTTTCTTCCTTCTCCACCTCAAAAAGTAGGAAATGCTCCTTCTGGTGCATGAATATTAAAAATAGTTGATCGTTTGGGATACTCTCTAAGCAGATGGTGTCTATGTTAAGTTTTCCATTTTCTGCTTACTAGGTTTCACGAGTCTTTATATTTTTGAGCAGATTTACTTCTAATGGTGTCTCCAGTCTTAGTCCGCTTTTGCTAACGTAGTGATATAGAGTTTATCGCTCCCCAGTAAGCGGCTGGAAGCAAAAGGATTAATATGGCTCATTTAAATCAACGTCGTTCCCAAAATGTCAACGGCGATTTTTATGTAGATACTACCTGTATTGATTGTGATACCTGTCGCTGGATGACTCCTGAAGTGTTTTCTCGTGTCGATCAACAGTCGGTGGTTTATCATCAACCTACGAATAATACAGAAAGATTAGCAGCCCTTGAAGCACTTTTAGCTTGTCCTACTAGTTCTATTGGCACAGTTGAGAAACCAAAAGATATCAAAGTTGCTCAAGAAAAGTTTCCAATATTAGTAGCAGAAAATGTTTACCATTGCGGCTATCATTCCGAAAAATCTTACGGTGCTGCTAGCTATTTAATTCAACTTCCAGAAGGTAATATTTTAGTGGATTCTCCCCGGTTTACGCCGCCTTTAGTCAAGCGTTTAGAAGAACTGGGGCCAATTCGTTATATGTACCTAACTCATAAGGATGATGTCGCAGATCATCAAAAGTTTGCCGAACATTTTCAGTGCGATCGCATCCTCCACATTGATGATATTACTGCGCGTACTCGCAATGTAGAAATACAGCTAACTGGTTTTGAACCATTAGCCTTGACTCCAGATTTATTAATTATTCCAGTTCCCGGTCACACCAAAGGACAAACTGTTTTACTCTACAAAAATAAGTTTCTGTTCACTGGCGATCATCTCGCTTGGTCAGAAAGCTTGCATCAACTGGCTGCATTCCACGCTGTCTGCTGGTATTCTTGGTCAGAACAGACTAAATCAATGCGTAACTTGGCTAATTACTCTTTTGAGTGGGTACTACCAGGACATGGGCGAAGGTTTCATGCTGATCGGGAAACCATGCACCAGCAGATGCACAAGTGTATTGAGTTGATGGAATCTTTGAATTGACATTAAAAAATAACTGACTTTTCACGTCATTTAGAAAAACCTAACCTCCTAACCCCCTTACCGACGCGAGAAGGAGGAAAATCTAAAGTCTCTGGAGAAATTTAGAGAAAGGTGAGACTGTATTGCATACAAACCAGCGATCACTATAACCTGGGTTTTAGCACCTTTTTAACCAAACACAGATTATGAAAAAGCTGATCAACAAGCCGGAAGACTTTGTGCAAGAAAGTCTAGAAGGTATGGCAGCGGCTCATTCCGATTTAATTAAACTCAACTACAATCCTGCTTTTGTCTATCGAGCCAATGCACCTATTCCGGGTAAAGTAGCAATTATTTCTGGTGGTGGCAGTGGACATGAACCAATGCACGCTGGCTTTGTGGGTAAAGGAATGCTGGATGCAGCTTGTCCTGGTGAGGTTTTCACTTCACCGACTCCTGACCAAATGCTAGAAGCAGCCAAGCAAGTAGATGGAGGTTCAGGTATCCTTTATATCGTCAAAAATTACAGTGGCGATGTGATGAACTTTGAGATGGCAACGGAATTAGCCCGTCGTGAAGGCATTCGATCGCTAAATATTTTAATTGATGACGATGTAGCAGTCAAGGATAGTCTCTATACCCAAGGACGGCGGGGTGTGGGAACAATAATACTGGCGGAAAAAATTTGTGGCGCGGCGGCTGAGGCTGGGTATGATTTGCCACAAATAGCAAATTTATGTCGCCGAGTAAATCTAAATGGGCGGAGTATGGGAATTGCTCTAACATCTTGTACAGTCCCCGCGAATGGAACGCCGACGTTTGAATTGGGCGATCGCCAAATCGAATTAGGTATCGGTATTCACGGTGAGCCAGGAACAGAACGTACAACTATTAAATCAGTAGACGAAATTACGGAAATTTTGACGCGATCGCTCATTGAAGATGCAGCATACAGCCGTACACTGCGCGAGTGGGATGAAGAAAAAGCAGAATGGGTAGATGTAGAGCTAACAAATCTACCATTTGCCAAAGGCGATCGTCTCTTAGCTTTTGTCAATAGTATGGGTGGAACCCCGATTTCTGAACTGTATATTGTTTATCGCAAACTCGCCCAAATCTGCGAACAGCAAGAATTGCAAATTGTGCGAAACTTGATAGGCCCTTACATCACATCTCTAGAAATGCAAGGTTGCTCTATTACCTTGCTGAAATTAGATGATGAGATGATCAGGCTATGGGATGCACCAGTAAAAACGCCAAGTTGGCGTTGGGGAATTTCATAATTATGAATTACGAATGACAAATTATGTTGATATGGTGACTCAAGCACAGATATTACAATGGTTGCAGGCTTATGCAACCGAGATAGAGCAGAATAAAGCATATTTGACAGAATTAGATGCTGCGATCGGAGATGCCGACCACGGGATCAATATGAATCGCGGCTTTAAAAAGGTAAGCGCTCAATTACCCACTGTTGCAGACAAGGACATCGGTAGCATTCTCAAAACCGTGAGTATGACTTTAATTTCTTCCATTGGCGGTGCTAGTGGCCCTCTTTATGGCACTTGGTTTTTGCGAGCAAGTACAGCAGTAGTTGGTAAGGAAGAATTAACTGAACAAGATGTGTTAGAGCTATTGCAAGCGGGTTTAGACGGCGTGCTGCAACGTGGTAAAGCCCAACTAGGAGATAAGACAATGGTAGATGTATTATCTCCGGCTGTAGCGGCTTTTCGGCAGGCTGTAGGAGAAAATCAGAATACTGTGGAAGCTATGCAACAGGCTGTAGAAGCTGCTGAAAGGGAGTTGCAGGAAACTATACCAATGCAGGCGAAAAAAGGACGGGCTAGTTATTTGGGAGAACGGAGTGTTGGACATCAAGATCCGGGAGGGACTTCTGCTTATTTGATGTTGAAAAGTTTGTTAGCGGTATTGGAAAATTCCGTGGAATAACACTGGCTGTCTCAAAAGAGAAATGATTTAACGTGAGGTCTATTGCTCGAGGTTAAAAAGCCGATGCAATTCAAAAAACTGACCATTGCAGGATTACTAATTACATTGGGTGTAGCTTATAAACCTGTACTTGATAAAACTAGTACTGATAAACAAGTACAAGTAAAACCTGTGGCTGAAGTTGCTATTTACGAGGAAAATAATGGTAAGCAACCAGTCCAAGCAGAACTTTTAGCTAAAATAGCTGCCGGATACGCAAAATTAGGACAACAGGATAAAGCCTCGAAGTTATTAACCTCAGCTATTCAGACTATCAAAATAAATAAGTCTATTCGCATCAAAACCAACTTATTGGAGCAGTTGGATATCATCTATATAGAAATGGGACAATACGACAAAGCACTTCAAGTAGCAAAATCTCTTTACAAATACCAATTACTAAACCCAAATGTAAGTATTAGTTTGGCACATATTGCTACTCAGTTTATACAAGTAGGACAATATGAAAAAGCTCTTCAACTGACTAAATTAAAAACTTATCAATATTCACCTGAATCTATATTAATGTCTGAAATTGGACTTAGATATGCACAAACCGGGCAAAAAGCTCAAGCACAGCAGATATTAGCACAAGCACTTCAAAAAGTAAAAAGCAGCAGATATGAAATAGCTGAAATTGCACTCAAATATGCACAATTTGGACAAAAAACAAAGGCATTGCAATTGCTAGTGCAAGCTTCACAAAATATAGAATATCCAGACTATATCGCTGAAATGGCTGTTAAGTATGGACAATTAGGACAGAAAGACAAAGCAGAGCAGTTGTTAACTCAAGCTCTTCAAAAAGTTAGAAAGCCAAATGAGAGTGTATTTAATTCTAGAGACTATTATTTGACTAAAATCGCCATTGCTTATGCAGAAATAGGACAATTCAACCAAGCCATTGAGACTGCCAAAACTATTAATTACCCTGGTTCTGATGTATACAACAGACAGGATATATATATCACGCCTGAAGGTTTAGTTGATGGCAGTAATGATCTAGATGTGTTTACTGAAATTGCTAACAAGTGTGCAGTAGCAGGACAATATGAGCAAGCCCTGCAAGTTATCCAAAAAATAAAGTTTACTATCAATAAAAGCAAAGCGTTGGGTGTACTTGCCCTTGAATACGCAAAAAAGAATCAATACGAGCAAGCTTTTAAAGTACTCAAAGAACTTGATAAACTTGATTTTAACAAATCCAAAGCGTGGACTAATTTGGCTGTTGATTACGGAGCAAAAAGGCAATATGAGCAAGCTTTTAAAGTACTTAAAGAGAATGTTTCTTTTGACTCTGACAAAGCCTTAGCTTTGCCTAAAATTGCTGCTCAGGCTACTCAAGTAGAACCATCCGCTAAAGCAGCGCAGGTACTATCCCAAGCACTTGAAGTTGCTCAAACTATCAAAAGCCGTGATGAGAAAGTTAGGATAATAACTGCGATCGCTATTGAATACATAAAAATACAACAAAAAGATAAAAGCGAACAATTATTAGCACAAGCCCTTCAAATTGCTGAAAATATACATTACTAAAAAATAGTTCAATATCGATATATAAAAGTAATCTTATTACCTCTATATTTTGATGGGCAAAAAGACTATTTGTATAGGACAGGCATGGGTTCCCAAATTATTTAACTTTTCGTAGACATCACCTAAAAATTCCAACTTATCTAATTATCTGATTCACAACAGATGTACTCTGAATACGCCATTTACCTCGTTCTCGAATCAAATCGTACCGAACTCGCAAATTATCGTTAGAAGAGTTTTTATACTGACCATTTTCATATAACTGCGTCGCTTCCTTCACCATAGCTACGACTGCGGCACGATCTGCAAATAAATCAATTTTCTCTACAGATTCCACCTTTACGCTATGGTCGTACTTGCGATAGCGGTTGTCAGACCTGGCCTGTTGAGCAATTACCCGCCATTGAGACAAAGCTGAACCAGTTAAAATCTGCTCTAAGTTATTGATCTCATGATTCGGCCCTAAAGCTTCGGCTTTGGTAGATAGCCAAGTACGAATGATTTCCTCTGCTGCTGCATCTGTTAAAGGGCCATCTAGTCCTTGTGGTTTACTATTTGGATCGGGAATAGATATTGGTGGTTGATTTATTTGTACAAACAACTGTGAATTAAGTACAGTTCGTGTAGGAAAAAACAGATTTTTTAACCATCCAAAAATTGTTGTGACTAATACCCAGAAAACTAAAATACTCACCAAAGAAATAAACACTCTCCATACCAACCGTGTTTTCCCTTCGATGGTGTTAGCAAAAGTTCGCCGCCGCCGAGGACGACGAGAATAAGGACGATTATTCGGTACACGCTCCCGGATAGAAGATGGAGTAGATTTTCTTTGCCGACGCTTTTGGTTATGAGTAGGTGTCACACTTTTAGCTGAACCGTTCAAATGCTGATCAGTGCCTCTGCTCGTCCGTTCAGCAGCAGGAACCTCTGATTTTACACTCCCAGATGAATTCCACATAGGTGGTGATAAGTTTGAATATTCGGGTGTTTCTGGCAAATCTAGGTCAGGTGTTGGTGTTCTGCTGTGGTTAAACTGCCCTGGAGTCCTATTTGAATTGTTAGGGAAAGGGGAATTATTTGTCTTCGGCTGGGAAAATTTTTGAGGGTTAATTACAGCCCACTCATTGGTTGTTTCTGCATCAGTTGGCAGTGCTTCTAAATAAGCTTGTACCTGTTGGTTAGCAAAATAATCTTTTAGAAAAGCTTGCTGGTTTGCTAAATCTCGAAAATGGGGAAATACTTCGTGTTGCAACCACTGTTCTGCATATAGACACAGCCCTGGTAATAAATCTGGAGAGTCTTGAGATTTTTCTCGAATGAAAGCTAAAGCTTCATACTCCTGACTAAGTTCTAAAACACGAGTTGCTTCTTCAGTTTGTCCCAAAAGTAATGCACATAGCGACTGTTCTAAATGTACATCTTGGCGCTTGCCCAGACGTATGAGCATTTGCCTCGCTTGACGAATTAAAGCAGGTTGACGTTGAGCAAATCCCCGTGCTATCAAGGCATAAACAGCTAAGTAAGTGGCAACAGCAGAAGGACGTTTGCTTTGGGCTTCAAATAGCTTGTGCTGCTCGGCAACTGTTAAGTGGTTGCGTAACTGCTGGATAAATCGCAAAAAGTCATCTATGTTTAAACCAGAGTCATCATTGTTTGTGCCATCAATGCCGCCCCGATCTTCTAAGAGGTTTTGCAATAATTCCAAACCTTGGCTTCGTTCAGCAGTCTTTTCTTGAGGTAGTGCCAGCAACTCCAAAATTCGATATGGTCGCAATTTGTAAAGATCCACTTGAATTTCCGCTTGGACACTGGCGAACAACCCTTCGCGTACTAGCAATTCTTGACCAGTTTCTAGAGATATGGCGGCATTTTCATAGTGACCTTGCTGCCACTGTTCGCGACCTAATTCTAGACAAGCAAGAGCAACAGTGAGAACGACATCTGGATGTTCAGCACTTTCGTGTATTTCTTCGTCTACTAAATTATTGCCTTTTCTTGCACTTGTAGCACCATTTTTATTTACTAGGTACGGACGACCTAATTTCAGTACAAGTTCGTATTCTCCCAACTCTTGCAAAATTAATAAAGCGCCAACTAATTCCTCTTGGGTAATTTCGATACCTAGATTCTGGGTGTCACTACCCCTTTTGGTGCTTTCTGGACGATTTTCCAATGCTACTGCGGCAGCAGCAAGGTTATCAGGGTCATAGGCGTGGGTAAGATAAAGCTGATCGTAGGTACTGCGTTGTTTTGGATCTGATAAAACCACGTAAGCTTCTTCTATGAGTTGTTTACGAGAAGAAATTGCTGCCTGAGAATACTCACGTCGTGGCAATTGTACAATGCGATCGCCGTATGCCTGTCGCAATTGTTCTTCACTTGCCGCTAACGGTAGTCCTAAAATTCGGTAGTAATCTAGCGGAATTCGCACAGCCTACTTCCCCTGCACCGCGATCAACATAATTTACCTAGAGCGTTCCAGGCCTGTAAAACTGTGCCAGAAAAATACCGTATAGAATTTACTCTACAAGTGTATATTGCAACAACTTGTTTTGTACCTTCCCGAAATTTTGAGTCACATTTTAATACTAATTTTTTGCTTTCGCCTAGAAAGCCTCAATTGTTTGTTTTAATTCTTAGTATTTTTGTTTAACACGACTATTATCAGCCTTCGATACCACAAACCACAACTACCATTTTTAATCACGGCATAATTGTTGTGGCTAGAAGAATCTATTGATGATTGATTTTTTGGGACTTTCCCTCTAGGCAGTTACAAAAATACCCCTATTCGGGATTTACCCTGATAACTAGAAAAAAAATCATATCATAATTTACCCTTAATTACAATTACCTATTTGGGTATTATAGATTTTTGCCTCCTTTTTTTAAATTGTTAATGGATATGCAGAAAGCAATCTATCTTGATTGCTAGTCTATGAAGGGGAATATTCAGGAGTGCTGAGTTTTATTAGCGGATAGCTAAGGTTTAGCTCGTGCTGAGTTCTGAGTAAGAAGTAATGAGTAAGACGTAGTACTTATGAATCTTTTCCTAAGTACTCACCACTCGTAACTGATTTGATGCCTAATCGGTCTAATTTTACTTTTTACTCAGCACTGTTTCGATGAGAGAGAAAACTTAAAGCGGCAGTGTCGTTAGAATCAAATCCTCACGGGGCACGAGCTGAAAAGTTAAAAATCCGTCTTGGAAAGTTCTGATCTAAGGAAGCTTTAGCTCAGACTTTTTGCAAAATCAAAAATTCAGCTATTCCCTAAGACCCTTTTTTGGTGCATAAATAAAGTTTGATTGTTGAGTCTTACAAACGCTAGCCTGTTAAAAGCTGAGGTGTTATCAGACCAACTTATTTAAGACTGTAACTTTAAGTTGTACAACAGGGATACTCAAAAAGAATGGTTCAAGAGCGTACTTTACCCACTTTTAATCCTGCTACTACGCAAATTACAAAGGAAGAAGGGTTACGGTTGTATGAGGACATGGTATTAGGGCGCTTGTTTGAAGACAAATGCGCTGAAATGTACTACAGAGGCAAAATGTTTGGTTTTGTCCATTTGTACAACGGTCAAGAAGCCGTTTGCAGTGGTGTTGTGCAGTCAATGCGACCAGGTGAAGATTTCGTTTGTAGTACCTACCGCGACCACGTTCATGCTCTGAGTGCGGGTGTACCAGCAAAAGAGGTAATGGCAGAATTATTTGGTAAAGCCACAGGTTGCAGCAAAGGGCGCGGTGGTTCCATGCACATGTTTTCTGCCGAGCATCGTTTGCTCGGTGGCTATGCTTTTGTGGCTGAGGGAATTCCTGTAGCAGCTGGAGCGGCTTTTCAAACCAAATACCGCCGCGAAGTGCTGGGAGATAAAAATGCTGACCAAGTGACAGCTTGCTTTTTTGGCGACGGTGCAGCTAATAACGGTCAGTTTTTTGAAACCCTAAATATGGCAGCCCTATGGAAACTGCCAATTCTGTTTGTAGTCGAAAATAATAAGTGGGCTATTGGGATGTCTCACGAACGAGCGACTTCCCAGCCAGAGATTTATAAAAAAGCCAGTGTATTTAACATGGTGGGCGTGGAAGTGGATGGCATGGATGTACTAGCAGTCCGAGCCGTGGCTCAAGAAGCTGTAGCCCGTGCTCGTGCAGGTGAAGGCCCGACATTAATTGAGGCGCTTACCTACCGATTCCGGGGTCACTCCTTGGCTGACCCAGATGAAATGCGAAGCAAAGCGGAGAAGGAATTTTGGTTTTCCCGTGACCCAATTAAGAAGTTGGCAGCTTATTTGCTAGAGCAAAATCTCGCAGATGAGGAAGAGATTAAAGCTATTGATCGTAAAATTCAGGATGTAATCGACGAGGCTGTTAAATTCGCTGAAAGTAGCCCGGAACCAGACCCCAGCGAGTTATATCGTTTCGTGTTTGCAGAAGACGAATAAATTTTGGGAATGGGGCATAGGGGATGGGGCATGGGGTAAGGGAGAAGAGTTTCCCCTTTGCTTTTTGCACCCTTCCCTTCTGCCTCTTTTCAATGCCCTATGCCCTATGCCCAATTAGGACTAAAATTATGTTTAGCATTGCAATTCAACAGCAACAATACAAGACCTATATTCTTTCTGACGAAGCCGTTGGCTCTCAATTGGAAGTCGTACCTGAACGCGGTGGTATGATCACGCGTTGGCGTATTCAAGGGCAAGAAATTTTCTACATGGATACTGAACGCTTTACTCATCCTGAGTTGAGCGTTAGAGGTGGAAATCCAATTTTGTTTCCTATTTGTGGCAATCTACCAGATAATACTTACACTTATAACGGTCAAAAATATACTCTCAAGCAACACGGTTTTGCTCGTGAATTGCCGTGGTCAGTAACAGAACAAGAAACTAAAGATAAAGCTAGCCTGACTGTCGTTCTGAATAGCAATGAGCAAACCAAGGCTGTTTATCCTTTTGATTTTCAGCTGGCTTTCACCTACGAACTTCATGGTAATACTCTAGAAGTCCGCCAGCAATATAAAAACTTGTCATCTATACCAATGCCCTTTTCGGCTGGTTTCCATCCCTACTTTCTGTGTGGTGATAAAACTCAGCTAGAGCTTGAAATTCCCTCTAAGCAGTATCAAGATAATCAAACTAAGAAAATTTACTCTTTTGACGGCAATTTTGACTTTAGCCGTGATGAAATTGATTTTGCCTTTGGACAGCTAACGAGTCAATCAGCCACTGCCATAGATCGCAGCCGTAAGTTAAAACTCACCTTGGATTATGATGATTTCTCTACCTACCTAGTATTTTGGACAGTCAAAGGCAAAGAATTCTACTGTATAGAACCGTGGAGTGCCACTCGTAACTCTCTTAATACTGGTGATAACCTAACTGTGTTAGCACCAGGAGCTAGCCACACAGCATCTGTAAAGTTGACTGCTAATTTTTTCTAGACTCCTTTACAAATCTACAGATATATATGCTATGATGGCAAAGTTGCGAAATGCAACGAAAGGGTCGCTAACTCAACGGTAGAGTACTCGGCTTTTAACCGATTAGTTCCGGGTTCGAATCCCGGGCGACCCATATTCAAGGAAAAAATGCTTACTAAGTCTTTGAGGATAAAAGTCGAGGCTAGCTCTATCACTATCAAAAAAATTGTGAATGCGATCGCTCTGGGTAATAAAAATTTTTCGGATGAGCGATCGCTTTTTCCTGAAAATAAAAGAAAGATTACAGATTAATCGAATTAACTCAGTTGTCTACCTATTTCAGTGATTTTACGGCTACTTCTGTGATCGCGGCTTGTAGATACTGCTTTATTACTATTCGTTATTATACAAATACACTCCTCAATATTATCTCGTAGTTTTTTTCAGATGAAACCCTTATAAAACGGGCTTTTTAGTCTCAGTATTTTTTCAAGACTCAAATCGGAGTCCTATAATACATACGTATAAGATGTAAGTTATAAAAACTTAAATGTTAATTATTTAATACTTAAGGGAATACTAATTAAAGTTGTGTCAAGCTGACTCTTTTTCTTTTATAGGAACAAAAAAAGAGTGTTTGGAACAGACAATTGTCAAGAATTTGGGTATGCCCTTTATCTATTAATTTAGGAAGTAAATTAATATGGAAAATTTGACAAGCGAGCAAGCTGAAGAAGCTTTGTTTCGCCTAGCGGCAATTGTAGAGTCCTCTGAGGATGCTATTATCAGCAAAACCTTAGATGGAGTAATTGTTAGCTGGAATCTTGGTGCAGAAAGAATATTTGGCTATAAGGTAAAAGAAGTACTTGGTCAACATGTGACAATACTTATTCCTCCCGATCGCATCAACGAGGAAACCCAAATTATTCAGAAATTGAGGCAAGGAGAACGAATTGAACATTTTGAAACTGTGCGTCAACACAAAGATGGGACACTGATTGATATCTCGCTGACAATTTCTCCGATTAAAAATTCTGCAGGTACAATCATTGGTGCATCTAAAATTGCTCGTGATATCAGTACTCGTAAACAAATCGAAAAAGCTTTGCAAGAGTCAGAAGCTCAGCTGCGTCAGAAAGCAATTAAGTTGGAAACTACCTTACTTAAACTGAAGCGAACCCAAACTCAGCTAGTGCAAAATGAGAAAATGTCTAGTTTAGGGCAGTTAGTCGCTGGGATAGCACATGAAATTAATAACCCAGTGAACTTCATCTATGCCAACCTCAAGCCTGCTAATGAGTATATTCAAGACCTATTAAGATTGCTGCGGTTGTATCAAAAGTATTATCCCAGTCCAGTGGCGGAAATTCAGTACGGAAGCGAGGAGATCGACCTAGATTTCCTGGTAGAAGATTTGCCCAAGTTACTTTCCTCAATGGAAGTTGGAGCAGTCCGGATTCAAACGATTGTGCGCTCTTTACGGAACTTCTCCCGTATGGACGAAGCTGAAATCAAACAAGTTAATATCCATGAGGGCATTGATAGTACGCTGATGATTTTGCAGCATCGCCTGAAAGGCAAGTTTGACCGGGAAATTAAAGTGGTTAAGAATTATGGCAACCTACCGTTGGTTGAGTGCAAAGCTTCTCAACTGAACCAGGTGTTTATGAATATCATTTGTAATGCAATCGATGCCCTTGAAGAACGAGACCTACAGCGTACGTTTAGCGAGATTGAGCAACAACCCAGTCAAATTCTGATTTGTACTAACATGCTTGATTCACATCATGTACAGATTCGGATTATAGATAACGGTCTTGGTATCCCAAAATTCGCTCAAGAACGATTGTTTGACCCATTCTTTACCACTAAGTCAGTTGGCAAGGGGACTGGATTGGGGTTGTCGATTAGCTATCAGATTGTTACCGAGAAGCATAATGGCTCATTGCGGTGCCATTCCATACCCGATCGGGAAACCGAGTTTGTGATTCAGATCCCGATTCGACAGGACTGTCTAAACAATGTTTCATAAATGTAGGTATTTAAACTTTAGTGCAGAACTTTTCGGTCTATTGAATTTGAAGACTTAGAAAGAGCGATCTCCAATCGTTCATTTAGGAAATGTGATCGCTTTTAATTTGAATTGAGATTTTACAGATGGTTTGAGTGCGATCGCGATCGTGTAGCGTCTGGTAGAAAAGCGTTCTCAACCGTCGTAGGCGCTCACTTTCAGTCAGCAATCTAGGATATAGAGCTACCAAAGCCTTTAAACGTAGGGTAGCTTACCATACAGTAGAATAGGTGAAGTATAGGGCATGTTTATGAGCGATGGCGTAAACTTTTTCAACATAGACACACGACACTAGTTATAATTTCCTATAAGTTGAAAAAACTCTTAAGATTTAGCGTAATCATTACGCTTCTTTCAGACCGACTAGCTGACAACCACATTAGGAGGACTATCTATGGCGCTTGTACCACTGCGGCTACTGTTGGATCACGCAGCTGAAAACGGTTACGGCATCCCAGCTTTCAACGTTAACAATTTGGAGCAGATTCAGGCGATCCTGAAGGCTGCTGTCGAGACAGATAGCCCCGTAATTTTACAAGCTTCACGTGGCGCTCGTAATTATGCAGGAGAAAACTTCCTCCGCCACCTGATTTTGGCTGCGGTAGAAACCTATCCTCATATTCCCATTGTCATGCACCAAGATCATGGTAATGCACCTGCTACCTGCTACTCAGCGATTAAGAACAACTTCACCAGCGTGATGATGGATGGTTCTTTAGAAGCTGATGCGAAAACTCCCGCTAGCTTCGAGTACAACGTTAGTGTTACCCGCGAAGTTGTAAATGTAGCTCATGCTTTGGGTGTCAGCGTTGAAGGTGAACTCGGTTGTTTGGGTTCTCTAGAAACTGGTGCTGGCGAAGCAGAAGATGGTCACGGGTTTGAAGGTACACTCGACCACTCACAGTTGCTAACCGACCCCGATGAAGCTGTTGACTTTGTAGAAGCAACCCAAGTAGACGCTTTGGCTGTTGCCATTGGCACAAGCCACGGTGCTTATAAGTTTACTCGCAAGCCAACTGGCGAAATTTTGGCCATCAGCCGCATTGAAGAAATTCACCGCCGTCTGCCTAACACTCACTTGGTAATGCACGGTTCTTCTTCTGTACCTGAAGATTTACTTGCACTGATTAACCAGTATGGTGGTGCAATTCCTGAAACCTACGGTGTACCTGTAGAAGAAATCCAAAAAGGTATTAAGAGTGGTGTACGTAAAGTAAATATTGACACCGACAACCGTTTAGCAATTACTGCTGCTGTGCGTGAAGCTTTGGCTAAAAAACCAGAGGAGTTTGACCCCCGTCACTTCCTCAAGCCTTCCATTATATATATGCAGAAGGTTTGTGCTGAACGCTACCAGCAATTTGGTACAGCTGGCAACGCCAGTAAAATTAAGCAAATTTCTTTGGAAGATTTTGCTGCTAAGTATGCTAAAGGTGAACTCAACGCTGTTACCAAGGCAACTGCTAAAGTTTAATTTTGACAACAAATAAATAGGGGCATAGTACTACTATGCTCCTAAAAAACTGAGGGTTTTAATGTTGTCAGAAACCGGGTGTTTGCCCGGTTTTTTATTTTATTCATTCAGGTGTGAGAATTGGGAATAGGGCATTGGGCATGGAGAAGAGCCAAGGGAGAGACTTGTTCAATAATTCCCTTTTATCCCCCTTGTCTCCCTTGTCCCCTTGTCTCCCCTTACCTCCTCTGCCCCCTACTCCCTTGCTTCTTCTCCAGTCCCTAGAACACCCGATGTTGTAAAGAGGGCATTTGACGGCGGACTTGTTCGAGCCTAGTAGGCTTGATTTCTGCGATCACAATTCCTGGTTTTTCTCCAGCATCGGCTAAAATTACGCCCCAAGGGTCGATAATGAGCGCGTGTCCGTAGGTTAGACGACGACTGTAGTTATTACCTGTTTGGGCAGGTGCAATGACGTAAGAGGTATTTTCGATGGCTCTTGCTTGTAGTAGTACTTGCCAGTGGTCTTTGCCAGTTAAGGCGGTAAAGGCCGCGGGAACAAAGATAACGTCGGCTCCCTTATCTGCCAGATGACGGTACAGTTCCGGGAAACGGACATCATAACAAATAGAAAGTCCTAAATTACCAAGTTTTTCTGAGAAATAGACGGGGGGTAGTTGCGTACCAGCCACAACAGTGCTGGATTCACGATAGGTGTTGCCGTCAGGGACGTTAACATCAAATAGGTGTACTTTGTAGTAGCGGGCAAGTTCTTGACCGTTTGGGTCGATGAGTAAAGTGGTGTTATAAACTTTGCCTGTATTATCTACAGGAAGTGGAAAGCTGCCGCCCAAGATGGTAATTTGAAAGCGTTGAGCCATTTTTTTGAGAAATTTTTCACTTTCACGAGCGATCGCATCCCCTTGTGCGAGTTTATCTTTTTCTTCTCCCATATAGGAAAAGTTTTCTGGCAAACCTACCAATTCAGCACCTTGACGCACAGCAAGCTCTATTAATTCTTCTGCCTGTGCCAAATTTCTGTGTAGATCGGACACACTGGTTAATTGAATAGCGGCGGCTAAATAAGACTTCATAGATTCAACAATGAACAGTTGATTTATCAAGATAGATTATCAAAATATATCGCTACTTCAAAATCTGTGGAACTTAATTGGAAATGCGTCAGCGTTGCTTTTCTTTAACAGACTTGTTTTATTGCTGATCTTAATCTTCCTCTGGGTTCTAGCAAACTGATCGAGATAAGGATTAGGTTGTGATCAAACCGCGATCAAATTTACCTGTTATGGATATTTCTATTTTCATTCAAACATTTATTGCTGTGTTTGTCTTGGCGGATGCTGTGGGCAATATACCGATTGTTTTAGTTTTGACTAAAGGCATGATGCCAGACCAAAGAAACAAAGTTGTAGATAAAGCAATTATCATTGCGATCGCAGTTCTTTTGCTATTTGCCTTTGCAGGGCAAATAATTTTAAATTATTTGGAAATCAGTATCGGCTCTTTGCGAGTAGCAGGAGGACTATTATTGCTGTTAATTGCTTTACAAATGCTGCGGGGAGAATTAGATCAGCCGATTATTGAAGAAGGACGCGATGTCGCAATTACTCCACTAGCTTTACCGCTGCTAGCGGGGCCGGGAACTTTGACAACGGTAATGTTGCTGATGTCGAAATCACAGAGTCCGCATATTGCTGTGGCAGTGGGTATCTTAGGGGCGATGTTTATCACTTGGTTGATTTTGCGTTTAGCAAATCTGATTGACCAGTGGATTGGTGCTGAAGGTGGAATAATTGTGACTCAGCTTTTGGGTTTTCTATTGGCGGCGCTAGCGGTGGAAATTGGTAGTACGGGAATTAGGGAATTGTTTTTGAGATAGAAAACTCCTAAAAATATTCAAAATTGGAAACTGTATACAAATGTAAACAAGTTTGAGAGACTATAAATTCACGCCTCTCAAACTTGTTGATAAAAATTAACCTAAAGTTAGAACAACATGGATAACTCAAGAGGATTTTATTGCCGATTGAGTTTCAAAGATGCTTTTCGAGAGTGGAAGCTAATGTAGTTTTAGGCACAGCGCCGACCACCATATCCACTTTTTGTCCACCCTTAAAAATCATTAATGTGGGAATGCTGCGAATGCCGTACTGGCTAGCAACATTCGGATTTTCATCTGTATTGACTTTTACGACCTTTATTTGACCTTCGTACTGTTGGGAGATTTCATCGACAACAGGAGCTACCATACGGCATGGTCCGCACCAGGGTGCCCAAAAGTCAACTAAAACGGGTACTTCGCTGTCGAGTACTTCTTGCTTGAAACTAGAATCGGTAACTTGTGCGGCTGCTGACATGCCTAAAACCTTCGCCAATAATATCTGAGCTTGGTGAAAATTCTACCATAGCAAAAACCTCAGCTTGGGAGTAGAGCATGTACATTTGCTAAGAAGCTCTAAAATTTATTTACAAACATAAGGAACCGCCCGAACAGTAGTCCGGGCGGAGTGTGGTGTGAGGAGTGAACGGAAACATGCGTCTCCGCTATCTCTATTGTAAGCGACATATCGGATTTTTCCAGCAATTGTTTAGGGGCTAGAAAAATTTATTGAAGGATTAAGGATTAGGATTAAAATAAATCTTTCCCAGTCCCCAGTCTCCAGTCTGCAATTTTATTTCCCCATACCTAATTGTTGAGCTTTTTGGTAAACTTTGCCCTCGGTTAATAA
Source organism: Nostoc sp. (assembly GCF_036917515.1). GTDB lineage: Bacteria > Cyanobacteriota > Cyanobacteriia > Cyanobacteriales > Nostocaceae > Nostoc. The sequence continues at coordinate 13,516 of NZ_JBALDE010000212.1, read as the reverse complement.
AGAAGGTGCAATCACAACTTCCACCTGCTGCATTTCTTTAATATTTTTCACTCCCAAAGTGCCCATACTAGTCTTTAAGGCTCCTAAAAGATTGTGAGTGCCATCATCTAGCCCTGCTGGACCAATGAGTATTTGCTCTAGGCTACCAGTGGTGGCTACGCGAATGCGAGTACCACGGGGCAAGACTGGGCTAGGAGTCGCCATACCCCAATGATAACCTCGTCCTGGGCCTTCTGCGGCTCTGGCAAAAGGGGAGCCAATCATCACACCATCAGCACCACAGGCGATGCATTTGCAAATATCGCCACCGGTGATTAGACCGCCATCAGCAATAATGGGAATATAGTTGCCAGTTTCGTTGTAGTAATCATCTCGTGCTGCGGCACAATCTGCGATCGCAGTCGCCTGTGGCACACCCACACCCAACACCCCACGAGAAGTACAAGCCGCACCAGGCCCAATTCCCACCAGTACCCCAGCCGCCCCAGCTTTCAACAAATTCAACGTGACTTCGTAAGTCACGCAATTACCCAACACCACAGGGATGGGCATGGAACGGCAAAATTCTGCTAAATCAAGTGGTACTAAAGACTCTGGTGACAGATGTGCAGTAGAAACTACCGTAGCCTGGACAAAAAATAAATCTGCTCCCGCTTTTGCCACTACCTCACCATATTTACTTGCACCGGCTGGAGTCGCACTCACTGCGGCAATGCCACCTTGTTGTTTAATTTCCTGAATACGTTGTTCAATTAATTCTGGTTTTATTGGTTCGGCATAGAGTTCTTGCATTAAGGCAACAAATTCATCTTTCCCTACAGAGGCAATCCGATCTAATATTGGCTCTGGATCGGCATAGCGAGTTTGAATACCCTCTAAATTGAGGACACCTAATGCTCCTAACTGTGACAAACGTACAGCCATACGAACATCTACTACACTATCCATAGCACTAGCAATTATTGGGATTTCTCGCTCAATATTGCCAATACGCCACTTAGTATCTGCCAAACTAGGGTCTAGTGTTCTGTTACCAGGGGCCAGAGCAATTTCATCTATTCCGTAAGCTCTGCGAGCTGTTTTTCCCCGCCCAAGTTGAATTTCCACGCTTTAACTTTACTCAAATCTGTTTAAGCTAGGGTATCAAATTGTGGGAAAATTTGGGGTGTTTTTCCCTAAGAGGGTATTTATAAAGTAAATCTAAGCCAAGTAGAAAAAGATTTTCAAGGGGATAGGATACTTCATATATAGTGTATTTACATAGCTACTCATGGCACGAAAGTCCTATCCCACAGACTTAAATGATATGAAGTGGAAAATTCTGGCTGAACTAATTCCACAGTCTTGGGAAGGAAACGCCAGACAATCGTTGATAGCCTTGGGCTATTGCTCAAAGTGGTTGTGAGTGAAGGCAATGCTGGTGAGAGAGTGCTTGCAGCGTATGCTTTGATGAAACTGGTGGAGGAACGCCCAAAATTATTGGAAAAAGTTGAAGTCATCTGGGTTGACTTTGGGAATGACGGTGATAAGTTTGCCCTGGCTGTTTGGTTGATGATTCAAGCTCATGTTGAGGTCATGCGCCGTACTGATAAACAGTTTGAAGTTTTACCCAAGCGTTAGGTAGTAGAAAGAACATTCGGCTGGTTTAACCAGTACCATCGTTTGAGTAAGGATTACGAACGTCTGACACCAAATGAGCGAAGCTGCCATATATGCCGTTATGACTTGTATTATGATTACGTCGTCTAGCTGTCTAAAGATTTACTTTATAAATAGTCTCTCAACGATGAAAGATTATTATGAAATATCTGGTTGGAATAAATATCAGTCATTACCTTGTTCTTCTTCAATTTTCAACGCTCTTAGGAGAGGTATAATTATTTCCTAAATCTTCTATCAGTCTTATTCCAAATACTATGACACTTACTATTTGAGATAAAGCGAAAGACAGCCACAACAGATGGTTATTGTGAAAATACCAAGCAGCGATCGCTATGGGTACAAAACCTAGTCCAAAAGAGACTAAGGCAGAGTTCCGTAAAATTTCCCCTTCAGTTAACCCGATAAAGTAAGCTTCTAGTATAATACCAATCGCACAAAATCCCTGACAAGGTAATAACCAAAATAAATAACTAACGATATTTTCAGTAATCTCAGTGTGATTAGTTAACAACCCAAATATATTTTTGGGAAAGAAAATATATAAAATAGCAACAGGAACTGAAAGAAATATACTAGTTATTACACCAATTGTAATTAGAGGTTTTAACTGAGCCGAAGCTCCTTGACCTTGAAAGTTTCCAGTTAAACTTTGAGTGGCATATCCCACGCCTTGAACAATAAACATATTGAAAAACGCTGCATAAATTAGTACACTATTTTCAGCTAGCGTATTTGTTCCTAACGCAGAACTTAATTCTGTAAAAATAGAGAAAGTAGAAATTACAGCCAAACTTCTAACTAACATATTTCCATTTAGTTTAAAAATAGCTTTGATGGCTGCCCAATCTAAAATTTTTTGGTTGACTTTTGATATCAATGCCCAGTCGATATGAAAACACGCTATTATCAAACCTACAAATAATGCTAAATATTGACTCATTGCTGTAGTTAAGCCAGCACCAGTACTTCCCCAACCCCAGCGAATAATAAAGAAGTAGTCCAACACTACATTAGTTAGGCTTTCTATCACAGACAATAGTACTACAAAGCCGTTCATTTCTCGCCCAAAAAACCAACCAACTAGAACAAAGTTGAGTAAAACCGCAGGTGCTCCCCAAATTCGAGCCTGGAAATAGTCAAGACCTGCATTTTTTACCTCTGTTGCACCTACTAAAAAGGTAAACCCCAGTTGTTGTAAAGGGTATTGAAGAATCAGGATGAGTGTACCGATACCTAAAGCTATTAGACCATTTCGCAGTAAAACTAATAGTATACTTTCTTGATTGTCTGCTCCCACAGCTTGTGCTGTCATACCATTGCTAGAGGAGCGTAAGAAATTCAAAACTTTATATAAATAGCTAAAGAGAATTGTGGCTAAGGAAACTCCTGCTAAGTAACGAATATCAGGTAAATGCCCTAGAAAAGCTAAGTCTATTAAACCCGACAATGGCACAACAATACTAGAAACAATGTTCGTCAATGCCAGTTTGTAAAAGCGAGGCAAGAAGTTATACTCATTAGAAAAGCTAAAATTCATGCTAACTGCACCATGTCTAATGTATTCAAACTCTTACTTTTAGACCAGTCTAGGAGGCATCATGTTAAAGATGAGCTAATGCCCAGACGTGATAAGGAAATTCTGGTTCGTTATCAAGAGAGTGTGAAACAGGATCGTATACTATCCATTGAGAGAAGTTAGCAATAATGCATTCGCGATTTCCCCAAGAGCCAGTTTGAATATTTTCTAGAGGAAAACCACATTCATGGAGAAAGTATTTGAGTCCGGTTTCTGTCCAGCGAGTACAGTCTATGGGGTAGTTATGAACTTTCACTAAAAAAGGGACAGAAATCAGAAAATATCCTCCAGGTGAAAGCATAGAAATAACGTTTTTACCTGCTTTATAAGGGTATAACAGATGCTCAAAAACTTGTTCGGCAATAATCAAATCAAAATTTTCAGGTAAGGGTGCAGAGCAAATATCATATTCTGGATAGTTAATATTTTTGTAGTTTTGGAAGCCAAACGTTTGCCAAGTACTTCCCGAAATTTCCAATACTCGCCATTTTTGGTACGGCAAATTCTCTAATAGCTTTGCCGTATCACGATTCATTATAACTCGACTCCAAGTCAACATCGGATTAAATACCTTCACTTTTTCAAGATATAAACGGTCGGACAAACCTTGCCCAAAATCTGGTAAATTGCCTACAAATATGCTGCATAGCTTGCCTCGTAGTGTAAATAAACGGTGCGCTCACTGATGATTGTGCAAGGGCAATTAAAGCACTTACTAATAAAAGAGTGACAATTAAAGAAATTAGCAGATAGATTTAACACTGCTTAACAAATCGCTACAAACTTTTTAAAAAATCTTTAGTAGTTTTAAACATGGAAACCGCTATTCCTATATTTAAATTCTAAAATTTTATCTACTGCTTTCTTAGTACCGCCTGCTGCGATCAAAGAATTACCTAACAGCTCGATGTTATTGCGAATTTGTGCATTTTGCATTACCTGTTCCGCAAGCAAGCGCAATTTCTTCGGCTCAATATTTTTTTGTTTTACCCATACTCCTGCGCCTAATTGTTCTAGACGATGAGCAACTAAATATTGATCTCCTCCTTGGGGAAATACAACCATTGGAACTTTGTTAGTTAGTCCCTCCCAAACACTATTTGTGCCTCCATGAGTGATAAATACCTTAGCGTACTGAAGTATTTTTATTTGAGGTACATAATTACTGATAATAAAGTTAGATGGAATTTTTCCTAATGTAGTGATATCTACAGATTTGCCTACAGACATCACTACACTATACTCCCTATTCTCAAAAGCTTGTAAACATCGCTGGTAAAAAGAAGTTTTAAAATTATAAATTGTTACTGAACCTAGTGAAATATAAATGACTGATTTTTTCTCAATTTCTTGTAAGTTAAAACTAGGTTTGATTGCTCTCTCACTGTAACAAGGGCCTGTAAAAATATAATTATCATCAAACTTGGAACGTTGCATCTGAAAAACTTCAGAAGTATAGACGATATTTAAATCTCCTCGCAGATTCATGGAATTCGGTTGCAGCTGAAACACATCTGCTTTGTTGATGCGCTTCATTATATATTTTTGGGTTAATTGCTGCCAAAGTTGGTTATGTCTGTAGAATCTTTGCAGATGTTTAGTAATCTCGTTCAGAGGATAGGCTGCTAATAGTAGTGACAATGGTGGCAAAAAGTGAGGCGGTAATAGAAAATTCGTATGGAAGCAAACAGTAGGAATGTTCAGTAAATCGGCTGGGATAGCAGCCCACAAACATTTAGCATGAAAAACTATTAATTTTGGGCGATCGCGTTCCAGTTTTGCTAATAAAATTGGTACAGCATCCAAGCAGTATTCTATCAAGCGTGATTGTAAGGTTACATCTCCAGATGCTGGTTTCATACTTGGAAGTTCTTGAAATTTAGCACCAGCTAACTCAATTTTTTCTTTAAATTCTGCAAAATAATAATAGTTTACCTCTTCTCCTCGCCGAGCTAATTCCTGAATTAACCCTAGAGTAGTATCAATGCGGGTATAACTAGGTAAATCAAAAAAAGCAACATCGACCATAATAGTAAGTCTTGCCAGAATTAAGCTAGTTCTAAAACTTGGGAAATGAAGTCAATGTGGGGAGCTTTTTGTGCCATACCTATCCCTACGTGTGTTCCATATATACCTTCGTTAACAACTGAATTGATTGACCAATCAACTGTTTCTCTAATCTTTTTATTAACACCAAAAGCTATTTCTGTTAAACTCAGTCCTCTCTCTAAGTTGTAACTCATATCTAATAACACTGAAGTTTCATTTTGACCATCTATTATTAGCTGAGTTATGGCATTATTTTCTATTCGCAGATATTTCTCTTGACTATTTACGACCTGATCTGTCAAATATTTTAAAGGTTTCCAATTGTTTTCTTTTGTTTCTTGAGTTGTAGTCTGTGATAAGATGCCATCGAAATAAAAAATTCCATCTACCGAGAAACTTGATTTATTTGCTTTTGTATTGACAACAGAACTTTCCCAAAATTCTGCCACGGAGTAAAACCATCCTGGCTCAAGTTCTAGATCAGCATTAGCTATTTCTATATTCTCAGTCAGTTGGCAGTTTAATTTACTTCCTCTGAGGTCTGATAAGCTTAATTCAGTTTCTGTGTCAGCTATTTTATCGTATAAAATGTCTCTAATTGCTAATGCTTGTTCAATATCACTTGATATCAACTGGTTAAATGAATATTGGATGACAGCTAAACTTCCATCAAATTTAACTGCTGGCAAATGTACTATAATACTTCGGGAATCATGCCACAACTGTTTAAGTTTATAATAATAGTTGTAATCTGAAAAAATTAAAAAAGCAGCTTGTTCACTCTTAAAGTCATAATCATCAAAAAAAATAGTTTTGTATCCTTGCTCTTTTGAGTATGTGTCAATTTTATGACTATCGACAATAATGGGAAGTTGTCGTTCAATCAAAGCTTGATAAAAATCAATTATCTGCATATTAATTTAATGTATGATAACAAATTTTTGGACAACAATTTTAAAAATTGTTGTCCATATTCTCAGATTAATCTAACAACTTATAAACCAGTATGGTATTATTTGTTGCTCTAACAATTAAACAATTATTACCAGTAAGCATTGCCTAATTTGCTATGGGTTTCTTTATTAACTTGCTCTAGTTTCCGTTTTGGTGTTTTTTTGCTGTCCATTGTAGTTGTTCCTTAATAGTTTAAAGTTGGAATTTTAGCTAACTCATTATTTTTTGATTTATAGCTTAATTCCTTTTTTTAGGATATTCTAATTAAATTAATTTGGCAAGACAAAATTAAAAATTAGTTACCAATTTATAGATTCAAAATAATAGTATTACAAAAATAAAATATCCAAATCATAAGTTTTTATATTTAAATTAAAAACCTGTATTTAAATATAAAATCTTATAGTATTAATTAAATCATAATTATCTACTTGACTTAAAAAATATAATTTTATTAAATATTCATTAGATTATTAAAATAATTCTTTAAATAAATATTTGAAGGATATATATCATTCTAATTTTGACACTTTAAATAATTTTCATACTTTGAGATATAAAATCAATATAGGGAGAACTCTGTGCCATACCTATTCCTATATGCGTTCCATATACTCCTTGATTCATAATAGAATTTATCTGCCAATTCACATTTTTTTCAATATTTTTGTTACAACCAAAGCCTATCTCAGTAAAACTTAAGCTTCGTTCTAAAACATAATCTATCTCTAGTAAGATATCAGTCTCATCGCTACCATCCAAAACTAGACGAGTGATAGTATTTTCATTGATATCAATATATTTTTCTTTACTTGAAGCTACCTTCTCAAGTAGATATGTCAAAGCATCTTGGTTACGCTTTTTAACTTGTGCATTTCCACAAGCGTAGATTATTCCATCAAAAAAGAAAGTTCCATCTATTGAAAAACTTGATTTATCGTTTTGGATATTTAGTATTCCGGATACTAGCATTTCCGAAATTGAATAAAACCATCCTGGCTCTAGTTCATCTTCAGTATTTAGAACTTCCAAGCTTTCTGATAACAAGCACTTTAATTTACTTCCTCTGTCGTCATATAAATACAATTCATCTTCAACCTCAGCTATTTGCTCATAAATTTTATTTCTCAGCTCTAATGCTTGCACGAGATCGCAAGAAAGCAATTTCTCAAATGAATAAGCAATTACTTGAGGGCTTGCATCATATCTGACCGCTAGTAGATGGATCAGACTACTTTCTGATGTATATGATTGCTGTATGAGCCGATCGTGATAACTATAATCTGAAATCACGGCAAACGCTATTTTTTTACAAGAGTAATCATATTTATCAAAAATAATAGTTTGATAGCCCTGTTTTTTAAAATATGATTCAAGCTGAATGTTGTCTATAATAATAGGAATTTTATGATTAAGTAAAGAATGATAAAAATCTATTATTTTCATTTTTTCTGATAAGACATATAAATTGTTGGGAAGCTCTTATTTGACTTGGGGTACTTCTTTCCGCACCCAGAACTGTCACAATGGATTGAGAATGAATTGTTACTAATTTTGCTCTTACTTTAACTCATTAGGTGGAGACGATTCTGTTTTCTCGGACTGTTGTTCAGGAGCTTGTTGCTGTAATTGGTTGAGATGAATATTATTCACTTGCACAATAAAATATTCTAATGCTTGGCTTGCCTTTTGCTGCTGTTGAGTTTCGTCGGAGACATCATAGCAACGGTAAGAAGGAGTCACCCCCAATATAAACTTTTCTTGTTCAGCCTCCAACATTTCTACAGCTGTATTAGCAGCAATTGAATTCTTCTGAAAAGGAAAAGAGGTGACTATACTAGCAACTATAGAAGCAAGTGCTGGGCAAATAACAGGTAGCCATTTTAGCCAAGCTTGTCCTGCTTCTAATTTATCCACTAAAACTAATATTGGTGTGACTCCTGATAAAATAACTGTCGCAATTTGTAGCCCATAATAAAGGTTTCTCGCTGAACTCCGAACTTTTTTATAATCCTCAATTAAATCTTGACAATACTCTAAAGCTTTCCCTCTGGTTAAAGTTCCTGTATCTTTATTCCCAGAATTATTAGTCAATGGATAAGTATAAAGTTGCGCTTTTCTAGTAATCTCAGACTGATTGATAGACTTCTTAATGTCTTGAACTAACTCTCTATTGATTAGCAACAAAAAGAAAAAAATAGTTAAAGATATTACTCCAGCAGTAATAACTGTTTTATCTTCTGAATAAAAAATAAAAATGCCAGCAGAGAAAAAAGCTGCAAGTAATAAATACTTCACTACTTTCAAAGTAAACAGTTTTTTCTGGCTTGATATAAATAATGGATTTTCATCAGTATTGAAAATTTTATTTTGGTTTTGCTGTTTAAAATCAGTTGATTCGGAAATAGTCATTTTATTTTACTCAACTTCTTACATTGATAACGATCTATGAACATAAAACTTCCTTGAGGAAAATTAAGTTTGATCGCAGTATGCTCTCTTGTTTACAAAAGTACCTAAAAGCTTATTAGATAACTTAGAAAACGTGTTTACAAACTAATTTAGAAAACCTTTATATGTCAACTAGTATAATTACGGATAAATTATAATTGGCAAAAGATTAATCCTCTTATGTCAGATTGGGAGAACCCAATCGCTGAAAGCCTTTTAGAGGTTATTTATAAAGTAAATCTAAAAGCGAGGAGAAGAGAGTTATGGCAAGGATAAGATATCTCATGTACAGTGTATTTACATAGTTGCTCATAGTGCGAAAGTCTTACCCTACAGACTTAACTGACACGGAGTGGGAAATCCTGGCTCCCTTGATTCCACCAGCCAAAGAAGGAGGCATCCATGCACAACAGATATGCGTCAAATATGCAATGCCATCTATTATCATTTGAAAACTGGATGTCAATGGAATATGCTTCCGGGAGACTTCCCGCTCTTCTCAACGGTATACAACTACTACCGTAAATGGCAGTGCAAGGGGGTTTGGGAAAAATTAAACCATACACTGCGTGGTAAAGTTCGCTTGAAATTGGGTAAATCAACACAAAAGAGCGCGTTAGCAAAGCTCGCCGTAGGCATCACCGCAGACAATCAATCGATAAGAACGACTAGAAAAAAGGGAAGCCAGTGCGTTGGGCGGGCAATGCGCGACTTGTTCGCCCTTGGCGTTCCCTTAGCGCAACGTCTCTGTCAGGAGAAGGGTAGCAACTGGCCTGGATGTGTACGGCTTCGATGGCGGTAAAAAGGTAGAAAGCGGCAGACTTTGGTTGATAGTCTGAGATTGTTGTTGAAAGTGGTTGTCAGTGAAGTAAATGGTTCAGAACGAGTACTTGCTGCCTATGCTTTGATAGAACTTTTAGAAGAGCGTCCAGAATTACTGGAAAAAGTCAAAATCATGTGGGTTGATTCTGGTTATGACGGTGATAAAGAAAGCGCTTTGTGTTTGGTTAACGATCCAAGCTCATGTTGAAGTCATACGGTGTACCGATCAAGAATTTCAGGTTTTGCCTAAGCGTTGGGTAGTAGAAAGAACATTTGGCTGGTTGAACCAGTACCGTCGTCTTAGTAAGGATTATGAACATCTGTCATTAGTCATTTGTCTTTTAACCGATTCAAAATCCAAAATTAGTTTTATTTACCGTCTATTTTTAACGGCATCCACACCAGTGTAACCAGTTGCTAACCAAATTATCGCTCTAGCTCCATCACGAATAGATTTTTCGATAGATTCAGGGGGTTTTTCTGACGGGACTGGTACTGGTTTTAAATAAATACCCCGACTACCCAAAATAATTTCGCCAATGACACAAGCCCGGCGCATGTGGAAATCTGAAGTAATCAAATAAACGCTCTTGATCCCACGAGCTTGCAAATCATCTACTAACGTAGTAAAATTAGTAACTGTATCTACTGCTTCATAATCCAAGTGTAAACGTTGAGGATCAACACCAGCTTTGGTAAACACTCTTTGGGTGAATGTACGTGGACTGCCGCCTGTAATCCAAATTGGTATATTTGGATGCTCTCGAACAAATTTTGCTGTAAATTTTTCTCGCTCTAAATGTCTCGTTGAACCACCTAACACTACAACTGCTTGCGGCTGCACAAATTGGTTTTGTACTTCTTTGTATCCCCACCATGTAATTATTGGTAGGACAAAAGCCATAAAACGAAAAGATTTATTTGTAAAGAGTAGCTTATTCAAGGCTTAATAACTTAATTTACTTAGTCCAAAATTTTCTCTGGATATAAGAAAAAACAATTGATAGTAGAGTAGCAAACTTCTAAAAAATCTGCCCAAATTCTGCCCAAATATAAATTTGGTTAGTTTTCGTCTAACAGCGCGATTAAGCGTGCCTGAAGTTTTTCCTCTAATTGATGGATTATCCTAACCGATATCGGACGATTCATCAAAGGGTTCTAACCACTTTATCTAGTAAGTTCTCAATTGCACGGAATATAGGAGCCAGTTGCGTGAGCGGATATGCCGACTTGGGCGAACTGGCATACCACTGTTAGAGGCACAGCAATGCTATTACCCCGTGAATTGCTATATAGCTATATATATGAATTGTCTGAATATAACGGGACTGGTGCGACTTGAACGCACGACCTGACGCTTAGGAGGCGTCCGCTCTATCCAACTGAGCTACAACCCCAACTCGAAGCATATATAATTATAGCAGTAGTTTTAGCGAGACTGCCAACAATTATCCCAAGGGCCTCCGCCTACTTCTAAACCACAAAGAAAACTTTCTGCTTTTAGGATTATTTTAGATTTTTTCCCATTTAATTCTCGTAACTCTAAATTTAGTTTTCCTTGCATAGTGTCTCGACAACAATATCTTAAACCTTCTGCTGTCGGCGCACGTAGAGGTGTACCAGGTAGATGAGTGGTTCCTGTCAACTCAATTTCGTAATTGGAGTTGCTAGCTTTCATTTGCCATCTTCCCCAAGGCTGAATTTCCCACTCTACTTGTGAATTCCAGGGAACAAATTCATAAAACTTGCCTTGATAGTGCAGTCCAATCATCGCTACAGATTCCATCCACCACAGCACACCCCGCCGTCCACCGCCAGCAGTTAATGCTAAGTCGGGTTCGCCCTCGAAGCAATTACAATTTATCCAAAACCATTTTTGCGGAAAAGCACCACCCCAATTTTTCTCTCCGTAGGCTGGGGCGTTAGTGAATTCGTAGATTTTGCCATTCCAGTCAATCTTCCCACTGGCTAGACCGTGAGCCATTAAAATTTGCCATCCAGGTTCAAAAATCTGCAAGAATGACAGCCAGCCTGCTGTTGATTGCTGAATGCCATTTTGATTGCCCCAACCGTATACTGGTTGAATTTCATACTGCCAACGGCAATAATTATTGGTAGCGCGTTCGCGAATTATTCCCTGATTCAAGGTGGCTGTAGCTTGATAGCCTTCTTGGACATGATACTCAAACTCGGCTGGCAGGAGGTATAGGGGAGAAATTTGCAAATTATTTTTACCCCAATGACCTAAACCCAAAACATCTCGACTACCCCAAAATTTGTTAACATCAGGAAAAGTACGGCATAAATACTCATCATCCGGGCCGAGGATTTGAACTGCACCGCCACTGTAAGGTTTACTGCCGATGGGATCTTCAATAGAGTACATAAAGGCGAATGTTTGCCCAATTTCCGGTAGTGTGACGCGATAATACCAGCCTTCAAAAAAGCGACGACTACTACCATCCCAGTGATAACCAGAATGGGGTGTTTGGAGAGAATTTAAGAGAATAGTTAACATAGATTTATCTAATTGCCGATTTTTTCAGTATGCGCGACGATCGCTTCGATATTAATGATGCTTATGAAATTCTTGGGCTGGAACCCGGTGCGTCTCAAGTAGAGGTGAAGCGAACTTACCGTAAACTGGTGAAAATTTGGCATCCCGATCGCTTTATCGATCAAAGGCAAAAACAGGAAGCTGAGGAAAAAATCAAATCAATCAACGCAGCTTACAACAGGCTCAAATCCGAAATTCCATCTGAGCCTCCTATTCCTGAAAATCCATCTTCATCTTCGCCTAAAAATCCCCCAAAAATATCTGTCAATCGTTGGGATGCAGAAACTTTCTATAATTTAGGAGTAGAAAATGCTACACAAGGCAGATATGAGGATGCGATCGCAGATTTTACCCATGCAATTCGTCTCAATCCTCACTATGTTGATGCATATAAATATCGTGGGCTAGTTTGCTCTCAACTGGGATACGAATATAGAGCTGCTTCAGATTTAAATAAAGCTGAACAAGTAGAAGAAGAGTTAAAAAATCCGGGTGCTGCACGTGCATCGCGCTCACCTAGATATGTATCAAAACCTAGACCTCTGGTAGAAAGATTTTGTCAGAGGATAAAAAGTTTACTGCGGCTAAATCGGCATTGGAGATAAGGAGCGGATATAGTTTAAGACACTTCAGACGGCGATACTAGAGATGGAGTTAGATAATACTTATACTTGGGAATACTAAGTGTAGTAAGATTTGCTGTTGATTTCTTAGTATTCATCGTATGAGTGATCACTTCAATATAAATCATATTTACGATATGCTTGGGTTAAAACCAGGTGCATTTGCTGATGAGGTCAAGCAAGCTTACCGCCAGATGGCTAAGGAGTTATATAAAAATCGTCATCAAAGGCAATACAGAAGGCTTGTATGCGCTTTTTCATGCTTTGATTTGTGCTATTGCTTTTCTAGATAGCAATGGAACGACAGAGGTTTTTTGCGGCGATGCCGAAGCTTTTGAAGTAGTTGTGAGACTTGTTAAGGGACTTGCAGAAAATAAACTATTCCATTAACAGCACAATAGTTCACGGCGTACCCAATTTCTGAAACGTTTAGTAGAGTTTGCTCACTGTTATTAAAAGCTATTACGAAAACTAATCTGTTTTATAAATGCTAGCTAGATAGAAGCTTGATAATAAGTGGAAGGTCAAAACTCGAAATATCGAAAATAATACATCTATGGCATTAATAATGTTTAACTACCATTTAGTATAGGAAAGTTTTGGTGTTGCAGAATCAAAATATGAATCATGCGAACTGGTATCCCCGCTATCTCCTGTACCCTTTCAAGACTGAGAACGTACCTCACAATAGCGGGAACTGCTGTAGGTAATCCCAAGGGGCTTTCTCAGAGGATGTTTTAAAAGTGAGGGGCTATTGTAAGAAAACTCACAAGGCTTAAGCTGAAAGATTGAAGATATCAGCACCTTGTGAGCAAATGACTA
>NZ_JBALDE010000211.1:0-9397 GCF_036917515.1 Nostoc sp. | reverse complement strand
AAAGTTGACAACGTTAATTCAATACTTTCTGTTCGTTGTGCTTACCTCAACGGAACACTTGCTATTTGATGTTTTCGCCAAAGAGGGATGCTCCCCTTTTGTTGTGAGTAAACGTAAAAAGCTATGACTTTATCAAAAATATAAACAAATGCTGTTTACGGAGTAGGTACCGTTACAAATGTGCTATTTTACCTCTAGCTCTTACTAATTAGTGTAAGTTCTTAAGTTTGTAGAGGTATCAAACGATGACTCATGCTTGCTGTGGGCCTGGTTATGCTTCCCCAGAAGCAGCCATCCAGGCAGAAAAAGAAAAAGTGCTTTATGTAATTGCTGTTTATACAGGTACAGGTATTGAAGAACCAGATTATTTAGCAACTGTAGACGTTGATCCTGACTCTCCAACCTACTCCCAAGTAATTCATCGTTTACCTATGCCTTATATTGGCGATGAATTACATCACTTCGGTTGGAATGCATGTAGTTCTTGTCATGGTAATCCTAGTAAATCCCGGAGATTTAGTGTGATTCCCGGACAAAGATCTAATCGTATTTATATTGTTGATACCGCACAGCCGAAAGCAGCAAAACTGTATAAAGTTATTGAACCAGAAGAAATTAAAACAAAAATTAACTTAACAGCACCTCATACAGTACATTGCCTGGCAGATGGTCATGTAATGATTTCGATGTTAGGTGATAGCGAAGGCAACGGTCCTGGTGGTTTTTTGTTATTAGATGAAAATTTTGATGTTGCTGGACGCTGGGAACGTCAAGCCAATGCGATGCGTTTTAACTATGACTTCTGGTATCAGCCGCGTCATAATGTGATGGTGAGTAGTGAATGGGCTGCACCTAAAACATATTACCCAGGCTTTGACCTTAAAGATGTAGCATCTGGCAACTACGGACATCAGATACATTTCTGGGATTGGTCAACTCACGAAATTATCCAAACTGTTGACTTGGGAGAAGAAGGTTTAATTCCGTTAGAACTGCGCTTTCATCATAATCCCGACAGCACACATGGATTTGTTGCTGCCGCACTCAGCAGTAATGTTTGGCATTGGCACAAATCTAATGGTCATTGGCAAGTAGAAAAAGTCCTCGATATACCATCAGTGGAACTAGAAGGCTGGCCTATACCTGTACCATCCTTGATTACTGATATTTTAATTTCTATGGACGATCGCTATATTTACTTCTCAAACTGGCTACATGGAGATATTCGTCAATACGATATTAGCGATCCTTCCCATCCTCGGCTGAGTGGTCAAGTTTGGTGTGGTGGCTTGCAAGGGTTAAGTGGCGAAGTACAAGGTCACAAATTAGCAGGTGGACCACAGATGTTACAGCTAAGTTTGGATGGTAAGCGGCTTTATGTGACTAATTCCCTATTCAGCACTTGGGATAATCAGTTTTATCCTGACTTGTCGAAAACGGGTTCATATTTATTGCAGATTGATTGCGATACCGAAAATGGGGGAATGAAAATTAACAACAATTTTTACGTTGACTTTGGTAAAGAACCGAATGGTCCTGCTCGCGCTCATGAAATGCGCTATCCCGGTGGTGATTGTACTTCGGATATTTGGTTATAAAAATTACATACCAGTAGAAATTTTATAAAATGTGGCGGGTAATATATACCTGCTTTTTTGGTTGTGTTGCAAAAACTAGGGCAGGTCTGGTAGAAAAGAATCGTTTAAATGGCGTCATTTCCAATCCGAGATCATCCTGCTATGTGTGAGGTGGTACTTGAGATATCCACTCTTGTATCGTCACTTGGAAGAAATGATGTTAGAGCGGGGACTATTGGTAGACTGCACTCTCCTTGTATCCGCCACTCTTGGAGAGTAGAATGAAATCGCTCTCAGCATTTAATAATCATTAATAGTTTATTGTATTCAAATAAAGATATGTCTAGGAAATTTAGTCTTCTCGTCAGTTCCCCGCAACTGAACGTCTGGTGTAAGAAACTGCAACAGATTCAGATTTTCGAGTAACAACACAGCAGGTAATAGCTGCCCCTTGTTAAAATCTGGTTTCCAAATCGAATTCTCTCCCGCTTCTAGTTGCGTCTTAGCCCGTTTTGCATCACGGGTTGTCAGAAATTCTTGCCCTAGTGTCAAATAGTAGTGCATCCGCAGTTGGGGATACCACCCATCGTCATTTTTCTCCACCAAATCGGGTATAATACCAATTCGCAATGACGCTCGCGGACTCGCTAACGCTGCGCTAACGCAATTGAGAAATTTAGATGCAGCAAGCCTTTCCCAGCTTACATCTGTTGCCTTATTTTAGAGAATTGGTATAACTATTAACTTCATAACCGTGGGACAATTCAGCCTTATGCTGCTGATGTCTTTCGGCTGGAGTTTTCGCCCGTTGATTTTGCAGTTTCTTCAATTGAGCATCAGATATATCTTCAGAATCGGCGATTGCCTCCGGCACTGCGCTTTGTGCAATCGCTCGATATTCTTCTGCATATAATTTCTTCGATGCAGCTTTTACCTCTTTGACAATTTCCCCACTGTCATCTGCATCAGGAGCATCAATCACAGTAGATCCATCCGCTACTAATCCCCGAACTCCAGACTCACGATAGCACCGTATCTCAACGTTGATGACGCAAGCCCGTTTACCCCAGGCCTGTAAAGATTCGGATTGGAAATTGGAGTCGATATAACTGTAATTCTGATTATCAGCAGCGGACAGCAGGGCAATGTTAGTTTGTGTCGCAATGTGTTAACTCCTGAGCAATCCGCCTATTGATGTTGAGCCATTCCCCAGCTTCAAGAGCTTATCCGAGTTCTTGAGAGGATATTGGTTAAAATAAGGTTAACTTTCCACTAAAATTAGTTAAAGCGCTAAAAAATAAGGTACTTAACATTCGTCTATAGCAAAGCAATTAACTCAGTGAAATAGAAATCAAATCAATTTCACTAATTTTGCCAATTTTATTCACTCAAAGAAATGAACCAGCAGATAACAGTTGAATTAGAAAAATTTGTACCTCCGAGTCCTGGCGCGTGGGAATTGGAAAGTACTCATGTCCCTCGTCCGCTCAGTCGTTGGTTAGCACCAATTTTTGTACCTGCTTATATGCGTGGGTTTAAGGCCACTGGTGCTCAATATGGGTCATTGCTGGACTATATAGAGGTAGTCACGATTAATGGCTTTATGTACATTTGCCCCCGGATTGTGGGAGTACCCAAAAAAGCCAAAGAAACGCCACCTTACCTGATTTATAAGCTGAGTAATTGGCTCAATCCAGAAGTTCGCAAGCGAATCAAAAGAG
This sequence comes from Nostoc sp., assembly GCF_036917515.1. Lineage (GTDB taxonomy): Bacteria > Cyanobacteriota > Cyanobacteriia > Cyanobacteriales > Nostocaceae > Nostoc. The sequence goes on along the minus strand of NZ_JBALDE010000211.1, from coordinate 6,099 downwards.
CTGGTGAAGTGTTTGAGAAAAAGCTGTGGCGGGAAGATGTCAAACTCTGGGATAAAGAATGTAAGCCTGCTTTGGTGAAAAAAAATTTAGCTCTGCAAGCAGTAGATCCTGAAAAACTATCAACTGAAGACTTGATTAGCCATCTCAATGCTTGTAAAGAGGCGATGAGTGAGGCGATTTATTACCACCATCGCTTTAATAACTGCGCTATGACACCGCTAGGAGATTTTCTAGTTTATGCTCAAAAGTGGACAGGATTGCCAACTCACAAGTTGTTAGAGTTAATGCAAGGCTATAGTCCTGTCTCAGCCGGAGCGATGGCAGAATTAGAGCGATTAGCCCAAGTTGTTCGCCAGCACCCTGAAACACTCGATCAACTAAAGTCTAATCTGCAACCTGAGGAAATTTTGCGATCGCTACAACAATCATCACCAGAAATCGCCTCTGCTACTAATGATTATCTGAACTTAGCAGGAATGCGGGTGATTACAGGTTATGATGTAGCTGATTTGCGAGCAATCGAAGTGCCGGAAGTGCTGGTGAGAGCAATTCAAGAAGCGGTAGCCAGCGTGGATCGTCATCAAGTTGCTCAAATGATTGCTGAAAAAACCAATCAAGTCCGCACGGCTGTTCCAGAACAACATCGTCAAGCCTTTGATGACCTTTTAGCAGAAGCTCGATATACCTACCGCATTCGGGATGAACGTGTTTATTTTAACGATGCTTGGACAACCGGGATTGCTCGTCAAGCAATTCTCGCTACTGGAAAACGTTTAGCTGAAGCAGGAAAAATTTTTGCTCTTGATCATGCAGTAGATTTCACCAATGAAGAATTAACTGCCGCATTATTGGGTAAAGATGCCCCTTCTGCCGAACAGATTGCTCAATATGTCAAATACCGCACGACCAAAACCGCCGCCGATGTCCCCACTCACCTTGGTCATCCTGCCTCCCTACCACCACCACCGGAATGGCTACCACCGGATGGTGCGAGGATGACGCGGGCTGGCAATGCAGTTTTATCGAATATATTTGCTCCTCCCGCCCAACAAACACAAGTGCGAACTCTTAAAGGATTACCAGCTAGTCCTGGTCAATATGAGGGCATCGCTAGGTTGGTGCTAAATCCAGATGATATGGCAAAGGTACAACCTGGCGAGGTGGTAGTCGCGCGGATGACAGCCCCTGCTTATAATGTCCTGTTGCCGATTATTAAAGGAATTATCACGGATCGGGGTGGTTTACTTTCCCACGCGGCAATCGTGGCGAGAGAGTATGGACTGCCGGCGGTAGTAGGTTGTATGGATGCGACGAAAATGATTCCGAATGGCGCACGCATCCAAGTTGATGGCACAAAAGGTGAGGTGAAAATTCTTTGATGATGCCTGTTCCCTTAGTTGAAGCCTTTGAGCAAGCTTGGTTAGGTGGTAAAGCGGTACAACTAGGGGCGGCACTCCGTGGCGGTTTGCCTGTTCCCCCTGGTTTTGCTTTATCGGTGGATTTAGTAAATGCAATCGCTTCTGGCGACGAGTCAAGTTATCAATTGGTACTACCTTTATTATCGGAACTTGGCGGGGTGGTAGCTGTCCGCTCTTCGGCAGTAGGAGAAGATTCTGCTAGTGCCAGTTTTGCAGGTCAGCATTTAACTTGTTTAAATGTGCGATCTGGTAGCCAATTACTCACAGCTATTGGGGAAGTTTGGGCATCTGGACGCAGTGAATCAGCTTTGGCTTACCGTCAACGTTTAGGCATTTCCGAACCGCCCCAAGTCGCGGTTGTTGTCCAGCAATTAGTTTACCCTGATTGTGCAGGGGTGACGTTCACTCACAATCCTATAACCAATGCTGATGAAATAATCATTGAGGCTGCGTGGGGATTAGGGGAAGCGATCGTCGCAGGATTAATTACACCTGATCGCTACCGCTTAAATCGTAATGGTCAAGTGTTAGAACAAACGCCTGGGTTTAAAGATTTAGCTATCCAACCATCTGCCGAAGGAGGAACTATCGAAGTTGAGGTAGATCCTGCCCAAATTGAGCAGTTGTGTTTGGATCAAGTTAAGTTGCAAAAATTAGTAACTTTAGCTAGTCAATGCGAACAGTATTTTCAGAAATCTTGGGATATTGAATGGGCTTTTAAGAACGAAACTTTGTATTTATTACAATGTCGTCCGATTACTCGGAGTTTTGCTTAAATTCCTAATTTTGGGAGAGACCAGAAATACCTGTCTTTTTGCTTAAATTTATATTCATTTTGCTCCTAAAACTGTGGAAGAATTAAACCAAAAACAATCATGGACTGAACGGGCATTACTACTAACAATCGGTCTAGGGGCGATGCTAGCACCCTTAAACTCGACCATGATTGCGGTAGCTTTACCTCGTTTAATCGCCACTTTTGATACTACTGTGACGGCGGCTAGTTGGCTGGTAACTACTTATTTAATTGCGATGGCCGCGCTACAACCAGTAGCAGGTAAATTAGGCGATCGCATCGGTAGACGCGGCTTAATTTTGGGTGGCTTTATTTGCTTTGGGGTGGCATCAATGGGCGCGGCGGTAGCACCAAATTTACCGACATTAGTTTTCTTTCGGTTGTTGCAAGCAATTTCTGGAGCGATCGCTATTCCTAATGGTACTGCTTTAGTGCGGGAAGTTGTTCCCGCTCATCGTCGGGCTACGAGTTTTGGGTTGGTCAGTGCGTTGATTTCTTTAGCTGCTGCAATTGGCCCTCCCTTAGGTGGTTTATTAGTGGAATTAGCTGGCTGGCAAGCGATTTTTTATATTAATATTCCCCTAGTTATAGCCGCAGTTAGCTTAGGTTGGTGGACAATTCCGGCACGTGAGGTAGAAAGTAGCAGACAATCATTTGACTTCATCGGTGCGCTATTACTAGCGATGGCATTATCGGGAATTGCTGCCATTTTTACCCAAAGTCGCCATAGTTCTACCTTACTGCCAATCTCGATTAACTTAGTTTTAGTAGTAGGACTAATTATTGTGTTCTTGTGGCATGAATTACACCATCGAGATCCGGTGATTCAAATTCGTTTCTTTCGGCATCGAGTCTTTGCAGCGGCAAATGGAGCGATTGGTTTAAGTAACTTAGCAATGTATGTCACTATTCTTGCCTTACCTCAGCTGTTAATTCAACAGGGTGGTTGGAATGACTTTCAAGTGGGATTGGTACTGTCTGCGCTCTCTGGAACCTTAATCATCAGTTCACCTTTTGGTGGTCGCTTGGCAGATCAATTTGGTCGTCGTTGGCCGACAGTTGCCGGTTTAGCTTTATTAACTATTGGTTTTGTACCATTAGCTATTACTGCCGGAAAAATCAGCCTTTTACCTTTAATTGTTTGCTTGGCAATAGCTGGGACGGGGCTAGGTGTTTCTACGACTGGGTTGCAAACATCGGCTATTGAAGCATTACCAGCAAAAGAAGCTGGGGTTGCCTCTGGAGTCTTCTCAACAAGTCGTTACTTGGGTAGTATTGTGGGATCGAGTTTACTTGCTAGTTTACTTAACTCAGCGTCAGGTAAATATAGTAGATTTGGGGCAGTATTTTTATTAGTAGCGATCGCTGCTTTCGTTTCATTTTTAGTTAGTTTTGGTTTACAAAGCAGAGTAGTTCTAGCTAATCATCAAGAAAGCTAAATGCCTAAACCTTTAAAAAGGTGGCTACCAAGTTACGGATACTGTTAGGCCAATGTAGTATATGCTTGTTCCCTCAAGTAGTACGTAGTCCAAATCCTACAATTAAAATTGTTTGAATTTCCTCATAATTGTAGCCTTGATAAACCAGTTTCACAGAATAGCGCTTTCCCCTCCTCACGGGCATCTGGGCGATTATCTATAAATTTTTGTAGTTCTGCGATTGCCAGTTGTAGATGCTGGTTTATCATTGTTCGCTCTTAGACAGATTTTCCCTCCGTATTATCTCTTAGCCTTTTTTAAAAATCAAATATGATTCCTATAAAATTTTATGTTATATTCCTGACGGGATGACAAAGAGGCTAAACAGCAGACTGTATAAGAGTCATAGCACGTAGACCTTTATGAAAATGAGGCAGTTTATTTGGCTTGAGGCGCATAAGTGCGATCGCAGTTGTCAAGCGATCGCCTGGAATGAGAATAATTACGCCGTGACTAACTCTGCTCTCTCCAGCAGCTGTTGCAATTTATTGTCAGTTAGCTGTTCTAGCGGTTGATCTAAAAAATATTCATCAAAAATGGATTTACTATCAGTAGACACGTCCACTATCGACAGCCGCCAGACTGCATCCATTGCCGAGTCACACGGCATTTGCTGACATTCTCCAGTACGCATACCCACCAGCTACCATCAGTGCATCCGACTTCACCCAGTTGAACGCAATACGGTTCAGTTAAGGCTGAAATAGTTGTAAATTAAGTATTGTTTCCAAAAATAGAAATCAAATACAGTCGACCTCAAGGAATTGTCATTGGTGTTTCACAAGATACAAAGTATTGAGATATTCAGGCTGTAAGAACGTTAATTTTTCAAGTTGCAACCAGCGCGGAGGTTGCACCCTTACGTTTAAGTTTCACAGGAACGTTGCGAGTTATTCGTCGTGCCATCCCTAAATTCCAGCGTTTGCAACCACACGAACTTTCCTTTTTTTGAGTTGGTTAACTCTAGAAATTCTTGATCAAGTTTTACCTGAAAGGGTTCATAGAAGTAATCCAAAAGTCGTGAAAAAGCCTGTATCAAAATTTCGCTCCGAAAAAGTAGAACACACATAGAGGTACTGGAACAATAACAAAACCTCGTGGCTTCCTTATTCTAAGCACTGCATAGCCTTAACTGAACAGTATTGTCTAGCATCAGGGCGACAGTAGACTTTCCCTGTCCGCCTGCTAGTCCAAGGGTGAGATTGTAGGTGTGCGAGATTGTGGCATTGTAAAGACAGCACAAATTATTTATTGCACAAAGATAATAATATATAATTACATTATTATTTATTAAAACAATTGTATTTTTGTACAAAAGTAAAGAGACAATTGAAAATGTCCAAAAATGTTACTTATTTTTGGCATCCCACTATGAGCACAATGAGGGTAGGTAGAGTAGTAGTAGTAGTCTGTCAAAAAATAATTTGTTATTCGACACCTGAAAATGCTATAAATATTACAAAACTTTAAGACTTTACAAAATTTAAATCTTAATAAATCAACTTTTATTTTCTAGAAGAAAAAGCCTTTTGCATGTGTCTAACTTTTCCAAATAATTTTTGACCCCTTGCTAAATAATACAAGTAAGGTATACTTAAATACGTATGGAAGTTGTCATGGAGATATGGAGATAAAGTTAAAATTTACTATAGTAAATAAATTTTTGAATACATTATCTCCAGTTGCCAACTGCTGTAAATAAGTTTTATTTTGTATCAGGAGGTAAGAAGGTCATGTCTAAAGAAAGCGTTCAGGAATTTTTCAAAGCTGTTGAAAATGACCAAGGGTTAGCACAGAGGCTCAGGAGTGCAGATAGTCCTGAAGATATAGTCAAGTTAGCTGAAGAATCTGGTTACAGCTTCACAGTTGAGGATTTACAAGCTATCTATGCAGAGGAAGGACTGACTCAGGAGCAGTTAGATGCTGCTTCCGGTGGGAGGCCCCCGTATTGTACTAGCAAAGGTTGTTACGACAGAGGTTAAGGCATTTGCCCTACATTTGCCAATTGCGAGTGTGCCAACCTTCCAAAAACTTACGATTATTGATTTAAAACTCCTTGATTAGTTGCTGGAAGAATATTTGCTAACCTCGATTGTGGAATAACAAAGCTAAAAAAGTTAAAAAACTTCTTTTAAATTTATTTGGCTCTTCCGTACCTTTGATGCTGAATCTTTAGTTAAGCTTCAGAACTTGACCTGAAAATCCAGTTTAGAAGCCTAAATTTCCGCCTAAGCATAAAGTGCTAGTAATAAGGACTATTATTATTGACTAGCAAGTTTTTCCAAATTTTTACTATGCGGGTTTAGAGCATATTAAGAGGATGTTTTAAAAGTCCAAGAAAGTAAAAACTCATGCGAGTCGTCGAAGCATAATACGTATCATCGCAATATAAATAAAAGTCTCGGAG
>NZ_JBALDE010000210.1:0-44867 GCF_036917515.1 Nostoc sp. | reverse complement strand
TTCTAGCTGATATATCCCTGACATTGTTCATCCTTCATCTGGTTTATTCTTATTCTCTCATCTGTAGTCCAATTTTAGAGAATTGGTATAAAGTAGCCACAGTTTGCATTCGGATATCGCTTCTGTGCTGTGCCCAAATTGTATGCTTGAGTTTATTACTTGCCTTTAAGGCTGTTATTAAAGCATCTGGGTATTGTTCAGAGGCAAAAAAGGCTTCAGAAGAATTATTGATGGCGTTAATTAGATTAACATTTGCCTCTACTGTCCACTGGAATGTTACCACTGCCAATCCAGCAAATCCTAATCCTGCGGCGACGGAACCAAAAAGGGCGCGTTTAAGAAAGCTATTCAGTTTCGCCTCACTCAGTTTTCTTTCTTTTCGTTCCTTTTCCAGTTCCGCCATTACCTGCTTTAACTTCGGTTCCTGTTGCTGGCGGATAAAGGTGGCGATGTAGTCATGTACCAGTTGATAATGGTCAGCCGGGTTTTCTGGTAGCAAAACCACTAAGCCAGATTGGACAAAAATCTCTAAAATCAAATCTAATTTACTGATTTCAGAAGCTTGTTTCTCCTTAGTTTCCGATTCCTTTGCCTGCGGCGACTCTCTTAAAAAGGGGATGGAAAAAATAAAGTCTTGTTTTTTAAGGGGGGTTTGGGGGATCTCCAAGAAATACGGGAGCAAATCGCGTTCCAACTCAGCCCGAGTCTTGAGTGGGCGAGTTCCTTTTTCATCGGTGAGCAAATAGAGTAATATGTCTGCTGCTTGCTGATTTTCTTCACTGCAATCATTAACAACTTCATCCAAATAACGCTTAACTAATTCGTCCTTAGTGCCAAGCTGTTGATATTCTGCCAGAGTTGTAATATTCTCCGTTTGTAGTTGCGCCCCCACAACCTGCAACTCAATAGGACGAACTTCACCCAATTCCCCGGCTAAATCTTGCACCAGTTGTTCAACTAGAACATCCTCTAAGTGAAAACTAGTATTTTCAGTTAAACGCTGAATAATTGACTTCGCATCAGCAGGTGAGAAGTTCCCCAACTTGTAAAGCACATTATTACTGAGAATGTCATTGCCAATAATCTTCAGACTGGACAAATCATTGCACTCCAGCAAGTAATGAATGTAATCCACCCGCAGCGATAAGATAACTTTCACCGATAGAACATTCAGACACTCTCCCAGAAACTCAAAGAATTGCTTTCTTTGTACAGGTTCGGTGTAAACAAAGAAAAATTCCTCAAATTGATCAAAGATTAGCACCGTGCGGAGGTTACGCTGTTCGTTTTCGCGCAGTTGAGTGATTAGGGACTGGGGATTGGGGACTGGGGATTGGGGATTTTGAGTATCTGAGGTGGATGAACGGAGTTCTGATGTGGATTCATCCAGTTCCGAGGTGGATGAACGGAGTTCTGAGGTGGATTCATCCAGTTCAAAGGTGGATGAACGAGTATCTGAGGTGGATGAACGGAGTTCTGAGGTGGATGAACGGAGTTCTGAGGTGGATGAACGAGTTTCTGAGGTGGATGAACGGAGTTCTGAGGTGGATGAACGAGTATTAAAGGTGGATTCATCTAGTTCAAAGGTGGATGAACGAGTATCAAAGGTGGATTCATCCAGTTCAAAGGTGGATGAACGAGATTCTAACTCCCCCTTGTCCCCTTGTCCCCTTGTCCCGTTGTCTCCCTCATCTCCCCCATTTCCCAAAAGCTTCCCTAACTCTTCTACCCAGTTGGTATAAACGCGCATTACCACCGGCAAATAATCTTGAGTACCGATCGCTTTATTCTTTAAAGCTGGTATCAGTCCCGCATTCACCAGGGAACTTTTGCCTACACCCGATTGCCCATGAATTACTATCAGCTTATAATCAGGGCGACCCATACGTTCAATCAAACGTTCTACATCCAACAGGCGACCAGACGCAGCAATTTCTGGGGCAATATTTCCTTGAGGATTTGAGCGCAATTTTTCTACAAATGCCTGCTTTGTAGCTTCTAACCTCCCCGCACCAATAAAAGCCCGTAAGCCAAATTGCTGTTCAATGGAACGCCGTTGCTGTTTGATTTTGTATGCTTGGAGATATTCTTTCTGCTCAAAGTAAAGCTGTTGCAAAAACTTGAGAATATCCAAGTAAAGCCTGACATCTTCTAAGGGATTACCCACATCCCTAGCAGTTTCTAAGCTAAGAGTCGCCTGTTGAATTTGACCTAAATGATATTGAGAACGACCTAAAATAAACTGATATAAACTCAAATCTTTTGACTCTAAAGCCCTTTCAGGAATATTAGATAAAAACCCTGATATATTCGCTGGTTGTAGATTGGCAATCGCAGCAAAAACTTCCAAGGCTTGCTGAACAAGCTGATTTGCTTTAACCCAGTTTTTTTGAGCCAAAGCCACCTCAGCTAAAAAACCGTAATCTTTGGCTAATTCCCTTAGCTGGTTGTTAGTTTGATGTACTACTAAAGCTTGTTCAGAAAGGCTGTGCAATGTTTCCCACTTTTGCAAGTCTCGCAAGATATCACCAAATTTAGCTACTGAATTAGCAATTAAATTTGGGCTATAAAAGTAGTTAATAAAATTAATATACTCTTGAATATAATGCCAAGTTCTATGCCAATTTGGAGGAGTAATATCTTGATTTTTAAAAGCTTTGAGATAACAGCAAAAGCCAATCTCACCGAGAATTTTTCCTTGTAATTCTAAATTATTACTATGCTGCCAAAGCTTGTAAGCTTTGTGATAATGCTTTAAAGCTGAATCTGTTTGATTATTGATCTGTTTGATAAAACCTAATAAAGATTCTAAATTAGCTTGAATTTCTAAATTATAAACATCTGGCTTGTTGAGTAAATCTCTTTGCGCCGTTTCTAGCTCAGTTTCCAGTTTAATATATACATCTACGCTAAATTTTAAGTTATTACTAAACCATTGATTAGCCGTTTTGATAATAAAATCTACTAATTCCTGTGTTGATATGGCAAAATCTCTTGTAGTTGCCCAACTTTCCAAATCTGGCGCAAACTGTATTAGTTGCTTGTAGATTTCATCGTCAATCCACAACACTAAGGGAAAAGCAAAATTCTTGCGAAACTCTTCCCGCACCTGATTTGCTGAAGTTAACATCACAGATAAATTCTGTACTGATTCCAAACCCACAACCATCACACAGGCTGGTATTTCTTCGCCGAATTCTTCCTGAATCGCAGTATAAAGAGTTCTGTTCGATTGCTGCACTGTCAAGACACGAATTTCGACTTGACAAATTTCTCGTAATTTCTGGATGAGGCGATCGCGCAAGCTAGCATAATTACACCGGGCCAAAATCAGCTTAAACTGTCCCACAGAGGACTCGATTGCCCAAGCTAATTGTTGCAGTCCCTTTTCATTTTCAGGTTGCTGTAAATCTGTCATACCAATTTGGAATTTGGAATTTTGGATTAAAAGAGCCAAGCGAATAGCAGATGTAGGGTGCGTTACGCTTCGCTGTAACACACCCTACCGTTAAGAAACGTTCAACTCTCTTGCTTCTGCCAAAACCGGATTAACATCAAACCAAGTCTCGCCACCATCCCGATATTCAAATACAAACCGACTGCGAATCAGTTTTTGATATCCCTGGTCATCACTCACCTTTTTCCTTTCCTTGACATGACGTAACAATTGCCACTCATCCTCAGAAATCGGTAACATGATTTCATTCCGCCGAGAACGAATCACTTGCTCTAAGGTTTCACGGGTTAGGGGAAGACTCATCTCTTCCATAATCCAGGTATTCAGCAGTCTCAGCACGTCCCGCACATGACCACCGCTGATTTTACATAACCGTTCTAGGCTTGCAGCACTATCAAAAATCTCGGTAACTTTATTTAAACGCTCCTCTGGCGTCATGTCAGGAAAAGCTCTAGCTAGTACCATCTGCTGCATGAGTGCCATTCCCTGTGTATGAACACTGCCATCAGTTTTTTGTACAGGTACCATTGGTAACACCTTGGGATCTTCTGGGAAACGCTGAGTCAGCATTCCGTAATCATTGGAAAACTTCAAAGCCAAGGGCATGGTGTAAAGTAGATGACAATTAAGCCTTGTCAAAAACTCACCTTGATCGACAAATAAATATTCCTGCTGCGGACGACCCCAAGGTTTGGCACGATTATCTATGCGGTCAAGATTATCGACAATTACCACCAGACCATTTTTACCCTGCTGTTTGAGTTTAGCGATCGCAGGTTCCAATAATTCTTGATTAATCGCTTCTAGCAGCTTAGTTTTTTGTGGTGCTAAATACTGATTGAGTTTTTCGCGCAGCGTGGGGTCATTTTTCATCTTGGCGGTGATTTCACCAATACCCACAGATAGAGAAAGTTTTTCTTTTTCGGAGGTGACACCAAAATCGCCAACATTTGGAACCTTAACTTTTACCCCCGTAACCTCGGAGTTTAAGACCTTCCAAGCACCTTGCAGCAACTCATTAAATTTGTTCGGTGCCTCCAGGGTTATTTTATCCAGACTTTGACTTACACGACGAGCGATCGCTAGCAGCACATCAGCAATATCGACATCGGTCATTTCCAAGTCGTCACTGGACTCAAAATAAACCACATGAAAACCTAACTTTTCCAGTTCTGCCTGTAACCGTAATAGTTCTGTCGATTTCCCACAACCAATATGTCCAGTAAATAAAGTGCAAGTGGGTTCATTCGGCTTAAAAAAAGTAATTTTCTGCTTCAGCTTGCCAAGAATATCACCACCTCGTACCGAGGAAAAATCTATATAATACTTGCCATCAGAGCTATTGCTGACAAACAGAGTTCTGCTGGGATCGCTAGCCTGATAAAATTCCCGTAAATCTATGGACATAACCTGGTAGTGCAATAATCTGGTATTGTATTAACATATCCTTGTGTAAAAGGATAAAGTTATTTACATCTTTGCATCTCAATATTTCGGATAATTTGCGCTTTTGCTGCCTAAAAGGCGAGTAAATTTCATTCGTAAATTCTCTGTGTACTTTGCGCTTAAATTTCACCCCTCAACTGCAAAGCTGTAAGTAATATGAAGCAATCTGTAAAAACCGAGACTTTTTTTTGATACTATTTAAGTCCGGACTCTTTAAATACTGATTGACGTATGAGCAAAGGTACCCTGTTTGACAAAGTTTGGGACTTACACACCGTTGGTACACTTCCCTCAGGGCTGACGCAACTATTTATCGGGCTTCATCTAATTCATGAAGTCACCAGTCCCCAAGCCTTTGCTATGTTACGCGAGAGAAGTCTAAAAGTACTGTTTCCACAGCGGACTGTTGCCACAGTCGATCATATTGTGCCCACAGAAAATCAGGCGCGTCCCTTTGCCGATGACTTAGCAGAGGAAATGATTCAGGCGCTGGAAAATAACTGTCAAGAAAATGGCATCAATTTTTATAATATTGGTTCTGGCAGTCAGGGTATAGTTCACGTCATCGCTCCCGAACTTGGACTCACTCAGCCTGGAATGACGATCGCTTGTGGAGATAGTCACACTTCCAGTCATGGGGCATTTGGTGCGATCGCATTTGGTATTGGTACTAGCCAAGTCCGGGATGTTCTTGCTTCCCAAACCCTCGCCCTCTCGAAACTGAAAGTCCGCAAAATTGAAGTTAACGGCACTCTCAACCCAGGAGTTTACGCCAAAGATGTCATCTTGCATATCATCCGCACCCTTGGTGTTAAAGGTGGTGTGGGTTACGCTTATGAATTTGCAGGTACGACCTTTGAGCAAATGAATATGGAAGAGAGAATGACTGTCTGCAATATGGCGATCGAAGGTGGTGCTAGATGCGGCTACGTCAATCCTGATCAAGTCACCTACGATTACCTCAAAGGCAGAGATTTTGCTCCCAAAGATGCAGATTGGGATCAAGCAGTGGCTTGGTGGAAATCCATCAAGAGTGATACTGATGCCCAATACGATGATGTAGTGGTATTCGACGCTGCGGAAATTCCTCCTACCGTCACCTGGGGGATTACTCCCGGTCAAGGTATCGGTGTCAACCAGTCAGTACCTCAACCGGAAGAACTGCTGGAAGAAGACCGATTTATTGCTGAAGAAGCTTACCGCTACATGGATTTATATCCTGGTCAAGCAATCAAGGGTACAAAAATCGATGTCTGTTTTATTGGTAGTTGCACCAACGGCAGAATTAGTGATTTGCGAGAAGCGGCGAAAATCGCCAAAGGTCGCCACGTTGCAGAGGGAATCAAAGCCTTTGTTGTCCCTGGTTCGGAAAGGGTGAAGGAAGAAGCAGAAGCTGAAGGATTGGATAAAATTTTTCAGGAAGCCGGATTTGAGTGGCGCGAACCAGGATGTTCCATGTGCTTGGCCATGAACCCCGATAAGCTACAAGGAAGACAAATCAGCGCTTCTTCCTCCAACCGCAACTTTAAAGGAAGACAGGGTTCCTCTTCCGGTCGGACATTGTTAATGAGTCCGGCGATGGTCGCCACTGCTGCGATTAAAGGCGAAGTCTCTGATGTGCGCGAGTTGTTGTAATTTTCAAAAGGGCATGGGGGATTGGGCATGGGGCATTGGTTATTCCCCTTGTCCCCTGATCTCCCTCATCCTTTTTTCAACAGACTGTCATTGAAATAATAGATAAAATCTATGGTAAGTGAAGTTAAAACAATTTCGGGGCGCGGTATACCCTTAGTGGGCAATGATATAGATACCGATCGCATCATTCCCGCGCGATATTTGAAAGCTGTTACCTTTGATGGGTTAGGCGAAGGCGCGTTTATCGACGACCGGACAGCACTTAAAGGCGAACATCCCTTTGATCAACCCCAGTACCAAGGCGCGAATATTTTAATAGTCAATAGAAATTTTGGCTGTGGTTCATCACGGGAACATGCACCCCAAGCGATCGCAAAATGGGGAATCCAAGCTTTAATCGGTGAAAGCTTTGCCGAAATCTTTTTTGGTAACTGTGTGGCAATGGGCATACCTTGTGTGACAGCTGATGCTGTTACTATTAAACAACTGCAAGATTTAGTTGCTGCTAATCCTCAAACTGCCGTAACAGTGAATTTGGAAACCTTGCAAGTGCAAATTGATGATCGTATTGTTTCAGTTGCGATCGGTGAAGGCACAAGAAGCACATTCATTTCTGGAACTTGGGACGCTTGCGGTCAGTTAGTAGCTAACGCTGACCAAGTTCGGGCAACAGCTACAAAATTACCCTACGTCAGTTGGAGCAATTTAACCGCGAGTTAATATTCTCTCGTTCCCTGGCTCTGCTGGGGAATATTAATTTATAGATTTTACCTACATTATTTCAGATTTGGCATAGTAGATATATAGCCAAGTAATTCTAGACTATGCCATTAATAAACCCTCCTCTCACTAAAGAAGATTTCATTAACTCTCGCTGGCTAGAAGTGGTTAATAGCAGCGAAATAAAAGAATGTCTTGCTTACAACAGAGTTTTCTGGAATAAGACACAGGAAGCAAAAGAGGCAGGAAATGTTAGAGAACAGTATGTCTTTGAGATTTTGGCGTTCGTGACTGGTATTGCAATCAAGCCAGAATCAACAGAGGAATTTTTTGCTGAAGTTTTCCAAAATCTTACTGAGGAACATTTAAATTTTCTTACTGAAATTGCTCCTGAAGTATCAGATCCAGAACTTCAAGCACGAATTGCAGACATTCTCTGGGTCAAAAAGGGCAATTATCAAATGTCACGGTTAGCTGTTACAGCCTACTTACAATCTGCCGCAGAATTAGAAGATCCTGAAAAATGGAGTCGGTGTTTCGAGAGGATTGAAAGAGCGCTTCGGCTAGCACGCAAAATTAATTATCAACCTGAATTAGTTGTTGCACATATAGAGGCAGTTCTTAATCGCTACAACGGAGAAGATCCACTGTGGTTGTCAGTAAAGCTTATGAAGCTTTTGCAAGAATACAAACTCGGTAATCCAACTAAATACGCTGCTCTGGCTGAGAAAGCAGCAATTATAGCAGAATCTTCCCAAGACTGGGATAAGGCAAGAAACTACTGGGAAATTAAAGCAGAATGGCATCGCATTGACAAAAATGCTGAACAGACACACGCAGCACGAATGCTTGCTGCCGAAACTTATGTAAAGGAAGCTAAAGATTCATTGACAAAACACCCTCAGCCTTATTCAAAGGCATCAGATGATTTACAAAAGGCGTTGGAAGCATTTGAAATATTAAAAAGCCAAGGTACAGAGGAAGAAAAAGCAGCAGCAAAAGCTAGATATGAGGAAGTTCGTAAGCTTCTACCAGAGTATCAAAAACAATCCTTGAATGAGTTAATAACAGTATCTTCTCAGTTTAATATCAGCGCTGAGGTAGAACTAGCTAGAACCTATGTTAAAGGCAAAAAATTTCAAGATGCAATATTTGCCTTAGCTCTTTTGGGAATTCCACCTAAAGTTTCATACCTTCAGCAGAGCGTGGAGAAGACACCTTTGTTGTTTCAGTTCATGCCAATAACAATTATGAATGAGATGGGTAAGGTTGTAGCCCGTCAATCTAGTAATTCAGATGAAGCAGAGAAAGCAATTCGTTTTGAGATGTACAGGAATGCAGTTCTCTATCACAAACTTTACGCCCAAGCTTACATTGAGCCAGCTAGGGATCAAATAAATCTGGAACATAGTGTAGAAGTAAAAGACTTATTTCCATTTGTTTCAAACAACCTCTTTGTACCTCCTGGGAGAGAATATCAGTTTGCAAAAGGGCTTTACGCTGGACTAATCGGAGACTTCTTCACATCCACTCATATTCTCATTCCTCAAATTGAAAATTCTATCCGTTATTTACTCCGAAGGCAGGGTGCGTTACCCTCAAAAATTGACATCAATAAGGGAATTGAAGATGAGCGTGATTTGAATACTACTCTTTTCCCTCAGAACTATCCACAAATAAACTCAATTTTTAATGAAGACGCACTTTTTGATCTTCAAGGCTTGCTAATTGAGCGTTCAGGTTCAAATTTAAGAAACCGTATGGCTCATGGTTTAATTAATGATAATGAGTTCAACAGCCCTATCATGTCTTACTTATGGTGGGTCACATTACGGCTTTGTTGTTTGCCAATGTTGAAACATGAACAGCAGGTTGAAGAGTCCAATCCTTGGGTTAAGTTTGATGGTATTTTCAAAGATGACCCACTTTTTGATGATTTTGTAGAAGATATGGATGCAAATCGATGTGAATTAGATGCAGAAGTCGCTGCTTATGAAGCTTCTTTAGAGGAGAATCACTCAGCTTGAGTCTATATATCCTCGATACCGATCATGTTACTCTTTCTCAACATGGTAATTCTAAAATTCTACAACGCGCTCAAGTTGTTGGCAGTTCCAACATATTTGTTACGACAGTTACACTCGAAGAACAATTAAAAGGCAGATTAGCTTCTATCAGTAGATGTGCTAATCAACCACAATTTTTAGCAGTTGCTCATAGAAATTTGCGAAGAACCCAGATTTACTTTTGTAGTATGAATTTGCTGGAGTTTGATGAGGCAGCATACAATTGCTACCAAAGTTTGCGCTGGCAAAAAATCCAGATAGGTACACAAGACTTAAGAATTGCTGCGATCGCTTTGGCTAAGGGGGCAATTTTGGTTACGCGTAATCAAAAAGATTTTAGCAAAGTTCCTAATTTATATCTAGAAGATTGGACTATGGATGGGTATTCTTAAAAACACATGACACTAAATCCTGTCTTGAATGTAATGTCTATTACATTAGTAATATATTGATTGTACGTTCTGTCAGAACGCTTGAAATTCTTTTTTGGCATTGCTTTTAATGAAATTTGGTTCTTTTTATAAAAGTGATTTGCGACTGTTTAATCAATACATCTGAAGCTATGTATATACTTAGTTATTAAGTTGTAATTTTAACAAATATGTATTTAATCCTCGCAGATTAGAAGCACTATTTTAAACTTTAACGAAAATCGTTCAATAGTCGAAAGCTAGCTTGTAAAAGGCATTCACAAGCTATTCTCTCTTTTTAAAATGACGTGAAAAGGTCAGGTCTGTCTTTAAAATTCATCGTGAAGAAATTTTACAAAAACCAATCTTCTGCATAAAAGAAGAACATATCTCTGATTAATACTTAGGAGCTAAAAACTAGAAGTTTTGTAGTTAGTAGGCAGAAACTAGTACTTCTATACTTTTCTTAAAAATGAAGTATTAGGAACTCATTGTTCACTTAGATAAATTAAGAATTAGGAGTATTAATCATGGCAGTAACTTGGATTCCTGGCCCAGGACCGACTAATGGAGCAGATGTAGGTATTAGTAATAGCGCTTCTGATAACTTCAATGGTTTGGGTGGAAATGACAGCCTTTATGGAAATGCTGGTAACGATGTGTTACAAGGTGGCGATGGTATCGACTATCTATCTGGTGGGGATGGAAACGATACCATACTTGGAAATCGTGGCAACGACACCTTCACTGGTGGAAACGGCAACGATCGCCTGATCTGGAACAATGGTGATGGTAGCGACAGAATCAGTGGTAATGCTGGCTATGACGTGGTTGAGGTCAACGGTGCGCCTGTAGGAGACAACTTTCGCCTGCAACAAGATGCTCAAGGCAGAGCAATCTTTGATCGGCTGAACTTGGTTCCCTTCACTTTGACTGTAGACAGTGCAGAGAGGTTTGAAATCAATGGTGGAGGTGGTGATGACATCCTCGATGTCAACAATCTGTCAGCAACTTCTGTAAATGCGGTATGGTTCACAGGCGGGGCTGGAAATGATGTGCTGGATGGTAGTGGCACAGCGACACCGTTAAGAGCCTTTGGTGGTGAGGGTAATGATAGCTTGACAGGTGGTACTGGCAATGACAACCTCTATGGTGATACTGGTAACGATCTGTTACGAGGTGGCGATGGTATCGACTATCTATCTGGTGGGGATGGAAACGATACCATACTTGGAAATCGTGGCAACGACACCTTCACTGGTGGAAACGGCAACGATCGCCTGATCTGGAACAATGGTGATGGTAGCGACAGAATCAGTGGTAATGCTGGCTATGACGTGGTTGAGGTCAACGGCGCGCCTGTAGGAGACAACTTCCGCCTGCAACAAGATGCTCAAGGTAGAGCAATCTTTGATCGGCTGAACTTGGTTCCCTTCACTTTGACTGTAGACAGTGCAGAGAGGTTTGAAATCAATGGTGGTGGAGGTGATGACATCCTCGATGTCAATAACTTGTCAGCAACTTCTGTAAATGCGGTATGGTTTACAGGTGGGGCTGGCAATGACTTCCTTGATGGTAGTGGCACAGCGACACCGTTGAGAGCCTTCGGTGGTGAGGGTAATGACATTCTCTATGGTGGTGCTGGCAATGATAATCTCTATGGAGATGCTGGTAACGATATATTACGAGGTGGTAAAGGTAATGACATCCTGACTGGTGGTGCTGGTGGCGATCGCTTTGTATTTAACTCAGGTGCTGGGTACAATAGTGCCGACCTCGGTGTAAATAAAATTACTGACTTCAGCAACTATAGCGATAAAATTGTCCTCGATAAGACAACTTTTACCGGACTCAATAATCCATACCAAATTACAATAGTAGCTAATGATGCAGCAGCTGCAACTAGCTATGGACTCATTACTTATAGTCTTGGAACTGGCAACTTGTTCTTCAACCAAAACTTGACATCACCAGGCTTGGGGACAGGTAGTCTGTTTGCCACCATTGATAACGATAACAATCAACTCACAGCCCCACCAGTATTATCAGCTACAAACTTTGAGATCGTTGCGTAAACACATCTCAAAATCCATAGAAGCTAAGGCATATCTGCAAGCTTACAACTAAATCCTAATTAGCAATCATCAATATTGCTAATTTGGGATCGTTGAATCCTCCTCATATTTCAAGTACGGGGAGGATTATACAGCAATTTTCTTTTGCATGAAGTATGAAGTTGCAGAGGCAGAAGGCAGACACTCTTTATATTTCAATACGCTTGGGTTAAGGATTATTAGTGTAGATAATTGATCTTTCAACATGCGAAAAATCGCGTCTCTACATCTAGGTTTTATTACTCATTCTGAACTGTATTGCTTTACATTTGATGCGTGAGTTCTACGTTTTGTATTTAAGTTACTTGCAAACTACTGTAATTTATACTGTATAGGCTTGAAAGTCTCTTGTTTCTTTGTTTTTTCATTAGTTCAATCCAGATAGATACGAAAAACTTAAGAATTACTGTGTAGGTCCAGCCGTAGGCATCGCTTTGGAAAATGGGGCAATTTTGGGCGTTCAAAAATATTTCGGTAAAGTTATTAATTTATGTCTTGAAAGTTGGATGATGGATGGATATTCTTCAAAATGCAGGTTGATTTATCTACGAAAAAAATAATTAAAAGATAAAGTTTATTTCAACTGCCTCTCGTACAAAAATTGAAACTTTCTGTAGTATAATAATAGTTAGAGTTTGTATAACGAAGAAATCGATTAATATGCGTTTACCTATCATTATCAGTGCAACACTATTGCTATCTCTAGGTCTGAACCTAACAGCTATATCCGAAACTACCGCAGAGAAAGCCCAATATCAAAGCCCAACGAATAATAGCTTGAATTCAAGACGGTTGAGATTTAATAAACGTTTGTGGGAGCAGGCAAATATTTATAACTATCGCATTACAGTTAGCAACAGTTGCTTCTGCATACCAGATGCAAGAGGTCCAGTAATTATTCGAGTACGTAATGGTCAAACAACTTCAATCACTTCTGTAGCTACCGGTAAACCAGTTAATCCGCAATTCTTTCAAAAATACGACACAATTCCCGAACTTTTTAATGTAATTCAAGATGCTATCAACCGTAAGGCATCCAACCTAGATGTAGAATACAATGCTAAACTTGGCTATCCAACTAAAATTAATATCGATTACAATAGTCAAATAGCTGATGAAGAAATCTTTTTGACAATTGAGAATTTTCAGGAACTTCAAACTAGACGCTAAACTGATTACTTGCGCTCAATTTTGACCAAAAATAAGGGTAAATTAGCAACTCCAAAGCGAGATTTAATACTTCAATTTACCCCAAAAAGCTAATAGCAATTAAATACACTGGGATTAATGGTTATTCATCTAGATAATTGGTATTTCAAGACGCGATAAATTGCGTTTCTACATCTGGGTTTTGAGCTTATCCGAGCTGTATTAGATCGCTATTAGCTTTTCATAAAAATTAGCAATTAGATGAAGTTATGTTGATTTTGTGCGAGTAATTCTCAATTATTACACGAATTTGTTGTGTTTGAGGGCTTGACTAAAAACAGTCACTTCTGATAATCTCAAATTACTCAATAAGATTAGCGCTTGCTGTAAATTTATGCGCTAATTGTGATAAAAGTAACTTTACTAATACCACACTAAAATTTAACTTTTTACAGATGGCTTAAAGTTGTACACCCATTTGTGAAAATCATCATTATTAAGACTCATTTGGCGCTCTTGCGTCTGTCCAGTAGATGCCACGGTGTTAATGTCATAGTACCGCATTTCACCCAAGGCACTACGAGCTTGAATGAGTTTTGTCCGCTCGATGCGACACTGTTCGTAGCTAGTCAGAGCTTCTTGCAGATTAGCTGAATTAAAAAAACACTCTCGCAGTTGGTATGCATCTTCAAAAGTGGTATTGGCTCCTTGTGCCATTGCTGGTGCCATTGGATGAGCAGCATCGCCCAAGAGAGTCACTCTGCCTTGACTCCATTGAGTTAACGGTGGGCGATCGCAAATTGGCCCTTCCCAAATTTCCTCGGCTGGTGTCGCTTCTACCACCGCTCGCAAGGATTTATCCCAGTCGGCTAATTCATGGAGAATACGAGATTTCACTTCATCAGCGCTATGGGAAAGGGAGTACTCAGGCGAAAACTTCCGACTAATCCAACTGGTATAGCCACCGCCCACATTGAGAAGGTACATAAACTGTTGATTGCCTTTAACAAAAACTAGTTCATAGTCATTAAATAGCTCGTGGCGATATTTGATGACGGCACGCCAACACATACTACCGATATAATTAGGCTTACCCTCGCCAAATAAAGTTTCTCTAATGACAGAGTTAACGCCATCAGCCCCAATCAGCAAATCTGCATCTACTGATTTTTTACCATCAAAATGAATTTTTACACCGTTTGCATCTTGCTCAAAACCGATGCAGCGATGATTGAGGTGAATGATGTCAGGCGGCAATCTCGATGCTAAAACTTGCTGTAGACGATACCACCAAATAGTTAACAAAGGTTGTCCGTATTGTTCTATATATTTAGTTGCATTAGTTCGCATTGTCTCAGACTGAATATTCTTTAAAACCGTGTGGTGAACCTGGCATCCTGAACTTTTGAGAGTTTCGACAATTCCCGGTGCGATCGCATCTAGAGAATTCAAGCCATTCGGAGCTAGTCCTAGTCCAGTTCCCGCCGGACGAAATTCTTGGGCTTTTTCGTATACTTGAACCTCTATCCCTTGGCTTCTCAGTGCGATCGCAGCAGCCAAACCGCCTGGGCCAGCACCGACAATCGCAACTTTCTTTACTAGGGGTTGGGATAATTTCTGAGTGAGATTTGTGTTCATATTATTAAGTCAGAATTCACTCTTGATTATAAATCTCAGAAAGTCTAGCTAGAAGAACCGCAGACTTTTTATCTCTTACCAGGCGAGACACCAGCAAAAGAAACTCATGATGTTTCTTATAAACATTGCAATGTTTCTTATTAATATCGTGATGTTTGTGAGGAATGTTGCAATGTTTCGTATTAATATTGCAATGTTTGTGAGACACATTCCAATAGTTGTGAGGAATGTTGCAATGTTTGTGAGAAACATTCCAATGTTTCTTATTAATATCGTGTTTGTCGTTATAAATTTCAAAAAGCTCAAGGGCATAAATCTAGACCCCTATAGATGAAATAATTCACGATCGATAAGGTTTTGCCAGAATGGCGATCGTTTTTGTTGCGAATTAGACCTCTTGCATAAATCAAAAATAAAAACCCCACCCCACATTTGAGTAAAGCAAACGCTCCCCTCCCCAAGGCATCGGGGAGGGCTGCGGGTGGAGTATTATATCATGTCCGACTAATTAGTTCAGGACTTACGCATAAACAACGGAAAATCGAACCACAGAGAACACCGAGAAATAAGAGTTTGAGAGTTTTTTTGCGTAAGTCTTATAGTTATAACTTCCAAATCTATGCAGAAAGCTCAAAAACCCCTCCCCTCTGCACCTGAAGCTCCTCTGCCCCCCTGCGATCTTAATGATAAGTCTTTAACCGGACATGATATTAGGGACTTTTGCAAGAGGTTTAATGAAAAATCGTCCTGCACTAATTGACCCTTATCTACGATACACTCCCCTCTGACAATTTTGGGAGAAGGAGTTGCGGGCAAATTTTGTATTTGTGCAAGAAGTTTAATCAAGTTGAGTATTTACCATTAATTTCTATATAACCCTCTGAAAGATCGCAACCCCATACAGTTGCAGAGGATTCACCAATATTAAGACTAACATGAATATCTACTTTATCTTTAGACATAATTTTACGTAACTGTTCTAGATTTGCCTCAGTTAAGCTACTAGGATAAACTTTCACATTATTAAAACGAATAATAACTATTTCTGGATTTATCTGCTGTTCATTTTCACATTTGCCTATAGCCATAGCAACTCTTCCCCAATTCGGATCTGCTCCGTAAACAGCAGTTTTTACTAATGGTGAATTTACAATTGCTTTCGCTACTGTTTTAGCTTGTGCATAGTTAATTGCTGAATCTACAGTCACCTGAATTATCTTAGTAGCACCTTCTGCATCTCTTGCAATTTTCAGGACTAATTCCTGTGCAACTTCTTGCAATGCACTCTTAAAATCTGGTTCTGAAACTTCACCTGCTAAACCATTAGCAAGAATCACAGCAGAGTCACTAGTAGAAGTGTCAGTGTCTACACTCAGGCAATTAAAAGTTTTATCTATAGTAGAGCGAAAAATAGAACGAAGGCTATTTGTAGAAATTGCAGCGTCAGTAAAAAAGAAAGTTAGGAGGGTAGCCATATTAGGCTCAATCATGCCAACACCTTTGGCAATTCCTACTAGCTTGGCATTTCCTATTTGCCGTGTAGCTAGTTTCGCTACTGTATCGGTGGTCATAATACCACGGGCTGCGGCATGAAAATCAGCATCAGTCAATTTTTTACCCAATCCTAATAAACCAGCCCGGATTTTTTCAATAGGGTAACGTCTGCCAATTACACCTGTAGAAGCTATCACAATATTATGTGCAGCAATTCCAGTTTCAGTTGCAACTAATTGCAGAACCTCTTGAGCGTTAGCGATGCCTACAGAACCATTAGCTACATTTGCATTTTTAGATATAACGACAATTCCTTGTGCTTGTGAATCTTTTAAGTTATCACGGCTAATAGTAACACTTGGTCCAGCAAAAAGACTTTGAGTAAAGACTCCATCTGCAACACAAGGAACTGATGATTTAATAAATACAAAATCATCAGTTGTATCTCGTATTCCCAAATTAGTGATGAATGTACTAAAACCTTGAGGTGTGGAAGATATAGTTAATGGCATTTTTTGATATTTAATAATTTGCTTTAATTATCTTATATTAAGTTTAGGTTATTACTTGTAATAAAATCTATCAATGTAGATTAAGTTGAACATCAGTGAAACCCAACATAAACAAGGATCAAATGTTGGTTTACCCTGCGGTCAGTCTTTTTGGGTCTACGTTTTTCAAACGCCACTTGCTTCAAGCCGGGAAACCCGTCCAACGCAGTGGCTCCCCAACCTACAGATATTATAAGTGTTTAACCAGACATGATATCAGTTAATGTAAGAGTGAACATAGTCCATCCATTGCCACTTTCTACTTGAATGTTTCCTTGCAATTGTTCGACTAACTTCTCTATTATAGATAAACCTAATCCTGAACCACCTTGATTCCAGATATCTGCACTAGGAAGACGATAAAATTTATCAAATATTCGTGATAACTCTGTCACCGGAATTTCTGCTGAATTACTGACAGTAATAATAGTTTTTGCAGGTGCTTCCGAGGAATTGTGACTTACACTTAAAACAATTTCACCACCTGCAGGTGTATATTTACAGGCATTATTGAGCAATTCTACTACGATGCGTTCCAAGCTAATAGCATCTGAAAATAGCGGCGGGAGATTTGCAGGGAGATTCAACTGTAGAGTTTGCTGATGTTCTTGAACACGGATTTGAAACGGCTCGATAATCCAAAGTAACCACTGTTGTAAGAGCAACGCATTAGGTATAATAACTGGATAGGATGAGCTTTCTAGCCGTTGTAAGTCTAGTAGATCGTTAATTAATTCTAGTTCGCGATCGCACTCGCTTTCCATTAATTTTAGATAGCGTTGATCTGACTCAGTATTATTGGATAGTTGTATCATTTGAATCATCATTTTGATATTATTTAGAGGTGAGCGCAGTTCGTGAGAAACTAAATTCAAAAAGTCATTTTTAAGTTGATTTATCTCTTCCCATTGCACCACAAGTTGTTCTTGTTCAATTTGCTTTTGACGCGCCTCAATCGCTCGTTTGCGCTCAGTAATATCTCGAAACACTAATACAGCGCCTGTAATATTATCTTTGTCATCTTTAATCGGTGCAGCGCTGTCATCAATTGGTATTTCTGTACCATCTTTAGTAATCAAAATTGTTTCTTCAGGAAGATTAACTATCGTACCATCTTGAAGAACTTTTATAATCGGACTTTCAATAGGGTTATGAGTTTCGCCATTAGCAATATTAAATACTTCTGAGGAATTTTTGCCACAAGCTTCTTCCTGTTTCCATCCAGTCAACTTTTCTGCAACCGGATTCATAAAAGTAATTAAATCTTCTAAATCGCTAGCAATTACACCATCGCTGATACTTTTTAAAAGTGCATCCAGCCATTTCTTATTAACTTTTAATTGCTTTTCTAAACTATGTTTAGTCAAAGTTATTTCAATATTTGTTTGTAATTCTCTTTCTTTAAAAGGTTTCAGTAGGTAGGCAAATGGCTCAGTTATCTTAGCTCGTTCCAAAGTGTTTTCATCTGCATAAGCAGTCAAATAAATTACTGGAATATCCAAACGCTTATAAATTTCTTCAGCAGCTTGTATCCCGTCCATTGATCCTTTAAGTTTGATATCCATCAGGACTAAATCTGGAAATATTTCTCTTGCTATATTAATCGCTTCTTCTCCTGAAGAAGCAATAGCAGGAACTGTATAACCAAATTTATTAAGCCGATATTGTAAGTCTTTAGCAACAATAGCTTCATCTTCCACAACTAAAATTTTTGCCTTTGTCATCTTTTATTAATTGTGTATTTATGGTAAAGGAAATGTCATCTGAAACTCTACTCCAGTAGAGCCTATAATATTGATATTTCCTGCTAACTGATTAGTTAAAGCATCCACCAACTCCCATCCTAATGATGCAAGTTTTTTAAAATCAAAGTTTGGTGGTAAGCCAATACCGTTATCACTAACTATCAGCATTAAATTATTATTAACTATTTTCTTAATTTCAATCTTGATTGCACCATTACTACCTTTTATAAATGCATATTTTAAAGAATTAGATACAAGTTCATGGATAATTAAGCTACAAGGAATTGCTGTATCTAAACCGATAAAAATACAATCTTCGGTATTTATTGTCAAAGCGATCGCATCTTCATTGACTTCATAAGCAGCAAATAAACTGGCTACTAAATCTCGAATATATTCACCCAAATTGATCTTTGTTAAGTCTTGAGATTGATACAATTTTTCATGAACGAGAGCCATTGATGCAATCCGCTGCTGGCTTTGTTGAAATATTACCAAATCTTCTTTGTCTTTGATATATGCAGATTGCAGATTTAGCAGACTAGAAATAACCTGTAAATTATTTTTGACTCGATGGTAAATTTCTTTTAATAACACCTCTTTTTCTAATAGTGATACTTTAATTTGCTCTTCCCACTGCTTACGTTCGCGCTGCGCGGCTTTCCGTTCGCTAATGTCTTCAACCACAGAAATAAAATATTTTGGCTCCCTATTAGATTCGCGCATTAAAGACACAGTAAGATTAACCCATACTATGGAATTATCTTTGCGGAAATAGCGCTTTTCCATTGAGTAAGTTTGAATATTATCTGCTAAAATCTGCTCAACATATTTCAGGTTAGTATTAAGATCGTCTGGGTGAGTAATATCTTGGAAAGTTAACAACTGTAGTTCTTCGAGTGTGTAACCGAGAAGATCGCAGAGCTTCTGATTAACTAATAACCAGCTTCCATCGATTGCGACATGGGCAATGCCAACAGCAGCTTGATGGAATGCAGCACGAAATCGCTGTTCGCTCTCTCGCAATGCTTCTTCTATTCGCTGGCGTTCAGTAATTTCTGTGTGTAATGATTCGTTGATTTTTGTTAACTCTGCTGTCCTTTCTTCAACCATGCTTTCTAGTTGGTTAAGTAGGCTATTTAATGTCTCCTCTGCTTGCTTGCGATCGGTAATGTCAGTATGCGAGCCTGCCATTCGTACTACATTACCATCTTCATCCCACAGTGCTTGCCCTCGATCTAAAATCCATTTATAGGTGCCATCTTTACATAAAGCTTGATACTCGGTAATGTAAAACGGTGTTTTCTGAGCAAAGTGATCTTGAACCGCTTGTTTCACCCAGTCAAGATCGTTCGGATGTACGCGTGTCACGCATTCATCTAAATGATTAGAAATTTCGTGGTCTTCGTAACCGAGCATTTCTTTCCAGCGAGCCGAGAAGAAAACTTCATTAGTTTTAACATTCCAGTCCCAAATTCCATCATTATTGCCGCGCAAAGCTAATTGCCAGCGTTGTTCGCTTTCCCTCAACACCTTCTCAGTCCGTATGCGTTCAGCAATTTCCTTTGCTAGTTGGTAGTTTGCAGCCTCTAGTTGAGCCGGACTCGGTAGAGCCAGCACCTGCGGCATTAATGACATAAGCTCTATAGTCGTTAATACGGAGATAAAAGCGGTGAGAGCTTTGAGTAACCCTGATAGCCAATAGGTAGGATACCAAAGCGTCCATACATCCATTAAATGGGTTGTGCCACAAGCAACGATGAATGTGCTAAACATTAAAAATATCGAGCCGAAAGGCATATCTCGCCGTTTACGGACAAAAGAAACCAACATCACTGGAATTGAATAATAAGCAAGTCCAGTTAACACATCTGAAATCAGATGCAACCACACTAATCCTGGTTTCCAGAGATAGCAATGTCCGTGGGGAATAAACTGGCTAGTAGAGAAAAAATTATTTAAAAATTCCATTATAAAAACCTACACATTGCACAAGTCTTCACCAAAGCCTGAAGTGCGAAAGAAGAGGTTTTTAGCCTCAGACCTCTGTAGACGTGCATAGCATACGCCTAGAGAGTAGCTCTCACATTCTAAAGGAGAACTACGTTTGGCATTCGTCAGAGTTTTACCGTACTAGTTTTAGGCTAGAATCGAGTAGTAGTTCGAGCTTTTATATTCTGTTTTCGTCATCTTCCCTGAGTTTTTTAATCTGACTAATATAAGATTTATTAAAATTAAAGTACCGCGATCGCTTTGGTTATTGTTACCGTATATCCTCTGAAATCAACCATTTACATATATAAAAACCTTCAACAATCACAGTAATATTTCGATTATATAATAATCTAATTTTAATCTAGCTGTATACGTGTATTTTCGGGTACCTCACCTCAGTTTGGGTAGGTCAGCACTATTAATCTGTCATAAAAAGCTTTGGACAAAGTAGGCTGTTAGAGTTGTGTAATAGTTATGTCAAAGTTGCACTCACAGCTATGGCGCGATCGCTTAAGGCATCGAGAACAGGGTTAAAAAAAGCTGAACAAGCATTTAAAACTAAAGCTTGGACATAGGAATACTTGGCAGACGTTGTTAAACGCAGTCGCCCAACCATCATTAATTTTTTTGCTAGACGATCTGTTGATCGCACCTTTGTCAAAACCTAAGTAGGTCGGCAGAATAAAACCAAACTATGTTAACAAAAACGAACAAGGCTAAAACCCTCTTCCCTCCTGCCTCCTGCCTTATCCCAACGACAAATATTTACGCCCACCTACTTACCAACTAGTCAATGATCTGATCTACTAGACAAAACGCACACCAATTGTGATTAATGTGCGTCTGCGGTTAGATTTTAGAAATTCTCAAACTTAGCGATCGCATCCTTCATTTTATCTACCATCTCATCGACAGGAATAACTCCCAATTCCCCAGAGGCGCGTGTACGGATACTCAACGTGTTGGTTTCCACTTCCTTAGCTCCCACCACCGCCATCACGGGTATTTTTTCTTTCTCTGCATTGCGAATCTGTTTACCCAAGCGATCGCCACTGGTATCAACTTCTGCACGGATGCCTAACGCTTTCATCTTCGTCACCACATCTTTAGCAAAGTCTAGCTGTGTATCACCCACCGGCAGTAATCTAGCTTGCACTGGCGCTAACCACAAAGGGAAATCGCCCGCATATTCTTCAATTAAGATCCCAATTAGCCGTTCCAGTGAACCAAAAGGCGCACGGTGAATCATTACTGGACGTTTGCGAACACCATCTTCGGCGACGTATTCCAACTCAAAGCGTTCTGGCAAATTGTAATCAACCTGTACAGTTCCTAATTGCCACTCTCGATCTAGGGCATCACTAAAGATAAAGTCAAGTTTTGGTCCATAAAAAGCCGCTTCTCCAATCCCTTCAAAGTGTTCCATCCCCAAAGTTTCAACTGCACGGCGAATTGCACCTTCGGCTTTGTCCCAAACTTCATCTGAACCGATGTACTTATCACTAGCTGGATCGCGGAAACTGAGTCTAGCTTTAAAGTTCTTCAGTTGCAGCTTATTGAACACCGACAAAATCAAATCCACTACACTGAGAAATTCGCTATCTAGCTGTTCTGGGGTGACGAACAGATGAGAATCATCCACAGTAAAACCGCGCACCCGCGTTAAACCGCCCAATTCCCCTGATTGTTCGTAGCGGTAAACAGTGCCAAATTCCGCCAAGCG
The DNA here is from genome assembly GCF_036917515.1 of Nostoc sp. Classification (GTDB taxonomy): domain Bacteria; phylum Cyanobacteriota; class Cyanobacteriia; order Cyanobacteriales; family Nostocaceae; genus Nostoc. The sequence continues at coordinate 22,724 of NZ_JBALDE010000210.1, read as the reverse complement.
CATCGGTAGTTCTCGATAAGAGCGTAACTCACTCTTATATATTTGGATGTGGAAGGGGCAGTTCATCGGCTTCATCACAAAGCCCTGTTCCAGTGCGGCAGCTTCTTGATTATCTGCCATTAAAGGAAACATATCTTCTTTATATTTCTGCCAATGTCCAGAGGTTTTAAATAAATCCACTCTGGCAATGTGAGGCGTTACTACAGATAAATAACCCCGTTTTAACTGTTCTTGCTTGAGGAAGTCTTCTAAGGTACTCCGTAACAAAGTGCCTTTGGGTGTCCACAAAGGCAAACCCGGCCCTACTAGATCGGAAAATACAAATAATCCCAGTTCCTTACCCAGTTTCCGGTGATCTCGCCGCAGCGCTTCTTCTTTACGTCGCTTATATTCAGCAAGTTGTTCTGGACTTTCCCAAGCGGTGGCATAGATGCGTTGTAATTGGGCTTTAGTTTCATCCCCACGCCAATAAGCACCAGCAACGCTTTCTAGTTCAACTGCTTTCGGGTTTAATTCACTAGTATTTTCTAGATGAGGCCCCGCACACAAATCCCACCATTCATTCCCCAGATGGTAAATCGTGATTGGTTCCTCTTTGATATCTCCCAGGATTTCTAGCTTGTAAGGTTCATTAATTCCTTGAATCCGGCGTTCGGCTTCTTCGCGGCTGACTTCTTCCCGAATTACTGGTAACTTGCGATTGATAATCTTCGCCATCTCTTTCTTGATGGCTTTAAGATCGTTTTCGCTAAATGGTTCTGGATTGTCGAAGTCATAGTAAAAACCGTTTTCAATCCAAGGGCCGATTGTAACTTGTGCCTTGGGAAACAGCTTTTGTACTGCCATTGCCATAACATGGGAAGCAGTGTGGCGAATCTTTTTTAAGTTCTCCGATTCGCTGGTACGCGGTAAATAAATTTTTTCAACTTGTTCTAAGTGTTCGGACTGATTCGATGATTTTAGCGACATTGGCTGCTGAACCGTTGGCGAAGTGATTACAAAAGGTGATTTATCTAAATCTGTAGGCTTATTCAACTATAACGACTTTGGTTTTTGCCAGTTAAGCTTTATCAAGAAAGAATTCAAAAGTCAAAAGTCAGAATGAATTTGAATTCGACTGGCGTAATAAATAAAGGGGTTTAAGACTCTGCTAAATATATGGGACTTCCAACAAAAAAATACCCATCGCTTTGGTGAGCAGTGGAAGCTGTTCTTGCGCTCTTGAAGCACGTCTTCGCTTACAAAATTGAATAATTTAATTTCTGGAAGTCCCTATTTTCTTTAATAGTGTTTCTAGGTGGCGGGTTTGAATTCCCCACTATTTTGATTCTGAGTTCTGAATTCTTCTTCAATCTAAAGATAAATTTTTGATTTGTTACCTGAGTAGCAAATTCAGAATTGCTAGCGATCGCTAAATTATCTGATGAATTGCAACTCGGTGTTATATATACCTATAGTCGTCTCTCCAAAGGCACTGTACAAACCGGATATCAAGACTATATAATAAATTTTGTAATCCTTGTTACAAATTTTTACATCTGAAATTTCTGAGAGAAATCAAAAAAGTGTTAAGAAACGTAAATAACGTTAATATTAGTAAGCAAGTTTGAAATATTCCTCTTATTTATGCCAGACTCAAATTTACCAGGGACAGAGTTGCTGAAAACGGTTTTAGATCCGCTGCTGGAAGATTTTCAGCACTGGTTTACGCGATCGCGCCATTTACTCGAAACTGAGGAACTATCATTTATGAGTCACCAAGAGCAATCTGACTTGCTCTTACGGGTTAAGCAAGCGCAGGATGAACTAAATACGGCGAAAATGCTATTTAATGCAACTGATAAACAAGTCGGCATTGATATGGCAACGTTAATGCCTTGGCATGAATTAGTAACAGAATGCTGGAATGTCGCAATGTGCTTTCGTCAAGGACGTGAAGTCTAAACGCTCAATTTCGACGGACTATTTAGCAATATCTTTTGACTAGCTAAGGAAGCGTCTACACAGAAATGGTAAATCAGTTGTTAAAAACAGAGTAGAAAATTCTTAACAATTTCTTAACATTATCTGGATTAACAAAAGAATGTATCCTATGCTACCGTGTAAGTGGAATAACGGTTGACAAATAGCTCCATATAAATGTAAGGACATGATAAGTGCGTAGAATGCTCGTATTAACTGTGAGTCACAGTATCGCCGAAACAAAGTGTTACAAAATAAAGTTTTAAAATTGCTGTTCTGGAGGAAAATATAATGTTACATCTACTTTACATTCTTGCTTTTACAATCCTTGCATTTATAGCTGTTGGCAACTTAATTCGTAACCTGATTATGTTCAGTTTTGATCGGGAGCGAACTTACCCGACAAATTCCTCGCCAATAAATAACCAAGGCAACTATGGTTATTATTCAAAAAAACAGTTTGTGCCCCATCCAGAGTTATTAGATAACGCTGGAAACTTAATTAAAGAACCACTTTTGGTAATGCGTTCGATTAATGTTGAAGATGCGCGTCAACATCTTGATGCACTTTACGAAGCATCCCCAGGACAGAAAAGAGAAAATTCCGAAGAAGCATAACAAAGTTATAGACGCGATTAATCGCGTCTGTTAGTAGTTTGGGTGTAAATTATTGTTGTTTTTACATCCTTAACACTTTAATTAACAGAAATTTATTCCCATATCAATCCAGTAAATGTACCTTTTTTGCATTTTGTTAAAAATACTTAATTGGTGAACGATTGAACTCATCGTTGCAAGGACTGCGATCGCAAGCAGATACAATTTTCATTCTTGAAGATGTGATTGAGGATTTGAAACGAGTAGCACTGTTGTTAGTATTTTCTGGTTATCAGCCATTAGTCAATGCTTAGATCGAAATCAAAGACTCAAAGATAATCCTGAGCAACTTAAAGGTAATACTGTTTCTATTTAACGAATTTTCAATTCTTTTTTTGCATTTTTCAATTGTCTCCAGAGAATGTGAATTTGTTTGTAAGCCTCTTATGGGGAAAGTTTCCCACTAGTTTGAAGGCTACAAATGTAGTTTACCCGTTGAGAAAAATCTTGAAGATTAGCGTTAAATACTAAATACTCTGGTTTAAATTGCCCATAATATGGACTACGAGGATATAGAAAATCACATAGTTCAGATAGCAAATCAGATTGTCTGTTCATAAGTATTTAGAGTATTACAGATTAGAAATTATTTAATTGGAAAATTTTAACAAAGCTTTCGCCGACCCTTTTGACAAGCATTGCAGAAAGAAGTTTGAGGTTCAAAGTCAAGACAGCCGAACGCTTCCTCAGAACAAGCTTTCATGGGATGTACAGTACACTTAAGACGATGGTCGTTAGTGAAATATTCACAAGCATGACAAGGAATTTGATGTAGCTTTTTTAAATGATTTATCCCTTGTTTTAAGGTAAACCAGATACTCAAAATAAAGAAAATCAAAGTAGCCCAAGCAAATGAAGCGCAAAAAATTGTAGCCAGCATAAGTCATCCTCCTAAAGATTAAAAAAAAGTGCCCGTAGTCAACTGCTTTTAACCGCAGGCATGAAATATTATTTAGCTGATGTTGAGTGAAACTAAATTAATTGAGTCAGTAGGTAGACATAAATCAATATGTCATTGCCTAAGGAATCTAATTATTAACTTGACGCAATGAGCGCTAAGAATGCTTGGGATAGCTTAAACTTTTAGACTTGAATAAACTGAATCTAAGTGATGTGGAGATTGCCAGAAATCAAGAATCTATTTTGCGACAAAAGTTGGTTGAAAGAAGCGAAAAAAATGCTGTCCTTGTTGACATTCCCAATAGCGATCGCCTTCCATTAAATAAGGTCGTCATCCTTGCAGAACCTCGCGTTCTACAATGATATCGTCAGTGCTACCACAAACCATTAAAAGTACAGGATAGCTCGGCAGGTGTAGCCGTTTAAACAAAGAGTGAGGCGACGAGCAATTTAAGTCTTGCTCTAATTTCTTGTAAAGACGTAGAATGCTACGTCTTTACATCACGGGTACTAAATCACTAGATGATTAAATCGAGTTGATTGCGATCGCACCGAATAAAGCAACACTAGTCAATAGCAGATAAGCGAAGATTGCTCCACCAATTCCACCAATCAAAAAGCCCTCAGTAAATTGACTCCATTCAGCGACAGTATTGATGCTCTGTGGCACTTTGGCAACAGTTGCAACCGAAACTGATCGTGAATAGATTTCCTGTTGTCTTTCGTAGCTAGTAGTGCCATAAAGCGAAAAACCAATTGTCAGGATGATAATCAAACTGCCTGTGGCTAATAAACCAACCAAGTTGCCCACATTAGAATTGCGTAATAAACCCAATGAACCTAATGTCGCAAAGGGGCCAACTAGCCAGTAACCATGAGCCATGCCAATTTCTAATCCCCGCCACAAAGGAGATATACCGGGGCGGTAAATTGGCAAGTATTTGAGAAACTTCAGTGTCAGATCAGAAGAATTGACTGCGCTTACCTGATTACTTGTTTGGCGCTCTACCCGTGGAGGCTGAACCATATCACCATTTTTAAAATCAAATCCGCCTGCGATCGCACGAGCGCGGAGAGCGTGCCAAATGTGACCTAACAGAAATATTAGCGCTAGGACAAAATGGAAAGTTACCAACCAACCACGAGCAGAAACTATACCAGCAGAAGTTTCTATAGCTTTAACTGGGCCATAAAAAACTTCCGGATAGACGGTGTTATTGACTGAAGCAAAGTATGCTGCTAAAAAGCCCATGTATGCTACAGCACCAATGCTGTAAGATAAATACGCTTCACCTGAGTAAATCAAAATTCGGCGTGCCCAAGCAAATGGCTTAGTCAAGATATGGAAAATACCACCGCCAATTAACATTAAACCAATCCAGATGTGACCGCCAACAACATCTTCTAAGTTATCAACAGCAGCCAATCCCTCTGGTCCCCAAACCCCAAATAGGTAGCCAAAGATGCGGAATGGGTTGAGCGTCGGATGATTGATTATCCTGACATCTCCACCGCCAGCAGCCCAAGGGTCAAACAGTCCACCCCAAAACATCGCTTTAGCAACTAAAGCCAAAGCACCCAAACCTAAAAGCGTTAGGTGAATACCCAAGATGGTTGTCATCTTGTCCTTATCTTCCCAGTCATAGCCAAAAAATCCAGCCCAAGTGGGATTATCTTCTAACACTTCTGGACCCAATAGAGAGTGATAAATACCACCAGCAGCCAGAATTACTGAAGGTATCAGATGCAAGACAGCGATTACGAAGTAGGAATACGTGCTAATAACTTGCCCACCAGCACCGACACCCAAACCAAGAGTCGCTAGATGAGGCAGTATGATTAACCCTTGCTCATACATTGGCTCATTTGGGTTGAAGCGCGATAATTCAAACAGCGTCATCCCTCCAGCCCATAACAAAATCAATGCAGAATGGGCAATATGAGCGCCTAGTAATTTTCCCGATAAATTAGTGAGACGAAAGTTGCCAGCCCACCAACCAACATCAGGTATCTGCTGCTTATATGGGCTATCTTCAATTACTGCTGTCATTTCTAGAACTCCTTGAGAATTTTTAGCAATTTTGTTGAGCTTCTACTTCCAGACAATTGCAAATATATTGCATTAAATTGAATTTAGCTAATTGGTTGCGGAATTACCGCTTCCTGACTCACCCTACCTTTGCGAAAATCGAACCCACGTGCCCGCAAGGCGTGCCATATATGACCTTGGAGAAAGAAGAAAGCTAACCAAAAATGGGCATTAGCTAACCAAGTCCGGGCAGTTACAAGGTCAGGGTCAGGTGATGAAAAGTACGGCACGATATTCTGTCTAACTACAAGCGCCGGCCCATAAAAAACTTCAGGATAAACAGTGGTGTTTACCGATACAAACAAAGTTGCAATAAAACCCATCAGTGCCAAAGCGCCCAGACTGTATGAGAGATAAGCTTCTCCAGTCCAAACAAATAATGGATGTGTCCAACTAAAGGGCTTAGTAGCTATATGGAAAAGTCCACCAACAATCAATATTGCACCAATCCAAATATGTCCACCAACCACATCTTCAAGGTTATCAACGCCAGCAATCCAGAATTTTCTAATTGCGCCAAACAGATAACCAAAAATGATGGCAGGGTTTAATGTCGGATTTGTAATTACCCGCACATTTTCAACATTTGGGTCGTACAAACCCCCAAAGTACATTGCTTTGGCAACTAACAAGAATGCACCACAACCCAGTAAAACCAGATGTATACCAAGAATTGTGGTCATTTTACCCGTATCTGACCAGTCGTAGCCAAAGAAAGGAACTTTACCCTCCAATTTTTCCGGGCCACGCAGGGAATGAAAGATTCCTCCAAAACCCAAAAAAGCTGAGGAAATTAGATGCAAAGCTCCAATTACAAAGTAGGGATAAGTATCCACAACTGCACCATTTGCACCGACACCCCAACCTTGAGTAGCTAGATGAGGTAGCAAAATTAAGCCTTGCAAGTACATTGGTTCTGCTGGATTAAAATGGCCTAGCTCAAATAAAGTCATCGCTCCGGCCCAAAAAACGATTAGACCAGAATGAGCGACGTGAGCGCCTAGTAATTTCCCTGATAAGCTGGTGAGTCTGGCATTACCCGCCCACCAAGGCGAGTCGGTAAGGTCTTGCTCCACCGACAGCGGACTTGTAGAAATTGTCATTTTACATCTATCCTTCTATTGAGAATCTTATTCAATAGGTTTAAACAGAGTCTACACTAAAATTTCAATTAATCAAAGAAAGTCTCATTAAGAAGTTTGAATGTAAATGAAAAATTAATTACATCTCAATAAGTTTGGTGTTGATGATATTTGACTCTGGAAGATTCCCCTAGCCCTATCATTCACGATTTATATCATGAGTAATTTGTCAATAAGTAATAGTGCTTAAACTGCCTATTGTATTATTTATTGGGTTAAGGAAGACAACAAACAGGTAAGCATTGCAAGGTTCTGGCACACATCAAGATTCAGTCTTGAATTGTAATTGTAAACTTTTACAAGAAAACGTATTGACAACGTAAATACATCTTGCTTAGACTATAAGGTATGGATGTATTTTTCATGCTTAATGGTGTCACCTTCCTTTGGAACGAGGAGAAAGCTCGCATTAATCCCAGTAATCATGACGGCATTACATTTCAGCAAGCCGTAGAAGCTTTCTTCGATCCGTTTCTAGTGGTGGTTGATGCAAACCGCAATGATGAGGAGCGGGATGCTGTGATTGGCTTGGATAGATGATGGAATCTTCTGTACGTTGTCTACATTGAGCGTGAAAACGACATGATTCGGATCATCTCGGCTCGGAAAGCAACGCGTAAGGAACGTGAATACTATGAAAGCTGAATTCTTGAAAAAGCGACTTGATAAAAGCCGTCCAATGACGACAATCACAATTCGCATTCCCGAAGATGTGATTGAGGATTTGAAGCGAGTAGCACCATTATTAGGGTTTTCTGGTTATCAGCCATTAGTTCGCGCTTACATCGGACAAGGACTTCGCTCTGATCTTGAACGACTTGAGGGTGATACTGTTTCTACATTGATTGCCAGCTTGAAACGGCATGGTGTGAGTGATGAGATAATTCGTGAAGCACTCAGCGAAGCTACTGGGCAACACAGCAACAGTTAGTAATGGCAGTAAGAGAAAAGCTAAATCCAGCTGAGTAGTGAGAATTATCTGCTTGTGTTCTAGGTTACTGGTATAAAATAACCTTTGATCTATTATTTAAAAGTCCATTGACCAGATTTGAGTTCATAGTAGATGGACCACCAGTATCACAACAAGCTCGTAATCGCGGCAAGGGCAATCGGCTTGAAAAGTGGAAAAAAACAGTGCGAGAAGAGGCTGAAAAATACTGGACTTCGGAACAAAAAACAGCTACTGGGTTGGTTATGCTCCAGATAACCTATTTCTATGATTCTGTTCAAATAGATGTAGATAATATAGTGAAGCCTATTCAAGATGCAATTATTGGATTAGCCTACGTCGATGATGAGCAAGTAAGCGACCTTTTAGTTAGAAAGAGGAATTTATCAGGTAACTTTAAAGTAGAAGACATGACCTCGACATTGGCGCAAGGCTTTGACCGTCGCAAAGAGTTCTTGTATATTGTCGTAATTGATGCTCCTAACCAGGAGGTACTTACTTGATGGCAATTCCAACTGCAAACTTAGAAAGAGAGCGATTACTGAAACTAGCAGAGGAGTATCGTGAAAAAGGTTACGAAATTTTTTTTCATCCAAATATAGAAGACTTGCCTGACTTTCTTAAAACCTATCGCCCCGACATGATAGTACGTCGGGGAGAAGAAAATGTCGTTATTGAAGTCAAGTCCCGCTCCTCATTTGACTCTTCTTCCAATCAATACTTAGGTAATTTAGCTCAAGCGGTAGAAAGACATCCTGGTTGGAGATTTGAATTAGTAATGACCAATCCAGAGGATACAACGTATTCTCTGAAAGCAGAGGGTTCTCTTCAAGAGCATGAAATAGAATCACATCTGCAAGTAACAAGGCAACTTACAACGCAACATCCAGAATTAGCTCTCCTATATTCCTGGTCTTTAGTAGAAGCAACTTTGAGACTTATTGCCCAAAAGGAAGAGCTAAGTTTACAAAGATTTGATCCACGCTATTTAATAAAGCAATTAGCAACTGAAGGTGTAATTTCAAAATCTGAGTATCAGTTACTAATGAATGCACTTCCATTACGTAATTCTATTGCTCATGGCTTCAAAACTACACAAATTACGCCAAATTCTGTATATGAATTGATCGAGCTTACAGAGCAGCTCTTGAGAACTCTACACACTGATGATGAAGCAGGCTAACACTGCGTTGGTTGAAGTGGATGATACTGGGCAATGTCTACGACGGGCTATGCCTACGCACCAAGCATATCAGCCTAAAATAGGGAGTAGTGAATTCCCTACTCCCTACTCCCTTCCTATGCTTCAATAACTACCCGCAGATTGCCCCGTTTTTTCGCAACGCGACAAGCAGTCGTAGTTCCAGAACGCTCGAATTCCAAATCGAGAATGGTGGGGCCGACTCGTAAATTATAAAATGACAGACGATTAATCGATTCTGGCAAAGCAGGGTCGATTATTCGCAAGCAGTTATTTTGAGCGTCAGGCACTAAGTTGACCATCATTTGCAGTAGTTGAAAAATACTACCTGTAGCCCAAGCTTGGGGAGTGCAAGCAACTGGATACTGCACAGGGGCATTATCACCGTTCCGTTCGTAGCCGCAGAAAAGTTCTGGAGGACGTTGATAGGGTTGCTGCTGAGTCATATCAAATAAACCTTGGAATATTTCTAAGGCTTGGTCGATAAGACCGAGCGATCGCAATCCCATTGCAATCAAAGCGTTATCATGGGGCCAAACTGAACCAATATGATAACCCATCGGATTATAAGCGGGTGACAAACTACTTAAAGTCCGAATACCCCAACCATTAAACATATCTGGTGCCCGCAACCGTTCTGCTACACTATGAGCTTTTTCGTCTGTGAACAGTCCCAAATGCAGACAATGACCAGGATTTGAGGTAATACTATCTACTGGCTTGCCATCTCCATCCAAAGCCAGGGCGCAGAAATCTTGATCTTCTACCCAAAAATCTCGATTAAAACGAACCTTAAGATTTCTGGCCTCTTCTTGCCAACGATCTGCCAAATCAAGCCGCTTCTTCATCCTAGCTATTTCTGCTAGACGTATTTTTGCAGCATAGACGTAAGCTTGTACCTCACACAGAGCAATTGGGCCGTTGGCTAATTCTCCCTTACGGTCTACAATACAGTCGCCGGAATCTTTCCAACCTTGGTTAACAAGACCGCGTTTGGATTTACGGAAGTAGCTGAGGTAACTGGTTTCTTTGGTATTGCGATCAATCCACTCCATTGCAGCTAGAGCATTGGGCCAAAGTTGCTCTAGGAGTTCTCGATCGTTAGTCCAAGCATAATGTTCGGCATAGAGCATCAGCCACAAGGGAGTGGCATCAACTGTACCGTAGTAGGGTGTATGGGGAATTTCTTGACAACGAGCCATTTCTCCCAAACGTAACTCGTGCAAAATCTTACCCGGTTCTTCTTCGCGCCATTCGTCGTCAATTTTACCTTGGTATGTCGCAAGTAATACCAGGGTTTCTTTAGCGATTTGCGAGTTTAACATCAGGCTTTGGGAAGCTGTAATCAGCGAATCTCGCCCAAATAATGTTGAAAACCAAGGTACTCCAGCAGAAACAGTCTTATGTTTACCAAAAGACTGGCGCAATAAATACATATCTTGTTCAGCCCGCTCAATCACTCGATTGAAGGTACTTTTATCTGAGCTAATGCGGGTAATTTGTTGTACCCAGTGTTGCTCCTCCATCCACTCAGCAGCTTTTGCCTGTCCTAATGTGGTAGCGGCGCTCACGGTTGAACTAGATTGGTTGTTTCTCAACATATTCACTCGATAGCCCAGCTTTTGAGTTTCGTGAGAAACCAACTCTAGCTGCCAAACCGCAGTGTAACCTTTGAAATAGTCTGGTTGCCGATGCTGGAATAGAATCCGGGATTCCATCACTGAGCCATCCAAACCTTGATAGGCAAGTGTGAAAGATTCTTCTCTATAGGCAGATGGCTCTTTAGGTACTGGTGCAACACCATCGATGTGAGAAGATGTTCCTTCCTCAGTCATCGGTTCTACTAGGCGTAAAAGCCGACCTCGTTTTTCTCTGTCAAAGCCCCGGACTTCAAATAAATCAATAAAATCCGCATCAAAGCTGATGGTTAGTTCAAAATTGACAGTAGTTGTGCTGTAGTTAGATACTTCTATTTCTTCAAATAATGCTCCATTTAGCACGATTTCTCGGCGAATTCCTACAGTTTCGGCTTTTAGGCGTTCGTCAATTCTGGGGTTGGTACACAAAACTGAGAGTGAAAACCCTTTTTCGGCAGTACTACTGAGGAGTACAGGCGATCGCCCTTCAATTTGCAACTCCAAGCGATTCAGAAATCTCGTATCACAACAAAACAGTCCCATACTGGGATTGCCATCGTTGATAGAACAGCCAGAAATATTCCCGATAGTATCTGTCACAAAAAATAAATCATCATCTTTAACCGTTAGTGTCGGTTGCGATCTTTCAGCCACAACACAAGGCCACTCCGGGATCGGTAATTGTTCGGCAGGAATAAAAGTTTTTCCATCTAGAAAAATTTTTTCTGGGGTGATTAACGTATCCGGTGTCATTAGACAAAGTTCCGTGTACAGGTCTATATTTTTGTGGTCTTTTGAGTAGAAGTCTCTTACCCAAGAGGTAGAGGGAAAGAATAAATACCCTTTTGCTTTGAGACAGAGCAACTAAATTTATTTAGGTCGCAAAAAGAAAGATTTGTGTCGAGACACGTAGTTTAAACAAAGGACAGCGTATCGTAGAGAAACAGAAAGCGCAAAGTCAGATCAGCAATCTTGCCCTGCTTTTACAGCGCTTTTCAAGTAATTGAACTACACCACTCCCTACTCCTTGTCTTAGTTTTGGTCTAAATACCTAAAAACCTCTGTAAATATGCGGTTTTCTCTTTGCTCTATCCTCACAACTTCTGTAAAAATACGCTCTTTAAAACTCGTTTGAGCTATTCGAGCCAAAATAATCCTGACATATTGCTGACAAAATAGCAGCGTTCATATCTATACAAATATAAGCAAATCTTATTGAAAAAGGCAGGAGATAGACTGCTCTCAGCAAGAACTGCCTTTGTCGATAAATTTATATTTTATAAGTGTGAGATCAAGACTGAAAACTGAGGGTTTTGAGATAATTTATTAAGCCGTTGAACTTTCAAAGACACAAGGTATATATAGGAATCCGGTTTGATTCCTGAATTTACTTGCGTGGAGAGGGAACAGAGAACAGGGTACAGGGTACAGAAAAAAGGATAAATACGTACTGAGTTTTGTTCAAAAATCAAATGGTAATCCTATAATATACTCAGTGAAAATGTGAAGCTTACGGTTTTTGTTGGACATAGAGAAAATTTATTCTTGACTAGAATACAATTTTGTCTTAAATATCTTTGGTATTTGATTAGACTAATTTATAAGAATTAATTAATTGATTAAGTTTAATCACGAATTATTGATTAAGTTATGTGAATGTTGCAGTCATGATTTTTCGGTAAGAAGATTTATTTAGTTAGCATAAATCAACGTCGACAAAGTAGGTGATGTTTACGACGGGCTATTTTGCCGACGTTTGGACTATAAATCCGATCGTCTGTAGTTATTAGCGAACAGAGTAGTTAAAACCATACAATAATTAATGTTTTAGTACTTATTTCTGAAAGATTTTACCTGTACAAACAAAAGCATCAGGTGTCGAGAATGTATATTGGGCGTAATAGGTTATCAATCAACAAATCAAGATGGTACGCACGCCCCTTAGTTGGTAACAAAGTGTTACGACTGCTTTAGCGAAAAGCGCTTTTTAGCGTTCTTTACATATTGCAACTGTCTATTTAACTTGAGAGTCCCTTGGAATTTGTACAATGCAGCTGTGACGTGGATCTGATCGAGGTTGAGCGTTTAACAATAATTCATGAGCATTTCGACTTTTGTGCTGAGTGATCTGCTAAAGTCCCTACCCTACTTGCGGCCCCAGCTATATTTTAAGGCTTCACTAACGGCGCTCTCCCACGCGATGGAAGATCAAGTTTTGGCTGCGACTTTAGCTCAACCCCTTGTAATTGCTAGTTTCCAACGAGAGCGATTCTACCGCCAAGAAGCTCATCGCTACCAACGACTTGCTTTGCGAAGTAATCAAATATACGTATTATCTGCCCCAGAGACAGATTTCGCCAACAGTTCGGAACACTACGAAAAAGTGGCTTTTGAGCCAACGGATGGCTTAAGTCAGGAGTGGCATTTGGTAGTGATTGCTGACAATTATGCTACTTGTCTGGTTTGCCGAGAAAACCTTGGTTCTCTTGCTAAAAACAAGCAACTACCGGAACTAAGCCCTAATCTGGATATAGACACAGCCCGAAGATTTGAGGGAATTTGGACATCGGAAAGGGGAGTTAGCCTCAAAGCAGCTGAATTGCTGTTAAATAGGATTTTGGTTTACAGACCAGAACTGGCAAGTAAAATTCAACAGGCACGACAGAGGTTTGGCATCGGAGAGCCACGAAACCACTCTGGAGCAGAACAGATAAACGAGTATGCCTGTGACATTGATACAGATCCCTTTGTGCAGCGTTTAGTAACTTATTTGCAAGCTAGTCAGTACAAATTGCACAAAGCCTACCGTTCTATTGCTGCTCAAGCACGAAAAGAACGATTAGTCAACTCAATTAGCACTGCCATTCGGCGATCGCTCGATCCTCACGAAGTTCTCCAAGTGGCGGCACAAGAATTAGGGCAACACCTAAAAGCTTGTCGGTGTTTAATTTACCGCGCTCAAGCCACAGATAGCCAAGCGATAATTGAACACGAGTTTTTGAATCCCGGTGTTTTATCTGTTTGTGGGCAAACCTGGGAGTTAGAGAAAAATTCTCTATTTCGGGACATTGTGGAACAAGGCGAAGGTGTTTGTGTCAGCGATACGCTGAGTGACCCTCGCGTTACCAAATCGTCAGGACTTTCTACCATCGCCAAAAAGTTTGCCATTCGTTCTTGGTTGATGGAACCAGTGTTCTATCAGGGGCGATTATTGGGGATTGTGGAGTTACATTACTGCCGGATGCCACCACACGAATGCCAACCTGGGGAATTGGATTTAATCGAAGCGATCGCTACCCAAGTAGGAGCAGCTCTTATCCAAGCGGAAGCTTACGCTAATCTAGAAGAACTTAACCAGCAACTAGAAGCCCTAGACCGCACTCGCAGCAACCTCATAGCCATCACCGGACATGAACTGCGTACCCCCCTATCCACAATTCAAGTGTGCCTGGAAAGTCTCGCTAGCGAACCGGATATGCCCTTGGAGTTGCAGCAGGTCATGCTCAACACCGCTCTTTCCGACTCGGAACGGATGCGAAAACTGGTACAAGATTTCCTTACACTTTCCAACTTGGAAAGCGGTCGGGTGGAATGGCATCCAGAATCTCTTACTTTACAAGAATGTGTAGATTTAGCACTCAGCCGAAATCGCACGCGTTCCTCAACGGAAAAGCCGCCCCAAATCAAGACTCAAATTGCCGAAAACCTACCTTTGGTAAGAGCTGACGGTGATTGGCTAGTCGAGGTACTGGCAAAACTCATGGATAATGCTTTGAAATTTACGCCACCCCAAGGAGAAATCACGATTAAAGCGATTGACAACAGCCGTCAAATGGTCGAGGTGACTGTCGCTGACACTGGACGTGGCATTGAACCAAATCGTTTAGAAATAGTTTTTGACCGCTTCTATCAAGAAGAGGGATCGCTGCGCCGCACCACTGGCGGGACTGGGCTTGGTTTAGCAATTTGCCGTCAAATTGTTAATGGCTGGGGTGGAGAAATTTGGGCAGAGTCAACTGGCAAAGACCAAGGTAGCCAGTTTCACTTCACCATCCCGATTGTTCGGAGTAGCCAAGAGGAAAAGCGGACAAAAGTCAAGAGTAAATAGATATTAGTCCTTTGTCATTAGTCATTAGTCATTGGACGTTGAGCATGGGGCATTAGTTTTTAATAAATGACAAAGAACAAAGCGCAAAGTCTGAGCGGAGGTTTCCTCCGCTCAGAACTTTGTAAGAGAGGACAAATGACTAAAAACTGTTACAGTCTATGACGCGATCGCAATATGATCCTGGTTGCGGTGTTAGGATTCCCTAAAAACGTTGAGAGAATACTTTATGGCAGAAACACTCTCTGGACAAACCCCGCTATTTGCTGGCAGCACCGGTGGCTTGCTCAGTAAAGCACAAGTGGAAGAAAAGTACGCTATCACTTGGACTAGCCCGAAAGAGCAAGTATTTGAATTGCCTACAGGTGGTGCTGCTACTATGCGGAAAGGTGAAAACCTGCTGTATGTAGCTCGTAAAGAATATGGCATCTTTTTGGGCGGTCAGCAACTCCGTAAACTCAAAATCACAGATTACAAAGTTTACCGGGTTTTACCCAACGGAGAAACTACCTTACTTCATCCAGCCGATGGCGTCTTCCCTGAAAAGGTGAATGAAGGTCGTGAAAAAGTGCGTTATGTCCCACGCAGCATTGGGCAAAACCCCAGTCCAGCACAACTCAAGTTTAGTGGTAAAGCTACCCACGATGTATAGGGACTAGGGATTGGGGACTGGGGACTAGGGACTGGGAACTGGGAACTGGGTATTGGGAAATCCTTCTGACACGCAATCCCTAATCTCCAATCCCCAATCCCCATTACCCCTTATCCCCTTATCCCCAGAGGGGGCCCCACCTTCCCCAATGCCCCATCCCTAAGCAATTTATGGTATTCCCCGATTTCTCCGAATTTTCTCAGCTAGCTCTACAAGGCAACTTCATTCCGGTATATCAAGAATGGGTAGCAGACTTAGATACGCCCGTATCTGCTTGGTATAAAGTCTGTGCAGGTCAGCCCTATAGCTTTTTGTTGGAATCGATAGAAGGTGGTGAAAAGCTGGGACGCTATAGTTTAGTGGGCTGCGATCCGGTGTGGGTTTTGGAAGCAAGAGGCGATCGCACGACTCAGAAAAACCGCGATGGTTCGCAGGTGGTTTTTGGAGGCGACCCTTTTACAGCTTTAGCTGAATGTTTAGCACCTTATCACCCAGTGAAATTACCACAGCTACCGCCAGGAATTGGCGGTTTATTTGGGTTTTGGGGCTATGAATTGATTCAATGGATTGAACCGCGTGTGCCAATTTATCCACCAGATGAGCGAAATATCCCTGATGGGTTGTGGATGCAGGTAGACCACTTGTTGATTTTTGACCAGGTGAAGCGGAAAATTTGGGCAGTCGCTTATGCTGATTTACGCGACCCGAAAGTAGATTTTAAAGCAGCATATCAACAAGCTAGCGATCGCGTCACTCAAATGCTCGAAAAGCTATCTCTACCTCTATCGCCACAAAAAACTCGATTGGAATGGAAACCGCCAGGAAGCAGAGGAGCAGAGGAGCAGGGGAGCCAGCGCCATGCGGGGGTTCCCCCCGTTGAGGCGACTGGCGTGAGCAGAGAAGCAGAGGAGTATCAGAGTAATTTTACCCGCCCTGATTTTTATGCCAGCGTTGAGAAGGCGAAAGATTACATTAAAGCAGGTGATATTTTTCAAGTAGTAATTTCCCAGCGATTATCAACAGCATACACAGGCGATCCTTTTGCTCTTTATCGGTCGCTACGTCAGATAAATCCTTCGCCTTACATGGCTTACTTTAATTTCCAAGATTGGCAAATCATCGGTTCTAGTCCGGAAGTGATGGTGAAAGCCGAAACCGATTCAGATAGTGGAGTAATAGCGACGGTACGCCCAATTGCTGGGACGCGTCCACGGGGTAAAACCACCAAGGAAGATGCGGCCTTCGCTGAAGATTTACTCCAAGACCCCAAAGAAATTGCCGAACACGTGATGCTTGTAGATTTAGGGCGGAATGATTTGGGGCGTGTTTGTCAAAGTGGTAGCGTCAAAGTCGATGAATTAATGGTGGTTGAACGCTACTCCCATGTGATGCACATTGTTAGCAATGTTGTGGGGAAATTAGCAGTTGGTAAAACAGCATGGGATTTACTGAAAGCTTCCTTCCCAGCAGGTACGGTAAGCGGCGCACCCAAGATTAGGGCGATGGAAATTATCCACGAGTTAGAGTCTAGTCGTCGGGGTGTTTATTCCGGTGTATATGGATATTACGATTTTGAAGGACAATTAAATACTGCGATCGCAATTCGCACAATGGTAGTGCATGATAATACAGTCAGCGTACAAGCTGGTGCAGGTTTGGTAGCTGATTCTGAGCCAGAGAAAGAATATGAAGAGACGCTGAATAAAGCTAGAGGTCTATTAGAGGCGATTCGTTGTTTGCGTTAAAGTAGGAACTGAAGAAGAGAATAGAATATAGGTTAGAGGGTACAGATTATTCCCTGTAACCTGTAACCTCTCCCTTAACTCCAATCTTTTTTACTGCCTGTATGGTTTCTCTCGCATAGAATTAATTGCACACTGGTTTATGTTGCTTAATTGTAAAATAGGGCTTGATATAAGTACAGTAACAGTTCGATCTGCTGTATGAGAATCCAGACCAGATTTTAAAAGTTGATGTACCAATACCCTTCTATTTTGAATTACATAGGTTTTACTTTGAACAACAAGATGCCTGGAAACAATTTGTGCTACTTCTAAGCCGACATATCCACAATACCGTGACAAATTGGGAAGCTTTATAAATCCAATCAACATCAAACTTTTTCCAAAACTAAATAAAGTTTTTTAAACTTATTGAAAATTTCTAAGAAGTCCTGGTATCCAAATCCAATTCCTCTGCTGAAGTTACTACACATTAGGAAACGAACAAACTTGCTCATCCTAACTGGCTGAAGTAAATCGCCCAAAGAATTCTAGTTACTCCAATGGTAATTAAAAAGTTAGTGAAAAATCTGTCGAACTCAATTTCTTGTCCCAATCCTTTGTCATTTTGACCGGCAGTAAAAAACAATGACCAGGCTTAATTTAGATTGATTGTCTCAAAGTTGTTGAAATTAGGTCAAAAACAACGAGTTCAATTAAATCCTTTTGAGGATAATCAAAATCAGTTTCCATAAGTAAGTTTGCCTCTAAATTACTTTATTCGTCAAGTGAGGAAAATTCATAGATTTCAAACTGTCTAGTTAGGGACTTCCAGTTAAAAAAATATCCCATCGTAGGGGCACAAGACCTTACGCCCCTAAAAATCTAGAAATAATTTGGGGTAATTTATTTTTTGCAAGTCCCTTACTGCTTCTGGGGCAGCCAACACGATCCTTGCACAAGTCTGACTAGAACAAATTAAGCAGATGCCTTTTGAGGCTTGAACCTAGTACGTAAATAGAGAACTAGATTGGTAGTTGCTTGAGCGTGGATGAGTAAAGGACGTAGGCGTAGCCCGTTGTAGATATCGCCACCTCGCCACGCTTAAGCAAAAGAAACTGACAACAGCTTCTTTTGCATCTTCGTACTGCGATCGCTGTTGAAAGCAACCGATTCCATCGGCGATTTTGTAAAAGATTGTTAAATAGTTTTAAGGTTGGTGCGGAGTTATAAAGTCTCGGAATATACGAATTTATAATAAGTAGTATTGACTTCTAGAATCTTTCTCGCTCAAGGGACTTCCAGAAATTAAATTATTCAATTGTGAGAGCGAAGACGATTGTGAAATTCTTTCTCACCCTGCTTCCCCTGCTTCCCTTGCTCGCCAAAGCGATGGGATATTTTTTTAGTTGGAAGTCCCTAAGAGCATCTCAACTAGTCTTTACTTGTTTATGATTAAGTGCCATCGGCTACTTTTGCACCGGGTTAGGAATGCATTCACGCACATTTATTCTGATGGGGGTTTATTCATTTGCTGGGAATCTTAGTTTTACCGTACTGCGGTGTTATACAGTTTCTCTCAACAGGGCTAATTATGACTGTTAGTTTACTGTTACTAGCAGAATTACAATGGGATATGCAATTTTCAAGTGATTACAACCAATTAACACCACAACAAAAGCAGTTTAACCAAATACAGTCCCAACGACGTAAAATGAGTAGCTAAAGTTATAAAGAATTAAAATCTTACTTTAGACAAATTTGTATAAACAATATAGCTATATCTCTTGGCTAGGTAATGTTTATACTTGGGAGAGAGAGTTTTCCACCCAACTGTTAGCTATTATATATTTATGTAAACAAACAATACTGTATGGGTGTTATGCCGCTGTGGCCCATTATCAGACATCAAAGGAGAGCGACCGCAGGTGTTTGAACAGTGTAAATAAATAAAAACCGTTGACGGTGTGGAGTTTTTGTCGCTTCCTCCACTTTATTATCACCAAGGGAAGGTTAAATTCTTTATCAGAGCGGTCTGAGGTGATAAACGTCTTGTGTTTTTTACATTACAACTTAATTTTGGCACTTCAATCTCCTTAATTCATTTTGAACTAAGGATATTGGTGTGTCACGGCTAATGCAACTATCTATTAACTGGCGTTTGTGTGTCAAAATATTCACGCCAACGACTAATTTGACCATTCCTGAAATCTACAACAATTACATCATCAGCTTTATTACGAAGACCTGTTGCCTTTTCTGTATCTTCGTAATACCACTCTACTGCTGCCTGATTTTCTCCAATGATGATCCGTTGGATATCTATTTTAATATCTGAATACTGTTGTTTAAAATGAGTAAGTTCTTCTCGAATTCTTTCTTGCCCACGCCAGCATTGACCAGGCACAATTAGTTCTCCATCAACCGCAAACAATTGTACAAGAGTATCGACATCTTGAGCAACCCATGCATCTTTAGCTTTTTCTATTAATATCTGGATATCTCGTTGATTCATAGACTGACTGGCAAATAAAGGTGTGCTAAAAGTTAAGCTAACAAATATAGTTCCTAACACTAGCCATTGAGATAACCAAAGCATCTAGATTTTTTACCCTCTAAAATATCAAACGATAAGTAGGTCGGCGTAAATAATTATTGTTGGGATAACGGCAGGGGGCAGGGAGCAGGGGGAGAAAGAGTTTGAGGCTTATTTACTTTTCTTCACACAGTTTGCTTTTATTGCACCGACTTACTTAGAGCATTAGTAAGAATTTAACCAGAAGTTGGTTGCATTGCGATCACTCTTGCCTAAAAATCCTGTTTTTGTCTTATTCTGTCCTGCAAATGCTCTACGTGGTGGAAATACTAGCATTTAGACGGTGCAGATAAGCGCTAATTTTACTTAAGTTAAGTGTTTCAAACTATACTATTTAAATGTAAAGTTTGAAATACTAGGGTAATGATTAGCATGAATTATATCAAAACTTTTCAAGCGAATACGGAATTAATTCAACAATTTGATGAAGATAAAGCTTATTTGGCTTGGTCAATGGCTCTTTATTTAGACTGCCCAGATGCTGAACAATTAGCGACTGAATGTCTTACAGATGATGGCAATGATAAAAAGATTGATTTCATACGTCTAGACTGGGACTCTAAGAGAATTGTTTTTGCTCAAGGATATTATTCTTCAAGAAAAGTTGACAGTGCACCTGCAAATAAAGCATCTGATTTAAATACAGCATCTGCTTGGCTAATATCAGGAGATGTTAATGAAGTTCCTAATAAGTTAAAAGCCATTATTAATGACTGTCGTAGTGCGTTAGATAATGGAGATATAGAGCAGATTGATTTGCTCTATGTTCACAACCTTCCAGAATCAGTAAATGTATCTAAGGAACTGAATACTGCTGTAACTTATCTTTTAAGAAGTTTATCAAAAGATACTAGTATTAATGTTGTAACACGTGAGCTAGGTATTGAGGCTCTTGAACGATTATACTCTGCACAAGAGTCGTCTATCGCTGTTAAAGATAGTATTGAATGTCCTACTAAAGTTCAGTTTATAGAAGAAGGTCCATCCTGGAAATCTGCAATATTATCTATTCCTGGAATTTGGTTAAGAGACATTTTCAACAAGTATGGAGATGACCTGTTTTCTGCCAATTATCGAGGGTTTTTAGGTATAAATAAGCGCCGAAAGATAAACACTGGTATTCGTCAATCAGCAGAAAATGATTCCAGTAATTTCTGGGTATATAACAATGGAATTACGATTCTTACACTAGGATTTGAAGAAAATAAACGTAGTAGTACAACAACCCTTCAAGGTATTTCAATTATTAATGGCGCTCAGACAACAGGTTCCATTGGTTCAGTAGATATTACTAAGTACGATCTAAAAGAAGTAAAAGTTTTGTGCCGCGTTATTCAATGCTCAAACGCAGCTACAATTAGTCAGATAGTTAAGTATAATAATACACAAAATGAAATCACAACCTGGGATCAGTATAGTAATAGTGCTGAACAAAAGCGTATCTCTGAGGAATTTAGAAACTTTGGTCATGAATACTCATTGAAAAGAGGCTTCAGTTCGTCTTCTATACAACTAGGGATTGAGCAAGTAATCCAACCAATGCTTGCATTTGCTGGTGATTATATAAGTGCTAGTAGAGGTAAGAATTCTCTATTTGAACGTCGTAGTTCTTATGAAAAAGCATTTAAAGATCAAAAGTCTAGGCATATTCTATTAGTACATACTCTTTCCAAAGCAATAAATACATACAAAATAGAGCTAAGTAAAAAAGGATTAATAATCAGTTAGTTTCTATTGAAGAAAAACAGATAGCTTTATTTAGAAATTTAACATTTAAAAGTTTTTTGATAGCTCTTATAGGAAAGTGTCTAGAATCAATTATTGGTGAAAAGGTTGATTCCTTACAAGTTGCCTTCACACCTGAAGCATCTAGGATCAGCAATAAATCCATTAATGACCTAATTGCATTATGGCTACCAATTGTAACTACTGTATTAGCATATATAGCAAATATTATAGATAAAGATTTATCAGAGATATTGTCGGAAAATGATTCACTTGAAAGTGTTTCTAGCAAAGTAAGTACGTTTATTTATGTAAGTCAGGCTACTAACCCTAATCCTGCATTTACATCTTTCAAAGGTTTTATATCTCCCAAAGGTTAAACGTTCAATAGTTTAAAAAAATAAGTCGTAAACCTGCAAAAAAATATAAACTTATAAACAGAGATTTTGGGCGATCGCACCTCGCACAGCACTACACTAAAAAGTAAGATGCTCAGAATAGGCCATGAACACCACGACAACCACTTTCCCTTTTACACTTAAATTGAAAATTGACTTGACTGATGAGCAATTTTTCCAAATGTGTCAGAAAAATAGTAATTATAGATTTGAGCGCACAGCATCAGGGGAAATATTAATTATGCCACCTACAGGTAGTGATACTGGCAGACGTAATGTTAAAATTACCACTCAATTAGATATTTGGAACTCTCAGAGTAGTTTAGGCGAAGTTTTTGACTCTTCAACTGGCTTCACCCTACCCAATGGTGCAGAACGTTCTCCTGATGCTTCTTGGGTGAAAATTGAGCGCTGGAATGCTTTAACCCCAGAACAACAAGAAAAATTTGCCCCGATTTGTCCTGATTTCGTAGTAGAGTTGCGTTCTCGTACTGATTCCTTGAAAGAATTGCAAGAGAAAATGCAGGAGTATATCGAAAATGGTACTCAATTAGGCTGGTTAATTGATTGGAAAAATAAGCGAGTAGAAATTTATCGTGCAGGTAAAGATGTAGAGGTATTAGACAATCCTGCTAGTTTATCAGGAGAAAATGTACTACCTGGATTTGTGTTGGATTTACAGCAGATTATATAGTTTTATTGATTAGGATAAATATAGCGCATTTCAAAACGACTTTGTTCCCAAAGTAGTATTAAAGCCTGTTTAGCAGCATTTAACTGAATTTTTGAAAAAGATATTTTACCATTTTCTATAATCCAAATAAATATCCGAGTAATTAAATCTGCCTTAAAACTATTCTCGTATTCACTATTATTTATTCTTGTTACTTACTGATCTAATACCAATTCTCTAAAAGCTGGCTACAGATAGTGCCTCTAAAATATATTGCCTTCGGGCAATAGATGCAATAATTGGTTTGGTTAATTTGC
>NZ_JBALDE010000209.1:0-17290 GCF_036917515.1 Nostoc sp. | reverse complement strand
ACTTAAATGTGTAGCTACACTAATTCGTTTCGGCATTAGTCATCTTTGCACTCACTACTTCTATCGTAAGCGATTATCCGGACATGATATTACTTCTCTACAAGACGCTCCGCGAACACTATTGCTCGTAATGACGAAATTACGTTATTTTTGCGTAAGTCCTGAGCCAGATAGAACAAAGGTTTGGGAATATGTATCTGTCGCATTCTTTTTTCAAATTGGTATAATTTTGTTTGCTATGGTAGTTGGCGTAGGTACAGCCTGTCTTAAACATCGCTCACAAATTTTACAACTTAAGTAGAACGATATGGAAAAACCAAACTATGTTAAAACAAATTAAATAGACTCAAACCCTCTTCTGTTCTGCCTCCTGCCTCATTCCAACGATAAATATTCACACCGACCTACTTATCTAGCTAGCAGCATTTTCTACTAAGGTCAAAATTGTCAAATCACATCCATCCGCCAACTTCCGCATCAGTCAAGGGTTTCTCTAACTTACTATATTCTGTTTGAGCCGCCCGCAATACGTGTTTCATCTGCACTGGTTCCCCAGCATCGGCAGCGAGGAAAGCAGCATTTAAGGCAATGTTACGGATATTACCCCCAGCGACATTGAGGCGTGCTAATTTTAGAGCATCTAAATCTGCGGTTGGGGTTTTGGCTGGAAAGACACGTCGCCAAATTTCGGCTCGTTGGATTGTATCGGGGAAGGGGAACTGCACCACAAAGCGAATCCGCCGCAGGAAGGCTGTATCAATTGAACTTTTCAGATTGGTAGTCAAGACTGCTAGACCTGGGTAACTTTCCATACGTTGCAATAGGTAACTAACTTCAATATTGGCATAGCGATCGCGCGCATCTTTGACTTCACTCCGTTTGCCAAATAAAGCGTCGGCTTCATCAAATAACAAAATCACTCCACCTTGTTCTGCGGCATCAAATACCCGACGCAAATTCTTCTCTGTCTCGCCAATATATTTGCTAACTACCGATGATAGGTCAATACGATAGAGGTCGAGGCGTAATTTCTGAGCCAGTACTTCTGCCCCCAAGGTTTTACCAGTGCCGCTACTACCTGCAAATAGAGCGCTGATTCCCAATCCTCGCGCACTTTTGCCCCCAAAACCCCAATTATTATATACAGTACTACGTTGGCGCACATGAGCCGCAATTTCCCGGAGAACTTGTTTCTGTGCTTCTGGTAATACTAAGTCCTCCCAATCACCAGATGGCTCAATCCGTTGGGCGAGTTCATCCAAGCGTGGACGTGCTTGCACACGGCAGGCATCCCATAAAATGCTAGTGATATCGCTTTCTGGTGTTTGTGCTAACTGTCCTGCGGCTTCTGCACAAGTAGCACGAATGGTTGCAGCACTGAGGTTAAACTGATCCACTAAGGTTTTGACTTGCCCATTCATTTGCGATGCACTCGCCCCTAATGCATCTTGCCAAACTGCACTTTGTTCTTTACTAGTTGGTTGATGTACATCAAAATTAACTACTAAGCGTTGTGATAAGCCGATGCGTTCTCGACTTGTGACTATTAAAAAGCCCTTTGTGCGTTCGATGAAACGAGCGATCGCATTCAGCCGCGCTGTATCATTAGTATCCAGTTCGTTGCAGTCTATGAGTAAAGCACTCTTACTTAAAATCGTCTCGCGAGTCCACAGGCGGATGAGATTATCCAATTCGCTAGGTGCTAAAGGAATGACTTGTGCAGGCATTACCCACAAGCTTAAACCCTGAAGCTGACAAATTGTGGTGGCAATGGCACGTTTACTAGCATTTTCACCACTAGATAACTGAATAATTGGTAAACTATTAACCTTGTAAGCTGGTGACCAAACTGCTGCTACTCGCTCTGCTAAATCTTGGTGCGAGGGTACTAAATCGCTAACCTCTGGTAATGGCTCAATGATACCAGCTAGCCGTTCGTCAAGATATTGAATGCCCGTGAGATAATGTAAAATCCGCTCGTCAATTCTCAAGGGACTGAGAGTTAGGGAATGACCATCACCAATTTGAATTAACCGCCAATAACGTAAGGGAGCATTTGGAGCGATCGCATCCCAGTGGACGTTAGGTAAAGCTGCCAAAGCTAAACCCAAAGTTGGGTAAGCTCGTTGTGAATCGTCGTGAACTGTAGCACACAATTTGGCAAAATCTCCATTTAATTCCATACCTGTACACAACAGCAACAAATCATGTTCAAAGGATGAGAGGCGAAACATTTTGCATATTCTCTCCAATGCTGATGGTGCAGGCATAGCAGCAGCCGTTTCCTGTAATGCTTGCTGTAAATGCTCTTGGTTGTTCTCTTCCGGTTGGTTTTGCTCTTTTGCCGTGTGATTTTTTAAAATACCACGTACCACGGCTAGAGCTGCTGATAGGTAGCGGTAGTTTGCCTCATCCCAATTGTGATTAATTATCGTAGCATTCATAAAATTGTCACCTGTGGCGAATCATATTCCCCAAACTGATTCTTTTGCAGTGGACTTTCGGCCCCATCTACCCGCACCTGAACAATATAAGTTCCTGGCTTGACGTTTTTGACCGGAATCATGATTACATCAGTGTCTTGAGTTGGTGGAGCAACCAAGAAAGAGTAAGCTACCGGACTATCATCTGATACCTCATTTGATACCTTATTGAGTAGCAAAACTACCCGCTGTGCCTTACCTACTTTGGGCTGGAATTTAACGGTAATTTCTGCCGTGCATAAATTGTCGTCGCTATTTTCTACTTGAGTAACGAATGCTGTAATTGTTGGATGTAAAACAAAAGCTGCAACATTTGATTCAACTAGATAATTCGTTTGCCCTGCATTATTGCCCATTGTTAGATGTACAACTTGGACACCCTGAACACTTGCGTATAAATCTGGCGGCACTACCAAACTGATTTGCGTTTCTTTTACTTCTTGAGGTACTAGTAATGTCTCCGTATTACCGAAACGAACTCGCGTGATTTCACCGCGTAACTGTTTACCACGAATTACTAATTTTGTACCTGCAACAATCATTTGTTCAGTTTTTGTCAAAGCTATAACTTGCTCTATATTCGGTTGAGATAAGGGCATCGTGTAGAAACCTTCTTCTTTGTCAGATTTACTACTTTCAATTAATACCATTGATGCTAAATAAGTAGCTGAAGGTCGATAGTGTGTTTGTAAAGCAGACCATAACTTAGAAGTTTCTTCCATGTTAAAAAACTCTGGAGTCAGTTTGATCTGCCCAATTTGTTCAGCTAAATCAGATACAGACACACTTGCTACAGCTTGGGAAAAAGCACTTGAGGTATTGGTTGTAGATGCATTTATCAAAGTATTTTCAATAATATCAGATGTGATAGCTGGTGTTTTGTGTAATAAATGCATTGCATAGCCCAGTAGAAGCTCTGCCTGAAAATCCTTGGCTCCGTAAGCTGTTAATAAGTAGTGAAGGTCAAGAGCTAGTGGTGGAGTCGCAGAACGCGGGTTTCCATTAATACCTGAATGCTTGCTCCGAAATTCTTGAGATACCCAATCGACATTACGATTCTGCGTCACTTGATAGAGAAAAAGGTTGATTTGGGCACGCTCGTCAGCTTCAACTGAAATTCGATCGGGCGGTAGAGCAGTTACAATCACATCACCAACACTAGCAGCGATCGGATCGCTGACTAAACCATTTTCCAGCAAGACTTTTAGTACTGCTGTCACTGCGGCTATAGAGAGCACATTACTCATCCTGATTCCTCATGGCAATAGCACATATTAATCATGTACGCCAGAGTACATTAATAAAATATATTTTGCAAAACTTTAAGTCCTGTTATAGCAAAGACTATCAGCACGGCAAATAAAAGCGCATTGTCAACTATTAGTACAGTACGACATAAATTGACCTACTATCTCAATTAAAAAGACTCGAAAATGGTCAAAACTCTCTTATTAAGAGTAAGTAAGTTTCCACTTAAAGCTATCTGATGTATTTTCACAGTAGGATTTTTCAAATATCTTCTTAATTAAGATTTTAAATAATTAAAACTACACTGCCTATAACTACTAACCCAGTTCCTAAAATAATTTTCCAATTTAATGTTTCTCCCAAAAAAATGACTGAAAACAATAAAACTAATACCAAGCTTGATTTATCAATTGGTGCAACAAGGGAAGCTTTTCCTACTTGTAAAGCTTGGAAGTAAAAAATCCATGATAACCCTGTAGATACTCCAGATAATAATAAAAAAATCATGGTTTTTTGGGATATAGCTAAGATATTAACTACGTTTCCCTGAAAAAATACAATTCCCCAAGCAACTACTAAAATGACAACAGTTCGGATTGCTGTTGCTAAATTAGCATTCACATTTTCTATCCCAATTTTGGCAAAGATAGTTGTCAATGCTGCAAAGCCAGCTGACAATAATCCATATATCCACCATGTTGTGGTGTTATTTTCCATCTTAGCCTCCTGATTCACTAGTCAAAATTAGCAGTGTAATTTAAGAAGAGTGTTAAATTTAATTACTTGTCTGTAAAATTTGACATGCTAGGTTCGTAGTTTGAGCTTTCCCATTTCACTATCATTAGTCACTCAGCACTACTGAAGCAGACGATTCTCGTCGAACTTGCGCTAACTTAAATATCAGGAACAAATTTCAACTGCTAAAGGTCTTAAGTTTAAACATTTTATCAAATTTATTGCATTACTTAAGTTACTAATATGTTAAGCTGAGTATAATTAGATAATTACTAGTAGCATATATTACTAAAATTCATCTAAGTTATGAAGCAATCATATTTGTAATACTAGTATTATCTCTGAATAAAGTTAACACTTAAAGTAACTAGGATGGGTTGCGCCAGATGAAATCCCCACCTTCTTCAAATTCTTGGAATGGTCGCTTCGTAGGTGATA
The DNA here is from genome assembly GCF_036917515.1 of Nostoc sp. Taxonomy (GTDB): domain Bacteria; phylum Cyanobacteriota; class Cyanobacteriia; order Cyanobacteriales; family Nostocaceae; genus Nostoc. The sequence continues at coordinate 12,386 of NZ_JBALDE010000209.1, read as the reverse complement.
ACCAGCGATACCGTTTAGACAGACGGTTAGGCGGGGGTGGCATGGGAGAAGTCTTCCTGGCAACGGATACCCGTGTAGGTCAGCAAGTAGCGTTGAAGTTGCTCAAAGATACGCTGGTAGCATCACAAGAAATGAGAAAGCGTTTTGAGCGTGAGGTGGCAGTTTGTGCTGCTTTGCAAAGTGACCACATAGTTAAAATTAGTGATTGTGGTGTAACCCCGGAAGGTTTTCCATTTTATGTCATGGAATATTTGCGGGGGCAAACGCTTGGGCAATTACTGCTGCGTCAAAAGCGGCTGTCTGTTGAACGGACGGTGAAGATTATGGCGCAAGTTTGTAAGGGTTTACAGCTTGCCCATCAAGGAGTGACTCTCCAACGAGATGGCGGAAAAACCACTGAACATATTCAGGTAGTTCATCGCGACCTGAAACCAGATAATATATTTTTGATACCGACAGATTTGGGAGAATGGGTGAAGGTTTTGGATTTTGGTGTTGCCAAAATTCGTAGTGAATCTTCGGAAAATTCCAATATTACAAATATAACTAGTACATTTATTGGTACATTTCGTTACGCACCTCCCGAACAAATCCAAAGCGATCAAAACCTGGACGCTAGAGGTGATATTTACAGCTTAGGGATTATCCTTTATGAAATGCTGAGTGCAGCTGACCCCTTTGGAATCAGCATTAAGGGTAGTCATGTTAGTGAGGCTTCTTGGGTATTAGCTCATGCTTATGAGCCACCAAAACCACTGCGATCGCAACCAGGGTGTGAGAATTTACCCGTACAATTGGAAGCGGTGGTGATGAAATGCCTCCAAAAGAACCCAGCTAACCGATTTGCAACGGTAGAAGAACTGAATCAAGCTTTACAAGCTGCTGCAAAATTTGTCACAGATAATATTAGTGTACCCGGACAGATGACTGGGCGATCGCAACCTTCTTCTAATCAAGGTTCAAATCACGAAACTGTTCCCAGACAAGACGACACGATTCTGCGTCCTCCATCTGCATCCAATCAAGGTTCAAATCACGAAACTGTTCCCAGACAATCGAACGACGACACGATTCTGCGTCCTCCATCTGCATCCAATCAAGGCTCAAATCACGAAACTGTTCCCAGACCATTTAACCCGATTAAGCAAAACCAATCTGAGCAAACTATTCCTCCCATTCAAGCTGGACAGAACCAAGGTTCAAATCACGAAACCGTTCCCAGACCATTTAACCCAGTTGAACAAAATCAACAGAGTCCTGTGAATAATCCGAACGCCAGCAAACCTGATGTGACGTTATATCAACCACGACCAGGATCTAATCAAAGTAGTCAACAAGTACCACCAGACAAAACATTGTTTCAACCACGACCAGGATCTAATCAAAGTAGTCAACAAGTACCACCAGACAAAACGTTGTTTCAACCACGACCAGGATCTAATCAAAGCGGTCAACAAGTACCACCAGATAAGACGTTGTTTCAACCACGACCTGCTTCTAATCAAAGTAGACCACCAGTGCAATCAGATGTGACATTGTATCAGCCACGACCTGCTTCTAATCAAAGCAGACCACAAGCACGAACGGATGATACTATTTACCAACCAAGGCTAAGTGAGCAGCTAACTACGAGAATTACTCCCAATTTCTTGCGAATCGTAGGTGTGGTGTTGGCTATGGGGCTGACTTTAGCAATAGTAACCTATATATATACTCAATTTAAATCTGGTGAACAGCCAAGCAACCAGCAAAATTTACCTAATAGCGATCGCATTTAGAACTAATCAGCTATGTCTGGTTAAAGACTTATCAAGACCGCAGAGGGTAAGGATTTTTGGGCTTTCTGCATAGATTCAGGAATTATATAGCAGGAGGCAGCTATGCTGGAGGTAGGAGGTAGAACTATTACTATTCCTAGCATTCATGCTTGTCATTATGTCCTAACCTATGTGACTACGGCTATACCCTTCTTTCATCCATCGCGGACACATCGTCCATCAACCGCTTTTGTCACTTTGGGAGAATCCAATCGCTGAAATCCTTTTGGAGCTTTAGTTTTCAGTTTTTAGCTACAAACTTTAGTTACTGTTAGAAAATAAAGGCTCAAAAAGTCTCAATCTGCCAACACTCAAGAAGATGATTTGCCGATAATAGTGAAAAAATTTGAAGCCACAATGGCTTTAGATACAGTCAGAAGTGAATATATGCTGCATAGCCAAATTGATCAATGGTTTATGCAGGGTAAGCAAACAAGGAGTGTCGAAGCGCTCAATGAACAAGTATACGCCCAACTATTTTTAACTCCTAGTTCTGACCCTTGGTTAGGGCTTTTCCCCAACGACACATACAGCGCCATTGATAATGATGGCATTCGTTAAGCTAATAAACTGATTTAAGTAAAAAGGAGTGACGAGATTTTATAGCATTGACACCTCACCCATCACTCCTTATAACTTGCGCGTTGATTAGCTGTTACGCATTGTTAAATTACACCAGCTTACTACTTCATTTATCCTCTAACTAAAGAGGCGGATAATTATTAAGTTCATATGTGCTTTTCTATACAAACTTTTTAACTTATTAATATCTATCTTTTCAATTCTAGATATATGAGTTAGGTTTCCAAGCTTTTGGTATTAGCAATAATACTTTTAAAACATCCTCTTAAAGAGTTGATAATTTGATTGTGAATTTTATTAATAGACAAGGTATTCAGAATCACAAACAAACTTAACTTAGATTTTATGTCTTTAGTAGTAGTTGCTTGATTCTTGTGACGGAAGTTAGGGAAAGTCTTATTGGTTATTCTTAGTAACAATGGAAACAATTAATTATAGTTAGTACTAAATCATTCATTGGGGGAATGACAAAGCAGGTTCAACAATACAATAATAGTTAGAAATTAAGGTTGAGATGTAGGGTCTTCCAACTGTGGTATTTGCTCTTTGCTAGTCATCATTTTGACTGGCTTATTAGTCTAGTCAAACTTCTGCTAGCAACTAGCGGTTATTTAAGGTGAACATAGAAAAATTTATCCAACGTACAGAAATATTGCACAAGCGTTTAGCAGATTTATACCAAACTGCTAGTGTACTACCTTGGATTTCCCCCGATCTGTTGCCGGAAGCTTTTAAGGAACTCTTTAACACCTCAAAGATAGCACAGTTAGCGGCGGAGGAACTTTATCAGCAAAATGAGGAACTAGTAAAAACACGGAATTGGCTAGAAGCAGAACGCCACCACTACCAAGATTTATTTGAGTTGGCCCCAGACGGTTATTTAGTGACTAATACAGAAGGAATCATCCAAGAAGCTAACCTTACCGCAGCTAAGTTGCTCAATGTTTCAAAGCATTTTTTAGTAGGCAAACCAATAGTTAACTTTATCCCTCTAGAAGAACGTCAGCAAGTTCGTTACGAACTGATACAGCTATCGCAATCAGATAGAGCTAGAGAGTTATTGGTACGTTTGCAACAACGTTATGGCGAGTTCTTTGATGCAGCATTGACAGTCGCAGTTGTCCGCAATCACCAAAATAAGGCAATTTCTCTGCGTTGGCTGTTGCGTAATATTACTGAGCGTCAGCACTTAGAATCAGCAATAGTTAAAGATGACAGTAACATCTTCAACAATCGCCCCCTACATAAATATACTAAAGGAGAAACTATTCCCCTTAACCCATTAGTAATTTGGTATGTTTCTCAAGGTTTAGTCAAACTTAGTACCTATTGTGAAACGGGCGAAGAAGTACTGATCGGATTGGCAACAGCAAGAATGGTTTTTGGTTCTAGTTTGACATCTTTAAGCATTTACCAAGCAACAGCTCTCGCTGATGTTGATCTGGTGTCAATTTACGCGGTAGAGATAGCAGCTTCTCCAAAACTTAGCCATACGCTTTTACCAAAAATTAATCAGCGGTTACAGCAAACAGAATCTTTTTTAGCCCTTTGTGGAAGACGACGAGTACAAGAACGCTTGCACCATCTATTACAACTTTTGAAACGAGAAGTGGGTGAAACTGTACCAGAGGGAACTCGCCTAAGTGTTCGCTTTACTCACGAAGATATTGCTAGCGCCTGTTGTACTACCAGAGTAACAATCACACGATTGATGAGTAAATTACAAGAACAAGGTATAATCAGTTACGATTTTAAAAAACACATTATCTTGAGAAATTTTGATTAGTTAGTTCGCTATAGTTTGATGACATGTTTGTTAAGCAAAGATAAGTTGCCAGCCAATCAGGAAAATTGCTATATCTGCAAAAACATGGCTGATGTATCCAGGCCAGATTGAGCAATAATTTAAGTAGCACCATGACCAAATTGCTCCTGCTAGAAACACCCCCAATGAGCATAATGTTGTCGCACGCCAGTCGAAGTAAGCTGCCAAACCAATAACGTGATGAATCGTAAAAAACAGTGCAGATAGTACTACAGCTAAAGGACTTGATACCAAAATTTCACATTTACGATAGACAAACCAACGCCAGACAAATTCCTCAAGCAAAGAGTTGATAAATATCCAATATCCTGAACCTACTAAGTAAATCGCAAAACTGTTCAATCCAACTTGTGTTGCTCGATCGCGAACATATTCAACATCTATCCATTTTGCACTCAGCAGCCAATAAACAATCAAGATGATGCCTAGCATTAATAGCCCTAGTCCAACTCCAATTAATAAATCGCGTATTTTAGGATATTCAAGTTTTAAATTCTCTTTATCGATAAATAACAACCAAATAATGGGTAGTATTAATAACCAGATTTTAGATAATAAAGCCACTAAATGTCCTGGGAATCCAGGCAGAATATACAGTTGAGTTGCAATACCAATGCTTGGAGCTGGCACAAGTAACAACAGAGCTAGTAGTGCATTTTGATTTTGATTAGGTTTTAACATGGGAAAGTTTCGTTGTATTTCGATGGTTTTAACTTTTAAACTACATCTATTTTGAAATCCATAGTTTTGATATCAAGTTAGGGTGATTACTTGTAATAAAATTTATCAATGTAGGTTGTGTTGTAGTTTGCTTACCCATAGGAATATGGTAGTGAAACCCAACGGATAAAATATTGGGTTTCGTTCCTCAACCCAACCTACTTTGAGGCGGACATTAATACCATCTTGCTAAGTACAGTTTGGCGTAAAAGCGTAGCATTATTAATGCAGGGGAACACATTAACAATACAAGCTGGCGCATTAACAATGTAAGCCGACACATTAATAAGGCAGCCACTGCATTAACAATGTAAGCCGACGCATTAACAAAGCAGCCACTGCATTAACAATGTAAACTGACGCATTAACAATGTAAGCTGGTGCATTAGCATTGCAAGGTATTGCCAAATTTAATTCGCTATAAATTAATGAAATGCTGTACGAAGTATAGCTTTGCGTCAAATCCTAGTGTTATACAAACAGGAAATTCCAAATATACCTAAAATAATGTATATCTGATTGAACGCGTATTTTTAAAATCGTGATACCTATGGCGGACTATGCCTACGTAGCATTAAAAGCGGCTATGCACACACTTGGTAAAAAAACTCCATCATCGGGCTACATCTTAGCACTGGATTTAGGTACAACAGGCAACCGCGCCTTTGTATTTAACGCAGACGGCAAGATTGTTGGACAGGCATATAAAGAACTAACTCAGTATTATCCTCAGCCAGGATGGTTAGAACATGACCCTCAACAAATCTGGCAAGATACCTGTTGGGTGATGCAAACCGCAATTGAAAATGCCCAGATTGCGCCATCAGCGATCGCAGCTTTGGGACTAACTGTACAGCGCGAAACCTGTTTGATTTGGGACAAAACTACTGGTAAACCACTCCATAAAGCGATCGTCTGGCAAGATCGCCGCACTGCTCCCCTTTGCCACCAGTTACAAGAACAAGGCTACGCTGAAGAAATTTACGATCGCACCGGATTAATTATTGATGCCTACTTTTCTGCTACCAAGCTCAGATGGCTATTAGACAATTGTACTGATATTGATCTAAACAATGTCTTAGCAGGTACTATTGATAGCTGGGTGTTGTGGAACCTTACAGGTAGGAAAGTCCATGCTACTGACCACAGCAACGCCAGTCGTACAATGTTGATGAATCTCAAAACCTGTGAATGGGATGAGATTTTGCTGGATCTGTTTCAGATTCCGGCTCACATTTTGCCTCAGATTCAACCGAGTTTAGGAGTATTTGGAGTTACTGATGCAACTTTGTTGGGTGCTGAAATACCCATTACAGCCATCTTAGGAGATCAGCAAGCGGCTCTATTTGGTCATGGCTGCGATCGCCCCGGCTTGATGAAATGTACTTACGGAACTGGTAGCTTTTTGGTTGCTCATACAAGTGCTCAAATTGTGCGATCGCACCACCAACTCCTTTCTACAGTGGCATGGACACAAGTAAATCCAAAGGATACTTTAAATGTCGGCTATGCTTTAGAAGGCAGTATGTTTACTAGTGGCGCTTGTGTTCAATGGTTGCGCGATCGCCTGAAGTTGATTAAAACTGCTGCTGAAACCGAAGCGATGGCCAATCAGGTAAAAGATAATGGCGGAGTCTACTTTATACCTGCATTTAGCGGATTGGGCGCACCGTACTGGGATATGAGCGCCAGAGGAGCTTTTTTCGGCATTACCGCCAGTGTACAACCAGAGCATCTAGTTCGCGCTGTTCTAGAAGCGATCGCTTATCAAGTTCTGGAAGTAGTGCAGGCGATAAACGCATCTTGCAGTACTCCAGTTGGGCGATTAACCGTAGATGGTGGTGCTTGCGAGAATAACTTTTTGATGCAGTTTCAAGCTAATGTTTTAGGTATTCCAATTGAACGTCCGATAATGCGTGATACGACCGTTCAGGGTGCAGCATTTGCGGCAGGTTTAGCTGTAGGATTTTGGGAGAGCTATGAAGCACTGGTGAAACAACGGCAAATTGAGCGTGTGTTTGAGCCAAAGAGTGATTTCCCCTTGTCCAACTTTGGTACTTGGCAAAAGGCAGTGAAACGTACTCTGGCTTGGGAGGAGTAGCCGATCCAAAAACGAGTTAAAGCGAAAATTATTAGCATGAAAGGGGGAAGGTGAAGGAACAAATACTATTACAATCAAGCAAATTGATGGAGTATTGATTTATCATGCTCTACAGTCAATTCAACATTGACCGAGTAAAACAAGATTTTCACCTGAATACTGTGGAAGGAGTCCGCTTTTTTCCAGACTCAATTGAACCCATTACTCTAAGTTTCAGGCTGCAAGGTATTTTGGAAGATTTACCGTGGGCGATCGCAGTAGATACAGAAAAAGCTCGTTCAGAGGCGATAATTAATCCTATATTGCTGGAAGTGCGACGCATCTTCAATTCCACAATTAGCGTGTTTTCAGGGGAAGAATTTAACGTTGATGTGAGTATTGGACTCAACGGTGTATGTGACTTCCTACTTTGCCGTTCACCTGAACAATTAACGGTGGAAGCACCTGCAATTGTCATTGTTGAAGCGAAAAAATCAGATTTAAAATCTGGGTTGGGACAATGCATTGCAGAAATGGTAGCTGCACAGCGATTCAATCAAGCCAGAGAACAACCCTTAACAACAGTGTACGGTACTGTGAGCAGTGGAACCCAATGGCGATTTCTGAAACTAGAGGGACAAACAGTCACAATTGATTTAATGGATTACTCTCTTCCTCCTATCGAACTAATTCTGAGCTTTTTGGTGTGGATGGTGAAAGCAGGTTAATTTCATTCCAAAATTGATCGTTAAAATAACTCTTGCTTTTATAATTCATTAGACATCTAGTGAAAAAATAGAGACATAGCACTGCTACGGCTCTACAAGGGTTTTAGATCACAGATATTTAATTTCTGGATATATCTATTTAGCAGAAGTCAAGTAAGTATTAATCAGTCAAAATATCACTTACATATAAGAAGCGCATGACTACTAAACCGAAGATTTTTATTGATGGGGAATCAGGAACCACAGGCTTACAAATTTACTCACGCCTGAACCATCGGGATGACATCGAGTTAGTTAGCATTGAAGCATCTAAACGTAAAGATGCAACTGAGCGAACTAAACTAATCAATGCTGTTGATGTTATCATTCTCTGCCTGCCTGATGATGCAGCCCGCGAAGCTGTTAGCTTAGTCAGTAATACTAAAGTTAAGATCCTTGATGCTAGTACTGCCCATCGCACAGCTAAAGACTGGGTATATGGTTTTCCTGAACTAAATCCAGGACAGCGAGAGAAAATCGCCAGCGCCCAATTTGTCAGCAATCCGGGCTGTTATCCCACAGGATTTTTAGCTTGTATCCGTCCGTTGATTGCCAAAGGACTCCTAAATAGTAACTTTCCGATCACCGTTAATGCAGTGTCAGGTTACTCTGGTGGCGGAAAGAATCTCATTAAACAGTATCATACCTTCCACGAACAGCAAGCCGGGACAGAATCACTACACCCTTATGGTATCTACAGTTTGCAGTTTGGACATAAGCACGTCAAAGAAATGCATCAGTATTCAGGGTTAGCATCACCACCGCTGTTCGTACCAGCCGTGGGAGATTTTGAGCAAGGGATGCTGGTACAGATACCTTTACCACTGGGGACTTTGGATAATCCACCATCAGGTGAGGTTATTCATCAAGCGATCGCTGATTACTACCAAACTGAAAAGTTCGTGCAGGTTGCTCCATTCCAAGATTCGACTCTACTGAGAAACGGAACATTTCTGGATGCGATCGCACTGAACGATACTAATATTGTTCAGGTTTTTGTATTTGCGAATGACACTACCAAAGAAGTCTTATTAGTTGCTCGTCTTGACAATCTGGGTAAAGGCGCATCAGGAGCCGCAGTCCAAAACCTCAACATCATGCTCGGTTTTCCAGAAGAGTTGGGATTGTCATAAAAGAGAGTTAAGCAGTGAGAAGCAGGGGAGTAGAGGAGCCAAAGGGACAAGGGGACAAGGAGACAAGGGGACAAGGAGGAATTATTGAACAAGTCTCTCTTTGAAGTTTTGATACCTACGGTTCTTGCTAGCCAACGCCGGAAGTCGGCGCTGGTGACTTCTCTTCTTATCTTCCCCCTCTTCCTTGTCTACCTTGTCTCTTCTCAATGCCCAATGCTCCATGCCCAATGTCCAATGCCCATTATCTTGATTTTTCTTTCAGTTCCTCAAGCAATTGAATTATATGAAATTGCTGCTTTTCGGATTATTCAAAAAATATTTTTGCAAAACTGAGATACTTTGACGAACAAGCTGCGATCGCCTCGTTACCGAACAGCCTGAACTATCCTAATGGCGTTAATTTCACTAGTTAGCGGTGGTTAAAACTATTTCACCTTAGCGCGGAAGCGGACAAAACCATAAGAATTAGCTGGTGTGCCTGATCCAGTGGCTGCGGGTAGATTGGGAAAACTTGGGACTGTAATATTGACCACTACTGCTCCATTGGTGTTAGTACCACAGTAGGATGGTGTGGCTGAGTCGTTAGCTGTATAAAAACGCCCGCGATCGCTATCTGCTACATTAGTGAGATAAAGCGTAGGTGTAGTAGAACCAATAGCTAGGGCAATACCTCGATCCGCTCCTGGCAAGCCACCATCAGTAGGAGCCATACCATTAAAAGCAGTCGGAATAAAATTAACATTAGTCGGAACTAAGTCACAGAATTTCACATTAGTTGCACTACCAAGACCATTGGAAAGAAAATATATAGTGTATTCTAATTCGTCTCCTAGTTTGACTATGCCAGCATTAATCAATCCCCGCAAGTAACCAAGTGGCCATGGTTTATCGCTATCATCATCAGTGTCATAGAGAGATGACACATAATTGGCAGCACTGGTAGGAACGTCACTACGACCATCTACAATGTCGTTTAAATTTTGGTTATTGATACGCGTGATCCGTTTAACTAAAAGTAGCTTGGGTTTGCCAGCTGTGAATGGCATAGTTACAGTAGCAGGTGTGGGATCTTCTTTGCCTGCTGCATCTACACCTGCTACTGTAAATGTAACCGTTATTGCACCATCATTTGGATCTAATGTGAGCTGAGTTGGATCGTAATTGTTAATGACTTGGTTCGCTGTCACAGCTACGTTATTGTAATAAAGTATCCCATTTGTTGGCAGACTAGTAATCTTGAAACTTTTGCCAATATTAAAGTTGCCATCTTCAGGGTCAGTAGCTGATAGGGTGGGTACTTGCGATTTATTGGTTCCCCCTGGATTTGTTTGTGAAGATGCAGTGACGTTATTAGTATCAGGTAACTGCTCAATCCCAAAGTCCTTACTAGAGATGTTTGTGCCAGTATTAAAACTAGCCGTCGTCAATGGGCTAGTATTCACCCAGTTAGAGGGAAGCGATGGTGCAGGGGCAGTATTACCTACTGTGCCAGCAGTTGTACTTAAGAGAATTTTAACGTTGCTTTGATTCAGGGGAACATCAAGAAAGGTATAAGTACCATTTGCGGCGACAGTTGTTGTTTTTAATACTTTATTGTTAGAATCCACAAGAATAGCATTTAATAACCCACCTGCATTAGTGCCAGTTTCCGAACCAGTATTGATATTAGTAAAAGTATTGTTAGCGCTATTGTCGGCATCATCCCAAACCTTGCCGCTGAGGAAATCATCATCATAGATCGTATAGTTGGAAGCGACTGTTGGGGAACTACCACAAGCCGTTGTTGAACTGGCGAAAAAACTAGATGAAGTTTGTATGGTGAATACGATTGTCCTCACACCTTGAGGAACGTTATTATTAATGACAGTAAAAGGAATGGTAAAGACACTAGTAGCATCACTACCGTCGTAGTTGCCCGCAGGAATAGTGATATTAAAAGTGGATGTGCCTGATGTCGTATTATAGTCTGTACCCAAAGTCGCTGTACCAGAGACAGAAATCGGAACACTGATCCCCCCAGTTGGGACTAAACCAACAATTCTGAGTTTAGGGGGGTTAGTTGTAGGGGTAGTTTCCGATTCTGCTGCACCACCAGAACTTGCTGTAAACTCAAGCACCGGTTTACCAGCAAATTGCACGTCATCAAGGAAGTTACCTATAGTATTGTTCCCGCCCCCTGTGGAGACGGCTGCAAACCCTACAGGTCGATTGCCAGAAGCACCAGTGTAAGGAACAGTGCCAGTGTATCGCACCCAGCCATTTCCAGCATTATTGTTACTTACAGGAGGAATAGTTGCACCATTCTGTGCTACTGGTTGTGCCGTAACTGTTCCATTGCTAGTTGTTGAAAATGTGCCAAAAATAGTTTTTGTTGAATCTGTATATAGTCCAATTAAAAAATTTGCTACATCAGCAACAGTTGCACTTGACCGCCCACGGTGTAGAAGAGAAAATGTGATCGTTTCATCTTTAATTAGGCATATATTCTGATACAACTCGGAAGCTTCTTCAGCATTTAACTCCGCAAATTGATTTCCTGCACCAGTTGCTGTGGAGGTAGCGCCAGATCCACCATTAAATCCTTTTGTCCAAATTTCAATGATGTGACCTAATGTAGTGAAACCATTAGTTGTACAAGAAGCTTTACCTTGCTTGGTACTATGGGTTGTTGTCCACCCGGGAATCTGACTTTCATCCACTTGAATGTAACAACTATTACTAAAAACAGGTTGTTCAAAACTGGGATTTAAGAACGATCGCTGAATATATTGAGCTTGTACTAAGGTAGGTTGAAGTACTAATGTTGCACTCATCAGCCCCCAGCCCAACGCCTGAAAATTTTGCCTTAAGTTTTTCATTAGTAAATCACCATAAAATAACTTTTAAAATATATTGATTACCCTAACTTTAATCATCAATTAAGTCTGATTCACCTCAAGTAAATCTCCAGTCTTTAGATTGCCCAAAATCGAGGATAATCTACCATTTGTATTCAGATTTACTCTGGCGATCACTTTTAAATAGTTAAACAAACATCTGATTTTCAAAGCAATAATATTGAGAATTAAAATTAATAAATTCTAGGTTAAAAATTGACGTGATGTAGAGATTTAACATTACTAAATCTATACAAATAACCGTTTTATATTTCACGTCTTTGTATTTCCCTCATTGCAGCTTTAAGTTTACCCACCAAAGCTTTCATCGCCGATTCCTGTGGCTGACGCGCTATAGGTTTTTGTTGTCCAAAGCCGTCAAACAAATCGTTGAGCTTAACCGTAAAGCCTAAATACGCCCCACCAGCAGAACGTGTTCCTGAGAAATCCCGGTCATCAACTTTACCAAAGACATAACCAGCCGAAATGCGCAAGTTATACCAATTCTCTAAAATTGGACTACAGATGAGAGAATAAGAATAAACCAGATGAAGGATGAACAATGTCAGGGATATATCAGCTAGAA
>NZ_JBALDE010000208.1:0-17534 GCF_036917515.1 Nostoc sp. | reverse complement strand
AATAAGCTTCATTTTTTTGAGAGGGTTTTTTACTTCAATCCCTTTACCTGTAACACTTTTACGATTATTGTCGCCCCTTCAAATATCTGAGCCAAAACATTAAAGAAAATCCAGTTATGTATATAGACAAGCCATCAATTACTTATCTTCATTTATTCTTAACTGAATATTTAAGCGGTCTAATCTGACTAGGATTTACTACAATAGGCTCTTGTGGAATGGAAGGGTTTCAAGAGTGGATACAAGAAAAAGCAAAAACTAATATGAGTCAATCTTGGGCTGGGATAATTCTCTTTGGTTCTGGAAGTGAACAAGCTGCTTTTAATAGGTTCTTTGAAGAATTTGAGCAGTTCCTAAAGCAGAAAAATAATTCAAAAATTCAAAAAAGTGAAGATATTTTAAGGCTCAGTGAGGATTTGATGTTTCCTCAATTTGATATTTACAACGAGATTATAAGTAGTATAAAGAAAAGACCAGGAATGTATTTAGGCAGAAGTTCAATTACTAGACTTGATATGCTTCTACGAGGATATAGTCTGGCTCGAAGAGAAGTTGGCGTACCTCCAACCGAGCCAGAAAGAGAATTTGAAGGGTTTCAATCATGGATTGAAGACAAATATAGAATTAAATCAGGTCAGTCATGGGCTAAGATAATTCTTTTCTATTCTGTAGACGAGCATGAGGCACTACAGAAATTTTTTGAATTGTTTGAAGAATACTTGAATCAGAACAAGAGTTCAGAAGTAGATGAAAGTAGTAGGTTAAACAGAGAGCATTAAGGTGCATTAGCCTACGGCATAACACACCCTACTTGCTTTTTCAGGGTTATTCCCTCAATTGCCAATGCCCTAATTTAAAAAGGCGGTAATTCTTTAAGAATTGTGAAGCGGATATGATTAATCGCCAAATCACCGATGGGGATATCTTCTTTGGTTAAGCGTGCACCTTTGCTTGTCACAGTTTCAAAGGTGATACCTTTGCCAATTTCGATATGATACCAGCATAAACCCATAAAAAAGCGCGTCGGATAAGGCCCACCTTCACTCACATCGTCAGGATTTGATTCCATTGGCAACCAGCCGAAATTTGGGATGTAGAATTCTAGCCAAACATGATTAAAGTCGGGTTGTAGCGGTACTCCTACTAAGTCACTATGGGGAGGACATTTGTATCTACCAACGGTGCGGCAGGGGATGCCATTTAAACGAGATAGGGCAAGTAAAACACCGACATATTCGCCACAGGAACCAACACCCCGTTCTAAAACTGTATCTGGCGTATCAATGTAAGGTTTAATACCGTAAGATAACTCATCATAAACGTAGTTGCGGATGCTGTGCATTTTCCGCAGCACATTGGTTTCAGAACCAATCGCTTCTCTGGCGGCACGGCGAACAATGGTAGTATTCATTGCTAAATCGTCGTCGTCCACTAAGTAGCGTGTTTGTAATTCTGGGGATAATTTAGGTATATTTTCTACATCTCTAGGTGTAATCCGATATTTAATCCCTCGAACTTCTAAAAGTGCTTTCCAGCCAAATATATGCCGTTCTCCTGGTGCCAGAGAATCAAATTTAAAGACTGCTACACGTTGCCCCTCTATCACTTCTTCGGTAAAAGGTATACCAATAGGTTCAACGTGTTTCACCTTTTGACGCTCAGTCTCCGATGGTAAGGCGATACGCCATTCCACATCAGGTAGATAAACTTCGTCTAGAGGTGCGATTTCCTCAGCATAAGACATTTCAATCAGATAGCCGTTAGAAAGAGCGTAACGCTTATCTGGCTGGTAATGATAATACAGAGGATGAATAAAAGTGCGATCGCGGAATGTTAGCTCATGACTCGGATCGGCATTGGGGTTATCCCGGATATAAGGCTCCTCTGTAGCATAAGCGACGTAGATACTTTCTTTGCCTATTTCATCTTTATGGATTGCTATGCCTGTAGGACATTCAAAGGGTGTCAAAACGCTGAATTGCAGCTCTCCCGTGGCTCTGTCCATCGCGTAAACTGATTGTTCGATGCGATCGCAAATCCATAGCATTTCTTGGTTAACTGCCAAATTCTCTATCCCAACTCCAGGGGCATAAAATCTGGTAATCTCTTTTCGCGTTTCGCGGTCAAAAACTAGAATGTAGCCCAGCCTTTGACAACTTACATAAACTGTTGTGTCCCAAATAGCAACGCCATCAGCTGCATAAGGCAATGTTACAAAATGTTCTAGATCCAAAGCGTTGAGCTTGCACAAATAAACACTATTTTCTCGGCTCACCCACAGGGTATCATCCCACACCGCTAGACCAGTAACATCGAGAAATTCTTCAACTTGATGAGGATTGAGAATTCTGCTGTTGTCAGAGGTAGGATCGATCTCCAGTAGATGTCCTTTAATACTGTCAATAGCAATCAGTCTATCTTTAATGAAAGTAATGCCACATAGGGCAGCAGCAGTAAGCGGTCGAATTGTTCTTTGCCCAAACATCTGGCTAACGGTCAAAGTGGGGAGTGCAAAACTCATAAAACCTTATGGTAAGTGTAAAAAACCCTCACCTTTAGGTAGGGGAGGAAACATGACTCAAACGGTTTTAGCGTGGTAACACCAATTGCTTGAGATGGAAAAATCCTAATCGAGCAATGGCTCGCCTGATTGGGATGAATGAAGAGTGCTGAGTTAAAAGACTGCCCACAATGGGCGTTGCTCGAACTCAAGTACATCAATTAGTAGTTCTTGATCGCCACGTTTACAGCCAGGTACTAATAATTATCGGTACAATGTGTTCCGAAAAACTCTTTCGTGAGAAATAATACTATGTGAAAATAGAAGGAATTTACAAATATTAAAAATTACATATACACTCATACAACTGGGCGCGAGACTTAATGTAACTTTAGAAAATGGAATTCCTGCCATCACTAAATTATGATCGAATTTTGTAACCATTTGCTGTGACCTACACGATGTCTGCTAATTCTCTGCCTGAAGGTGCCGCCGTTTGGCATAGTTTAGAAGTTGATAAAGCGCTAGACCTGCTTGATAGTAACGCAGACAGCGGCTTAACACCCCAAGAAATTGAACAGAGATTACAAAAATACGGCCCTAACGAACTTGAAGAAACTGCTGGCCGTAGTGCTTGGGAAATTCTGCTCGATCAGTTCAAGAACATTATGTTGTTGATGCTGATTGGCGTAGCTCTCATTTCTGGGTTTTTAGACCTGATGGCTTTGCGGGAGGGCAGATTAAAGCCCGGTGAAGTGCCATTTAAAGATACGATCGCGATTTTAGCAATTGTTATCCTCAATGGCATACTCGGCTATGTCCAAGAAAGCCGTGCCGAAAAAGCCCTGGCTGCTTTGAAAAAAATGACTTCTCCTTTAGTGCGGGTGATCCGCGACACCAAACTGGTGGAGATAGCAGCTAAAGAACTAGTTCCAGGGGATGTAATGCTGCTGGAAGCTGGGATGCAGATAGCCGCAGATGGACGCTTGCTCGAACAATCTAATTTACAAGTGCGTGAGTCGGCATTGACTGGTGAAGCGGAAGCGGTGAATAAACAGGCATCATTAAAATTGCCGGAAGAAACATCATTAGGCGATCGCCTCAATGTCGTTTTTCAAGGAACTGAAGTAGTTCAAGGACGCGCTAAGATTCTGGTGACTAATACCGGAATGACTACAGAACTGGGTAAAATTGCTGCGATGTTGCAGGCGGTGGAAAGTGAACCCACGCCTTTACAACAGCGGATGACTCAACTGGGTAATGTCCTGGTTACAGGTTCTTTAATTCTTGTGGCGATCGTCGTCGTTGGCGGTGTGATCAAGGACGGAGGTTTTAAAAATATTCAAGAACTGTTGGAAGTTTCCTTGAGTATGGCAGTTGCTGTAGTGCCAGAAGGTTTACCTGCTGTAATTACCGTCACCTTGGCATTGGGAACCCAGCGAATGGTACGCCAAAATGCCTTGATTCGCAAATTGCCAGCAGTGGAAACGTTGGGTTCTGTAACTACCATCTGTTCTGATAAAACCGGTACCCTGACTCAAAATAAAATGGTGGTGCAATCGATTTCCACCAATAATAAAACTTTTCGCGTCACCGGCGAAGGTTATGCTCCCACAGGGGACTTTCAGTTAAACGGTCAAAAAATTTCTTTAGAAGAATCTCCAGAAATTTCCGCGTTATCAGTCGCCTGTACTGTTTGTAATGACTCAGTGTTGCAAAAAGAACAAGGTGAATGGGCAATTTTGGGAGATCCGACAGAAGGGGCATTAATCACCCTGGCGGGAAAAGCCGGAATTGAAAAAGACCAGTGGAACAGTAAATTATCTCGCGTTGCGGAGTTCCCCTTTTCCTCAGAACGGAAGCGGATGAGCGTGATCGCTCAGGTGGAGGGAATCGCCACAGGTGAAGCATTTTCAAGAGGTGTTGACCCAGTAATTGCCAGTTTTCTGCAATCGGAACCTTATTTAATGTTTACCAAAGGTTCCCCAGAATTAATCTTGGCACGTTGCACTCAGATTCATTTGGGTAATGACACAGGTCCCTTGAGCGAAGCACAACGCCAGAAAATTTTAGCAGAAAATGACCAAATGGCGAGCAAAGGTTTACGGGTGCTAGGTTTTGCCTACAAACCGCTAGTAGAGATTCCCCCAGAAGGTTCAGACGAAACATCTGAGCAAGATTTAGTCTGGCTGGGATTGGTAGGAATGCTAGATGCGCCACGCCCAGAAGTCAGGGCATCTGTACAAGAGTGCCGAGAAGCAGGTATTCGCCCAGTGATGATTACTGGCGACCACCAATTAACAGCACGAGCGATCGCTACTGATTTAGGAATTGCCCAAGAAGGCGATCGCCTTCTCACAGGTCAAGAATTGCAACGGATGACTGACCAGGAATTAGAGCAAAACGTTGACTTGGTAAGCATCTATGCCAGAGTTTCCCCTGAACACAAACTGCGAATTGTCCAAGCACTGCAACGCCGGGGTCGATTTGTAGCGATGACAGGCGATGGTGTCAACGATGCCCCAGCCCTCAAACAAGCTGATATCGGTATTGCAATGGGTATTACTGGCACTGATGTCAGTAAAGAAGCTAGTGACATGGTGTTACTTGATGACAACTTCGCTACCATTGTCAGCGCCACCAAGGAAGGTAGAGTTGTTTATACTAACATCCGCCGCTTTATTAAATACATCTTGGGCAGTAACATTGGTGAAGTTCTCACAATTGCAGCCGCACCCTTAATCGGCTTGGGAGGCGTTCCCCTGACTCCCTTACAAATTTTGTGGATGAACTTGGTGACAGACGGTTTACCAGCCTTGGCATTAGCTGTGGAACCTCCAGAACCAGATGTCATGCAACGTCCGCCTTTTAGTCCCCGCGAAAGCATTTTCGCTAGGGGATTAGGTTCTTATATGATTCGCATTGGCATCATCTTTGCCATTATCACCATTGCCTTAATGTGGTGGGCTTATCAACATAGTCATGCCCCAGGCTATCAGGGCGATCGTGAGAGTTGGAAAACAATGGTATTTACTAGCTTGTGTATTGCCCAAATGGGTCATGCGATCGCTATTCGCTCCAACAACCGACTGACTATTGAGATGAATCCCTTCTCCAATATATTTGTCCTAGCGGCTGTTGTCGTCACCACGATTTTGCAACTGATGTTAGTTTACGTTCCGCCTCTGCGAGATTTCTTTGGTACTCATTACTTGAATATGCAAGAGTTGGGGGTTTGTATTGGTTTCAGTGCTTTAATGTTTGTCTGGATTGAAGCGGAGAAGATATTCTTACGGATTATGGGTAAGAAGGCTGTGTAAATTGAGCATGGGGCATGGGGCATTGGGCACTGGGCATTGGTCATGGAGAAGAGACAAGGTAGACGAAGAAGAGGAAGAAACAAGGAGAGACTTATTCAATAATTCCCCCTTGTCCCCCTTGTCTCCCCTGCTCCCCTGCTCCCCTGCTTCTTCTTTGTCTCCCTCCTCTCCAATCTCCAATCCCCCATGCCCAATAATCACCATGTACCTGAAAACCCTTCACCTCCGACAATTTCGCAATTATCAAGACCAAAATGTTGAGTTTACTGCCGCTAAAACAATTTTGGTAGGTAATAATGCTCAAGGAAAGTCGAATTTGTTGGAGGCGGTGGAGTTACTGGCGACATTACGATCGCACCGCATAACTCGCGATCGCGATTTAGTTCAAGAAGGGGAAGCCATAGCTCAAATTAATGCCACCCTTGAGCGACAAACAGGTGTTAGTGACCTGACCTTGACCTTGCGCCGCAATGGTCGCCGTAGCGTTGCTCTCAATGGGGAATCGATTCGCCGTCAAATGGATTTTCTTGGCGTTCTCAATGCAGTCCAATTTTCCAGCTTGGATTTAGACTTAGTACGCGGCGGCCCCGAAGGTCGCCGCAACTGGTTAGATACACTATTAATTCAACTTGAACCAGTTTATGCTCACATTTTGCAGCAGTATAACCATGTGTTACGCCAGCGCAATGCCTTTTTAAAACGCCATGTAGAGACGTTGGATGCAACGTCTTTACAATCAGAACTAGCGCTGTGGGATGCACAGTTAGCTACTACAGGAACTAGGGTAATTAGACGACGCGATCGCGCTATCCAAAGATTAGCTCCCATTGCTACCACCTGGCACGGCAATATCAGTGGCAGTACAGAAATTCTGCAAATCAAGTATGTACCTAATATTCCTTTAGAGGATAACCAGCTAGAAGAAGTACAGCAAGCTTTTTTAGCAAAAATTCAGCAGCGAACCGTTGCTGAAATGCACCAAGGTACTACCCTTGTCGGCCCCCATCGAGACGAAATAGAATTAACCATTAACCAGACACCCGCTCGTCAATACGGTTCTCAAGGTCAGCAACGAACGCTGGTTCTAGCCTTAAAATTAGCCGAATTACAATTAATTGAAGAAGTCGTCAAAGAGCCACCATTACTATTACTTGATGATGTTCTTGCCGAACTAGATTTATCCCGCCAAAATCAATTGCTTGATGCTATTCAAGACCGTTTTCAAACTTTAATTACTACCACTCACTTGGGTTCTTTTGATTCCCAATGGTTGAAATCTTCACAAATCCTTTTTGTCAAGGCAGGAGAAATAATGCAACATTAATAATTCTCAAAATCATATTTATAGTAGTTGAAGCATAGTTTATACCAATTCGTAATTCGTAATTAAGAAATTTAGATGCAGCAAGACTTTCCTGATTTATATGTATAGGCATACTGAAAATCTATTCCTCTAGTTCCCTCAAGCTGGCAATTTGATAAATGTTTGTTTTGATAGCCCTCTAATTCAGATAATTGATTGTCTGGTATTCCCTTATTCATACTTTCAGATAAAGGTAAATTAGGGAGCTCAATAACTCTATGTTTCTTAGGCATGTTTTTTATTAAAAATAATAGACAACTAATTACTAATCTCGTTTCTCTAACCTTTTAAAAACGTTGAGAACTAAAAAAGTCAGCATAGCACTGATTAATCCTAACTGCCATAAACCACAGCCAGCAGCAATTCCCAATGCAGACGAAATCCAAATAGCCGCTGCTGAGGTGAGTCCGTGAATTTCAAGTTGCTGTGATTCTTGGGAAGATTGACGTACAATTTCTCCAGCACCGAGAAATCCTACACCCGCTGCAATTCCCTGAATCACGCGGCTAAGTGCATCAGGAGTAGCTTGTAGTCCTCCTGTTTGCATGATGATCAAGGTAAATAAGGCTGAACCCAAACTTACCAGTATATGAGTTCTTAAACCGGCTGGTTTGCGCCTAATTTGGCGTTCTAAGCCGATAATTGCTCCCATAAGCAATGCAATGCATAGCCGGAAGCTGATATTCAGCCAATCATTAGTTGCAAGGTAGTAAGTGTTTGGCAATGTTTATTCTGATATAGGACTATGATTTGATTTCTGAAAAAACTCCGTACATCAGGAGAGACATAAAATCAAAGGTAGTGTTTCGGATAAACCACTCAAACATCCACTTTAAATGTGAAAATGTTGGAAGCAAAGCACAAAAACGTCGAAGCCAAGTTTTTGCTTGCAACCAGATATCCCAATCGGAATACTTATAGCCTTGATAAACCAGTTTTACTGCTAATGCTTTCCTCACCTGACGTACATCTGGCCGATCATCTATAAATTCTTGTAGTTCTGCGTTAGCGAAGCTCACCGAAAGTATCGCAGTTTGTAGATGCTGGTTTATCATTGTTCGATGTTAGACAGATATATCCGTCCGTATTATTTCGTAGCCTTTTTCAGAAATCAAATGTGATTCCTATATATGGAGAACTATATATACTTAGGTTAACTCCTAATAATTTTATAAAAATAGTACAAAATTATTCTAATGTTTTATTAATAGAGTTTAATTCAATGGGTATAGTGCAGTAGCCAATCTCATATTGGATTTTATCAATTCAAGAATGGTTTTAAACTTAAAATTAATATTTTCGATTGTTAGGATTTTTTTCAATAAGATATTATTCGGCTCAATAAATGGAGATTTGCTTTGTGAAATTATGGCAGTAATCGTAATTTGGGCAAACTACATGAATTTCAAGTTAATTAAATAGTTTTTTGGCTATTGAAAATGACTCAACCATAAAATTTTACCTGAAATTGCTAAATTGAACCCATACACTCAATAATTAAATATGATACCCCAATGTACAACTGGCTCGAATCGGTTGACACTCACGGCATTAGCCTTATCCTGAGAAAAGGATTTACCCAGTACAGAAGTCCTGAGTACTTTTTAATTTACTCTCAGCGGAGGGACTCAGTGGATTAAAAGCTGATAACGTACTAAAAAAAATAGCTGTGGCTACAAATAGACAACTGACAACTAAAAAATTGAGTGGATAAACTCTACTGGCTAGACGAAATTAAACTAGAAGACCGCGCCAAAGTAGGTGACAAAGCGTTTTACTTGAGCAAAATTATCCAGCATAGCTATCCGGTGATGCCTGGTTTTGTAATTTCGGCAGAAATCTTGCGACAATTTCTCGAAAATCTCAATAGTTCGGAATCATTAGTAGCTGACTTACCCCATTCTTCGCTACACCTGGATGTAACTAATTGGCGTCAACTTCAGCAGGTGGCCAGTCGCTTGCGTCAAGAAATTCTGACTGCAACTGTGGCACAGCAGTGGGTGAGTACAATTTTCCAAGCAGCTAGAGAATGGCAAACTAGCTGTTTGATTCTTCGACCTTCCTTGGCAGTATCAACTGCTACTCCAGGAATAAACAATATATCGGGTTTACTGGAGTCGGTATTTTGCCAGTGCGAACCGGAAGCGATCACTTTAGCTCTAAAGCGTACCTGGAGCCAGATATTTCGGGCCAGAAGTCTATTATATTGGCAGCACTCAGGAATTAATCTGCAACAAATTAATCTCGCAGTATTGGTGCAACCTGTTGAGAATGCGATCGCCAGTGGCTCGCTCACAGCCAACTCCTCTGGGTGGAAAATTGAAGCTACTTGGGGATTAGGAATTGCGATATCTCTTGGCGAAGTACAGCCAGATGTTTACTACATTCAACCAGAAACTGGGGTTATGCTTGAGCAACAACTGGGCAATAAAATGCTGGCTTATGGTGTTGATGATGCAGCATCTGGAACTGTTTGGCAACCCATACCCAACTCAGTGCTAACATCAGATCGCAATTGTCTGATTACCTATTTACTTCCAGAAGCACAACAAAAACAGTACTCTTTACAACAAGAATACTTACAACAAATAATTTCTTTGGGAACTCAACTGGTAAGTGAACTAGGTAAAACTTTTACCATTAAGTGGACTATCACTCAACAAACGACATCTGACAAGCTTTACATAACACAAGTTAGTCCTTCCCAATCAATTTCCTACTCACACTTCATTCGGGGACTAGGAGCAGCTGGGGGACGAGTTGTAGCCACTGCGCTGGTAATTGTTAATTCACAACAGAAACCCGAACAACTACCCAAGGGAGTAATTTTAGTAGTACCAACTGTTACACCTGATTGGTTGCCATTATTGCAACAAGTTGGTGGTATTATCACAGAACTAGGGGGATTAACCAGTCACGCGGCAATTCTAGCTAGAGAATTAGGTATCACAGCAGTAGTCAACGCCACATCTGCCACAACTTTAATCCAAACTGGCGAACGATTGCTGCTTGATGGCGACAGAGGAGAAGTTTATCGCATCAAAGGAGACTCAAAGGAGGAGATGGACAAAGGTAGAGAAGAAAATCTTCTTTCCTCCCATCACCCCAACTTGAAAGCGTCTCATCCTGCTGTTACCTTTCATCTACCTATGATTGCTACTCAATTGCTGGTTAACTTGAGTCAGTCCACTTTAATCGAACAAGTGCAAAACCTGCCTGTGGATGGAGTGGGATTGTTGCGTTCCGAATTGATGGTACTGAACATATTGAACGGGCAACATCCCAATAGTTGGATTTTAAGTGGGCGTCAGGCAGAATTGTTAGAGCTATGGTCTGAGCAGATTATGCAATTTGCCCGTGCCTTTGCCCCAAGACCAGTTTTTTATCGTTCTTTAGATTGGCGATCGCAGGATTTACCATCATTAAGTGATAGTTTACAATCTTCGCCCCAGTCGATGTTGGGCGAACGTGGTACCTTTAGCTATTTACAAAATCCTGCAGTCTTTGAGCTGGAACTGAAAGCTTTAGGGAGTGTACAGCAAGCTGGCTACACCAATGTCAATCTATTGTTGCCCTTTGTGCGGACTGTTGAAGAATTTGTCTTTTGTCGTCGCAAAGTTGAGCAAGCTTTTTTAACCGAGGTGGTAGAGTTTCAATTGTGGATGATGGCAGAAGTGCCAAGTGTCTTGTTTTTATTACCAGAATATGTTCTTGCAGGTGTGGCAGGAATTTCTATTGGTACAAATGACCTGACCCAATTATTGCTAGGAGTGGATCGAGAACAAGGACAGCTAGCAAAAGTATTTAATGAACGTCATCCAGCAGTTATGGGTGCGATCGCTCAACTGATCCAGATAGCTAAAACTGCCGATATACCTTGTTCAATCTGCGGTCAAGCACCAGCCCTTTATCCAGAAATTATTGATAAATTAGTGGAATGGGGTATTACTTCCATTTCCGTTGAACCGGAAGCAGTCGAGCGAACATATCAAGCGATCGCTCGTGCTGAACAACGTCTAATTTTAGCAGCAGCAAGACGAAAACTTAATTAGTTATAAGTTATAAATTAATTGCTTACTGCCAATTTATTTAATGTAGCCAGTTTCGCGCAAAAATTTACGTAAATCGGCGAAATATTTGGTGCGGTCGCTTTTTTTATAAGCTTGTTGCACTCGCCCCCAACCATCCTGTCCTTGACCTAACAGATATTTATCTGCCAAATAAGCTGCTAAAAAGCCCTTACCATCATCGCCTTGTTGCCGTGCCTGAGTATAAGTTTGCCATAGCTCTAAGGCATGATTGGAGATTAACTTGGGATAGCTACGAGTCACATCAACCATTTTTCCTTGGCGATAACGCCAAATTTGCAGGGGGTAGGCAGAAGCAGCGTAAGCTGTAAAAGCATAGGCAAAGCGATCGTCTCGGCTATCAAACTCTGGCAGTCCATCTTTGTCTAAATCTTTGAGTTGATAGCCACCATTGCCCCATTCATGACGAATCTTAATATACTTTTGGGATTTGCTGTCGTAGCGGTAAATCAATGAATAAGTACAACAGTGCGCTCCACCTGTAAAGAAATCGGCAATTATTTCTGGTTCTTTGTTACCGTCTAAGTCTTGCACTGGTAAGTTGTTTTCTTGTCCAGATATATTCCCCACAGGTCTGTCATATTCATCTTCTTGCGGCAGTTTTTGATCCAAAATAGTTTTACCCGCCCGGATAATTTTCAACCGGACATTTTTATATTGATATTCCTCTGGTTTTTCGTAAGATATTTCTGCCTGCACATTGCCCAATTCTCCAGTTATTGTTTCTGCAATTGCCATCTGGGTAAATACAGCCGTTGCACTCAAAAGAGCTAAACCGATTAGAGATTGACTGATAAAGGAGCGAATGGTAATCATCATTGGTGTTGTATATAGCACATTCAACTTTATACAACACCATTAAAATGTCAATATCGATAAATTGCCGCAACGGCTGTACTATATGGAATCTCTTCAAACGGAATAGCGTAAACCGTGCCACCGTTTAATAAAGTATGAGCAGCAACAAAATCCAACAAATCCTCATCACCAGCTTCTTTTTCTGGATGCAAATAAACCGTTTCTGAGGTTGGATCGAATAAACCCCATTGTTGCTGACCAACTGCAACTAGTAATGAATCCACGCGTTGGTAATAAGCTGCTGAGACAACTTCTTCGAGCTTGTTAGATGCTTTACCACTATCACCACCAAACAATTCGTGAAATTGCTCTAAAACATTCTGCTGTGACTTTTGAAAATCAGCCTCGACAATCGGCCAAGCTTGGTTATGTAACTCTTGAGCACTGAGAATTTCTGGATTACCAGTGATAGCTTCATCCACCAAATGCTGGTAAGTATTTGCCTGTCTATACAAAGGTAAGAGATACTCTACCCCAGCCAACACCAAAGGCGCTTTTTGCACTCGCAGTTTCTCGTGTAATACGCCATCAACAATTTGAAAGAATTGGAGGATGTCTTCTTGGTGTTTATCCCTCTCAGGGCTTCCCTGTCCGTGAAATGTGCCTGGTTGCGAAGAAGTATTGGCGGTTCCGCCTTTTGATGTGGCGATGCGGAACTGGCCTTCTTTAGCAGTCTGGTCTCTTTGCAAAGCTTCGTCTAGACTTTTAGGGAGATTTTCTATTCCTACTTCATTGACGCTGTAGCGTGTTCCTTCAAAGAACCTAACATCTTGTTGGCTCAAAGCCAGTATATAGAAGCGACCATTGCCATTTAAAATTGGCAGCAGTGGCTTGATGTGAAATCGGTCTGTAACCACGACCAACTCTTGAAAATCAATTGGCAGGGTATAATAGCGAAAAATATTTTCAGAAATGAAAATTGCCAGCCCTTGCTCTCCCATTTGCTCCCAAAACTCTTGGGTATCAAGTTCATGGGATTTTTCTAACAATGCGATCGCATCTTTCTGTTCCAAACCCGCATCAATTAAACGAGTTTCCGCTTCCTTTACCAAATTTTTAAAGCGAATTGGGTCTTGTCGCACTTCTGGTCCGGCTGGGTGCGTTGGCATATAAATGGAAACACAATTTCCTTTTGGTTGTTCTATTAATGTCTTGATTTCCTCTCTAGAGATTAATTGCATATATCCCTCCTATCAACATGACTAGATACATCAAACCAGACCATCGATATTCAACGATCTGATAGGACGTTATTTTCAAGTGATGGCGGTTGAAGTTCAACCGTTTACTTCTGATTTTATTTCACCTCAAGGAGAGTTTAGTTGAAGGAGAGTTTAATTGCATCTTTCTTTTGATAGGCAATATCCCTTAAGGGAATTACTAATTAAAACCCCAAATTTTAAAGCCAAAATCGCCACGTCGATCAAATGTTTGGCGTATTAGAGTTTGTGCGTCCTGAGTTTATCCCTATTCTGCTATTTGATTGGCTAAGACCTAAAGTTACTCGTTTCATAATCCAGTACAAACCCGCAAGTACCACAAAGGTGATAGCAATAATCACCAGGGGCTGTTTTCCCAGAATTTCTTCTACCCCCTTGGTAAGTACGGCATCGGGTTGAGTAATAAAATCCCAACTGTTGAAACGCAAAAATCGCCCCCAATAAACACCAACAGCACAGAGAAAATGTGTAATCGTCTCAACGCGCCAAATCCATTGGCTTTTACCGATGCGATGTAAGTAGTGACCCCAATTAATTAACGATATTACATAAGCTTCAAATCCACTTAAAATTACTAGCAAATATAGAGGAATGAGTACTAAAGTAATCATCCACACCGATTGAATCGTGCGAATATCATCTATCAAGTGAATTACATCGGTCAACAAATACGGTGCATTTGGTAAGAAAGCATAGAATACTAAAAATCCTAGCCACCAAAGCCAAGTGCCACCACGCCTGATGCGAAATAGCCAGACACTTAAAGCCAAAGGTATAAAAGCCAGAAACAAATTCCAAGTCATCCAACTCATATTAATTCGCAAGACTTGCACGACTTTGGCTATCAATTCTTCTTTCATAGGTGCTTACTCGGAAGATGTTTGATTGATGTATATTCACTTTGTAGTGTTAGTGTTAACCTTAGCGATCGAGTTTTTGTAGACTCCAAGAAAATTAATTTCCTCCAACATTAGGCAATGTTTTTGTGTCAGTTAAAAGTAAATGCAATCTGCTGTATGTCCAAAATTTAGAGTTTTTGTGTATTTTATGCTGGAGGATGAAATTTATCAATCAATCGGCTTAAGCCACTAGTATAGCCAGAAAATCATCAGGGTAAAAGATACCACCGAAAGGTAGTAACCGTCTAGATTGATTATTCACTTGAACTACCCCAAGACTCACCATGACCACCACGATTTCACAGCAGGCACATGACGAACTGTGGCAGGAAGCTGAAGCAACCACCCCTTTAATGACCGCAAGGGAGCAATCGAATCAGTGGGATTGGATCTGTCAATATCCGCCGACTTTGGGGCAGGGATTGATTCAAAGAATCCAGTTGCGTGAAGGAATATGTTTGTGGATTAAGGACTATCAACTGCACGATGATCTCCTGGTCGGGGATTCGGATTATTTTCAAGGGCTAGGATACGTTTTTTTTACAAGGGGAATACATCTATAATGACGTGCCGCATGAAGTTGGGCAGTATCTTGTTTGCGGTAGTGGAAACCAAGCGGCAGCCGTTCGTAAGGAATTTGCCAAGCAGCGATTTTTGCAAATTGATGTAGGATTGCAACCAGGGGTACTGCGATCATTTATGGGCAATGACTCAGGCGAACTTCCTCCCGAACTGCAACATCTAGTTCATTCCCCTGAGCAACCCTCTAACTGGCATCTGGGTACAACAACCCCTGTTATGCAAAACATTGCACGGCAGATTTTGCAGTGTCCTTACCAGGGCATTTCTAGACGTATAGAGTTGGAGAGCAAAGCATTGCAACTACTGGCGTTGCTAGTGGAACGGGAAATCGAGATGCGAACAGGGCAGCGCCAGATTTCTTCACTTAATCCCGATCAGTTTGAGCGCATCCACCGTGTCGAAGAGATTTTGCGATCTCAGATCCACAACCGACCTTCATTGGAGCAGTTAGCGCGGCAGGTAGGACTGAATGAATGCACCCTAAAGCAGGGATTTCGTCAGGTATTTGGTAAGACAGTATTTACCTATTTTCGTGACTATCAACTCGAACAAGCCCAGCAACTTCTGGTGACAGGCAATTTTAAGGTGGAAGAAGTGGCGCAGATGGTGGGATATGGCGATCGCAGCGCTTTTACCAAGGCATTTCGCCGCAAGTTCAATATTAGTCCCAGCTATTGTCGTCGAGCAATCCAGTACTTCTAAAAATTACGTTTCAACCACAAACAAATTCCGTTTCAACCACATCGCGATCGCCCAAGCATTCCTCTTTTCCAGTAAGCTTACTGAGAAAGATTTTAGTTAATGTTGGCGTGAGTTGTAATGCAGGATTTCATTAGACTTCTTGCATGAATCAAGATCCCTCACCCTAAATCCCTTTCCCAAGTTTGGGAGAGGTAATTTGAAGTTTACTCCCCTTCTTCCAATATTGGGAGAAGGGGTTGGGGGTTGAGGGTAAGTAGTAGTGCAAAATTAAATATACATTTGTCATTGCGAATGAAGCGAATCAAAATGAAGCAATCGCAAAGGTTTGGGATTGCTTCGCTACATTTCATTTCGCTCGCAATGACATAAGTAATTTTGCGTAACCACTTAGTTTTTGTATTCGTGCAAGAGGTCTATTGTGCGTAGATGCATAGCAGCTTGTCACCAGCAAGTTTTATGAAATGGTGTGTAGGGAGTTATCATGAAGTGTTGGCATTTGTCTGGTAGTGTTCATCTCTGGGTAGCAGTATGTTTATGGGGATGCAGTAGTGTTTTTGCCATTGAGCCGGGATATGCACAAAATCGGCAAAATTTAGCGACAAATCTCGCTCAAAAGGTATTTCATAAAGCCGATAGCGAACCTCTAAAAAAAAGGGTGAATCAGAATAAAGTTACCCAAAACAAAGCAGGAACGGGGAAGCAAACCCAAAGCAGGATTCAACAAATCAGTGAGATAGAACTTCCGAACACCAGCGCCACAATGCTTGTGCAGTCGCCAGCACAACAAACAGTACCTGTGCCAGGAGTTGTGCAAGTGACGCAAGTGAAAGCGAATCTTACTAATAAAGGTGTGGAGGTGATTTTACAGACCTTAAAAGGGCAACAGTTACAACTGCTAAACCGCAATACTAACAATAGCTTTATCACAGATATTCCTAATGCACAACTGCGCCTACCATCGGACGAGGCATTCACATTCCGGTCGGAAAAACCAATACCGGGAATTACTGAGATAACAGTAATAAATCAGGATGCCTAGACTATCCGGGTGACGGTTACAGGAGAAGTAGGATTACCAAATGTCGAGTTATATGACAGTCCAGACGAAGGTCTGGTCTTCAGCGTTGCCAGTACTGCACCTTCGGCACAACAACAGCAACCTGAAACAACACAACCCCAAACACAGCCAAAACCATCAGCATCAGGTGATGAGCCAATTGAGTTGGTGGTGACAGGGGAACAAGATGGGTATCGCGTACCAGATGCATCAACTGCCACCAAAACCGATACCCCCCTGCGCGACATTCCCCAATCGATTCAAGTAGTACCCCGGCAAGTGCTAGAAGACCAGCAGACAAGAACCCTCACAGAAGTGCTAAGAAATGTGCCCGGTGTAGCCCAGGGACCAGGATCAAGCCGTGGAACCTATGAGGTACCATTGAGCCGAGGCTTTTTCGCTGGCGTGGATATCAAAAGAAACGGATTAAGAAACCTAAGTAATATATATCAGGGTTTTGATAGGGCTGGTATCGACCGAGTTGAAGTGCTCAAAGGGCCTGCCTCTGTTCTCTACGGTCAAGGTTCATTGGGAGGGGTGATTAACTATATCACCAAACAACCCCTGAGCGACCCTTACTACGCACTGGAAGCCTCTGCTGGCAGCTTCAATTTCTATCGTGGTGCTGTTGACCTGACTGGTCCGCTCAATCCCAGCAAGACGGTGTTGTATCGCCTCAACCTCGCCACTCAGACAACCGAAGGTTTCGTTGACTTTTACGAGCAACAGAGATACTTTGTAGCACCTGTTGTTTCCTGGCAACTGGGCGATCGCACCAAGATTACTTTCTCGGGCGAATATCAGGTGCGACCCGAAAAGAATGGTGCTACGGGTATTCCTGCTGAAGGAAGTGTCTTATACCAAATCCGGTTATTAGAAACCACTTATAATCAAGGAAAAATAAGCTCAAAAAAAGAGATGCCTAAAAAAGCGTACTTAGCCAAC
>NZ_JBALDE010000207.1:0-3957 GCF_036917515.1 Nostoc sp. | reverse complement strand
ATCACAGGAGTAAGGTTTCATTCTACAGGCACTTAGACGTTGATATACTCCATCATCCCATACTGTATTGCACTCAAGCAGGAACTGCTATATTTGTCTGTAGGACATTTGCATCAGTATTGATTGCACGAATTTTGGGCGTTTGTATGATGGTTGTTACCGAAGAATTGTTTCCGAAATTGGTGATGCTTAGGGTAATGAAACTCCGCCAAATATTAGCGGCTTCTTCATAATTTTTCATTTCTTCGGCAGATGTTGCTTTTTGTTCCAACTTCTCTACCGTTTGTGCCACAATGATTTGAAGAATTAAAGCCAAACCTAAACTCAACAACTACGGCAATATTTTCAGGTTTACTATAGACTTTCAGCTTAAAATAACTAAGTCAATCTTCAAACCAAGCTTAATCTCAGTATTTAAGTTTGTAACCTGTAAAACTTACCATACTGGGTAAATCAGGCAAAAATATGGCTACGAAAATTCCTGTCACAGTGATCACAGGCTTCTTAGGTAGTGGAAAAACCAGCCTAATTCGCCACCTGCTACAAAACAACCAAGGACGGCGTATTGCCGTTTTAGTCAATGAATTTGGCGAACTCGGTATTGATGGTGAATTGTTAAAATCCTGTCAAATTTGCCCCGAAGATGGTGAGGGTGACACTAATATCTTTGAATTAACCAACGGCTGCTTATGCTGCACCGTGCAGGAAGAGTTTTACCCGACGATGCAAGAGTTAATTAAGCGGCGAGATAGCATCGACTGCATTTTGATTGAAACCTCTGGTTTAGCTTTACCAAAACCACTGGTGAAAGCTTTTCGCTGGCAAGAAATTCGCAACGCTGCCACTGTGGACGCGGTAATTACCGTGGTAGATTGTGCGGCGGTAGCAGCCGGGACATTTGCTAGCGATCCAGATGCGATCGCAGCCCAGCGACAAGCAGATGATAATCTAGAACACGAAACACCCTTGCAAGAACTGTTTGAAGACCAACTTGCTTGTGCAGACTTGGTAGTGTTGAATAAAATTGACTTGGTAGATGTCGAGACAAAAGCCAGAGTTGAGGACTTGATTAAGCAAGAGTTGCCCAGAGTGGTGAAGATTGTCGAGAGCGATCGTTCTCAAATAGACGCATCTATATTATTAGGATTCCAAGCTGCAGTCGAAGACAATTTAGATTCTCGTCCTAGTCATCACGATACTGAAGAAGACCACAATCACGATGAAGAAATTACTTCAGCTAATTTAACTTTGAATCGTACCTTTGATCCAGAAAAGCTGCAACAGCAGTTGCAAACATTAGTACAACAACAAGAAATTTACCGAATTAAAGGCTTTATTGCAGTGCCAAATAAATCTATGCGTTTAGTGATGCAAGGTGTAGGAACCCGATTTGATAAATTTTACGATCGCCCCTGGAAACCAGAAGAAGCTAGGCAAACGCGCTTAGTTTTCATTGGACGTGATTTGAAGTCTTCAGAAATTGAATCACAACTTATAGCTTTATAAGTAAAGAGTTAAGAGTTAAGTAAAATTAATACACTGTGGCAGAAGTTTGCCTACCTTTAACAAGGGAATTTTGCCCTTGTCTATTGGTTATTACGCGACTTAGAGTAACTTATAATGGGAAATTTATACTGCTATTGTGTATTAGTCAATTCCAGAAAATAAATAATACTAAGTAACTAAAAGCTCTGAATTGTTTACTCATAACTCATAACTCATAACTTAAACTTCACCCTTCGCTTTACAAACAAGATGACGATTTCTCAACTATTTAACGTTGCCAACCTTTTTGTCTTGCCATTTTGGGCGTTGATGATTTTATTACCGAACTGGAAAGTTACACGACACATAATGTCATCATCTTTACCCTTTGTGCTTTTAGCTGGGGCGTATTTGTATTTGTTTATCAACAGCATTACCCCAGAAAATGCTCAAGCTTTATCGAATCCTCAATTAGCTGATATTGCACGGTTTTTTGCGGATGAAACAGCTGCGGCAACAGGTTGGATTCATTTTTTAGTGATGGATTTATTTGTCGGTCGTTGGATTTATTGGGAAGGACAGAAAACAGGTGTTTGGACAATTCACTCTTTGGCTTTATCTTTGTTCGCTGGGCCTTTGGGATTACTATCTCACATTTTAACTGACTGGATTACTAAGAGATTTTTTCCAAAGTTTCAGCAGAATGAAACGGTGACGGTAGGAGAAAAAGCTGCGTCATAATCTGGCATATAGTAGGGGCGCACATCTATGCGCCCCTACTATTACAAGTTACCTGATTTTAAAATTATTAAGCGTTGTCGTGTCTATAGTCAGCATCTAACCAACAGCGCGGTAGAACTTCACCTGAAGGAAAAATGAGATTTTCTTTTTTAAAAGTCTCTGGTTGCTGTTCTTCTTGACCCTCTTGGTCTTTTGCTTTAACAACATCAGTATTCGGGTCAATTAATTCCTGAATTTCAACAATTTTTACCAATTCGCCACTATCTTTGACTTGTAAAAGCATATAAATTGCCTCAATAAATTTGCATGAAAGTTGGGAGTGAGTCTCAAGATATGTTCACTTGATTCTCAACCGATTTAAAAGGTTGAGATTCCTTAATTGTTAAAGGAAACTTTTACCAGATATGAACACATAAATTACACAAAATTAATTTATGTGCCTTTGTAATTTTTATCTTTATAAAATTGACACAATAAATTAATTAGCAACTCAGTATTTCAAATAAGGAAATACTGATCGAGAAAATTATCTAATTCAAATAATTTTGGTTGTAGAGATTAAATTTCGCGTTGATATTTTTCTAAAATATCAACTAATGTTACTTGACATTGCAGTGGCAGTAAATCACTTAAAGGAAGTTCGCTTCTACCGCCACCAATTTTTACTGTAATTGATTTCAAGACTTTTAAAACTTGATCTTCATTTACAGCATTGGAAGTAATTAAGGGATACAGTTGCTCGGCAACAACTGTATGCAGTTTGGCATTAGATAAATAAAGATGCCATTTGGCAATGTCTATGTAAATATTTTCGCCAATTTCAGCTGCTAGGGCTTCTAGTAGTTCTGTGGTGTTAGTCTTTGCCATAAAAATAACCCTACGTTAAGAAAAAGTGCGAAATCTCAGGCTTTTTTACATTATGGCTCAATTAACAGCTTAATCCTACTACCAGAGGTTACAATCGCCCTAGCATGAGTAATCCATCTTCAGGTGGATTTTGGTGGAGTTTCGGTGTAGTTAGCGATCGCACTAATATAAATCAGATGCACCAACAATATTCCTGTCCAACTTAAAGTCAACAACGGCAGCCAGTCCCAAGTAGTGCTTTTCAAGATGTGGAAAAACCACAAGCCAGAATTAATCGTAGCAGCGATCGCTACATGCATGGCAAAATTCATCCGGTCATCAATCTTGCGGTAATCAGGGTCTTTGCGATCAGGTTTGCGAGGCCAACGAGGAGGCATAAATATTTGTTACAGATTTAAATACACCTACTTATTCTAAGGTTTTTGGGGCAGCCATTGCGATTAGACTTCTAGAAGCAATCATAATTGAATTGGAAGTCAAGAGCCGCTGGGTTAAATACGATGACGATCTTTGAGCAAATAGACCCCGATCTCCTCTATCCAGATAGCGACGGCAAACCAACGGCAGACAATACAGAGCAATATCGTTGGATTGTCCTGATTAAGGAGAATTTAGAGATTCTGTTTGCTAATAACGATCGTGTTTTGATTGCGGGAGATTTGCTTTGGTATCCCGTCCGTTCTCGGCTGATTGCACCGACTGCACCTGATGTGATGGTTGTCTTCGGTAGACAAAAGGGAAAACGTCGTTCCTATCGTCAGTGGCAAGAAGATAATATAGCGGTTCTCAGTTGGGTGCAATATAGTAACAGCAGTGGGTGAACCATCCAATAATGTCTTTTTTAGTTACCGCATTCAGAGCATT
>NZ_JBALDE010000206.1:2500-5380 GCF_036917515.1 Nostoc sp. | reverse complement strand
GACTCAAAAGATATCCCAAATAATTTGGGAAAAATAGTTGACACATGAAGATAGGTTCGCTATATTGAATAAGTGCTTGAAACGGAGCGCGAAACAGCGACGGTTTCAAAAAACACCGAACCTAGAAAATATTATAGTTTGAAAGCGATTATACAGCAAGTGGATTGCGTCAAGCAAATAAAAATAACTAAGCTGAAGTTGAAAAAGAGCAGCTATTAATGAGCACAAACCCTTCAAAACGGAGAGTTTGATCCTGGCTCAGGATGAACGCTGGCGGTATGCTTAACACATGCAAGTCGAACGGTGTCTTCGGACACAGTGGCGGACGGGTGAGTAACGCGTGAGAATCTGGCTTTAGGTCTGGGACAACCACTGGAAACGGTGGCTAATACCGGATGTGCCGAAAGGTGAAAGGTTAACTGCCTGAAGATGAGCTCGCGTCTGATTAGCTAGTTGGAAGTGTAATGGACTCCCAAGGCGACGATCAGTAGCTGGTCTGAGAGGACGATCAGCCACACTGGGACTGAGACACGGCCCAGACTCCTACGGGAGGCAGCAGTGGGGAATTTTCCGCAATGGGCGAAAGCCTGACGGAGCAATACCGCGTGAGGGAGGAAGGCTCTTGGGTCGTAAACCTCTTTTCTCAGGGAAGAAAACAATGACGGTACCTGAGGAATAAGCATCGGCTAACTCCGTGCCAGCAGCCGCGGTAATACGGAGGATGCAAGCGTTATCCGGAATGATTGGGCGTAAAGCGTCCGCAGGTGGCAATGTAAGTCTGCTGTTAAAGAGTCTAGCTCAACTAGATAGAAGCAGTGGAAACTACATAGCTAGAGTACGTTCGGGGCAGAGGGAATTCCTGGTGTAGCGGTGAAATGCGTAGAGATCAGGAAGAACACCAGTGGCGAAGGCGCTCTGCTAGGCCGTAACTGACACTGAGGGACGAAAGCTAGGGGAGCGAATGGGATTAGATACCCCAGTAGTCCTAGCCGTAAACGATGGATACTAGGCGTGGCTTGTATCGACCCGAGCCGTGCCGTAGCTAACGCGTTAAGTATCCCGCCTGGGGAGTACGCCGGCAACGGTGAAACTCAAAGGAATTGACGGGGGCCCGCACAAGCGGTGGAGTATGTGGTTTAATTCGATGCAACGCGAAGAACCTTACCAAGGCTTGACATGTCGCGAATCTTGATGAAAATTGAGAGTGCCTTCGGGAGCGCGAACACAGGTGGTGCATGGCTGTCGTCAGCTCGTGTCGTGAGATGTTGGGTTAAGTCCCGCAACGAGCGCAACCCTCGTTTTTAGTTGCCAGCATTCAGTTGGGCACTCTAGAGAGACTGCCGGTGACAAACCGGAGGAAGGTGGGGATGACGTCAAGTCAGCATGCCCCTTACGCCTTGGGCTACACACGTACTACAATGCTCCGGACAGAGGGCAGCAAGCCAGCGATGGCAAGCAAATCCCATAAACCGGAGCTCAGTTCAGATCGCAGGCTGCAACTCGCCTGCGTGAAGGAGGAATCGCTAGTAATTGCAGGTCAGCATACTGCAGTGAATTCGTTCCCGGGCCTTGTACACACCGCCCGTCACACCATGGAAGCTGGTAGTGCCCGAAGTCATTACTCAAACCCTTAGGGGAGGAGGATGCCTAAGGCAGGACTGGTGACTGGGGTGAAGTCGTAACAAGGTAGCCGTACCGGAAGGTGTGGCTGGATCACCTCCTTTAAAGGAGACCTACACCCCTTACATATCGAAAAGCAAACAGATAAATAGATAGTAAGTTGGTCTAACCTAGGTCGGTCGCAGAAATTTGCAAATGTAGAAAGCTTTCAAACTATGATTTGGTTCGATATGGGCTATTAGCTCAGGTGGTTAGAGCGCACCCCTGATAAGGGTGAGGTCCCTGGTTCGAGTCCAGGATGGCCCACCTGAAAACAGTGAACAGTCAACAGTAAACAGTGGTCAGTAGAAAAAACTGATAACTGATAACTGAGTTGGGGGGTTTAGCTCAGTTGGTAGAGCGCCTGCTTTGCAAGCAGGATGTCAGCGGTTCAAGTCCGCTAACCTCCACCTGATGGCGAAAAGCTATTGAGAAATCAGCAACATGACTTAGTTGAATAGAGTCAGACTGCTGAGTAGAATCTCAGCCAGAACCTTGAAAACTGCATAGTAACGCAAATGAGCAGGCAGACACAGACATTCTGTATGAATGTTGTAGTGAATGCAAAAAAAGACCAAAAAGAAGAGATTGGTCAAGCGAATAAGGGCTAACGGTGGATACCTAGGCACACAGAGGCGACGAAGGACGTGGTTACCGACGATATGCTCCGGGGAGTTGGAAGCAAACATTGAGCCGGAGATTTCCGAATGGGGCAACCCTTAATACTACCTGCTGAATATATAGGCAGGAGAGAGCCAACCTGGCGAATTGAAACATCTTACTAGCCAGAGGAAGAGAAATCAATAAAGAGATTCCCTCAGTAGTGGTGAGCGAAAGGGGAAAAGCCTAAACCAAAGGGTTTACCTTTTGGGGTAGTGGGACAGCGTCATCGAATCTGGCGGTTAAACGAAGCAGCTAAATACTGCACCAAAGAAGGTGAAAGTCCTGTAGTTGAAAACTATCTAGATAGTAGCTGAATCCCGAGTAGCATGGGGCACGAGGAATCCCATGTGAATCAGCGAGGACCACCTCGTAAGGCTAAATACTACTGTGTGACCGATAGTGAACCAGTACCGCGAGGGAAAGGTGAAAAGAACCCCGGAAGGGGAGTGAAATAGAACATGAAACCGTTAGCTTACAAGCAGTGGGAGGACTATTCAAAGTCTAACCGCGTGCCTGTTGAAGAATGAGCCGGCGACTTATAGGCACTGGTAGGTTAAA
>NZ_JBALDE010000205.1:0-20842 GCF_036917515.1 Nostoc sp. | reverse complement strand
TGCGGATTAATCGCTTATTGCCATCAACCTAAGAAACCCAGCCTTCAGATGGAGTGGCTTTTATCTCAACCTGCTTAACCCGAACTCAGGTTAATGTACTACACTTACCCGCAATCTGCTGTATGTTTCGCTGTGTCTTTTGGTTAGCCCTAATTAGAATAAATCTTCATCTAAGCGTTTGTATAATATAGGGATGATTATTGTGTGTTAGACATCTAGAGTGCCGGAAATACCAGGGATAGCAATATGAATTTGAATATAAAAAAAGCCATTGCCGCAAGTTGAGGCTCTGACTTTCCACGTTTATAGCTCAGTATATTGATATTGATTCTGGTGCAAATCTGTAAACACTCTAACTTTGCACCAGAGTTTTTTCTTCTTCAAAATTATATCTGCCTTGAAAATAGTGACTAGGGACTGAGGCTGGAAAGAGATATTTTCATTCTCTAGTGCCTTCTGCCTTCTGCTTCCTGCCTTATTTTCAAGGCAGGAATATTAAAAAATTAAAGGATGAGGTCACTTGACACTAGTTGTGGTGCTCCTATAAGCCTAATTTCAAAATTAGCCGACAGATTCCCATCAGTATTACCTTGCAGAATACCTCCAGAATAACGGATTTGACCCGGTGCAGAGAATTGGCCACTCCCAATGAAAGTGAAAGCTTGGTTGCCTCCAATAGTGAAGTTGGCATCGATAGTAGATAGATCGATTCGATCGCCTGGTGAGCTGCCGTTTCCACGAAAGTCAGTGATTAAGTCGCGTGACGAAAGTGGACTCTCAGAAGTTGAGTTGTACTTGAAAATATCATTACCCGATCCTCCAGTGAGAATATCTTTGCCAGTACCGCCAGTCAGGATATCATCCCCATCACCGCCGATGAGAGTATCATTACCCGATCCTCCAGTGAGAATATCTTTGCCAGTACCGCCATTCAGGCTATCGTTGCCTGAACCACCGTTAAGAGTATCGTTGCCACCATTACCAAAGAGCTTATCGTTGCCACTACCACCGTTAAGGAAACTGTTGCCATTACCACCTGTAAGCGTACCGTTACCACCACTAATGCTACTGCTATCGCTCTGACCATTATTGCTACTACTGCTATGACTACTAGTGCTGACACTAACACTGCCGCCACTGCTGGAGATTGATATTGAAGTTGCCATTGATGAGTTTCTCCTAAACTTAGAGGGAAAAAAAATTACGTCTTTACTTCCCTATTATAAAACGGCATTGCTGATTAAGAGTATAAATTTGGTTTCCTTTAAAGGCATAAAACAAACAATTTCAAACATGGAATTTAGGAATTTTATACTTTCATTCCACAATGCCGACAAAACAAGGTGAAAAAATCAAAAGTGGGAATATATTCTTGAACAAGCCTGATGGCAACAGGTCTTTGCTATTAAGTTTGAATATTTGAGAATATTTGAGAATATTTAAGAAGTACTAGATATATTTGATGATGTTTTCATCAAAATTGTAGTAAACCTCATTCTATGTCCTTATAACTTATGTTTTCATTCGTTTCAGTTGGAATATACTAATGAATAAGTAGATTTTTTCATACGTAATTATATAGATTTAAAAAAATTCTGGTTGTATTCATAATAACGATACTATAGTATTACCTTCTAACAGACTTTTTTCTATTTATAAAAAATAATAATCAACTTTCTTTTATTCTCTCACCAGATAAAATTGTAAACCTTTGTTCAGATGGGGTTGGTTTTGCATATTGATATTTGTTTAGTGGTTGTTGTAGTTATATATAAGAGATAATTGCTAATAAGTTAAAAGCTTTGTTAGACGCATAACACTAAGAAAAGCCTAAAGATTTGTGTAACTTGAATTCGTTCCCAGTCTTAAAACTGGAAATCTATTTCCAGAGGGCTGCTGCCTATGGTAAAGCCACCGTAGGCGAAGCCTCGCAGAATCAGGGCTGTATTTTAACCTAGTTATGGCGTAAATAAACATACCATTTCAAGTGGCATAAGAGCTTGGAATATAATTATGCATGAACTTTTGAATGCGTAACTTTTGACTTCCGCCTTGCGGTACTAGTGCCATTTCCTTGTTAGACCAGTGCGATCGCTACACCCCTGGCATGACAATTTGGCTATTGTGGCATTATCGCAACAGTTGCGATTGTATTAACTGATTTTTTGGCATTGCTGAATTTGAATATGAAATTCAAAAATCAACTCTTCTCAACTCTTACTTTTTGCGACTCTGCGCCTCTGCATGAAGTCAATTCATATTTGGAATCAGCAACGCCGATTTTTTCATGCATACGCAGCACGATCAAACCCTGGCAAGCATTGGTAATTTTCTATTTTTAGACGTACTTCTGTTAAGTGTAGCTAATATGAGCGACTTGGTTAGTATTTAACTGTGCTTGATTCTTGCAATATCATTCTTGACAGGTTCAAGCTGAGTAAATTTTCTCACGGTTAGAGTATGTTTGGCTTTGTACCTGAATTCTTTTTCAACATTACGCCTCTTGCATCAATCAAAAATAAGAACTCTACTCCTAAGCGCTTGCTCTTAGAAGTAGAGTGTGAAGCGTTTTTGCAAGGGGTCTATTAGATTAGAGGATGATATCGCTTGCTATTAGTGGTGGTGCTCCTGTCAGTCCAATTTCAAACTCAGCCGACAGATCCCCATCAATGTTACCTTGAAGAATACCTGCTGAATAACGAACCTGACGGGCTGCGGTGAATGCGCTAGATCCAATGAAAGTGAAGGCTTGGTTGCCTGCTACACTGGAGTTAGCATCAATAGTAGATAGATCGATTTGATCGCCTGTAAAGATACCGTTGCCAACGAAGTCAGCGATAACATCTCGTAACAAACCAGTAGGACTATCTGAAACTGAGTTGAAATCAAAAACATCGTTGCCAGCACCGCCAATAAGAGAATCAGTCCCAGCACCGCCAGTGAGGATATCGCTGCCAGCACCGCCATTTAGGGTATCATTGCCAGCATTGCCGTTAAGGACATCACTACCAGCACCGCCATTTAGGATATCGTCGCCAGCATTGCCGTTAAGGGTATCACTGCCGACATTGCCGTTGAGGATATCGCTGCCAGCACCGCCATTTAGGATATCGTCACCGACATTGCCGTTAAGTATATCGCTACCAGCATCCCCATTTAGGATATCGTCGCCGACATTGCCGTTAAGTATATCGCTACCAGCACCCCCATTTAAAGCAGGGCGAAAGATAAGTGGGGAACCGTTGATGGTATTGTTGTCATTAAAAATGGTACCGTTGACAATTGCCATTAGTAAGTTTCTCCTGAAGTTAGAGGGTAAAAAATAACTCGTCACTTTCCTATCAGAAAACAGTGTTGCTGATTAAGAGTATGAATTTTGTTCCCCCCAAAGGTGTAAAGTAAACTGTTTCAAATATTGAATTTTTAAGTTTTACACTGTCATTCAGCAACGCCGATAAAACAAGGCAAAGTAATAACGAGTGGCAAGAAATAACTGAAGCACACCTGATTGCAACAGGTCTTTGTTGTTAAGTTTAAAAATTTGACAAGCAATGGATGTATTGATGACGTTGGCATCAAAATTATGCTAATAGTGATGTAATGTCCTTATGTCTTTACTGGTTGCAGTAGTATGCTGCTATAACACAAGCAAACTTCTTTATACAGAAGCACATAGCTTTTAGAACGTTTTGATTTTATTCAGAATCATAATAATATAGTATTACTTTCAAGCTGACTTTTTTCTATCTATAAGAAAGAGTAATTAACCTGATTTAATTCCTCTCACTAAAACAAAATCTGAAACCTATATTCAGATAGAGTTGGTTTCACTTTTTGAGATTTATTTAGTGATTTATCTAGTTATGTATAAGGAAGTAATTGCCAATAACTTAAAAGCCATGTGAACCAGTGCGATCGCTACATCCCTTGCGTCATGACTTGCGTTCTCAAATTCTCTGACATCTTTTTTATTAAGTAGCATCATTGTAACTGTTGCGATTGTATTACCTAATTTTCTGATGTATACGTAGCATAATTTAATAAATATAAACTATAACAGAGGCAAGCTAAACTTATCTCTCTTTGCGACTATTCAATTATCAAAATTCTGCATTCTGCCTTATTTTCAAGGCAGATAATATTAAATTAAAGGATAATGTCGCTTGCTACTAGTTGTGGCGCTCCTGCAAGCCGAATTTCAAACTCAGCCGACAGATCTCCATCAGTGCTACCTTGAAGAATATCTCCTGAATAACGGATTTGACAGATTGATTGCAGAGAATACGCAACTCCCGGTAAAAGTGAAGGCTTGGTTGCCCTCTTTAATAGAGTTGGCGCCGATAGTAGATAGATCGATTTGATCGCCTGCAAGGATACCGTTTCCAACAAAATCAGCGATCGCATCCTGTAACAAACTAGGTTGACTCTCGGAAACGAAGTTGAAATCGAAAACATCGTTACCCGATCCTCCAATCAGAACATCAGTTCCACCAACACCAGTGAGGATACCACTGTTATCAAAATCACCGCTAATCGTATCATTGCCAGATCCGCTAACCAGGCTATCGTTGCCCAATCCCCCTACAAGGCTATCATCACCAGATCCACCGTCAATCTGATCGTTGCCAGATCCGCCGTTAATCGTATCGTTGTCAAATCCGGTATTAATCTTATCGTTGTCAGATCCGCCGTCAATCCGATTGTTCCCCGCTCCGGCGTTAATCGTATCGTTGTTAAATCCGGCGTTAATTTTATCGTCGCCAGATCCGCGGTCAATCCGATTGTTCCCAGATCCGCTGTTAATCGTGTCGTTTCCCACTCCGCCTTGAATTATATATCGTTACCAGATCCGGTGTTAATTATATCGTTGTCTGCTTTGCCATTAATCGTATTGTTGCCATCAAATCCGTTGATGATATTAGGGAGAACAGAAAAAGAATTACCAAGATTGTCAGGGCGATTAGTACCATTAATAGTTGGCATAGCAAATTTATCCTGAATTTAGAGGGTAAAAAATTATCTCGTCACTTCTCCATTAGAAAATGGCGTTACTGATTAAGAGGATAAATTTGCTTTCTGCCTTTAGCAGAAAGAAAACTATTTTAAATATGAAATTTTGGAATTTCACACTTTGATTCAACAATGCCAAGAAAACAAGGTGGAAAAATAACGAGTTGAAAAATATAACAGCAAAGACCTGATTCAAACAGGTCTTTGCTGTTAAGTCTAAAGATTTGAGAGATACTGAATATATTGATAATATTGGTATCAAGATTGATTGTGCCAAGAATCATGTATGTTATGTCTTTGTACTTAATAAATTCACAGTTTTTAATAGTAATCTACTAGCAAATAAGTAGATTACCTCTTATAGAATTTGCATAGATTTTAGAATATTTTTACTGTATTCAGAACAACAATATTTATAATACCTCAAGCAAGCTTTTTTACTTGAAGAAATAATAATTAATTCTTTTTGAATACTCTTGCCATAACGAAACATAAAATCTTTGTTCAAAAAGGCTTTTTTAATAAATATCGGAATCATGGTAGTACAGACGATAGTACTTATTTTTATAAATAAAAAAAGTGGCATTCATTTATCA
Source organism: Nostoc sp. (assembly GCF_036917515.1). Taxonomy (GTDB): domain Bacteria; phylum Cyanobacteriota; class Cyanobacteriia; order Cyanobacteriales; family Nostocaceae; genus Nostoc. The sequence goes on along the minus strand of NZ_JBALDE010000205.1, from coordinate 15,236 downwards.
AAAGTGAATACCACTTTGTATTTATCTAAATTCCTGATAATGAAGATATTTTAGCCAGGTAAAGTTATCCCAGTCACAGCGATCGCACCTGCGATCGCACTGGCACAAAGGGAAGTAATCGCTGTCCCAAATATCCACCACGCAGCATTGGCAACAGTTTTCTTAGTTTCTTCGGCTTGCTTTTTAGTTTGTTCTTGAATCGCTTTCAGGCGTTTTTGGGTTTCTTTCTGGATGCGTTCAGCTCGTTGCAATACGCCATCCCGCGCCGCTTCTATTTGATTAATTATCCGGTTAGCATCCGCCTCGGAAATATCTTCACGAGAACTCAATACAGCAACTAAGGTGTCACGATTGAATTCACTAAGGCGATCGCGCAATGCTTCGAATCCGGCTTGCGGATCGTCAAACACTTTCGTAAAGTCTTGCTTAATGCTTTCATAGTTGAGTTCGGAACGATTCAGGGAGTTGAGATAGTTACGAACTTTGGCAAAAACTCCATCTAGCACTGATTGCACTCTTTGCTGAATCTGTTGGAATCGTTCAACAATCGAGCTGCGAACAGAATCAATTTGATCCACAATTCGGTTAGCTTCCTCTTCTGAGATATCCTCACGTTGGGATAATAGCGCCACAATTGTCGAACGATCAAATTTCGCGGCGCGATCACTTAAACTCTCGATTCCAGCGCGGGGAGAAGATAGCAGCAATTGTAAATCGCGTTTGATTCCTTCGGGGTTGAGTTCTTCTTTGTTGGTATTACGCAGATATTCTTCGAGATTAGCTTCAAAATCTAAAGCTTGTTGAGTGGTGCGCTTGGCTAAACGTCGTGGTGCTCTCAGGATATCACCAATGGCATCTTGAGTGCGATCAATGATCTGATTAACCTGCTCTTGGCTCAAGTCTCCGCGTTGACTCACGAGTTTAACCAAGGTTTCTCGATCGACATTAGATAAGCGATCACGCAGTGCTAAGGCTCCGGCTTGAGGATCGTCGAGTAATTTTTCCAAATCGGCTCTGATACCTTCTGGATTAAGTTCTTCCAAGTTGGTATTGCGGAGATATTCAGCGATCGCTTTTGTAGTCTTTTCGTACTGTTCTTTTGCTTGTTGCGGTACTTGTAAAATACTATCTCTGACTGCTTCAAGCTGATCGAGAGTTTGGTTTACCTGTTCTTCGCTCAAATCTTGACGCTGACTGAGCAATTGTACTAAAGTATCGCGGTCAAATTGCGATAGGCGCGATCGTAAAAGGCTAATTCCGGCTTGAGGATCGTCTAGTAAAACTTTAAACTCACGTTTGATAGCTTCGGGATTGAGTTCGTCTTTATTAGTATTCCGTAGATAGTCTTCAACTCTTTGGCGCAGTTCATCGGCTTTTGCTTTTGCTTGTTCTTGCAATTCTCTAGCACGATTCAAAAGATTATCGCGGTTGCGTTCGAGTTGACTAACAATATTATTAGCTTCCTCTTCGCTGATATCTTGACGCTGACTGAGTAATTGTACAAAAGTATCACGGTCAAATTGCTCGAAGCGGCTACTTAAATCTTCAAAACCAGCTTGTGGATCGTCCAGCAACTTGCCAAAGTCCCGTTCAATACCTTCAGGATTGAGTTCGTCTTTACCCGTCGAACGCAGATAATCTTCGATACGGCTGCGGAAATCTTGCCCTTTTTCTCGCGCTTGAGCCTGTTTGACAGTTTCTAAAACTTCTAGGCGATCGCTTTCCATTTGTTCGGAAATTTCTTTCACCCTAGCTTCGCTAATATCACCACGTTGCTTTAGTAAGTTGGTGAAATATTCTTGATTGATTTCTTCCAACTCTCGTCTGACAGTTGTTGGATCTGCATTTACGTCATAGATGACTTCTTTAAATTCATCTACTAGGGTAATTCGATTAAAGTGCCAAGGGAACGAATGCAATATGTAGTCTTCTACATCTGCCTTAATCGCGTTTTCCAGTGATATTGGTAATTTTGCAGATACTTGCTCAGTTGCTTCCTCTCTAAACTTTTGAAGTTGTTCTGTGATTTGGTCGACATCAACTTCTTGAACTTTTTCTTTCAGTTTTTGCAACTGAGTTGTAATTTTGTTCACATCGATATTAGAAAGGTTTACCCCTTCCAGAACAGCTGGTGCAGCTGCACTTAAGCCATACCTAATAGCTTGCTTGATTACACCATTGCCATTACCACCTCCGATTGTAACCAGTTCTTGAAGCCGTTCACCTAATTGCTCAGAATTAAGTTCTTCAGGAGTAGCAGACTTGAGTAAATTAATTACTTGTTCTGTGGGATTTTTGCGATTTAAAGCTTGTTGCCATGCGCCTTCAAATTGGTCAGCAATGCTATTGATATCTTCTTTAGATAAATCGCCACGGCTGCTGATTAAATCAACAAATGTTTGGTGATCAATATTTTGTAAAAGGTCGCTGTTAGCAACAGATTGTAAATCTGTATCTTTAAGAAGCTGGTCAAATTGACTCCGAATTTCTTTGATATCAAATTTTGGTACTTGTAGAGAACCTAAAGAACTTTGGAGGGTATTTTTAATACCTTCAGAATCAAAACCTGAAGTTAATTCCCGTCGGACTGCGGCTGTAATATCTTCAGCAGTAGAAACTAACTGTTTTTTCGCAGTATTAGCACCGATGCCAGCAGTTGCCGTGCCCATAAGAGTTTGAAAACCAGAAGTGACAGTATTAGATATAGAACCAATTAAAGAGCCTACTGCTGATGAACCCAACCAAATTACTAGTGAAAAATAGGTAGACCAAATGACTACACCAATAATTGCTCCTAAAAATGCACTTTCGATTAGGCTCAGTTTGACTGCTAAAAAACAAGCAATAAATAATGCAATGCTAACGGTTATTAACGCCCAAGTCCCAACTTGAGCTTGACTTTTACGAATCGTCTTGCCCAAAGTTTCAGACTCATCATCAGAATCTGAATCAATTTCCCAAGATGAAATTCCCACAGCAACTGAAAAATTTGTCAATAATAATTGAAAGGCAAATGCCATCAAAACCCCAGCTAGCAGTGCCACCAACAATTTAGGCCCAGAAAAAACAACTGACGCTTCTTCTGGAGTTAGTAGTTCCTGAGCTAAAGTTATCGGTGCTAATCCAAAAGGTAGCCGATTCCACTCTAAAATAGTTAAAAAACCTTGAAACATAGGATTTTCTCACTTTTACTCAACTATATACCCATTTATAAAATGGCTTGTTTATCAGCTTAATTACTATTTATAAAAACTGGTACTTTCTTAGGTAATAGGTTTATTTGCCATAAGTCGTATTTAAAAATATAAATATTTTTTTATTTATTTTAAATAGAATAATGTATATTTTATAGCTTGGTTAAAATCTGGAAAATAAAGTTTATTTAACAAAAGTAAACTTTATAAAACTGTATCTACTGATATAGCAGGTTCGGAACGAGTGAGTTACAGTAGTAATCGGTAAAAAATAATATTTTTTGACATTATTCTTTTGTTGCGAAAAATTAAAAGTATAAATAACTATATGTATAAACTTGAGAAAACAAAACATATTTTATAGTTGCTCTAAGATTTAGTTACTAACTTTAGATAAAATCACCTATATCTAATGATAGAGATAAAAATTCTTCCAAGGGATTGATGAAAAATAAACAGAAACATGTATAAATGAGGATTACTACAAGCTATGAATTAGTAAATAATTGATTTTTGCTGAGGAGAGAGAATAATGGTTGTAGGTGTAAATAAACGTGCTGTAGGTGTATTTTCTAATCGTCGAGATGTTGAACGTGCCCTACATGAATTAAAAAAAGTTGGCTTTGACATGGACAGAGTTTCTGTCATTACACAAGATGGAGATAAAGATGATATTGCTGGCGCGGATGTGAGTGATCGCGTGGGCGATCAATCCGATGAAGGCGCTAAAGTTGGAGCAGCTACAGGTGGTGCTTTGGGCGGATTGACTGGCTTATTAGTTGGTCTTGGTACTTTAGCAATACCTGGAATTGGGCCAATTATGTTAGCCGGAGCCGCAGCAACTACCCTAGCTACAACTCTTGCTGGTGTTGGTATTGGTGCAGTAGCTGGTAGTTTGCTTGGTGCATTAATTGGTTTAGGAATTCCTGAAGAACGAGCTAGAGTTTATGACGAACGTGTTAGACGAGGACACTACTTAGTCATTGTCGATGGTACAGATGCAGAAATTCTAAGAGCAGAAGCAATTTTAAATAATCAGGGTGTGGAAGAGTTTGGTATTTACGAACACCCAGATGCGACGAATGCAGCCACTGGTTATGTGACTCCAGCTGCGACTGCGGGTTATAGTGGTGTTGCCAAACGTGCGATCGGGGTATTTTCTCATCGTCGAGATGCTGAAGTAGCAATTACAGAACTGCGAGATGCAGGTTTTTCTTTGAATCAAGTCTCCATCATTGCCAAAGATACAAACGGTCATGGAATCGGTGGTGTAGATGTAGACAGAAATGTTGGTACTGGTAATAAAGCAGATGATGGTGCTAAAGCTGGAGCCGCTACAGGTGGTGTTTTAGGCGGCTTGACTGGCTTATTAGTTGGACTTGGAACTCTAGCAATTCCTGGGATTGGGCCCGTAATTGCAGGCGGCGCAGTTGCAACAACTTTAGCGACAACATTAACTGGTGGTGCGATCGGTGCAGCCGCCGGGAGTATTGTAGGCGCACTCGTTGGCTTGGGAATTCCTGAAGACAAAGCGCGAGTATATAGCGATCGCTTCCAAAGAGGCGACTACTTAGTAATTCTTGATGGTACGGAAGCTGAAATCCGCCATGCTGAAGCGATTCTCAAACATCGAGGTATTGAAGAATTTGCAATCTATGATGCCACAGAGATTAGTGAATATCGCCCAGGTTCCGACCGAGTAAGTGATCGTGATGCAGCAGTAGTCGATCCCATTCGCCCCAATTACTCAACAGAGACTAATAGAAACGATCCTTCTGTAATTATTGTTGATCGTCGTGATGAAGTACTTTAACTGAAGTAGTTTTTACTCACAATAATTAAACAAAATTGCAGGAGTAATAATTTGAAAACTTTGCCTCTATTAAAGAAAACTTGCTCCTCATTTTTGCCGTAAATATCAACAAATTTCATTTTCGGATTCAGAATTAAACCAATGAAAAAGCTAACCCCCTTCGTAATTAGTTGCCTTTTAGTATTTGGTGTTGCTGCTTGTGATAACGCTTCTAAAACAAGTGTATCTGCACCCAATAATCCTAATGAGGCTCCCCAAACACCGAGTGAAAAAACAACAGAAGCTTCTCAAAAAGATGCACAAAGTGAAGTTCGTAGAAGACAGTTAAATGAGGATATTCGTGCCCGGGAACAGCGCAATAATACTACTGGTGGCGATACAAAAAGAGCTAAAGCTGATTTAGAAAGTGAAATTCGTTCTAAATTGGAGGCTAATATCCCCAAGAGTCAACTAACAGTTAATGCCGCAGACGGTGGTGTTGTAACTGTCGCTGGAACTGTTACCAATCAGCAGGAGTTAGCTAAAATTGAAAAATTAGCTAAGGAAATTAAAGGTGTCACTAGTGTAGTTGTGAAAGCAACTGTTGCCGCACCAACTAATTAGGGCAGCTAACAATAAATTTAATTGAGCAGGTAAGTGTAAACAGATTTAAATGCTCCTGCTATTGAGTGGTCAGTAATAAGTTTAACTGACCACTAATAATTGACAACTGACGGCCCTAATAAATATATTTATTGATGCTCAGTTCAGTTATACAAAGTCTTGTAGTTACCAAACATAAAAACTATGGAAACCGAACAACAGCAACGTGAATCCATCAATGCTTCCTTATCACAAGGTACGCTAGCACTTGAAGGTACTGATGCTACAAACTTCCCAAAGTTACCACCAGCACCTGAGCCTGAATCTCAATGGCAGCAAATTAGCAGACAAATTTCTCAGTTTTTAGAGCAACTGCCGCAATACCTAAGTGAATTTTTTCAGAACTATAAACAGCCTTTAATAACTGTTGCTTTAATTTTGGCAGCGATTGTTACAGCTAGGCTAGTACTAGCATTACTAGCTGCAATTCATGATATTCCACTACTATCACCACTTTTTGAATTAGTTGGAATTAGTTACACCAGTTGGTTTATTTTCCGTTATCTACTGAAGGCTTCAACTCGGCAAGAATTAGCCGATGAAATTCAATTACTGAAAAATAAATTTGTGGGTGAGTAAATTTAATTACTATTAAACTATGATTTACACGGGCAACTAGAATTTGCAACTACACAAACTCTCGTCCGTCTCTACGGAATTGGGTAAAGCCTTTTAGTAGTTGCAGTTTTTAATTGCCCTTTTATTGTTAAGTCGACTTCAACCAAAACCCTTGTTCTACCCAAGAAATGTAAATTCACAGTATTTAATCGGATTCTATCTTAGTCTTTTGGATACATCAAAAGATAGAGAACGTCAGATTATTTTTAAATTTAAGTCACTTCTCAAGATAGTAGTTCGGAGATAAAAAACAGCCTAATCTGGTTTTTGAAGTTATTTAATAGATTCTTTAACGAGGACATAAATTATGGCTAATGAAGCAGTTAAGAGAGATACAGATTCATCCGATAGAGCGGAAGTTGATAATTATGATCGCGGCATTATCCCTGCTGAAACTGCCGCTCGAATAGAAAGAGAAGGAGATAAGTTCAAAACAACTCCCACCGAAGAACGGGAAGCAGATGCACCTACTGACGATCAAACCGATTCAGAAAGTATACGTACCACCGACGGCTATACCATAGATAATGAAGGTTTGTCTAATAACTATGCAATTGAACCGGAAATGTATTACGAAGAACCGGGTGATGCACGCCAGCAAGCGGCAGAAGAAAAGGCACAACGTATTGAAGAACTTGGAGAAGTTAATCAGGATGAAGAAGGCAAGTTGACAGACAAAGGTGATAGTCGAGGTAGAGGACCAGGAATAGTTTAATTAAAAAGATTATACTTTTACTGGGTGCAATTACACGTAAGAAGGCTAAATAAGTGGTTTTTAGAGACGCAATTATTGCGTCTCTAATTTTATGGCCGAATAGCGGTACGATTAAACGGACTTCTTCGCGAATGCTGGATACGGTGCTAGTGGCAATATCTGGTAGTCAACGTAATCAACCTTGATCAGTGGAAAGCTGTCGATTATCTTTTGCAGATGCTCCGGTGACTCCGCTTCAAACAGAACGGCTGCGCCACGGTTTTTTATGTTTAGCGCCCATACTTGACGCAGACTTCCCTCTGCGTAAAGAACTTGCGCTTGTGCCTGCTCTTCGAGTTCCCGTTCCTGGAAGTCAGGGGGCATTCCGTCAGTCTCAAATTTCTGTTTAGGTGTGAAGATAACAAGATATTGCATAGGACACTTCTGTTAGGCTTGCTTGATTGTGAAAACCGGACAGGAAAGGAGGCATACTGTATGGGAAAGCAGATGCCAAGCCTCAACGAACACGCTGCTGGCTGGCCCCAAAAAGAGAGTGTGTTCAAAGAGTTCTTAACTATTTGCGATAGTAACGGCTTGATGGATGTATTCGTTGCTGTCAAGCTGGGCAAGCATGAAGGCAGCCAGGTCAGTACGTGTAATTTTATGGGCTTTCTCACCCGTTTCGCTATCGAAAACTCGAACGTTTCCCTTAGCAGGGTCGTCGTTAAGGATGGCTGGGCGAAGAATTACCCAGTCCAGACCGCTTGATTCAACAGCAGACTCCATTGCCGCTTTGTCCTTGTCCGCGCCGCGCAAGAAAGTCGAAACAAGTAAGCGCTCATACAGGGTGGCATTTGCCTCACTTTCTCCTTCACCAATCATGGATGTTACCACCAGACGGCGCACGCCGTTTCGCTGCATGGCAGCGATGATTGTGTTGGCGGCACTCGATTCGAGCGTAGTTTCCTTATAAGGCGTTTTGCCACCAATTGTATCAACAACAGCGTCTTGACCGACTACTGCTGCGTCTATCGCAACACTGTCGGTGGCATCACCTTCAATAACACGAACGTCTGAAACCTCGTATTCGTCAGCTTTGTGAACGAATGCCGTGACCTGATGTCCAGCAGCCACAGCCTGTTCAACTACAGCTCTACCAGTCTTGCCAGCGGCTCCTATGACTAATACTTTCATGTTTTAACGCTCCTATGTAACATTTAGTGGGTTTTCCGATTAGAGAAATGCGGCTTTGATTAAAATCTCCCTTTTTTGACATCACTAGTATGATTTATCAATTCATGCAGATAAAGATAGTTTTTATGGATTGATTGTTTATAATGCTGAACAATAAGTTTTGATAATCTCAACGCAGCGAGTACAAGGTATGGATGACGTGAACGCTGTTTTAATATTTCTCAAAGTCGCACAACTGGGAGGATTTATTGCAGCAGCACGATCGCTGGACTTGCCTAAATCTACCGTCAGTCTGAAGGTGAATGAGCTAGAGCAACGGCTAGGAGTCCGATTATTTCATCGCACGACGCGGCGGGTTTCTTTAACTGAAGAAGGACGACTGTATTACGAAAACTGTTTACCCATTATTGATGCGTTACATGACGGTGATGATGCGATCGCTAGCTTACAGGGGCATCCGCAAGGCACTGTACGAGTGACAGCCACCGTGTTGTTTGTGCAGTCTTTTCTCGCACCTAATTTGCCGGAGTTTCTGCTGACCTACCCCGATATTCAAGTGATTCTCCATGCAACGACTGAATACAAAGATATTGTCAAAGAAGGGTACGATCTAGCGATTCGGATTGGGGAATTGCACGATTCATCCCTGATCGTGCGGCGGATTAGCACAGATCGCATGAAACTCTTTGCCAGCGCGACCTATCTCAAAACTGCTGGCGAACCAAGAGCGATCGCTGATTTGACCAGTCATCCGCTACTTTGTATGGCTCATCGTCAGAACGATATAAGCTGGACATTGCACAATCAACAGCAGGAAACAGTAACGCTCTCCTTTCGTCCACGACTACTCAGCAATGATGTTGCCCCGATTTATCAAGCAATCGTTGCTGGGGTAGGAATTGGGCTGATGCCGGAATTTCTATTTCAGCAGCAGTTACAGAGTGGAAATATAGTAAACGTCTTGTCTCAATGGTCACTGGCTCCAGTCCCAATTAACGCACTTTATCCTAGCCGAAAATATATTCCGATGAAAGTCAAGGTCTTTGTAGAGTTCCTTGAGCAAAAGATGCGATCGCGTGACTTCCAGAAAATAAACTGATACTGTTGGCGAACTTAATAATTCACCCAAAAGTGGGAGAATTGCAAAGTAATGAAACTAAGGCTTTTGCCTAATACTTATCTATAAGACACACTCGCGTTAGCTCAGTACAAATGCCTGCCGATTCCTTAAATAATTAGTGGCTCAAGTTCCCGATTATGCCATTGCCGCTGATGCCATTCGGCAACCAAAGGACGGACAATAAACTTGGGCTGTCCATCGCCTTTAACGTCAATACGTAAACTTGAATAAGGTCGTCGCTTTTGAAAACCTTGACCGTTGCGACCGATGAAAAAATGCGATCGCGCCACTAATTTTTTCTCTTCCATCAAATCTGCTCCCTCAATCCGTTGGCGTCTTAAACTAAACCCGCTACCGCCACAAACAATCCAGTGGATATGAGAATCAGCGTGTCCTGTATCCATTGTCTGTATGTGTTCCAAGCAGTGCGCATGACCGTTTAATACCAAATCGATCAATGGACGCTCTTGAGTCAGGGAACCGATTTCTTTCGCTACCGCATCCAGCACACCACGCAGGCGATCGCGAACGATCAGAGTTTGTGCTTGTTGCCACTTTGTCGCCTCAGTTACATAAGGTGGATGATGAAAATAAATCACCCTTCCCCGAACTTCACTATTATTCCAAGATTCAATTAATCTTTGTTTGAGCCATTCCAGTTGTTCGATATCTGTCAGCGTTGTTTTATTTGTGGCTAGTTGCTTATCGATATCAACAATAAGTTCTTCAATTTGTGATAGCTTGGCGTGGAAGTCGTCTAATTGATCGGCTTCATTGGGATTTTCCGGACGAAGCTTGGATGAATTTTCAATGATTTCTAGCTTTTCTTGCTCGAATTCTTCACGGCGTTTTTCTAAGAGTTTGCGATCGGCATCACCTTCTTTTGTTTTAGGCAGCGGTGGTGGATCGTTAAATGTATTAGAATCCAAGGCAAAGAAATCAATACCACCATAGCGAAAAGTGTAATAGCGATTGGGAAGACGGGTAAATTGTCCAGGTTGATAGGAAAGACAACGACCTGTATCTGTCTTGGCTGTGTAGTACCGATCTAAATGGCTATCTAACTCTCCTGGAAGCTGAAACGCCTTCAGATAATCGAGAAATGCCTTTGCATAAGCGTCACCACATCCTGAGCCATGCAAGCCCACATCTAGGTCTAACCGCGATCGCAACAGCTGACGAATGGGTAATGTTGTTAAAGATGCCAAGCTCAATAAAATCGGCAAGTTATAGTAATCATGATTTCCCAGCACTGGTAAAATAGGCAGCTTAAAAACCATTTGGTCATAAGCAATCCGTTTAGGATGCTCTCCGCCCAAGATAAACTCTCGGTAAGGCTCAATGAAATTTTGCTGATAATATTCACTCGATCCCACTAAATAAATCACATCCCCGGTATGCAGCATAAACCGGGATTCATTGTGATGGGGCAGCATGAGTTCGGCCACCTGTCGCTGGGGATTGTGTCCCCGATGCCTGCCGGAACCACTATCACCGACAACTAAAAATGAGAACTCAGAATTGTCTGTTTGACCATCTTCCAAAACCAGCCGAGTTTGGTCAATATCCCGTTCTACAATTAACGGATCTTGCCACCGTACCCGCTGATTCATTTTCCGAATTTTATTAGCGATCGTTGGATCAGATACAAGTTTCAATGCAACCTACTCCTGAGTTTTCAATTGAAGGGGAGCAGGGGAGAAATCAATTCAAAATTCAAAATTCAAAATTCAAAATTGAAGATTCAATCCCAATGCCCAATGCCCCCTGCCCTTATTCTCCTGCTGTATCTTTCATCTCAATAGTCAGATTAGGAAGTCCCTCTAGTTTTTCGGTAGGCTCAACTTCTTCTACTAATGGCACGAAAATTCTTAAGCCTGCTGGTACACACTTAATTTCTACAGGTGTTGTGCCTACTATTTCACCATCTAGAACAACTTTTTGTGGTGGCTCAGTTGTAATTTTAAATTGTTTGGCTCGCAAAAAGCCAATATCATCTCGTTCTACGGCGTTACCTGTAGAAGCTGTTTGAAATAGATGAAATGTGGCAGCGATCGCTCCTGCCTTGTTAGTTGGAGCGACAATTGTTAAATCTAGTAACCCATCATCATAAATCAGACCTGCTGGACCTTGAGCTAAAACTGAAGTGGGAGGCGCGGCATTTGCTACCGTTACTGCACTAGCACTAGTTTTAATTATCCTATCTTCAGTTTCAATTTCAACATCAAAGCTTTTTAAATTTCTTAATTGCTGGATTCCTGCCAAAACGTAGGCCATTATCCCAAAGCGATTTTTAGAGTCTCGATCTGCCAATTCTACAGTTTCAGCTTCAAAGCCAATACCTGCTAAGAGTACCATTGGCCGCTCGTTGCAATAGGCTACATCTACATGGGTAGTTGCTCCCTGCAATATTGTGTTACACGCACCTGCGATCGTGTCAGGAATTCCTAAGGCTGTGGCAAAAGCATTCGCTGTTCCTCTGGAAATAATGCCAAATGGGATATTGGTTCCCACTACCGCCGCCGCCGCTATTGAGAGAGTACCATCCCCCCCGGAAGCAATGATTGCCTCTACTCCTCGTTCTAATGCTTGATATGCCAGTTGGTCAGCATCGATTTCTTCAGTTGTAAAATAAATATCTAGATCGATATCTGGCTCTAATATTGCCCGAATTTCTGCTAGCTCTGTATCTGGGTCGCCCTGACCCGCAACAGGATTAAAGATGAGACAGGCGGAACGATTCATAAGGGATAATAAATTAAGCTTGGATAACTAATGAAGATAGCAAATTATTTTTAGCATTCCTGTAAATTTTCAACTTCCCTTTTGGGGCTGAGTTTTCTAGAAGATATATAGAGCAAGTTCAGCGTGATGTGGAAGTTTGAGTTATATCGTTCCTGATTTTTTAGCATTTGACCTTATTATCAGGCAATTGAGTTGAATACTGAGAATTGGTCAAATTATAGTTAAGATTTCATTCGATGGTTAGCAATATCTGATGCATTTCGCCGACTCCAATTATGAAAGCACAACTATCGCTTTGTGCAGATATGCATACAACGCTTTGAGTCGCGAGGTTTATAATCAACGCGAAAAATATACCTACTCCCCACTCCCCTCTATTATTTGAGATTCCTCAAACAAGCTTTTGGTAAAGAATTGTAATCCAAAATCCCAAATCCAAAACCCAAAATTCGTATGGGTCACTGACTACGGTAGTCTAGATGAGAGTGAATTTTATCGCCTGCGATATTATATTGTTTTATGACTTCAGTTGTTTCTAGTCCCCCACGCACTATTCGCATCGGCTCGCGCAAAAGCCAACTTGCTCTGGTTCAGACCTACTGGGTACAAGAGCAACTCAAAAATTGCTATCCAGATATCACTTTTGAAGTCCATACCATGTCTACCCAAGGCGATAAAATCTTGGATGTAGCATTAGCTAAGATTGGCGATAAAGGACTTTTTACTAAAGAACTTGAACTCGGAATGCTCAATCAAGAGATTGACTTTGCCGTACATTCTCTCAAGGATCTGCCGACTCACTTACCAGAAGGGTTAACGTTAGCAGCAATTACTGAACGAGAAAATCCAGCAGATGCATTAGTGGTGCATGAAAAGCACAAAGATAAACAAATCGATACGTTACCAGAAGGTGCGGTAATTGGTACATCTTCGCTACGGCGGTTAGCACAGTTACGCCACCACTTCCCCCACTTTACTTTTAAGGATGTGCGGGGAAACTTAATTACCCGGTTGGCAAAACTGGATGCAGGCGAATACGATGCTTTGATTTTGGCAGCAGCAGGGTTAGAGAGATTGGGAATGAGCGATCGCACTCATCAAATTCTTCCCAAAGAAATCTCGCTCCACGCTGTTGGACAAGGTGCTTTAGGGATAGAATGCCGTGCTGATGATAGTGAATTACTATCTCTACTCAAAGCGATCGAACATCCCCAAACACGCGATCGCTGTCTTGCCGAACGATCTTTTCTTCGCTCTTTAGAGGGTGGATGTCAAGTACCTATCGGTGTAAATACAGAAATATCTGGTGAAAATTTGACCTTAACTGGGATAGTCGCCAGTGTAGATGGTCAAAAGTTCGTCAAAGATAGCGTTACCGGGATTGCCAATAACGCCGAAGCACTTGGCACAGAACTAGCAGAACTGTTGCGAAAACAGGGAGCGCAAGAAATTTTATCAGAAATTTTTGCGGTGATTCAACGCGGTTCCTAAGCAATTGAGCAAGCCGATGTGATTAGATAATAATTGATCGCCGTTGCACTAAGTGCCAGACGCGACAAATCGCGTTGGTCGGGATCAGAAAGTTAAGACAATTACAGAACCGGGGAAGCAAAAATTACCATGCGGATTCTATTTGTTGCAGCAGAGGCAGCACCAGTGGCGAAAGTAGGAGGAATGGGTGATGTTGTCGGGGCATTACCTAAAATCCTCAGAGAAATGGGGCATGATGTGCGGATATTCTTGCCTTACTACGGCTTCCTGCCAGACAAAATGGAAATTCCCTATGAACCCATCTGGTGGGGAGATGCAATGTTCCAGCATTTTGCAGTGTATGAAAGTATTCTGCCTGGTACTGATGTTCCCTTGTACTTATTTGGACATCCGGCCTTTATGCCGCGCCGCATCTATTCTGGAGAAGATGAAGATTGGCGGTTCACATTGTTTGCTAATGCCGCAGCCGAGTTTGCCTGGAATTACTGGAAGCCAGAAATTATCCATTGCCACGATTGGCATACAGGGATGATTCCGGTGTGGATGCATCAAGATCCTGATATCAGCACAGTGTTTACCATTCATAATCTGGCTTATCAAGGACCGTGGCGTTGGTATTTAGAGAGAATCACTTGGTGTCCTTGGTATATGCAAGGACACAACACAATGGCGGCGGCAGTGCAATTTGCCGATAAGGTAAATACAGTTTCGCCCACCTATGCCGAGCAAATCAAGACACCTGCTTACGGTGAAACATTAGAAGGTTTGCTGTCTTTTATTAGCGGAAAATTATCTGGGATTATTAACGGTATTGATACCGAAGTTTATAACCCAGAGAATGATAAATACATTGAGCAAACCTTCACTGCTGATACTTTAGAAAAACGCAAAGCCAATAAAGTTGCTTTGCAACAAGAACTAGGATTAGAAGTCAACTCCAAAGCCTTTTTTATTGGAATTGTTACCCGATTAGTGGAACAAAAAGGCATTGATTTGATATTGCAAATCCTTGATCGCTTTCTATCTTATACAGATTCACAGTTTGTACTGTTGGGTACAGGCGATCGCTATTATGAAACTCAGATGTGGCAGTTAGCATCCCGCTTTCCGGGACGTATGGCAACTTACTTGCTATATAACGATGCCCTATCTCGTCGGATCTACGCTGGCACTGATGCCTTCTTGATGCCCAGTCGTTTTGAACCATGCGGTATTAGCCAAATGATGGCTTTGCGCTACGGTTCTGTGCCGATTGTCCGCCGCACAGGTGGACTAGTTGATACTGTAAGCCACCACGACCCTGAAAATGGTACTGGTACTGGTTATTGCTTTGACCGCTATGAACCGTTAGACCTTTTCACCTCTATGATCCGGGCTTGGGAAGGCTTCCGTTTCAAACCGCAATGGCTAGAACTACAAAAACGGGGCATGAGTCAAAACTTTAGTTGGTATCAATCTGCCAAGCAGTATGTGAAATTGTACAGGTCAATTTACGGTTTGCCAGAAGAAGAAGAAAAGACACCAGAACCGGAGTTGGTTTTAAACGAAGCAGTCACCAGTAGTAAGTCCTAAACCGTCAGTAGAAGCGTACAGATGTACGTTTCTACTCCTAACTTTGAATAACTCAAATTACTATAGCAGTTCCTGCTTGAGTGCAATACAGTATGGGATGATGGAGTATATCAACGTCTAAGTGCCTGTAGAATGAAACCTTACTCCTGTGAT
>NZ_JBALDE010000204.1:0-10504 GCF_036917515.1 Nostoc sp. | reverse complement strand
TTCTAGCTGATATATCCCTGACATTGTTCATCCTTCATCTGGTTTATTCTTATTCTCTCATCTGTAGTCCAATTTTAGAGAATTGGTATAAGTAATCGCATAATAGATTACTGGAGATATCTAATAGACAAGAAGGAGTTAAAAGTCAGAATATAGAATTTTTCTGACTCTTTGAACTTCTGATGCCCAATATATCTTTTTATTTTCTTTGGGTAGCGATCGCTAATTTAGCCCCCGGAACCTGACGTACCCGATCCATCACCGCCACCACTCGGCCATAATCAACTTTTTCATCAGC
The DNA here is from genome assembly GCF_036917515.1 of Nostoc sp. Classification (GTDB taxonomy): domain Bacteria; phylum Cyanobacteriota; class Cyanobacteriia; order Cyanobacteriales; family Nostocaceae; genus Nostoc. Next base: position 10,206 of record NZ_JBALDE010000204.1, on the reverse strand, counting down.
ATTAATAACCACTAATACTTCTGGGTTAGAACCAACTAAAGTCCGCACTTGCGCTGTCAAATCATCAACTGCAATTGGTTTACGGTTTAGGCTTACCTGTTCTTTTTCATCTACCGTAATGGTAATTTTAGTAGGAACTTGCTGTTGTTTAGCTGTAGCGGCCTTCGGTAAATTTACTGGCAAACCTTCGGAACGTGTTAAAAACAAAGTTGACATAATGAAAAATGTCAAAATTGCAAAAATCACGTCAATCATCGGCACGATGTTGATCTGTAGCGGAAGCTCTGGTTCATCTGGTAGACGCATAAGTTTTTATCCTCGTTCATAGCGACGGCGGTAAAGTAATTCTAGCTGTCCCCCATACTCCTGAATTAGTGCAATTTGCCGTTGGTACAATCCCCGAAAGGTATTGGCAAACATGAGTATGAATATAGCAACTATTAATCCTGATGCTGTTGATACTAGAGCCTCACTAATACCAGCGGTAACACTTGCCGTTTTGCTACCTCCCACATCACCAAGGTTTAGAGAGGCAAAAGAAGCTATCAATCCTAATACTGTACCAAGAAGACCTAACAGTGGTGCCAGACTAATAATTGTCTCGAAAAGGTTTTGGAAACGTTTTAACACAGGTATTTCAGCCTGTGATTCGCTTTCTAATGCCAAACGAAACTCCTCCGGGTTTGGCTCTTCTAATTCTAAAGCCGCCAGAAAAATCCGAGGGAGTGGCAAATCTGCGTTTTTCTGAAGTTTATCCATTGCACCGACAATGTTATCGAGACGATAGAGATTCAAAACATCTCGCACCACCCGGTTTTGACGTTGATTGATTCTTACCCAAAACCTAATCCGCTCGACGATCAGTGCCACACCTACTACTGAAAACGCCAACAGGGGCCACATGACAATACCACCTGCTGCAAATAAATTCTGAATTCCCATGTTTTTAAAACGTGATCAACAATACACAGTAAAACTACCAAAATCTAGAGAAAAGCTGAAACTTTTTATCAATAAAGTTTAGAATATAATGAGAATTTTTTCAAATCAAATTATCGTAATTTTGATTTACCCAAGCGTCACATTTTTTTAGAAAAAATCGTTCAACATCAAGGGTAGCTATTGGTTTAAGCTAGTTTCCAGACTTGTTAGCTCTCAGCATTCCTGTTTGCGCAGCGTCTTGATCGGGAAGAAGTGTAGCGACTGGCATTATTTCATATCTCTAAAAATTATACAAGCATGACAGGAGCCGCTTTCTAATTATAAATATTTGACAGCAACCACTTTTTATTTCATTCATACTAATAATTATTAGACAAGAAAGAGTTTGCAGTTAAGAGCCAGAATATAGAGTTATGTTAATTCTGGCTGTTAGTGTTGTTAAAATGGTTGGTGAATTTGAAGCAGGCGATTTTAATGGATGGAAAGATGTTAGCCTGGGTCAAAACATCTTGAAATATTGAGATAAACAGTATTTATACTTATTATCTTTGGGTAGCGATCGCTAGCCTTGCACCCTTCACCTGACGTACTTGATCCATTATTCCCACTATTTCACCATGCAAGACTTTTTGGTCGGCATTAATAATTACCAATGTATCTGGCTTAGAACCAACTAAAGTCCGCACTCGCGCTGCTAAATCATTAACTGCTATTGGATCGCGATTTAGGCTTACTTGACCTTTTTCATCTACCGTGATGGTAACTTTAGTGGGAATTTGCTGTTCCTTCGCCGTTGCTGCCTTCGGTAGATTTACTGGCAACCCTTCTGAGCGTGTTAAAAACAGCGTTGACATAATAAAAAATGTCAAAAGGGCAAACATTACATCAATCAGAGGTACTACATTTATAAATGGTTGTAAATCTGGTTCATTATCATCTAGATCCATAGGACTTCTCCTGTTGTTCGTAGCGGTTATGTTGTTCGTAGCGATCAAGGAACAGTATTTCTAGCTGTCCGCCGTACTCTTGAATCATTGTTATCTGTCGCTGGTATAGTCCCCGGAAGATGCTGGCTCCTAAAAGCACGAAGATAGCTACAATCAATCCTGTAGCGGTAGCAATTAAAGCTTCACTAATACCAGCAGTGACTGCACCAGTTTTAGTAGCTCCGACATCACCAACATTTAGTCCAGCAAATGAGCGAATTAATCCTAAAATTGTGCCAAGAAGTCCCAACAGAGGCGCTAAACCGATAATGGTGTCAAATACAGCTTGAAACCGCTTGAGCGAAGGTATTTCTGCTTGTGCCTCGCTTTTCAAAGCCAAACGAAATTTTTCTGGAGTCGGTCTTTCTAGCTGTAGTCCAGCCAAAAAAATGCGTGCTATGGGTAAATCTACATTTTTTTGCAGCTTATCCACAGCACTAACGAGATTATCAAGTCGATAAAGATTAAAAACCTCTCGCACTACCCGGTTTTGACGCTTACCAATCTGTATCCAAAACTTCGCCCGCTCAATCATTAGTGCCCCTGCAAACACCGAAAACGCCAGCAGAGGGAACATGACCACACCGCCTGCTTCAAATAAATGCTGAATTCCCATGTAGTGCCTCTAAACGTCATCAACAATACAAAATCAGACTACCAGAATCAAGCGCAAAAATGAAACTTTTTCTCAAGAAAGTTTAAAATATAATGGTAATTTTTTCAAATATAATTCTTATTATTTTTATTTAACATTTTTTTATGTTACATAAATTAATTTAATTAATACAGAATACAATTAATTTTATCTAGAAATCATCATAATCAACAGTATGTGTAGTATGTTTCAAACAAAGATATTTTTCTTGTTAAGTATGCTGTTTATAACACTGCCCAAAATAATTTTAAATTTTACTTGATATTTGCAACCATGCATTCTAATATGACTAAATTAGTGAGAATAGGTAGCAATAGCTATGAGCTTTTCCGGCACTACTGTCGAGCAACGTTCCAAAGAAGTTGAGGCTCTCAAGTCTTTTCTGACTTACAGTCTGATAGGTTCACTGGCGCTGCATATCGGCGTACTATCCTCAGGCATAGTTAATTATTTGACAAGAGTGCCCACGGGAGAAGAAGAACCAATAGAGGTGGCGATCGTTGAAGCTTCGACTCCAGAACCAGAAAAACCAGTTGAAAAAATTCCAGAAGAACCCAAAAAAGAACCAAAAATTGTTCAAAAACAGTCTATAGAAACTCTACCAGTACAAAAACCAGTACAAGAATTGATTGAAAGGCCAAAAATTCAGCCAGTTCCACAACAACCAAAACAAACTATTCAAAACCCACCACCAACAAATAGGGAAATTGCTCCTAAGCCAGAAGTCCCTGTAAAAAGTATTGCTCCTCAAAGCGGCGGTGGTGGTGGTGGCGGCGGCGGCGGTGGAAGTTCAGTCCTGACAGATAACTCTGGTAGTTCTGGCTCTGGTGTTGCTTTAAGTACAGGTTCAGGTACAGGTACAGGTACAGGAATTGGCTCTGGCACTGGCAGTGGTACAGGTTCAGGAATTGGTTCTGGCTCTGGCAGTGGTATAGGCTCAGGAATTGGCAGTGGTAGAGGTTCAGGAATTGGCAGTGGTAGAGGTTCAGGAATTGGCAGTGGTACAGGTTCAGGAATTGGCAGTGGTATAGGCAATGGAGTGGGAAACCGTCCAACAGTAGCAACAGCGCCAATAGCGCCAGCACCTCCACAAATTAATAGTTCAGGTAATGGTAATGTTAATGGTCGTGCAGCTTGCCGTGAATGTAATGCTAAGTATCCAGAGGCAGCAAGACGGCGAGGAGTTGAAGGCAGAGTAGAAGTAGCTGTAGATACTGATGCACAAGGCAATGTTACTAATGTGCGGGTTGCTCGCTCCAGTGGAAACCGCGAATTAGATGAAGAAACTGCCAGACAAGCACGTGAGTGGAAATTAAAACCCGCAGAAGGTGGTAGACAAGGGGTATCTATAGCAACTGAATTTGCCATCAAAGGTTCACGGCGATCGCGCCAAGTTCAAGAACGGCAGGCACAAAGAGAAGCAGAAGAGAGAACCCGACAAGCAGCTGCTGCCAACTCCACACCAGAAAATCCAAGACGTAGGCGCAGAGAGTTGACACCACCCTCATCTAATGAAGCTAGAGCCACAAGACCAGCAATATCTGGATTTAGTAGGCGACTGGAACCTCAAAGAACGGAAAGTCCTGCTAGAAACTCATCATCTGAAGCTCGGACAACTCGCACTCAAGGCAGTGCAAGAGAGTCCTTACGCCGCATCCGGCGTGAGCGAGCAACTACCAATTCATCACAACAGCCACAAGCAACCACAAATCAACGGCGGCGAAGAGGTAACGATAACACTAGCCAGAACAAGTTGCGGGACTCTTTGCGCGGTTTACGCCAACAACGTCAATCGCAACCTGCTGCACCGTCTACTGCTCCTAGTCAGCCGTAGAGGGACAAAACAAAACTTACTGGAATCATACTTTGATTAGCGATCGCACACCGCCTCCTCTGTTTTTAGGAGGCGGTTGTTTTTTATAGCAACCTTCTCGGCAGTTAGGACATTGGTGATTGCTCAAAACCCTGAAATTACTGGGTTTTATACTCAGCACGGGCTAAACGCCCCGCTACCGCTAACAGCACTTTGCTTGCTATATATAGGAATGGCTTCGTTAAGCATTACCCCTCTACCATGAAGAAGGGTTAGGAGTGGAGTAATTTTATGATGGGCAATTAGACACACTGGCGATCGCTTGATTTGCCAGTTAATAGTAGTGGAAGTAAATAATTTTGCACTTTCCCCTACCAACTTTTCTGATGAAGGTCATGTAAATCGCTGCGTTTAAAGAATCATAGTAGTGTTTGCTGATCGCCAATTATCTGCTGAGATATAGTCAATGGCTAACTTTCTATTTGCTCATCTGCACTTTACGCTAGGCGTCAGATTCACTGATTTCAATAAAACTTCTACATAAACACACACTGATGCAGTTTGATTTGCTTGAATAGCTATATTGATAAGACATTGATCCGACGGCAATTCACAATTCCTGATTATGGCAAGTAAATTCATTGATGTTAGGGAATATACTGTCAGGGCGCACAAAAGACAGATTCATACTCGTGTTTTCCAGTTTGTCTGTAAAGAGTGTAACGATCTGACAAAGCGCGAGACTTTCGGCCCTCGACCTTTATATTGTGAGAGATGTCGCCCTCCCCAACCACCTAAAAAATCCCAACCAGCATCTGACAAAGCAAAACCCAGAGCAATGTCTTATAAAAGTGATATCGATTTAAATTGATTAAAACCCTATGACTCAAAATGGACAATTAGAACCGCCTCCGGGCACCTTTCTCTCACCATTGTTGGAATTACGAGACTATTATGCTCGCCTTACAGAAGAGTATGAACGCCTCTTTGTGCAGGCGCGATCGCAGCTCGATCATGTAGAAGCGTTGTTGTCTAACTGGTCTTTTTCTGATGCCAACAAGCAGATATCAAGATTAACGACGGCTGATGAAACCTCAAATCTTTCTCCAGAAGGTTCACTGCGGTTTTTATCACCCCTTGATGATATCGAGGAAATCAACTTGGTGGAGTCTTTAGAGTCAGTACAAAAAGACTCAGATCGAGTTGAAATTGACGATTCCTTTTCTGCTGCTGTTGATACAAAAGAGAGTCAATCTCAAACGACATCAACAGATCCAAAGACCACCCCAGAGAACAACGATAGTTCAACGAAGGTAGTGGAAATTCCGATGCTACCTCAATATCAGCACGCTATCTCGCGAATGGAAGCCATAAAACAGCTATTGCAAGAACAGATAGGTACTGTTTGTCATATCGATTTTATCGTGCGATCGCTCTATGGAGAGTTAGATTCCTATCTATTCAAAGTAGTTAAAGGTAGGGTGCAATCTTCCCTCACCCAAGGCAGAGAAAGGAATTACTGGGTAACTATTCCCGATGAGCCAGGTTGTTATACTCTGGATTTAAGTTTGGTAGCCCCAAGTAATCGCAATGGTGCTTCTAGGAATACCAAGAACAAAAATAAGAAACCTTTCGTACCCCCGACAAAAACAGTACCGATGCTCAAAGCCTTTGAGGGTCAATTCTTAATTGATGCCCTCACCTCTCTATTGGAAGAAAATCCAGGTAAAGTTTTCAGCGTTGCTGAAGTGATCGCCGGAATTTATGGAGAACTAGATTCTCAGCAAATTAGAGAGATCAAAAATAAGGTACTGAATGAACTATCTAGAGGCTATCGGACAGGTAGATTCTCTAGGGTTCCTAATCAAATCGGCTTCTATACTTGGGACTCTAATCTGATATTGAAGGGGAATTCTCGTTAAATAGGGCATAGGGCATAGGGCATGGGGCATTGGACATTGTTATACTGCCCCTCTGCTCCCCTCTGCCTCTCTGCCTCTTCCCCAGTTTTGCCTATCCCAAAAACAGCTTGTATGCCGGATTCTTATTCTCATCCCAATAGCGATAGCCCAGGTGATCGAGAAAAGCTTGCCAATCTTTCATCTCATGGGGGGGAACCTGGATACCGACAACGATTCGTCCGTAGTCTGCCCCGTTATTGCGGTAGTGAAAAAGACTAATATTCCAGTCGGGACTCATGGAAGTAACAAACTTCATCAATGCGCCGGGACGTTCGGGAAACTCAAAACGGTAGAGCAATTCATTGTTAGCTAGGGGAGAATGTCCACCCACCATGTGCCGCAGATGTAGTTTAGTTAGCTCGTCATCCGTTAAATCAAGGGTTTCAAATCCATGAGCTTCAAAGGTTTCTACCATCTTGACAGCATCAGCACGGTTTTGAATTTGTACGCCGACAAAAATATGGGCTGTTTTTTCGTCGGCAATGCGATAATTAAACTCTGTAAGATTACGGTTGCCAATACATTCACAAAACTGGCGAATACTTCCCCGTTGCTCTGGAATTGTGACTGCAAAGATTGCTTCGCGGCGTTCGCCCAACTCTGCGCGTTCTGCCACAAAGCGGAGGCGATCAAAATTCATGTTTGCACCACAGGCGACAGCAATTAAGGTTTGTCCTTCGATTTGTTCTCGTTCAGCGTAGGCTTTGGCAGCTGCGATCGCTAATGCACCAGCCGGTTCTAAAATTGATCGCGTATCCTCAAACACATCTTTTATCGCAGCACAAGTATCGTCTGTACCCACCAAAATAATTTCATCTACATACTGCTGACATAAACGGAAGGTTTCTTCACCTACTTCCCGCACCGCTACACCATCAGCAAATAACCCTACTTGGGACAAGCGTACCCGATGTCCGGCTTTAAGTGATTGAGACATGGCATCAGCATCTACTGGTTCAACACCAATAATCTTGATTTCCGGACGCAACCGTTTTACATAAGCCCCAATCCCAGAAATTAATCCGCCGCCGCCAATTGCCACAAAAATTGCATGGATGGGTTGTTGATATTGTCGTAAAATTTCCATCCCGATTGTTCCCTGTCCAGCAATTACATGGGGGTCGTCAAAGGGATGAATAAAAGTCAATCCTTTTTCTACTTCTAATTCACGCGCATAGCTATAAGCATCATCATAAGTGTTTCCATATAACACCACTGCTCCGCCCCTCATTCTCACTGCATCTACCTTTACTTGGGGTGTGGTTATTGGCATGACGATAATCGCTCTGGTTCCCAAGCGTTGGGCTGCAAGGGCGACTCCTTGAGCATGGTTTCCCGCAGATGCAGCAATTACACCCTGTGCCAATATATCTGCTGGTAATTGCACCATCTTGTTATAAGCACCCCGCAGTTTAAAAGAAAATACTGACTGCATATCCTCACGTTTCAACAAAAGTTGATTATTCAGCCGCGCAGATAAATTTGGAGCAGACTCTAGTGGTGTTTCCTGGGCAACATCATACACACGGGCAGTGAGGATTTGGATGAGGTAGTCGCAAAACATGGGCGTCAAGCTGTTAGCAAATGCTGGATGGAAATTAATTTTACGTTACAAGCGATCGCACTGCTTTTATTGAATTGCCCTCTCTGGAAATTTTGATTGAATAAAATTTAAAAATTACTAATTAATATTTTTTGAAGAGAAATAAATTCAGTTATGGAAATTTTTTGCTCACTGCAAATTTCATGCGATCGCTGGTAGGTTGATTTGAAACGAGTGTTGCCAACTATTCGAGTGTTTAGAGCGACAGATTAAGTATACTTTTGCTTAATAACATAACTTCTCAATTTATGTTAAAGTATGCGTGGAAGATAGAAATTCGGCTGTACAGTTTGTTTTTATATATACTTGTATTACAGACCTCTCCGGATCTAAATCTCTACATCCTCTGATTCTGGAGACATTCTATGTCAATTTACGTCGGCAATCTATCTTATCAGGTTAAAGAAGATGACCTCCGGCAAGTCTTTGCAGAATATGGAACAGTCAAAAATGTTCAATTGCCTACCGACCGAGAAACAGGTCGGATGAGAGGTTTCGGCTTTGTGGAATTGGAATCAGACGCACAAGAACAAGCGGCAATTGATGCCCTTGATAGTGCTGAATGGATGGGTCGAGTCTTAAAAGTTAATAAAGCCAAACCCAAGACAGACGGCGGTTCCTCTGGTGGTAGACGAGGAAACTATGGCGGTGGTGGTGGTGGTCGTTATTGAAGACTAAAACCAAAAATTTAACTCTAAGAGGATGTTTGAAAAGTCATGATTGATGTATCAAATATTTTTTACCCCACCCTAACCCTCCCCTTGTAGAGGGGAGGGAACTCGGTTTTTCGGTTTCCCCTTTTACAAGGGGGGATTAAGGGGGGTGATTAAAATCACAGCCAACCACTTTTTAAACAACCTCTAAAGTCTTGAGGGCAGACAAGCAGTCTGCCTTTCTCCGATGAATGATTTCGGACTGCTATATATGCCTGATAATTAATAAGGCAATCTACAAACAGCAAAGATGCAGACTCTCCAAAAACTCTCACTCCCAAGCATGGGCTGCGGCACTTGGGCTTGGGGCAACCAACTGCTTTGGGGATATGACGAAAGTATGGATGAGCAGTTGCAAGCGGTGTTTAACCTTTGTGTAAGCAACGGTGTAACTTTATTTGATACAGGTGATTCTTACGGAACTGGGAGATTGAATGGTCGCAGTGAGTCACTTCTGGGACGATTCAACCGAGAATATCTAGGTTCTGGCAAAGAAAATATTTGTATTGCAACTAAGCTTGCTGCTTATCCGTGGAGATGGACACGTAAATCAATAGTAAGGGCTTGCCAGTCATCTGCCCAACGTCTGGGAAAAAATGTTGACTTGGTACAGATACATTGGTCAACAGCAAACTATGCTCCTTGGCAAGAAGAAGGACTTTTAGATGGTCTTGCAGATTTGTATGAGCAAAGACTGGTCAAGGGCGTGGGATTATCCAATTATGGGCCAAAACGGCTTGTGCGAGTGCAGAAAAAATTCGCCCAACGAGGTGTTCCAATTACAACTCTGCAAGTTCAATATTCTCTGTTGTCTACATATCCTGTCACTCAACTCAAGCTTAAAGACGTTTGCGATCAGTTGAACATTAAATTGATTGCCTACAGCCCTCTAGCTTTGGGACTACTGACAGGAAAATACTCTGAGCAAGGTCCTTTGCCTAAAGGTATTCGAGGTCTGTTATTTAAGCAAATATTATCAGGAATACGTAGAGGCGAAGCGGCTTCTGCTGGCAAATCGCTTTTAGAATGTTTGCAAGAGGTGGCACAGTTCAGAAACAAAACTATGTCACAGGTAGCAATTAATTGGTGCATCTGTAAAGGAACTATTCCTATCCCTGGAGCAAAGAGCGTGGAACAAGCAAAGGAGAATCTTGGTGCGTTGGGTTGGCAATTAGACGCTGGTGAAATTGCAGAGTTGGATCAGGCGGCGGCGAATACAGACAAAAAAATGGTACAAAATATCTTTCAAACTAAGTGATTCAAGGTCGCTGAATTAGAATATGAATCATTGCAAACAGGTGTTTTGACCACGACTGATATGGGAATAGTGTAGTTCAATTATTTGAAAAGCGCTGTCAAATCAAGACTTTTGTTAAGAGTCTAACGATGATATTATGCAGTTTGAGTATTATTATTAGAGACTTCATCTGTACTAGCTTTTAAGAGGATGTTTTAAAAGTCCAAGAAAGTAAAAACTCATGCGAGTCGTCGAAGCATAATACGTATCATCGCAATATAAATAAAAGTCTCGGA
>NZ_JBALDE010000203.1:0-78264 GCF_036917515.1 Nostoc sp. | reverse complement strand
ATAATGCTTCTAAACTAAACATAGGGCAGGTGCTGGATTTAACGCTATTTTCAGCTTACTACCTGCTCCTTTCCTTATCCCGAACTCAGGTTAAAGTGAGTAAAATGTAAGTACATGATATACTACACCTCTCAGTTACCCTGGTTTTATGGCACTGCCAATTGTTGCAATTATCGGACGCCCAAATGTGGGCAAATCCACCCTGGTTAATCGACTCGCCGGGGAACAAACGGCGATTGTCCATGATGAACCGGGAGTGACACGCGATCGCACTTATCTACCAGCTTTCTGGAATGGTCGCGAATTTTTAGTAGTAGACACCGGTGGTTTAGTTTTTAATGATGATAGCGAATTTTTACCACTGATTCGCCAACAGGCAATGACAGCCCTTACAGAAGCGTGTGGTGCTATTTTTGTAGTTGATGGTCAAATAGGTCCGACATCAGCAGATTTAGAAATCGCCGAATGGATGCGCCAACAACCCGTACCTGTACTACTAGCAGTAAATAAATGTGAATCCCTAGAACAAGGCTTAATCCAAGCTGCTGAATTTTGGGAATTAGGACTGGGCGAACCTTACCCTATCTCCGCGATTCATGGCAGTGGCACAGGAGAGTTACTCGACGAGTTAGTTAATCACATCCCTGCTATTGAAGACATTCCAGAAACTAATGAAATCAAAGTAGCAATTGTGGGACGCCCAAATGTGGGCAAATCGAGCTTACTTAATTCTTTTGTCGGGCAAGAAAGGGCAATTGTCAGCCCCATTTCCGGCACAACCCGCGATGCTATTGATACCGTCATTGAACGAGCCGGACAAACTTACCGATTGATTGACACTGCTGGCATTCGCAAAAAGAAACACATCGAATACGGCACAGAATTTTTTAGTATTAACCGTGCTTTCAAAGCGATTCGCCGCGCTGATGTGGTTTTATTAGTACTAGATGCTGTCGATGGAGTCACCGAGCAAGATCAAAAATTAGCTGGGCGAATTATCGAAGAAGGCCGAGCTTGTATCATCGTCGTTAATAAATGGGATGCTGTCGAAAAAGACTCTTACACAATCTACGACTACGAAAAAACTCTGCAATCACGGTTACATTTTACCGAATGGGCAGAAACAATTTTTGTGAGTGCCTTATCAGGACAACGGGTAGAAAAAATTTTAGAATTGGTGAAAACGGCGGCTGAATCACACAAACGCCGTGTCAGTACATCAGTTATTAACGAAGTCTTAACAGATGCCGTCAGTTGGCATTCACCGCCAGCATCTCGTGGTGGGCGTCAGGGCAAAATTTATTATGGTACACAAGTAAGTAGCCAACCACCAACCATCGCTCTATTTGTCAACGACTCCAAACGCTTCAACGACAACTACCGCCGCTACATTGAACGGCAATTCCGCCAACAGCTAGGATTTAAAGGCACACCAATTATTTTACTGTGGCGAAGCAAAAAAGTCCGTGATGCCGAAACTGGTAATGTTAATAGAGCAACTCGCGTCAAAATAAGTTAGGAGTAGAGACGCGATTAATCGCGTCTGTACAGGAGTTATGAGTTAAAGTCAAAATTGCTAACTATAGAACCCTATCGACTTGAGTTTGATAGCGGCACAAGGTGAAAGTTATGAGTTAAAGTCAAAACTCCTAACTCCTCACTCCTAACTCCTAACTCTATAACTCTAAAATGGATTTATTGCGATCGCTGCCACTTGGACTTTATTTAGAACAACCCCAAACTTGGCTGCATAAAATCGATCCGCGAGTCAAGTTCGCCTGGTTGATGAGCTTTTTAACAAGCTATATTTTAGCCAACAACAATTGGCGGGTGCTACTGGTAGTAGTATTAATTATTGCCACCTTGATTGCCAGAATTCCTCGACGAGTATGGCAGCAGCAAATGGGTTGGCTATTAATGCTATCGTTTTTTGTCTTAGCGATCGCAGCCCTCAGTCCTGATGGACTGGGTGTAGATTATCAGTCACGCCTGCCAGCTAATGAACAAATATTAACCCAGCAAGCATTCTCTAATAATCTTGTTCAAGAGCCAGCAGTTGAGAAAAAAAAATACAGCTACGTGCTATTTCATAAAGGCCCGGTTAAAGTCAGTCGCTACTCCTTGAGTTTGGCAGTACGCTTGAGTACACTTATCTTTACCGTGATTTACAGCACCAACCTGTATCTACTGACAACCGCACCAGAAGAAATCACATCTGGCATAGAAAGCTTAATGCAACCCTTACGCCGCTTCAAATTGCCTGTAACAGAAATTGCTTTAACTTTAACCTTGTCCTTACGCTTTATTCCCTTAGTTTTAGAAGAAGTACAAAACTTATTTCGCTCCGTAATGACAAGGGCAATTAATTGGAAAAAGCTGGGATTAAAAGGAGCATTCAAGGTTTGGATGACAGTCGCAGAGAGACTTTTGGAAAATCTGCTTTTACGAGCCGATCAAATGGCGAATGCAATGATGGTGCGGGGTTTTACCAGTCCTAACGAGCATCGAGTGCAGTGGTACGACTTACGATTAAAAGGGCGTGATTGGCTTGCGATCGCAACTTTAATCTTATTCTGGGGAATACGACTAGCTATAGGAACTCAGGTCTAAATTTTGCACCGAAAAAATGGTAAGAGATAATACAGCAGAATTTAGGAGCGGAGGCGGAGACGCTCCGCCTCCGGTCAGAATTGAGGATTCAGAATGGGAAATTGAACAGCTATCCAGCCATAAAATTGATCCCCTACCATTTAGCGTAGATTTTTGGTCTGAACCAGCCTTACGAAAACACTACAAACTAATCTTAATATTTTTTACAGATTCCCGGATGAATCTCTGCACTAAAACTAAGGCACAAATTGCACCACTGAAAATGCTAGATAATCAATAGACCTTTTGCATAAATCAAAAATAAAAACCCCACCTCACTAAAGCTACACTTTTTTTCCTAAAAGCTTGCCATATTGGGTGTCAGAGACTTTTGCAAAAAGTCTAATTAAAGATAGTTTTCTTTCCTGTACTCAATCCCCATTCTCCACTCCCCAATTAGGATTTTGTGCCATTGGGCGACAGTTGTGGCAGTATAGAAAGAAGTTGAAAAATTCGCTGTTGCCGTTGGGAACTTCAAAGGGTGTTTTTCCTTCCCATATCGAACTTTCAACAAGAAGATCAGCGCTATTTTGTGCCTTGTCCCTACAGATTGATAAATCGAAATCACCAAAGCAGATGGTGATATTTGTCCACCAGCCTCTACTTTTTGAACTACGCTTCGCAACTTCTGTTGTACCATTGCGCTTCACTACCACTAGCTTCATCTGCCCACTAGGAATTAAATCGAGGTCTTCGTAACCGCAGTCTCGCATTTTAACCAAATATTCTGACGAATGTTGGTATTATCGTCTGAATGTTTAGAATTCCCTGCGAAAAGATATATATACTTTCACCTTGACTACACCTTGACTCTTAAATGAATCCAGAAAACGCAGAAACTTACATAAACCATCCAACTTGGGGTTTACTCTACAAAATCTGTATGGTTGATGAGAACCAGGATTTGTTCACCACACTTTATGCCCAGCGCTTATTTTTTTTGGTGGCAAATGACGTTAAAGGTGTTAAATTCCAGTCTCTAGGACGTACTGAGGCTAGAATGATGTTAGAAAATCGCTTACGTACCCTGCGGCGCAGTGGGCAATCTCAGGAGTACGATCAGCTTCAGAGTGTTTTCCAGCGCACCTTCCAATGAACAGTTCGATTTCCGAACGTATTGTTACTATTCGTTCCTCCCTACCAACTTCAGTCAAATTGATTGCTGTTAGCAAGCAAGTTTCTGCCCAGGCCATTCGGTCTGCATACAACGCAGGAATTCGTGATTTTGGGGAAAGTCGTATCCAAGAAGCTGCCAGCAAACAAGCCGAGTTGCAAGATTTACCGGATATTACCTGGCACTTTATTGGACATTTGCAAAGCAATAAAGCCAAAAAAGCCATCGAGCATTTCCCTTGGATTCACTCTGTGGATAATTTGAAGCTGGCACAGCGCTTAGACGAATTGGCGCAACAGCTAGAAGTGAGTCCTCAGGTTTGCCTGCAAGTGAAAATTCTTCCCGATGCCAACAAGTATGGTTGGAGTGTGCCAGAACTTTTGGCTGATTTACCCACACTCAATTCTTACAAAAGTTTACAAATTCAAGGTTTGATGACAATTCCACCTTCAGGATTAAATGATTCCGAAATTCTCAGTGTGTTTAATCTCAATCGTAAGCTAGCCAAAGAAATCCAGGAGCAAAACTGGTCACAGATTAAAATGCAGCACCTATCTATGGGTATGTCAGGCGACTATGAACTGGCAGTGCAAGCAGGCGCAACGATGGTACGATTAGGAACCATATTGTTTGGCGATCGCTCTTAGCCGATTAATCATCAGCCTTACTCTTGGGTATTAATAGAAGCTAAGGATTTGATGACAAGAATTTTGTCACAGACTGGTGCAATTGGAGACAAAGGATATAGTATTGACAAGAGCAATCGCCAAGAGGAAATGGGGTATCAAGGACTTTCCTTCGGATAAACCTTAGGATATAATCTTGACTCATTATTGTGTTTAGGCGATGCACAGACCTTTCCAATAAGTGTCAGTTCATCGCCAAAACTCGTAATATGAGCTACAACTAGCAATAAAGTTGCTGAAGTATCCACCGATGTCGCGTAGTTTACCGCCGTAGGCATCGCTTCTAGCTCAATCAATCCTCAGCCAAGTCAATGCAGGCAATTCGCATCAGGAGAGTACACGCACCATGAACAACATATTTTCCAAACTCAGAGACTTTGTGGGTCTAAATGAGCAAGTAGAATACGAGTATTACGAAGAAGAACCAGAAACAGATAATAATTACCAAAATCTGTATCAGCAAGAAAATCCTCAACCAGCACCGCAAGAGAATACAGCCGCTCAAAATCGACGCTGGCGGGAACCAGTGCCTACAATGGGAGATGATATGACAGCAGGTTCAAAGCCAATGGGGAATGTGATTGGTATGCCAGGAGCAATTAACGGAATTTCGGAAGTTTTAGTACTCGAACCACGCACCTTTGAAGAAATGCCCCAGGCAATTCAAGCACTGCGAGAACGCAAGTCAGTGGTATTAAATCTGACAATCATGGATCCAGATCAAGCTCAACGAGCAGTAGATTTTGTTGCAGGTGGTACTTACGCACTAGATGGACATCAAGAGCGCATCGGTGAGAGTATCTTTTTGTTTACGCCAAGCTGTGTCCAAGTTAGCACCCAAGGTGGCGTTCTGCATGAAGTACCACAACCACCAGCACGTCCATCTCGTCCCACAGTTACTCCAAATCAAACCTGGGGCAACGAAACTAACCGGATGGCACAATAAAGTTAAATTAGTATTTAGTCCTTTGTCCTTTGTCATTTGTCCTGGGTTTTGCTCATAGTGACAAATGACAAACGACAAATGACCAATGACTAATGACCAATGACTAATGACTATAAAATTTGGCTTAATTGGTGGTGGGGTAATGGGAGAAGCACTCTTATCCCGCCTTATAACGCGTGGAATTTATCAATCATCAGAAGTCATAGTTAGCGAACCGCTATCTTCACGCTTAGGTTTTTTAAAGCAGCAATACGGTGTTGCTGTGACGACAGATAATAGCCAGGTTTTCACACAAGCAAAAGAAGTTTTATTTTTGGCAGTGAAACCGCAGGTGTTTAGCGCGATCGCTCAAGAATTAGCACATATTGATATTCTTAATAGAGAACATTCACCTTTAATCATTTCTATTTTGGCGGGTGTGCCCTTAAGTCAGCTAGAAGCTGCATTTGTGCAATTGCCAGTGATTAGAGCAATGCCCAACACCCCGGCCACTGTGGGAGCAGGAGTTACCGCGATTTGTTTAGGTGCATATACTAATGCCAAGCATCACCAAATAGCACAGCAAGTTTTTTCTGCTGTGGGTGAAGTAGTGGAAGTATCAGAAGCACTGATGGATGCAGTTACAGGGCTATCTGGTAGCGGCCCAGCTTACGTGGCGCTTGTGGTAGAAGCACTTGCAGATGGCGGAGTAGCCGCAGGTTTACCTAGAGCAATTGCCAATCAACTAGCCTTGCAAACCGTACTGGGAACAGCAAAACTGTTGCAGGAAACCAAAATGCACCCAGCAGAACTCAAAGATCGTGTTACTAGTCCTGGTGGTACAACCATTGCGGGGATTGCCAAGCTAGAACAGGCAGGATTTCGTTCCGCTTTAATTGAAGCAGTTAAAGCTGCCACAGAGCGATCGCAAGAGTTGGGAAAATGAGAGACTAGGGAATGGGGCATGGGGCATAGTG
Source organism: Nostoc sp. (assembly GCF_036917515.1). Classification (GTDB taxonomy): domain Bacteria; phylum Cyanobacteriota; class Cyanobacteriia; order Cyanobacteriales; family Nostocaceae; genus Nostoc. The sequence continues at coordinate 71,913 of NZ_JBALDE010000203.1, read as the reverse complement.
CATGGGGAATGAAGACTAAGTAAGAGTTTTGCAATACCCAATGCCCAATGCCTAACGAAGTTGACAAAAGACTCGTTACTATAGTAAACAATCTGGTTGCAAATGTGATTGAGTGAATTATCCTGCACCGTCTTCAGAACTTGACTTAGGGTCTATATTTCCCTTTGAACTGGATCAGTTTCAAAAAGAAGCGATCGCGTCCCTGAATGCCGGACGCTCCGTAGTTGTATGTGCCCCCACAGGTTCGGGCAAAACATTAGTCGGAGAATACGCCATTTATCGTGCCCTAGCGCGAGGGAAACGTGTGTTTTATACTACTCCCCTGAAGGCGCTGTCGAATCAAAAATTACGTGACTTTCGAGAAAAATTCGGCTTTGATCGAGTCGGACTGTTAACTGGAGATGCTTCCATTAACAGAGATGCAGCGATTTTGGTGATGACCACAGAAATTTTCCGAAATATGCTCTATGGTACACCCATCGGGCAAATTGGCATCTCATTAGTAGACGTTGAAGCGGTGATACTTGATGAATGCCACTACATGAACGATCGCCAGCGCGGTACAGTTTGGGAAGAATCAATTATTTATTGTCCCCGTGAAGTGCAATTGGCAGCCCTCTCAGCAACGGTTGCCAATAGCGATCAACTCACCGACTGGCTAAATCGTGTTCATGGCCCAACTGACCTAATTTACTCCGATTTTCGCCCAGTCCCTTTAGAATTTCACTTTTGCAATCCTAAAGGGTTATTTCCCCTGCTGAATGATAGCAAAACCAAAATTAACCCCCGCCTTATTCAGAAGAAAAAGGGGAGAGGGGGAGAAAGGGATAGGGGGAGAAATGGTAGACCTGAAGCTCCGGGTATAATTTTTACCCTCAGCCAGTTAGAGCAACGGGATATGCTACCAGCAATTTACTTTATCTTCAGCCGCCGGGGATGTGATAAAGCGGTGGCGGAAGTCGGTGATTTATGGCTGGTAAATAATGAAGAGTCTCAGATTTTACGGCAACAGATTGATGACTTTTTAACCCGCAATCCCGAAGCTGGGCGTTCTGGACAAATTGCACCCTTGTATCGAGGAATCGCTGCCCACCACGCCGGAATTTTGCCTGCCTGGAAAGCACTGGTTGAAGAACTATTTCAACAGGGGCTAATTAAAGTTGTATTTGCCACTGAGACACTAGCGGCGGGAATTAATATGCCTGCCCGGACAACGGTAATTTCTACCCTTTCCAAGCGGACTGACACTGGACATCGCCTGTTGAACGCTTCCGAATTTTTGCAAATGGCGGGACGAGCAGGCCGCCGAGGGATGGATAAACAAGGTCATGTGGTGACAGTCCAAACTCCCTTTGAAGGAGCCAAAGAAGCTGCATATTTGGGAACATCCAAGCCAGACCCTCTAGTAAGCCAATTTACGCCCAGTTACGGCATGGTACTCAACTTGCTGCAAACCCACACCCTAGAGCAAACCAGGGAATTGATAGAGCGCAGTTTTGGGCAGTACATGGCTACCTTGCATTTAAGACCAGAATACGATGAGATTGCACAGCTGCAAATACAATTAGCTCAACTACATGAGCAAATCGCCGCAGTTGATGAAAATGAACTGGCTGTTTATGAAAAATTGCGGCAACGCCTGAAAGTGGAACGCCAGATATTGAAAACTTTGCAAGAGCAGGCACAATCAGACCGCCAAGAAGAATTGGTGATGATGTTGTCTTTTGCAGTGTCAGGAACTCTGTTGAGTCTCAAAGGCAAAAATATCACAGTGTCTTCACCCGTAAGCGCAGTGTTAGTGGGAAAATCACCTAGTTCTGGTCAAGCTCCTTACTTGGTATGCTTAGGGCTTGATAATCGGTGGTATGTGGCAACCACAGGGGATGTAGTTGATTTGTATGCCGAACTGCCGCGAATTGAAGTGCCACCTGATGTACTACCACCGCCAGAGATGCCTTTGAAGCCAGGACAATCGCGCCGTGGCAGTGAAGAAAGCTTTGCGATCGCTGGGCTTATTCCCGATCCGATAGAATCTTTGCATCTAGCACCAGAAGTAGCAGAACAACTCAGTCGCACTACCGCCGTCCAAGAACAATTAGAAGCTCATCCCCTACATCAATCAGGCAATGCGGCAACGCTTTTCAAGCGCCGGGCCCGCTATATCGAACTAGAAGCCGAACTTGAACAGGTGCAAGGGCAAGTAGAGCAACAGTCACAACGTCATTGGGAAGAGTTTCTCAATTTAATCGCCATTCTGCAACATTTTGATGCTTTGGATAACTTAGTCCCGACGCAATTAGGGCAAATTGCTGCCGCCATTCGCGGTGAAAATGAATTGTGGCTGGGTTTAGTATTCGCTAGTGGTGAATTAGACAACTTAGATCCGCACCATTTAGCAGCAGCAGCAGCGGCTTTGGTGATGGAAACGCCCCGTCCAGATAGTAAGGTTAACTTTGACCTTAGTAATGAAGTCACAGAAGCCTTGGCAAAATTGCGGGGAATTCGCCGCCAAATGTTCCAACTACAACGGCGGTATAACGTAGCGCTGCCGATATGGTTGGAATTTGAGTTAATTGCAATAGTGGAACAATGGGCGCTGGGAATGGAGTGGATAGAACTCTGCGAGAACACCACCTTGGATGAAGGCGATGTAGTGAGAATTTTACGCCGGACGTTGGATTTATTATCGCAGATACCCCACGTTCCCCATTTGCCAGACTCTTTCCAACGCAATGCTTATCGGGCAATGCAGTTGATTGATAGATTCCCTGTGAATGAGGTGGTTGAATAAACAGGACGCTTTTACCCAGAGAGAGTATTTGATAATTTCTGTGTATAACAGCGTCTATCCATCTTTGCGTCTTTTTCTGTTTATTTAAAATTAATTTGAGGAGTTTGGAGTAGTATTCCTCCAAACCCCCAACAATGAATTTAAATTTTGACCAAATATATAATAGTGGTACGTAGTTAAAAATGCTTTTCTGGTTTTGTATATCTTTTTATACGTGATTAATCACGTGTATCTCACAAAAGTTATAGTCGCTATCAGCGCTATTTAATCTTAGTACACCAAGTTTCCAGTACCCTGCAACTGACGCAAAGAATTTATACATAATGGACAGTCGCAGCCAAATACTCTAATTGCAGCGTCGCTTTCCTCTTCAGTAAAGTTTAACATGGCAACATTCCGATCTGATACTGATGTAACAATAGTTGAGGAACTTTTAGAGGTATACGGACGTTTTCTCTCCGAATCTCGAATGCACACAAAATCTTGTCCACCATGTGGGTTAGTAATACAGGTACGACCGTCTTGGGTGTGCAGTAATCTCTGTGTAATGCTACCACTAGCATGGGCAGGATGAAATGCCACCAGCGTAGACATCATCGACACAAAAATTGAGGAAGTGGAAAGCAAATTCAGGAGAATTTTTTTGTTCATAGATTTCCTTGAAAAAATTGTCTACTAGATTAGGGTATTCGATTAACTTTCAAACTTCAAGTAAATTTTCCCTGAGAATAGCTAGATAGACACTTGTTACCTAAGAAAGTTCCATCTCTACACCAGTTTGATCGGAAATTATTTACTACAGCATAATTCAGCAATCAAATAGGCTTGATGTCTAGCTTGAAGACGCAACGTTATGTAATTCAGCAAATTTCAATCCGCTGTATATGTCCAAGATGGTGATTGCTTAATGTAAGTATAAGAGCTTAATTTAGATTAAACCTCGTAATTAACAGCTCTAACCCTTGAAATTTTTATACAGAGCGATAAATTGCTCACTACAAACAAAAGTTATATTTTAGATTCTTCTATCCAATTGAGAACCGTTATCGCTGACTTTCCCAGCTTATAAATCTTAATTTTAACCAAAAGATAGCCTATATATTTCGCAATAAATTTGATATATATTCTCGTTCTTAAAATATAAACTTGTAAAAACTTCTTTTTTTCATTACATTTGAAAAAAGGCTTATCTCTCAATTAATTTACTAGCCTACGAAGAAAAAATGAAGCAGAAAGTACATTCAGAATCTTCAGGTTGTTGCAACCGTGAACATGACCATCACGAGAATCATAACCATCTTCATAATCACAATCATGATGAGAATCATAACCATAACCATAATCACGACCACGGTGGAGAATTCAATCTGAAAAATGAGTTATTGCCTTTGGTAATAGTTTTAAGTTTATATGCACCTGGTATAATTTTTGAAAATCAGTTACATAATACATTCTATTCAATAGGTGAATATCTGCTTTTCATCCCTGCTTATTTATTAAGTGGATGGAGTGTTTTAAAAACTGCTGGGCGCAATATACTCAAAGGTAGAGTTTTTGATGAAACGTTTTTAATGACGGTAGCAACATTAGGAGCGATCGCAATTCATAAATTACCTGAAGCTGTTGGAGTAATGTTATTTTATAAAATTGGAGAATTGTTCCAAGATATTGCCGTTAGTCGTTCCCGTAATTCCATCAAAGCATTGTTAGAAGTTCGCCCAGATTATGCCAATATCCAACAAGAAGGAGAACTTAAAAAAGTATCACCAGAAACAGTAAATATTGGGGATATTATCGTTGTTAAGCCTGGAGAAAAGATTCCCTTAGATGGCGAAATTATAGATGGTAATTCGCAAGTTGATACATCTGCATTAACTGGAGAATCTGTACCGCAAACGGTGAAAACGGGAGAAACAGTTTTGGCTGGAACAATCAATAAAATGGGTATTCTCAGTATTAGAGTCACAAAAATCTTTGATGAATCTTCCATTGCTAAGATTTTAGACTTGGTGCAAAATGCCAAAAGTAAAAAAGCAGAAACAGAAAAGTTTATTACTAAATTTGCCCGATATTACACTCCAGTCGTAGTTTTTATATCTCTAGCAGTTGCAATATTACCTCCTTTATTCATTTCTGGCGCAACTTCTTCAGAATGGGTTTATCGTGCCCTAATTTTACTAGTTATCTCCTGTCCTTGTGGACTCGTTATCAGTATTCCATTAGGTTACTTTGGAGGTGTGGGAGGTGCAGCTAGACGTGGTATTTTAGTTAAAGGCTCTACATTTTTAGATACTTTAAATGCAGTCAATACAGTTATTTTTGATAAAACTGGAACGTTAACTAAAGGCGTATTCAAAGTAGCCAAAATCGTACCATTAAATGGCTGGAATGAACAAGAGTTGCTGCAATTAGCTGCCAAAGTAGAATCGCACTCAAATCATCCCATTGCTCAATCTATCCGTAAAGCTTATGGTGGAAAAATCGATGAATTTGAAGTTATAGATTATGAAGAGATAGCAGGTTATGGAATTAGAGCTAAGGTTGAAAATAGAGTAGTGATAGCAGGAAGCGATCGCCTATTGCATAGAGAGAAGATTGTTCACGATAATTGCCAGTTAGAAGGAACAGTTATTCATCTAGCAGTGGATAATATTTACGCTGGATATATTGTCATTGCTGATGAACCTAAAGAAGATGCTAGACAGGCTATTCAAGTACTCAAGCGAATGGGTGTAAAGAGAACTGTAATGTTGACAGGTGATAATCAAGCGATCGCTTCTCGAATTGCTGAACAGCTTGGCATAGATACATATCAAGCAGAGTTATTACCTGAAGAAAAAGTTAATGCCATTGAGAAGTTACTCAGCACTGACAGCAAGCATGATAAAGTTGCCTTTGTTGGGGATGGTATCAATGATGCACCAGTAATTGCTAGAGCAGATGTTGGCATAGCAATGGGTGGTTTAGGCTCAGATGCAGCAATCGAAACTGCCGATATTGTGATTATGACAGATGCACCATCAAAAGTGGCAGAAGCAATCGAAATCGCTAGAAAAACTCGCAAAATTGTTTGGCAAAATATTGGGTTTGCGTTAGCAATTAAAGGTGTATTTATTGGGTTGGGTATTTTTGGTATAGCGACAATGTGGGAAGCTGTATTTGCTGATGTCGGAGTAGCAATGCTGGCAATTTTCAACGCAACTAGAGCGATGAAATAAAACTTTTGAAAATCAGGAATCTGGAATTGGGAAATTGTAGTAGTTAAACTATGAGTATTTCTAACTCATAAGCTGCTACCCAAAATAGAACCTATGCATTCCTTAATCGAAGTCATTGCTACAACTACTTTAGCTTTACTGTTAAACTATTCAGCAAACCCAGCCTTTGCATTACCTCAAAAAATCAATCATCCAGTTACTATTGCTAAGTTTCAACCTTTAAAAGATACCTTAATTGTTCCTGGAGAACGAGTGGGACCAATTACACGCAAAACCACCAAGCAAGATTTAGTCAAGCTGTTTGGTGCATCCCGCCTCGTTGATAAAACTATCTCTGGTGCTGAAGGAATAGGTAGTTTTGCAGCTACTCAGTTAAATCTAAATCAGGGACGCTCTCTGCTAGTGGTTTGGAGTAATAATACTCGTACTAAACCCCTAGATGTGCGTAACCTGGGTTCAGCTTGGAAAACCCGCGAAGGTATCGGTGTTGGAAACCCTTTGAGCGAGTTATGTAAAAAATTAGGTAATTTTAAACTTTATGGATTAGCGTGGGATTACGGCGGTACTATTTTGTTGGATAGTAGTAAATTATCTCGTTATCAAGGCAAACTCATCCTACGAGTAGATACGGCTCCCAATGCTTCTGAAAAGTTCCCCAATGATTACCAATCAGTATCTGGGGATGGTACTTTTTCTTCCAGCAATCCCCACTGGAAACCTTTGGGAATTAGGCTAGCAGAAATTATCGTTGTACTGAATGCAAGTGAGTAAGGCTAATCGTCTTGAGTAAAGATTATTCAAAAAGTACCTACATGTCTTCCGAACAGCATCTACAGCACAAACGCCATGCACTACAGGAACATTATGACCTGCTAGCCGAGAAGTTAAAAAAGTTGCGTCGTGATTATGCGATCGCAGCAGACACTCTCATTCGCTTTCAACTAGAAAAGCAAAATGTAGCTTCAGACTATCTGCCAATGAGTCATACCAAAATGCCGAGTTGCAACTAGAAGCATTAACGGGAGTGAAAGCGACTAAAACTTGCAGAAAACTTACTCTGGATTGGTGAGGTAGATGGAACGATGCCTGCGGAGGGCTATGCCTACGCTTTGTTTGTTGATAAGCGCGAAAAAACAAGCAAAGAATTTTTGTGCATATTTGAACAAGCATCGAAGTCGGATTATCAATTACGGTTATTATCAGGCAAAACAGATTTACTCTATTGGTTGTGGATCTGTGGAGTCTGCTATTAAATAAATCGGTCTGAGGTTGAAACTTTCTGGTGCTCAGTGGAATCTTGCCAATGTGCCCTCCATACTACAACTTCGCTGTGCCTACCTCAATGGTCAACTTGCTATCTAATGTTTTTGCAAAAATGGGATGCTCCCATTTCATCGAGCAGAAGCTAACAAGTTTTTCAAATTACTCGAACACTGAAGATTAGTTATTGATAACTGATATTGGTGTGGTATTTCGCCAATAATGAAATCAATAATTTGTGTAAGGCAGGCAAGATGCCCACCCTACAAGAAGTAACTGGATATTTTTTATTTGCAAGTCCCTCTGAGAACTGTTAAACCAGCGCTGCTGTTGCTTTTAATGTAAAAATCTTCTCAATCACATCTTTTACCACCTTATCTGGCGTGGAAGCACCAGAAGTAATTCCCACAACAATTTTTCCATCAGGTAACCAGTTTTCTGTAGTTATCAACTGCCCATTTAATTGCCGATGTTCAATAGAATATCCTGATTGAAGGCGTTTAACAGTATCAATATGATAAGAAGGAATTCCTCGTTCAAAGGCAATTTGTTGCAACTGAGTAGTATTCGAGGAATTAAACCCACCAATTACTACTATCAAATCTAAATTATGTTCTACTAACTCCAGCATGGCATCTTGCCGTTCTTGGGTGGCATCACAAATGGTGTTAAAGCTTTGGAAATGCTGATTTAACTCAGTAGGGCCATACTTCTGTAACATAGTCCGCTCAAAAAGCTTACCGATTTGCTCAGTTTCACCTTTAAGCATGGTAGTTTGGTTAGCAATGCCAACTCTTTCTAAATCGCGATCGGGATCGAATCCTGCTGAACAAGCTTTAGCAAATTTTGTCAGAAATTCTTCACGGTTGCCACCATTGATAATATAGTCAGCAACATATTCTGCTTCTTGCAAATTCAACACAATTAAATACTTGCCAGCGAAAGAACTAGTCGCAACTGTTTCTTCGTGCTTATATTTACCGTGAATTATTGATGTATAATCGATTTTTTTGTGCTTTTCTACTGTATTCCAAACTTTAGATACCCAAGGACAAGTAGTATCAACAATTTTGCAGCCTTTATCGTGAAGTATCTGCATTTCTTGAACGCTAGCCCCAAAAGCGGGTAATATGACTACATCACCAATTCCAACAACAGAAAAGTCTTTATTCTTTCCTTCAATGGGGATGAATTCTACTTCCATCTCCTGCATCCGCTGATTCACAGAAGGGTTGTGGATAATCTCGTTAGTAATCCAAATGTGTTCTGTGGGGAAGTGCTGACGAGTTTCGTAGGCCATAGCCACAGCTCGTTCTACACCCCAGCAAAAGCCAAAGGCTTGTGCTAGTCGGATTGTCACATTACCCCGTTGTAGAGTGTAATTGCGATCGCGAATTTCCTGAATCAAGTTACTCTGATACTCAGATTGCAACTGAGTAGCAACTTCTGCTTGATGACCAAAACCCTTGCGATTGTAATTTTCTGAATGTTGGAGGCTGCGCTTAAAAGCTTTTGTATCCATTAGATTTTTCTATTTAAACCACTATTTCTTATTTTCTCGCGCCTAGACGCGATTGATACAGAGTTGTCTTCAAAGATATTACTTCTTTTTGGGCTTTAGCCTTTTTCTCCCGCAGGACGTTGACGCTGGGGTTTTAATTCAATCTCGCTATAAATCTGCAATGCAGAACGCCAAACCATATAACCTTCAGGACTTAGATGTAAGCCATCAGTAGTAAATTCCCGGCGGAGATTTCCTTGCTTGTTGGTAAACAGAGGATGTAAATCGAGATATTTGACACCTTTTTTAATGGATATGCTTTGCAGTTGCCGATTCAACTCGCGAATGCGATTGTTAGCAACAGCCAGAAGTTTATCTCGTCCTTTCCAAGTTGCTTCTTCTGCACCATGTGGCAAAATCGATTGGACAATAATTTGCGCTGTGGGATGCGTCTTTTGTAGGTAATTGATAATTTGCCGCTGATTATCTAAAATTTCCTCATTGCTTATCCCCCGAATTAGGTCATTAATGCCAATCATCACAAAAATCACCTCTGGCTGGGTGCGGTCAAATATTTTTAATCTTTTTAAAAGTCCATTGCTAGTTTCGCCAGAAATTCCTTGATTGAGCCAATTTTTACCTTCGGGTAATAACTCAGGGGGAAACCACAAACTCAGAGAATCTCCCGCCAGGATGGTTAAATGCGGAGGATGTTGGTCAGCTGCCACCTTGGCTTCTTGCTTAAGGATATCTAGCCACTCTTGATAAGTGAGTTGGTGACGGCGACCTAAATCAGGTGTAGCAATTTGCAGTGAGTTGTTCAGGTTGATTGGCTCTGGGGATGTCGTTATCCCAAAAAAAGCGGTCAATCTCTGCTGTTGCCAAATTAGCAGGATGACCGCCAACATTAGGATGCCGTTGGTTAACAGCGAGAAAAATGCCCAGATAGGAAAGGTTTTAAGAGAAGTAGACACGACTAGCGAAATTTACCAATTATTTGAATCAAATTTTAACGCTAGTGATCGCAAATTACACAATCTTGAAATGGGGATTGGGAATTGGGCATTAGACATTGGAAAAGCAAACAGAAAGTTTTTTCTTCCAAACTCCCTTCCTCAGCACTCATTACTAAGTAGGACGATCGCCAAACTCGGAGTTGTAACCTTCTTCGCCGTGTTCGTTGATATCCAAACCTTGCAATTCTGCTTCCTCTTTGACTCGCAGCCCGACTGTAGCATCAATAATCTTGAGAATAATCCACGTACCAACACCTGCGATTAGATAAGCAACGGCAATTGCTACTAGTTCAACTCCCAATTCACCCAAATTACCACGCAGTACTCCGTCTTTACCTCCTCCGTTGACTTGAGTCGTAGCAAAGATGGCCGTTAAAATTGCCCCGACTGTACCACCAACGCCATGCACGGGGTAGGTATCTAAAGCATCGTCAATTTGCAGCTTATGCTTGAAACTCACAGCATAGAAGCAAGCAAAGGCGGTGATGAAACCAACTAAAATCGCTGATAGCGGTGTGACAAATCCGGCGGCGGGGGTGATACCGACTAAACCAGCAACGGCTCCTGTAGCTGCTCCCACGGCGGTCGGTTTACCTCGTAAAACGCTTTCCAAAATTAGCCACATTAAAGCCGCCGCCGCCGCCGCTGTGTTAGTAGCAACAAAGGCTGTTGTTGCTAAATTTGTTACTAAACTACCAGAAGTTCCACTGCCAGCAGATAAGGCACTTCCAGCGTTGAAACCGAACCAGCCAAACCACAGCAAGGCAGCACCCAGCAAAATAAACGGAACGTTGTGCGGCGGGCTAAGACGATCGGGATGGGTTTTCCGAGGCCCAAGGACGATCGCAGCTACCAGGGCTGAAACTCCAGAACTAATATGAACTACTGTACCGCCTGCAAAGTCGAGGGCACCTAATCCACCGTACAAACCCAAGAATCCACCTTTCGCCCAGACCATGTGGGCCAGGGGAGCGTAAACAAAGGTTGACCACAGTAGGACAAACAGCGAATAGGCGCGGAAACTCATCCGCTCAACGATCGCTCCAGAAATTAAGGCTGGGGTGATAATAGCAAACATGGCTTGGTAGATCATGAATGCCTGATGGGGTATTGTTCCGGCATAAGAGACGACTTCCGCCGGGTTTGACCCTTTGAGATAATCGGTTATCTCTAACCCGACACCATTCAACCCGAACCATTGCAATCCACCGATGAACGGTAAACCTGGCGCAAAGGCAAGACTATAGCCCCACAAAATCCAGGTAACTCCCACGATCGCCATCAACACAAAGCTCATCATCAATGTGTTTAGGATGTTGCGCGATCGCACAAATCCACCATAGAAAAACGCCAATCCTGGAGTCATTAGCAGCACAAGTGCTGCTGAAATCAGCATAAATGCTGTGTCTCCAGTATCAGCAGTAGGCGGAGCAGCAGTTGGGGTTTGGGCAAAAGCATTGCCCATCAACGGCCCTCCTAAAAATAGTAGGGTGATAGCTCCAATCATCACAACGTTCTTCAACACTTTTTTTTCTTCCTAAGCACCAACGATTTGTATCCTTAACTACATTTGATTACTTTTATGGACACATTTTTGTCTTGAAAGTTACTTAACCTGAATTTTTTTGAGATGTTAACAAAAATATAATCCAGATTGTAGTTGCCAAAGTTTAAATCAGCGTGTAATTACGCAATCATTACATTGCATCTTTTTTTTTGAAGAATAGAATATTTTATTCAAGCCCGACAAAATTACGAATTTTTAGTTACCTACTGTTACAAACTTAAATAATTGTCATATTTGACGAGTATTGTAAATTATCACCAGTATTTTCCGAGAATTTGCCTAAATATGCCGCAAATTTCAACTGCTTTACGAACGCGAGCAGCGTGTTCAAGACAGAGGCTACACCAATGTCAGGTACAGAAATACCCCAACCCGCGCGATCGCAAAGCGTCTCCTAAAGAAAGGAGAAGCAAGTGGCGTCAGGGTTGGGGATGAGTATACCTTATGTAGTTGCAAAATGCTGCATCATGAGTTCTACTTATATCTCCCGCATAAACGCGTAGATATGTTAGATGCCTACTTTTAACAGGTTAGTTGCTAAAAAACTTTTGCATTTTGCGTGAGATTATTATCTATTTCAAGGGGAATACTATAAAAGTTATTGGTTCAAAATATAGCAATCCTAAATCATTTGTGAGAGAGTAAAAAGTTAAAAGTATAAATAAATACATTTAATTCAGTATTTTCTCACGATTCAATTCGGATTGCTATAGTATAGAAATTTTACTTAAGTTCTGGGAGCAAACATGATGATTAAAACACTCACTAAAGCTAAACATACTCCGATTAAGTCATAACGGTCTGGAGTTACCCCGTCTACCTTCCAACCCCAAAGCATTGCCATTGTGATAAATACGCCGCCGTAAGCCGCATATACTCTACCAAAATTTGCCGATTGGAAAGTTGCAAGAACCCCATAGAAAGCTAAAGCAATTCCTCCCAATATGCCCCACCAGAAAGGCTTACCTTCGCGCAACCACAACCAGATTAAGTAGCCACCCCCAATTTCAAATAAACCAGTCCACAAAAAATACAGCAGAGATTTAATCATTTAATTGATTATTTCAGAACATAGAACTCAGTAAAATTACGCTAACGCTTTTAAGTAAACTATTGTCATTAATTAGAGTAAGTTTGTTGAGCAAATTGGGGATTGGGGACCCCACCTTCCCCAATCCCCACTCCCCAGAATGTAGATAAGGCTCAAGGATGAAAGCACCATTACCTGATAACGAAGCACAGAGAATTGAGACACTTTTGCAGTATAAGATTCTCGATACGCCATCGGAAACCGCCTTTGACGATCTGACTCGTTTAGCCTCGTATATTTGTCAGACTCCTATTGCCTTAATTAGTCTGATTGATACAAATCGCCAATGGTTTAAGTCAAAAGTCGGTTTGGATGCCCTAGAAACACACCGAGATTATGCATTCTGTGCCCATGCCATCCTCCAACCTGATATTTTGGTCGTGCCTGATGCCAAAAATGACAAACGGTTCGTTACAAATCCACTGGTAACATCTGATCCAAATATTCGGTTTTATGCTGGCGTACCTCTGATTAACCCTGAAGGATATACGCTCGGAACCTTGTGTGTAATTGACTACGTACCACGAGAACTTAATCCAGAACAAATAGAGGCATTACGAACTTTAGGTCGTCAAGTTATTAAGCAACTGGAATTGCGCCGAAATTTAGCAAGTTTGGTACTTGTTACCAAGAAAGGCAAACTGGCACAGAGGGTACGCAAGCAATTTTTCAAAAAAATTGCCGCAAGTTTTGGTTTGTCGTCGGTAATTTTAGTTCTGATTGGGGTGGTTTCTTATCAAAATACAACACTATTTACTAATAATGGCAGTATAGTAAAAAACAATTATAAAAAACTTAATAGCCTAGAAGAAATACTGTCCCAGATAAAAGATGCTGAGACTGGACAAAGTAGCTACATCTTTACTGGAGAAAAACTTTATCTAAAATCGTATCAAACAGCACTTGATAACGTCGATCAAGAAATTGTCAAGCTGAAGAGTTTAACAGCAGATCGACCGAATCAACAAAAACAGATTGCAAGGCTTGAATTTCTGATAACGGCTAAACTTAGTGAACTAAAAGAGACTATCAACTTGCGCCAGAACAAGGGATTAGAAGCGGCATTGCAAGTACTACTGAGAAACGATCGACAAAATCTCATGGATGATATCCGCAAGGCGATCGATGAAATGGAAAACGAGTCCAGGGGACAACTCCAACAGCAGTCACAAGCCGCAAAGAATCGGGATCGCAACACAATTGTGACACTTGCGATCGCTATTTGCCTAAGTTTTATCGTTCTTGCTATCGTCTACTACTTGATCTATCGTGAGGTTATTGAGCGAAAGAGGACAGAAGAAACCTTAAATCAAGAACGCAACTTTATTTCAGCAGTCCTTGATACAGTCGGCGCGTTGGTAATAGTGCTCAATTCTCAAGGGCAAATTGTTCGTTTCAATCAAGCTTGTGAGCAAATAACTGGTTACTCCTTTGATGAAGTCAGAGGTAGGTATTGCTGGAACTTGTTCCTCATTCCTGAAGAGGTGGAGCCGATTAAAGCAATTTTCGAGCAATTGCTAACTGGTCAACTCCCCCATGAGTACGAAAATTATTGGGTAATGAAGAATGGTAGTCGGCGGCTGATTTCCTGGTCGAATACCATTTTAAAAGACTATGAAGGCCGTGTTGAGTACATCGTTGGCACTGGCATTGACATTACCGATGGCAAACGAACACAGCAGCATCTAACTGCACAATATGCTGCAACCCGCGTCCTAGCAGAGTCCACCACAATCAACGAAGCTACTTGCCAAATTTTGCAAGGGATCTGTGAGAGTTTGAGATGGGATTTGGGTGAAATTTGGATGGTCGATCGACAGGCAAATGTGTTGCGTTTTCTCGATATATGGCATAAACCATCCCTTGAGATGCAAGAATTTGAAACACTGAAGCGCCAAACCACCTTTACACGAGGAATTGGACTACCTGGCCGGGTTTGGGCTAGTTGTGAACCTGTTTGGATCGCTGATATCGCTAAAGATATTAATTTTCCTAACTTCAAAATTGCTGCTCAAGTAGGACTACACGCAGCTTTTGGTTTTCCGATCCGCAGTGGTAACAAAATCCTCGGTGTGATTACCTGCTTCAATCGAGAAATCCAGCCGCTTGACGAAGATTTAGTCAAAGCGATGAATTCTATCGGCGAGCAAGTGGGGCAATTTATCCAGCGTAAACAGGCTGAAGAAGAAATACAACGTCAAAATTTGCGATCGCAACTATTTACCGAAATCACCCTGAAGATTCGTCAGTCTTTGCATATCGAAGAAATTCTCCAAATCACTGTCGAGGAAGTACAAAAAATTCTCCAGACTGACCGAGTTTTGATCTATCAGCTTTTGCCAGATCAGTCTGCAAACACCGTTATTGAAGCAGTAGTTTCTGGCTTACCAGCAATCAAAGAGCAAAACAACACCGCCCCCTACTTCCAAACGGAATATCTCCAACAGTACTATCTACAGCAGTACCGTCAAGGAAAGATTTTCGGACTAGCTAACTTGGAGCTTTTGGAAGTTGAACAAAGCCATCTGGAATTAATGCAACAGTTTGGGGTAAAAGTCAATTTGGTCGTGCCTATTCTTGTCAAAGAAGAACTTCGCGGTTTGCTCATAGTTCATCAGTGTGACGATTCTCACCACTGGTCTAGCTTTGAAACTCATCTTTTGCGGCAAATAGCCGACCAAGTAGGTATTGCCTTAACCCAAGCCCAACTATTAGCAGCAGAAACTCGTCAGCGACAAGAACTTGAAATTGCCCGTCGCCAAGCCGAATTAGCTTCTCAGACGAAAAGTGCCTTTTTGGCAAATATCAGTCATGAAATTCGCACACCGATGAACGCTGTATTGGGAATGACCAGTTTAGTGTTAGATACTCCCTTAGACGAAGAACAGCGAGATTTTATTGAAACAATTCGGAGTAGTGGAAACGCCCTTTTAAGTTTAATCAACGAGATTTTGGATCTTTCCAAACTTGAAGTTGGAGAGATGGCTCTCGAAACTCTAGATTTTGATCTATCCACTTGTGTGGAAGAAGTGGTGGAATTATTGGCTCCCTCAGCCCATAACAAGGGATTAGAAATTGCTGTACTAATTAATCACAACGTTCCCACCCAACTCAAAGGAGATACTGGTAGGCTGCGGCAAATTCTGATGAACTTAATCAGCAACGCGATCAAGTTTACCAGCGCTGGCGAAGTATTAGTGCAAGCCGAATTGCTTACGTTTTCCTCGACTACAGCCACCATCCATTTTGCCATTACAGATACAGGTCTTGGCATTAGCCCTGAAGACCAACGCAAACTCTTTACGCCATTTACCCAAGTGGATGCTTCGACCACTCGCAAGTATGGTGGTACTGGTTTGGGATTAGCCATCTGTAAACAACTTGTAACCTTGATGGGAGGAGTGATTGGGGTAGAAAGTCAGATGGACAAAGGATCTAAATTTTGGTTTGAGATACTTTTTACCAAGCAAGTTGAGCCTGTTGAGCCAAAATGCGAACGCGGACTTTTGTACAATCGCCGCTTATTAGTGGTGGATAACAAAGCTACTAATTACAAAATTATCTCCCATCAAGCTACTCATTGGGGAATGGAGGTAGATCGAGCTGACAATATTGTTGTGGCCCTTAAAGTTATTCAGCAAGCTAGCGAGCAGGGGAAATCTTATGATGTTGCCTTGGTTGATCTGCAAATACTCCAAACTTATGGCATGACAATAAAAGAACAAATTCAAGCCAATTCTGCAATTGCTGAGATCCCTTTGATTATGCTCGCCTCTACTAATCAACGGGATGAAGTACAACAGGTGCTCAAAATCGGATTTGCTGCTTATTTATTCAAACCCATTAAGCCATCACGACTTCTTGATACCATCATAAATATTTTAGAAACTCAGCCGGAATCAGAACAAGGGTGTAGAGGCAGGAAGCTAGAGGCTACAGAAGAAATTCAGAATACAGAAACTTCAAGTATTGTTACTTCTTCCCCTAACCCCTCTACTAAATCTAAGTTAAGAATTCTGTTAGCTGAAGATAATTTAGTGAATCAGAAAGTAGCACTAAAGCAACTCCAGAGTTTGGGCTACAAAGCTGATGTCGTTGCTAATGGAAAGGAAGTTTTGCAGCTATTAGAAAAAATTCCTTACGATTTGATTTTAATGGATTGTCAAATGCCAATTCTTGATGGTTTGGAAACCACAAAAGAAATTCATCGTTGGCAAGAGGATGCTTTTGCCTTGGGTCATCGTCCTGTAGTGATTGCAATGACGGCTAATGTGATGAAAGAAGACGAACAAACGTGTCTAAATGCCGGAATGGACGACTATTTGAGTAAGCCAGTATTTAAAGAAAAATTGGCTGCGACTTTAGAGCATTGGACAGGTGCGATCGTTTCAAAACAAGAGGCAGGTGTATATGAACAGACAGTTTCTACTGACTTACTAATTGATTGGGAACATTTGCATCAGATATCGGGAAATGATCAAGAATTTGAATTAAATCTCTTGCAAATATGCGTTGAAGATATTAAACCCCGTTTAGAGATAATTAAAGCAGCGATCGCGGCTGATGACTTTGGGCAAATAGTGCGAGAAACTCATCACCTTAAAGGTGCTAGTGCCAACATCGGAGCCACAGCTATGTATTTAGTAGCTGAGAAACTAGAACAACTAGCTAACGATCAAGACCTTAAAGGTACTACTAATTTAATTTTAGAATTAGAAGAATTTGTCAACTGCATTCAATACTTTTTAATTAAAAACAAAGTCGTGAAGGAGGCAGGAGGCAGGGGGTAGGTGGTCACTGAGCAACTTGCCTTGACTTGTACTGAGCGAACGCGAGCGCGTTTCGTAGAGAAGGTACTGGTTTTGCCGCGCTCGTGCCAAATGCTGAAAAATGGTCGCATGAGGTGATAGTTGCAAGGTAAAATGTGCGACAAGAGTGGATGGAGAAGCTGAAAATGGTGGAGATTTTTGGGGGAAAAACCTGCAAAAGAGTTTCTTTACGAGTGTTGGAATGATGATCCTGCTTTACAGATTGTGATTAAAAAACTATTGGCGAAGTTTGGGCAATGGGGAAAATGGGGAATCGCTTGCGTGGATAGGGTGTTTGGGTAGTGCAATTGCCCAACATGGCAATGCTGTCGGGCGATAACTTCCATGACACTGCATCAAGAACAATTGCCCGATCCATCTTGACACTTGACACTATGTAAAGAAAGTACTACACTTGTAGTATAACAAGAACAGCCTCCTCAAAAGCATTGCAATAATGCTTTCTTGGGTCTGTAGCTCTAACGGTAGAGTTCCCAAATGTCACTTGTGCCCTGACAGAAAAAGCTTACATACTTGCTCAATGGTAGAGCGATCGTCTCTAAAACGATAAGTGTAGGTTCAATTCCTGCGGTGTTACCACAGCTTTTTCAACTTGCATGAGGTGTGAGTGTAACTCTCACAGGGAGGGTATCGGTTCAATCCCGATCAGATCCATTAATATCAATTCGTGATTAAAACAAGAGGTGATTGTAATGGTTCATATTCGATTTGAAGGACGTTCTGTTGATGTGCCAAAAACACAATTGGGAATTGCAGCAGGGATGAATGATGTGGCAGTGAAGGAGCGCGTTGCTCGGCATTTAGATGTGAATAGCGATCGCCTTTCTACTTACGTAATTGATCACCGTCCTAGTGGCGATTTGATCGTCCGCCCTGAAGCTGTCTATGGTTAAATTTCCTAGTCATCCGTGCTCTAACAGAAGAAGCATACATACACATTCATAAAGGCCATTCGGTAGTAAAGTTCGAGCGATCAAATAAGCGAAGCATGATTTCTAAGTAAGAGCGCAGATTTAGTGTGCGTGCCCACTGCCAATATTTTTGGTAAGAGCGGCCATAGCTGTAAAAACCTTCTTGAACTTGCACGGAATGAATTAAGAATTAATTCCGCACCCTAACTTGTAAAGCCTACACACTCCGGCAACGGAATGCAGGTTCAAATCCTGCCGCTCCCGTTCATGGGAGCGTAGCCAAATTGGTATGGGCAATTGTGAAAACTGCTTTGCTAACTTGTGCGGAATTTCAATTATTTAAATCGTCGGATTTATCTATAACTTTTACTCAATACAGAGGTGAGTTCAATGATGTTAGCTAACTCATGTTTAACAACAACTCAATTAGTACAACTGCATTTAAACAACGTGAGATATGAGCGAACATCGTTTGAGCGAGATTGTGATTGAGCGTCCTCGCGGTGGCAGGAGAATTAGCCTCAAAAAGGTGACTGGCTTTAAGAAGCAATTATACAAAATCACCCAGGATGCAATTCAGGATAGATTGTTGAATCCCTACCTGATTAAACCAACAAATAAATCTAAGTATCTTTCAGACCATCTCGGCCCTCTGCGTCGGTTTTTGCGATCGCAAGTCGGACAGCCTTGGAATGACGTTTATAGCCAACTGTGTCAACGACTAGATCCCAGTACAATGGCAGGACAGCATGTTATCGATCATGTGTGGGATTACGTTGAACGGTATGTAGAAATAATTGATGGTGGTTTTTATAGCAAGCCTTACTAAGGGTATCAGATTCAGCTAGATGTAAGCCATCGCGATCGCTTCTATATTCATCCGGAAACTGAAATTCTTTGTGCAGCCGAGAAAGTACCTCGAAAGCAGAAGCAAACTGATATTGTCATCATTGATAATTATTATCAATACCAGAAGCTAAACGAAATTTGGTATTTAATTACCTTTGAAGATTTTCCACCGCCACCAACTCATTATGTGACGGATGTTATCAAAGGTACAATTCATCGTTCTGCGGCAATCTATAGAGGTCGAATGATTTACGCTGTTAGGAAACAGCAGTGTAATAAGAAGGAAATTCGATTTATTTTAAATCAACTTTCTGAAACCTAAAATTTTCACTTCGTGCCCTAACTGAAAAAGCTTACATACTAACCGAATGGTAAGGCACTTGACTTTTAATCAAGCAACTACGGGTTCAAATCCCGTGTGTGAATCAACAGCTTTTTCGACTTGCACGAGGTGATCTTATTTCATTTCAATATGGAGGTGAAAACGATGAAAAAGATTAGTTCTTTCAACATCGAGCCTGAAGATTTCGACGATTTCTGCTTTTGAACCATCAAGCAAACGTCATCGTGGCTATCCATCTGAAAAAGCTGTTAAACGTGGCGTTCGCCTTGTTCATGGCAACAAGGAACTAGAAGAAAAGTTTGCTAACAATGACCTTTGTCTTTGTGGTTCTGGTCGTTGCTTTCAAAAAGTGCTGTCGCAATAGCGGCAGATATGATGGCAGCTTACGCAGTTACTACTTTTAGGGAGTAGTACCAACGATTTCGATACTTTAGATCAAATTTCTCAATTGGCAGTTGTTGCCGCGCCCCGATCGCAGAAGTTTACATAAGTCTGAAAAATTTATACACAATGCTTCTACAACTTGTGCGGTGACTTGATCGCCCCGCGTGCAACATCTGCCTCCTCATCCATCACAACTAGAGGAGGTTCATAATGAACACCGCAGAACGTGACCTGCGTTTGGAAATACTCAACAGTTTGCTCACAACTCCTCACCGCAAGCTTGAGCAAGTAGCAGAAATTCATCAGTTAATTGTTGAACTCGATCCCATCTTCTACGGACACCTGGCAGTTTGGTATCAACGTCATGGTGATGTCCGCGACCACAAAGAGGTGTTTGTTGCTCATTTGTTAACCAGCAATTTGACTGAACACCGAGATGCTGGATTTATGATGCTGCAAGAATTTCCTCCCTATCAAGTGGCTCGTGTGGTGGACTTCATGAAGCAGCAGCAGAATAAACTGCCTCGTTCCGCCCGGACTGCGGTACGGCGTTATTTAAAGGTACGGGAGAGTAATCCGGCTCTGTTTGATCGCGCCGCACTAAGAGGTCGTAAAGCAATGAAGCACTTATACGCTTCGCTGCACATCAAGCCAAATGAGCGGGCAAATGCGATTCTTTTTTGCGATACTCCTCCAGAGGGTTCCTTAGCAAATGTGCTGAAGCAGCTTGCCAAGGCAGAAAATGCCGCAGAACAGGCACGGCTGATTGTGGAGTTCAAAATTCCATATACGATCGCAATTGGTACAATCAACCAACTTACACCAGTTGTATTGGTGGCGTTAATCAACAGCATGTCTCCACAGGAAGCGATCAACAATCTCAAGTCTCTCCAGACTAGAGGTGCAATGGATCACCCAGAAGTCAAGAAGCTGATTGATTCTAAGCTGGAAGCAGCGTCTAAGAGTGGGCGTGTCTCAGCATTCAAAGCACAGATTGCCACAGACGCAGCCGATTTTGACGCAGACACCGTTGCCCAACTGGAAAAGGTGACAAACGAACAGGTGAAACGGCGTGGTGCGATCGCTCGTCCAACTGCTTTATTGGTGGACAAGTCTGGTTCAATGGAAAATGCGATCGCGACGGGTTTGCAACTCGCTGCCCTAATCTCTGGTATCACTAAGGCAGAACTGTTTGTCTATGCCTTTGACACCATTCCTTACGCTGTTACGGCAAAGGGCGAGGAGTTGAGCGACTGGGAGCGTGCCTTCCAGCACATCAAGGCAGGCGGTGGTACTAGCATCGGCTGTGCATTGGAAGCAATGCGGAAGAAGAAGCAGGTAGTTGACCAGATAATTCTGGTAACGGATGAGGGTGAGAATGCGGCTCCTTACTTCGGTGAAGTCTACAAGAACTACTGCCGGAAGTTGGCGATAATGCCTAATGTGGTGATTGTCCGTGTAGGTACTCATTACAACTGGGTAGAGAGTCAACTGAAACAGCAGCAAGCACCTGTAGATACGTTCACTTTCGCGGGTGACTACTACAGTTTGCCGAACATCGTCCCACTCCTGACACGCCCCTCTCGTCTGGATTTACTGATGGAGATTTTGGACATGCCGTTGCCTCTACGATCGGATAAGTGAGGTTAGAATGTGACATTGCTTGCCAGTAAAAATGATGAGCAATGTTTTTCATTCGTTTACGAGTTTTTAAGATAATGATGACGACACCACTCAAAGAATGGTCTGAAGACACTATTCTCTCTATGATTAAGGATAGAGTTCAGGAAAACCTTGAACTTGATTATAAGGAATGTACTGCAATCTTTCCACTTACTGATAAAAAGAAAACAGAAATTAGCAAAGATGTCTCAGCTTTTGCTAATTCTGCTGGAGGCATAATTATCTATGGTGTAAAAGAAAATGGGCATATTCCTACTAAGATTGATACAGGATTAAATCCTAATGACTTTTCAAAAGAGAGATTAGAACAGATTATAAATTCAAACATTCATCCTCGGCTCAACGGACTTCTCATTAAACAAATAGAACTGGTTACTACTAATCCAGCTCATGTATTGTATGTAATCTCAATCCCTCAAGCTACAACAAGAGCACCTCATCAAGCTGCTGATAAAAGATATTACAAACGTTTTAATTTTGAGTCGGTTACAATGGAGGATTATGAAATCAGAGATATTCTCCGTAGAGCAACAACACCTGATTTACACTTTCATTTTTTTCTTGGTGGTCAAGATACTGCTTCAATTCAGTTTTCTGAAGACCAGCCATTCTCTGAAGAAGTGGATTTGATTATTGCTGTAGAGAATAGAGCAGAAGAACCTGCATCCTATGCTGTAATGAATGTCTTGGTAGATTCTGCTCTAAAGTTATCCAACTCTGCTGGTTTAACAATTGCAGATAATATCTTTCTTAAGTTAAAGGATGAGCAAAAAGTGTCTTTTACACAGCTTAGTCAAAACTGGGCTATTCCTGGAAAATTACCTATATTCAAGGGAACTAATTTTAGAATTACAGATATACCCATTAAGCTTGCTATTCCAAAAGAACATGCTGATTTAGAAAAAGAGTATATCTGTGCATGGCAAATTACCTCACCTGGGATGGCTAATAATGGTTATTTTGCATTTGTCCTCAAGAATAATTGTTTGACAGTAACTAAACTTTTATTTGAATACTGCTGACAAAATACAGTGATCGCTCAACCGAAGGACGTGATACTGATGAGCGACATGAAGAAGGCGTATGAAGTAGCAGCGATCGCTCTACTCCAAAATCTCTCTTTTCATCTTTTGAAACTTTTATATTATGCTGTAATATGTTAATATCCTGCGCGTCCCAACTCTTGGAGTATACATACTAGTACGAGAGAAAAGGTAACACTGCCAAATGCAGTGGGCGTATGTGAATGGGGAGTGCAAATAACTTGGGAGGTAGGCTCAAAAGTAGCCATCTTTAGAAGAGTGTGTAACAACTCACTAGCGGAGTTCCTTTGGATATTGCAGTAACGAGGACTGTTTTAGGCATTGCTTTTAAAATAACGTTTTGATTCATTTATTCTTTTTCGTAGTTGAGTAATCGTAAAATAAGTAAACAATATCCCTAAAGGTGCAACAGTCGATGCCGATTCAGGAACACGTTTACTCTTTACTGTCACATTGGAGTCAGCTGCATCACCTGTGTAATAAACGTAATCAAAAGCGTCTTTATCATTAAGAATACTTGCACGTAAAAACAAACCACTCCACCGGGCAATTGTTTCAATAGCTACATCTTGATTAAGTGTAGAGTTTATCGGGTCAGGAATTGCACCAGCAGGATTATTTGTATTTGTGATACTAAAATGATTGGCACCTTTGATATTAATCAGTGCAGCGGGTGGATTTTTAATTTTGTCATAAGTTAAACTAGCCCGGAAAGGCAGTGCTCTACCATCACGATCCCCTTGCAAGAGTGCAACTGGTATTTCATCATTGTTAATAGGAAGATAAATATCATTCTCATCGCGAAGACCACCACCAAAGAATGCTCCTGCTACAATTTGTTTAGGTCGTGAGAAAGAACTCGGACAAAGTGTTGGTGTCACGCATAAATTTCCAATTGCAGATAATCCTACAGCGCTGCCTAACGAATGACCCAATAATCCTACTTCCTCTGTATCCAGCTTGCCTACAATAGGTGAATTAGCATTCTCATTCTCAACTACAATTTGTTGTAAAGCTGTATCAATTTGAGTAGTTTGGGGTAACAATGCTTCGCCAAATATTGGATCTGTACGCTTGCTGTTTGGCACCACTACTACAAATCCATAGCGTGCAACTTGTTGAGCATAATTAGAGTAATTTGATTTGTCAACTAGTGCGCCTTGTAGTAATAGTGCTACTGGAAAGGAATAATTGCTTGTTTTTAAGTCTGTTGGATTAGGATAGTAAATATCAGCTAGATTATTATCTCCAGTAATAGTAGTAGTGTAGCTAGCAACGTTGTCAAACACAGGTGTCGGATTAAAGGAAGAAGCAGACGCTATTTCATTAATACCCAATACGAGTAACGATGTGCTTGTACAAACTACTGACAAAGTTTTGATATTCAACAAAATAGCTACTCCCTTTCTAAGCAACAAGACGTATTGATTATAATACTTCTGTTTAAACTACCATAGTATTTATACCCTTAATTTTTTTCCTGTAGATAGATGCTAGGGTGTAACCCAAGAGGTTTTGGAAACTCAAACCCTGTCCTTTCCCAATCATTAAAATAACGTTGATACCATTACTGCACTGCGATCGCTGCAAATTTTTAGTACTGATTTATAGTAACAAGGTTTATATTTATTTATACACAGTGAATATGATTGCCTATGTGAAGGATGCTTCCGTACCATTGCCCTTACGCATGGCAGGTGCAAATGAGCGATCGCTGACGCAGTAGATAATTTTACCTCTTGTCTTGTAATCGGGAAAATAGCATTTTTTGTGTAGTATAGTGTATTATAATAATATCCTGCGTGCCCCAACTCGTGGAGCCTACATACTAGTACGAGAGGAAAGGTAACACTGCCAAATGCAGTGGGCGTGTGTGAACGGGGAGTACAAAGAACCTGGGAGGTAGGCTTAAAAGTAGCCATCCTTAAAAGAGTGTGTAACAACTCACCAGTGGAGTTCCTCTAGTAACTGAGAACACGCAATGCTCCACCAACTTGCACGCAGAATTATATTAATTCGTAATTCGTAATTAAGAAAATCAGATTTTATAGGGTTGCATCTGTAACCTTGTTTAAAAAAATTGGTATTAGTTATGACTAACATATTTAAGCTAATCAACCAAATTGCGATCGCCCAAGCACAGTTATATACCACGCAATTCCTTGCACCCTGCGTCAAAGGTGGACGAGTTCGCACACGGGTAGCCGGGATGATTTACACCTTCACGCCAAAGCCTAATAAATTTGAAGGTTGGGGCATCTTTCAGGCTGTGGATGAAAAAACAGCAACGGTTATAGAAGAAGCAGATTTACCCGAAATTGTGGAATACCTGCAACACTTTTCCCAAATACGGCTGCGGTTAGCACACCAACTGAGGGGACAAACTTGGTTAGCATACCCTGTAAATGAAGCAGATATGCGTCAACGGTTAAATGTGATTAAGCCGATCGCAGTCCACTTAGTTACCGAGGGTGTTGCCTTTGAGCAAATCATTGCCCGATGGAATGGACAGTCATGCTGGTTTGAGGAAGTAGATCGCCGTACCGATCCGGTAATTGTTGAAACTCTGCAATCTGCTGTTAAGCAACTTATTCCTGCTGAGGAATTACAGTTTAAGGGCATTACTCCAGAAATTCGCACAGTGTATGAGTTAGCAACTCGGCGCATTGAGGGATTTACTCAACCACAACAGGATGAAAAGCGATTGAGAAAGGCATTGCAAATGGGTGACGGTATTTTACAGCAATTCCACGATCACAGCGATTACTGGACAGTTGATTGGACAACTGCTGATGGTGTTCGCCATAGTAGTGCGATCGCTAAAACTGATTTGACTGTTGTCAGTTCTGGCATTTGCCTAAGTGGACGCGATCGCGATTTTGACTTGCAATCCTTAGTGGGTGTCATGGAACAACAAGAGTGATGAGAATGATGAGTATCTTTTTTCACGAACAGCTTTACCGCAGCAATGCTGTGATGACAAAGTTAAAAAACTATCCTGTAACAATTTGTGGGGCTGGAGCATTAGGAGCTAACATTGCGGAAAACTTAGCTCGGTCTGGTTTTGATAGACTTACAGTTATAGATCGCGATCGCATTGAGGAGCGCAATCTTTCGACTCAGCCTTACTACCGTTCTGATGTAGGAGCGTTCAAGGCGAAGATTTTGGCGAATAATTTATATCGAGCAATTGGTACTAAAGTTGATGCTAAGACAAAAGAGTTAACACCAGCAAATACAACTCAATTACTTAAAGACAGCCAGTTAATTGTCGATGTTTTTGATAATAGCGTGGCACGTCAAGCAGTGAAAGATTATGCAGAACAATTAAGCATTTCTTGTCTTCATGCTGGACTATCAGCAGATTATGCAGAAGTGATTTGGAATGAGGTTTATCGCGTTCCTTCCAAGGTTAATGATGATGTCTGTGATTATCCATTGGCACGAAACCTGGTGATGTTAACCGTTGCTGTCGCGTGTGAAGCGATCGTTTCATTCATTGCGACAGCACAACAGCGTAACTTCACCATTACGCAGAAGGATCTGACTGTTCAATCTCTGTTTTTGTAGATTGCGTAGACTGATTTTATCCTGCCAAGATGGAATGCACAGATGTTATTTATGCCCGGTTGAAATCAACTACAATTGGGAGTGACTTTGGCTGTTCAAATCTTCCAGAGGAAACTTCCGTTATTTCCCACTCCCTACTCCCCTATGTTCAGCGATTTGGCCATCGTCAACCGTTGCAGTTTACCAGTAGCACCACGAGGTAGTTGATCTAAAATGTGAATTTGCTTGGGAACTTTGAAGTCTGCCAGCATAGTTGCACAGTGAGCTAAAAGTTCTTTTTCATCAGCTTCTGCTTTCAGAACCACAGCCGCGTGGATATCTTCTCCTAAAGATTTGTGGGGGACGGCAAAGGCTAAAGCTTCGGTGACAGCAGGATGGCGCAGCAAGACATCATCCACTTCTAAAGGAGAAATTTTTTCTCCACCCCGGTTAATCAATTCTTTAATCCGTCCAGTCAAGCGGAGGTAGCCGTCTGTATCAACTGTACCCTGATCCCCTGTACGGAACCAACCGTTCACAAAAGCAGTGGCGTTAGCTTCTGGGTTGTTTTCGTAGCCATCTATAACATTGGGTGCTTTTACCACTACCTCGCCCAAGCTTCCCTTAGATAACAGGTTGCCTTCAGAGTCCATAATGCCCACTTCTACACCGAAGCCATAACCTACAGTACCAAGTTTTCTGACTTTTGGCGGTAGGGGATTAGTGGTCATTAAGTGAGATGCTTCAGTCATGCTGTAAGATTCCACGACAGGAGCATTAAGAGTTGCCTCTAACTGTTCAATGATAATCGGCGGCAAAGAAGCGCTACTAGAGCGAATGAAACGAAAGCGGTTAGCTTTGACAATTTCTGGGTTGCGGCTAGCGCGCGCCAAAATTGTCTGGTGCATGGTTGGTGCTGCGGAGTACCAGGTGGGTTTGTAGGTATCTACCAGTTTCCAAAACTCCAAGGCATTAAAACCATTGGGACAAACTAATGTACCGCCAGAAGCCAGAGTTGCCAGCAAACAGCCCACCAATCCGTGAACATGAAATAGGGGCATTAGGCATAGTGTAGTATCAGCTGCTGTGAGTGAGTAAGCACTAATCAGGTTGCCGGCTGAAGCGATTAAGTTGCGATGACGAATCGGCACACGCTTGGGACGACTGGTAGTGCCGCTAGTGTGGAGAATCATCGCTGTATCATCAGCGTTGGGGGCTAAAGGATTCGCGGATTCTGCTGGTTCTAAGCCTATTTTGATTAATTCAAAGCTTAATGTGCCGTCAGTATTTACTTTGACATTAATCAGCATCATATTGGGTGTGACATTAGCAATGGCTGCTTCTGGCCCCTCAGACAACATAATCAGTGCTTTTGCTTGGGTATCTTGATAGTAAAAGGCAAATTCTTCTTGTTTGTATTTAGGATTTAAGGGTGCAGCAGTGCCACATAAGGCAGCAGCCAAAAAAGTAATCGCCATTGGTGAACCGTTAGTCATGGCAATGGCAATGCGTTCTCCCTGTTTCAATCCAAAGCTGTTGAGTTGAGATACCAGTTCAATAACATTCTCGCGCAATTGCTTATAGGTTAGCGATCGCCCATCAGGAGTAACTAGGGCTGGATGATTGTCTTCTCCTACTAAAAGCTCAAATAAATTCATTGATTTTTCCAACCTGTAAATACATGATTTAGCTTAAACAAAAAATTGTTACTTAGCTTTGAGTTATGAGAGAATGCTAGAATGCTGTTATTAACAACAATATTTTAAATATCCTCATAACAATCCCTATGGCAGAATTTTGTTATGGAGATCATCCTGTAAAATCATAAAAGTGTAGATTAAATAAATTTGTGGATCTGCGATCAAGCAGATAGAGTTAGTAGCATTAGCTCTCAAAATGCTCTTGGAGTAAACCTTTGGATATAAACTAGAAGAAATTCCTTCAATAGTTTATATAAATAGCCGTGTACTCAATTTCCAAAACAGATTAATAGCAGTTATGAGTCCCATAAAAATTACTATGTTGGGCGAAAGCTTGGAGCGCCAAGGTGGAATAGTTTCTGTGGAAAAGCTCATTCTTGAAGAAACTACCTCTGATATTCAAATTAAACACATTACTACTTTACCGAATGGTTCTGCTGTTCATAAAGTGTTAGTGTTTTTGCAGGCAATAGGTAAGTTGTTTTGGAAGTTATTAAACCAAAAGACTGACATAATTCATATCCATGTCTCAGATAGAGGTAGCGCTTTTCGTCATTCAATCACTACTCTTATTGGTTGGCTATTTCAAAAACCAGTAATTATTCATACTCATAGTGCTGATTTTCATTTGTTTTACTCTAAACTACCCCAATGGCTTAAGCAGTGGCTAAGTTGGTCGTTTTGTAAATGTACCCGTTTCATTGTTTTATCAGATAGCTGGAAAAAATTCTACATTGAGAATCTTGGCTTGAAGTCAGAGCAAGTTATTGTTCTCCCTAACCCAGTAAAAACTCCTGCACAAATTCCACAGCGAATAGATTCTAAACAGATATTTTTCTTATTTTTAGGGCGCATTGGTGAGCGCAAAGGTGCTTTTGATTTAATTAAAGCATTTGCTTCTATGCCTGTTGCTCAACAAAGCCAAGCCAAGTTAGTTATAGCGGGTGATGGAGATGTAGAACAAGCTCGTAGTTTGATCTCAACTCTAAATCTTATTGACTATATCACTATTCTTGATTGGGTAGATAAAGAAAAACGTGACGATCTTTTAACTAAAGCTGATATCTTTGTATTACCTTCCTACAACGAAGGTCTGCCTATGGCACTACTAGAAGCAATGAGTTGGGGTTTGGCA
Source organism: Nostoc sp. (assembly GCF_036917515.1). Classification (GTDB taxonomy): domain Bacteria; phylum Cyanobacteriota; class Cyanobacteriia; order Cyanobacteriales; family Nostocaceae; genus Nostoc. The sequence goes on along the minus strand of NZ_JBALDE010000203.1, from coordinate 43,044 downwards.
GTTATCACTACTGCAGTGGGAGGAATACCCGAAATAGTTACTCAAAATCAGAATGGTTTATTAGTTAATCCGGGGAATATTCAACAATTATCAGAGGCAATGCAATCTTTAATTGCAGACAAAAATTTGAGAATATCTTTAGGAAATAATGCACGAGTTAGAGTTAAACACTTGGATATAAACAATTACCTGACATCTTTAAAATGCATTTATACAGCAGTTATCAATTGATAACCATCTTAAAATAGGTTTAAGTGACTTACACTATGTATTAAATACCGAACTTACAAAGGACATAATTCATTCTGTATAAGGATAATAGGTGTTGAAAAGGTATAAATTTAATATTATAAAAAGTCAAGTAGCGATAAAGATATTATTCTTTTGTTGTTGACATTATTCTAAACTTGGTATACTGGCTAATAAATAAGGGAGGTACAGAAATGAAAACTTTTCCTGAAGTTAAGTTGTTTAATACAAGATTCCATCAACTTAAAGTACATGAATTAGTTGATTATTTAATAGAAGCATCAAAAAACCAAAAAAAGACAGTTGTAGGACATGTGAATATAAGAGCCATGAATTTCGCTTATGAAAAATCTTGGTATCGAGATTTTTTGAATAAGGCTGATTTAGTATTTTGTGACGGGTTTGGTGTAATGGTAGGAGCTAGATTCAATGGTTATTCAATGCAATCTGCACATCGAATGACAGCACCAGATTACATAGAAGATTTAGCATTAAAGTGTGAGAAAGAAAACCTTTCTTTATTTTTGTTAGCTGGAAAACCTGGCGTAGTTGATAAGGCAATTACTAAATTAGTATCAATTGCGCCTAATTTACGCGTACAGGGACATCATGGTTATTTTGACAAATCAGGAAAAGAGAATGATTTGGTAATAGAAAAAATTAATAAATTCCAACCAGATATTTTATATATTGGTTTTGGTATGCCGTTGCAGGAACGCTGGATTTTAGATAACTTCAAAAAAATTGAAACTACTGTATTTTTACCTTTGGGTGCTTGTCTAGATTTTTATACTGACTCTATATATCGCGGGCCGCGTTGGCTGACTGATAATGGTCTGGAGTGGTTAACACGCTTAATTACTGAACCTACTCGTCTAGCAGACCGTTATATTGTAGGCATTCCATTATTTTTTTATCGTGTAGTTAAACAGCGAATCACTCAAGGAATGATAACAAATCGCTAAATAAATTTTTTCTAAATTTCGCATTTGTTATGACCATGACTGCCTAAAAGCGGCCAATTGTTTCCCCTACCTCTGCTGCCAAGACTAGAATTAGAGTTGATGTGACATTCTCCTAGTAGCCAAAGTGCCAGACTCTCTGCCATTAAGCGATCGCTATCTTGCCTTAATCGATGAAATTGTCGAAACCACCCTCAAGGGCAAAATTAGCTCTGTAGAACAGGTGTATCAAATGCTGCTTAAAGGAATTACTTCCGGTACAGGGGAAGTCTTTGAGCTAGCTTTAAGCGCTCGCCTGAATTCCTTCCAAAGCCAAGTAGATAGTGAAAAAGACGAACTCAAGAAAGCCAAAGCAACTCGCGGTTTGAGAGCCGTTAAGACGATTCAAAGTCAATGGCAACGATGGCAAGAGCAAAACAAAGCCACAGAAGTGATCGCCTCCGCAGTTATAGAAATCACCACAGCCCCTGCTGAGGAGCGTCTAGCGGTATTTATCCAGGTTACTGACCCCAATCAGAAGTATCCGCTAAATTTACAACAGTTACAGCAGTTGTCAAAGGCATTGCAGCAATTTGCTCAGGCAGATGCTGATTTACAACAATTGTCCGAAGGCATTACCCGTGGTTTAGCTTCTTGGCAGCGATTGCAAGACAACTTGCTCAGTTGGATGTACGAGCAAAAAGAATCTCTGGGGTTTGGCGGCGTACCGGGAGAACGTGGCCCTTGGGCAAGTTGGGCGAAACAACTTAATAGTGAATTACCCCAAGCACTGCTTCGCACCTTAGCTATGGAAGAATCTGCAATAGAGTTTGCCGAGCGACAATGGGGAATCACCTTGAGAGATTGGGTGGAAATGGCATTGATTTTACAGTTCTTGCAACGGGGATTAATTAACTGGTTTGACCAACAAGCTTACGATGTGAAAGCGGGGCCAAAGTTGTCCATTTCCACTTTTTTGACCTTTGCGGTGATTTGGAGTCAGTTAGCAAGTGGTTTTAGGAGCATTGGCACAGTATACAGCGATGCCTGTTCTCAAATCATGCTCCAGATTTTGCGAACCTTTGCCCAGCGTCCGTATTTTCCCTTTTACGGTGGGATTTTTGCCTCTTTTACTGGCACCTATTTACGAGATGCCCTAGATTATTTGGATGAACCGCTGCGACGAGGCGAAGGAACCCAAGAAAAGGCGCGGATTTTGACCCTTTTAGGCTATTCCCAGCGAGCTTTGGGACAATACCAGCGTTCTATTGATTTTCATCAGCAGGCGCTAGAGATAGCCAAAAATGCAGGCGATCGCGCCTGTGAAATTGCCAATCTCAATCACCTCAGCCGTACCTACGTGCAACAGCAAAATTATGCTGAGGCAATTAACTACAGTCAACGAGCATTAATACTAAGTCGGCAAACAGGCGATAGGACAGGAGAAGCAAACGCGCTGGTAAATTTAGGTTACAGCGAAGTCATGCAAGCTCAAGAACTGGAAAACCTAGAACCAGAAATTTATGAAGCCGCAATTAATTATTTGGAACAAGGTTTAAAATTATCAGAAAAATTAGGCGATATTCAAAGTAAAGCCTTATGTGTCAGCAGCTTAGGAATTGCCTATCTGGTAATTGGACAACACCAAACTGCAATTAAATATCTTGAAGATGGTTTTAAAACAGCGCAAATTTCTGGTGATTTGTATCTCCAAGGGCGGAACTTAGCTTATTTAGCAGAAGCTTATTATCATCTGCAAAATTCCGAAAAAACTGTTTACACGGGCTGCTTGGGAATGTATCTTTTAGAGCAAATTGCTTCTAATGAGTGGCGTCAAGCAGCAGGGTTACTGACAATTTTACAAGGACAAATTGGGGCAGAAGCTTTTCAAAAATTCTTACAGCAACATCGCCCGAAAATTATTGCGGTTATCGGTGTGGATGGGTACGATCACATTCCGCAATTATTAGAAGAATATCAGCGAGATATGTAAGAAAGGTAAGCATTCAGGTTTAACTGCTCCCAAGTTTGAAAAGAGAAGCAAGAAATGCGTAGGCGTAGCCCGTCGTAGACATCGCTCAACTTTCAACTGAGGGACAATTTCTGATCGTGTGCGTGAAATTATTTTATTATTTTAAACAGCCTAAATTAGCGCTATGAATGTTATAGGCCAGATAAACTAAGGTTTCTCTCAAGACCAGTGGAAAATCCACTGTGTCCACTTTGCCCCTAATTGCCCATCACAAAATCCACGCTTAGGATATTTGGTTACAAGCTAAAACATGAGTGCAGTGTCTCTATGCTTTGATTCCTTCGTTCTCTCATCTAAAGTGGATGTTTGAGTGGTTTATCCGACACAAACGAGTGATTTTTCCACTCTTCAAATGTACGGAGCTTTTTCAGAAATCAAATATTAGTCCTATAGCAACACAGAATTCCAAGCTAAACAAGACGGCTGGCTAACTTTTATAGTTAATGAAGCTGTCATTTCACCACATTCACTATCAAAAAATGCAAGAGACTACTATGAGGCTCTAAAACAAGCCTCGGAAGAACTAAAAGTAAGTGACGATCGCAGTGACAATAAAATCCATTTGCGGTCATTGCCCCTTGTGTTTTTCTCTGATAATGCAGATGCATTCCGTATAACAGTCAGATATTGAAAATAGAAGTATTTGTCATTAAAGATCCTGACCAAACGTCAAAGGAAAATTATTACTCATGGAAGTTAACAACGTCATTATGAGCGAAGGCGTTGTACTTGCATTGCTCATCGTTGGAGGACTTATGCAGGGTAAAGCGATGCCTACGGCGGTAAACTACGCACTTTTGATCGCCACACAATCCGAGAAAGGAGAGTCAATATCGTCTCATCAACGGCTTTGGGTTGTAACCGGAGGTCAGACAGGAGTTGATAGAGCTGCACTCGATACAGCTTTGTCATTTTTGTTACCAGTTCGTGGATGGTGTCCAAAGGGGCGGCTTGCAGAGGATGGAAAGATACCACCTGTATACCCGCTTCAAGAGACAACAAGTACAGACTACGCATTACGTACCGAGTGGAATGTTCGAGATTCAGATGGGACGCTCGTCCTAGCGTATGGATCACTTGAAGGAGGAACAAAGCTTACGGCTGACCTAGCGCATAAGTACGATCGCCCCATCCTCATCATTAATGCGCTGTCGTTCAGTGGAAATGACGCTGCTCGTTTCTCAAGTTGGATTCAAAAGCACAACATTCGCATTTTGAATGTTGCTGGTCCACGAGAAAGCTCACAACCGGGTGTTATTTATAACCGTGCCCGATATGTTCTTAAGCAGCTCTTGGAGTCGTAAAAAGAAAAAGATAAAACTTTCCCCCAGTATATTTTTTTAGCATAACTCCATATTGAGCTTGCTTATTTAAATGAATTGTGGTAGCTTCATTATAATTTAAATACTTTAAACCGATTGACTTGCCGTAGTTTGCTTGACAGCATCATTACTCTAGTTAAGAAATTTGTTTTCACTAGGTAGTTGAAAAACTGTAAATAGTAAGGTATTTATGGCTATCAGCCACCAAAAGTTATTTGTAGCATTGTCCACTGGACATGATTGAACAATACGTATTTGCAGTGATAAAAACTGCGTAGTTTACCGCCGTAAGCATCGCCCACTGAGCCATAATCCTTTATTGTTATCGCTAATTTAATGGTTTTATCGATAAACCTTGGGCTTTTAGCAGCAGTGAGGCAGCATAGGTCTACTTAATCCATACGTAGGAGTTGAAAATTATGGTGCAAACTTCTCTCGTCCGCCCCAGCAATCCCTTTCAACCACCGACCTTCGTTTCCATTGAATCAGAGCGTCGCCATCGCCAAGAACGCTTGGCAGCAGCCTTTCGGGTATTTGCGCGTTTGGGTTTTGCTCAAGGATTGGCAGGACACATCACTGCCCGCGATCCCGAACTTACCGATCATTTTTGGGTAAATCCCTTTGGGATACACTTCAGTCGCATTCGGGTATCAGACCTGATACTAGTGAATAGTGAAGGTCAGGTAGTCCAAGGTGAAGGTAAAGTTAGTCAAGCAGCATTTGCCATTCACTCTCAAATCCACGAAGCCCGCCCCGATGTCATTGCAGCGGCTCATGCCCATTCTTTCTATGGTAAAACTTGGTCATCTTTGGGTCGGTTGCTCGATCCGATTACCCAAGATTCCTGTGCTTTTTACCAAGATCATGCTCTATTTGATGATTTTACAGGCATTGTCTTGGAGACAAGTGAAGGAAAACGCATTGCTCAGGCACTAGGTGATCGCAAAGCTGCGATTTTACGCAACCACGGAATATTGACCGTGGGACACAGTGTAGATGAAGCAGCTTGGTGGTACATCAGGTTAGAGGATACTGCTAAGGCGCAATTGCTAGCAGAAGCCGTAGGAAAACCCGTCCTAATTGACCATGACATCGCCTTAAAGATCCAACAACGCGGTGGTACTCACCAAGCAGGCTGGGGTGGATTCCAGTATTTATGGGATGAAATTACCCACGACCAACCAGACTTATTTGATTAGGGATTGGGCATGGGGGAGCCACCGCGGTTTTCTCCTAAAGGGAGAGACTAGCGCCAAGGGGTCTCACGCCACTCCCTTCAAGTCGGGCATTGCCCGCCCAACGGGGTGGCTCCCCAAGTGGAGCAAGTGGCGTCATAGGGCATTCGATATTGGTTATTAATTCTTCTCCCCTGCTTCCCCTGCTTCCCCATCTCCCCTACTCCTCTGCTCCCCACTCCCCAACATTTTCAGGACAATTAATTATGCCAATTGAATTTATTGGATTGATTCGGACAAAACCGACTTCGGAATTAAATAGTGCATCAGGCAGTCTGGGCGATGACATCATTGATACAGCTTATGTTCGTGAATTTGCCAAAGCCCATGAAGAAGGAGGCTTTGACAAAGTATTGATTGGCTATAGTTCTAGTAGCCCTGATGGTTTGACTGTTGCTAGTTTCGCTGCTTCAGCAACCGAGCGATTGGGCTTTTTAATTGCTCATCGTCCGGGTTTTGTTGCACCAACTTTGGCAGCTCGCAAAGCAGCTACTCTTGACCATTTTACCAACGGTCGGATCGCAATACATATCATTACTGGTGGCAGCGATACTGACCAGCAAAAAGATGGCGACTGGCTGGATCATGACAGCCGTTACCGTCGCACCGATGAATATTTAGAAATTGTTCGTCGTGTCTGGACAAACGACATTCCCTTTGATTACGAAGGTGAATTTTACCGCATCAAGGGTGCTTTCTCTGCGATCAAGCCGTTGCAAAAGCCCCACATCCCGCTTTACTTTGGTGGTGCATCTGAACCAGCCGTACAGGTAGGAGCTAAACACAGTAATGTCTACGCCTTGTGGGGTGAGCCAATTGCCGCAGTTAAAAAACGAATCGCAGAGGTCCGTGCTGCCTTACCGCTTGGTCGTTCCATTCGCTTCAGCGTCTCCTTGCGACCGATTCTTGGTGATACAGAAGAACAGGCTTGGGAGAAAGCACATAGCATTTTAGCGCGAATTCAAGAGTTGCGAGGAGGCGCAAAATTAGCTGCCCCAGCTAGACCACAGGCGGTAGGATCGCAACGTCTGCTGGATTTTGCAGCCAAAAATGAGATTTACGATAAGCGTCTATGGACACCGATCGCAGCAGCTACTGGTGCAACAGGCAACACCACAGCTCTAGTGGGTACACCAGAACAAGTAGCAGAGGCTTTGGTTGATTATTACGATGCAGGTGTGACTACTTTGTTGATCCGGGGCTTTGATCCTTTAGAGGATGCGATCGCTTATGGGCGTGATGTCATACCTTTAGTACGTGCAGAAGTCGCGCGACGAGAACGGCAAACAGTGAGAGTCGGGGTTTAGCGATCAATCTAACGGCACACCTTGGACATTTCATCGCGATGTCTACGACGGGCTACGCCTACGCTCAAATTCATATTTCTATTCTGAAACACCATTTTTTCCTTATCTTTGCAGAACAAACACATCTAAATTCTGAAAATGAAAATACAGATAGAAATAATTAAATCCCACATTCTGTTGTTAGTTTAAAAATCTTGGTAAGAAGGGAGCAACGCGATTTTGTAGGAGCAGGATAAATTATCAATTACATCACTAAATTCTCAATAAAATAGTTTTTTTGTTGCGCTCGCGTAGCGTACCGAAGGTAATCGCATCCCAAAATAGCCTATTTGCGTTTTTTAGTTTTAACACTTAGCCTTAACTAAATTGTATTGCCTCTAATTCTTCCCTTACAGATAAAGGCTGATACCCCAATACAAAAGCTTTGGAACTATCCAAAGAAACATCTATTGGTCTAGGGGCTGCCATTTTCACATCTTGTTGTCGGCAGAATTTGAGCTTAGTGGCGGGAAGTTGAAATACTTCTACTAATATCTGTCCAAAATCATAACGTGAAATCCGCTCTTTGCCACCTAAGTGAATGATACCATTAACTTTTTCTAATGCTAATAAAAGTCCTTTGGCAGCAGATGTTCCACTTACTGGTGTACGAAATTCATCTATAAATAAGCTTAGTTCTTTATCGGCTTGTAAAGTTTGAATAAATGCCTGAATAAAGCTTTTAGCTGTGGGTGTTGCTGCACCAAACATTAACGGCATTCGACACACTGCGGTCATGGGATATGTTTCTAGCATATCTGCTTCTGCGATCGCTTTTTGCTCACCATAAAGATTGACAGGACACACGGCATCTGTTTCTCGATATGGAGCATTTAAGCCATCAAAAACTAAGTCGGTTGAGGTAAAAGCACAAGAAATAGAATTATCCGCACAAAGTCCGGCAATATTGCAAGATGCGATCACATTAATTGCATGCGATTCTTTAGGGTGGGTTTGACAAAAATTTGGTTGCGAATGTGCAGCAGTATGAATAACTGCTGTTGGTTTGACATTACTAAATATGTGCTGCAATTCCTGAAAATCTGTTAAGTTCACTTTTACCATTTTGATGCCAGGAATCTCTAAAGGATGGGAAAAATAAGTACCATAAATTTCCCATTCTTGTTTTGCAAGCTGGCAAAGATGCCAACCTAAAAAACCACTTGCTCCGGTGATTAACAATTTTTTCATGTCTAATCCTAAATCGCTCAAAAAATCCTTGCTATAACAATACCTTAGCTAATTTACGAGGCTTGGGAATAAGGTTTAGCTGAGTGAATACAACCTAAAGAGGTGAGTTTGTAGAAAATCTTGGTCAATAAAATAGGCTCAGGTTTTTGAGGAAGGATTTTGATCATTATCTGTAAGGTATGCCGTCGTAAATATAAAACATGACTTACGCAAAAAAGTTCTAGCAGTAATTCATGAATTTAAGCTACGACAAATCAGGTTTTTGAGACAATTTTATGTAAGTCCTATAAAAAATAGAGCGCTGGGGCATCGCGTTCTTAAAGCTCAGTTAATGCCAAGCAAGTCAAAGGTAATGCATCCCAACTGACGAGGATCACCTCAAATCAAAGTTTCGTGTCGATGAACCGCGTGAGCCACTCATCAAAGAGGGCGCGTTCCGCAGTGGTAAACGGACGTGCATCCTGCGACAAGGATGCTTTGAGAGCTACCGCGTAGCGGGTTGCATCGCTGCGGGGAGAGGGCAAAGTATGCGCGGACTCAGTGTGCGGGTCGGTGGTGATCGCCGCAAGGACCGCCTCACGGGTGGCGACCGAAAGCGTTCGGTCATGACTCGCACCGCCTTGCGCAATCAGTACGAGGACGACACCGGTCCCAGCGGCATACAGCATGTCCGCCGCACGCTCGATGCTGACGCTCAAGCGACCGGACTCGGCTACCCGCTGCACTCGCTCAAGAAGTACATCCTGCAATTTGACAGCAGTGGGATGCGGCATACCCAGGCGGGGATTGCCGTACATCAGCGTGTACAGGGCGGGGTTAGCCAACCCGAAATCAACGTTCACGTCCCAGCCTCGGCGTAGGTCTTCCACAGGGTCTTCATCGGTCTCGCCCTTAAGATGGCTCGCAAGGTAGGTAGCGTAGCCCTGGCTGGAGACCGCGTCAAGCAAGCCCTGCATATCGCCGAACTGACGATAGATCGTTGGGATCTGTACGCCGGCGGCACTACTGACAGCCCGGGTGGACACTGCCTCGCGTCCCCCCTCGGTCAGTAGACGCGCCACAGCCTCCAAGATGCGATCGCGAGGATTCATATCAGTACTGCTATTCATGCTAACCATGATAACAATAATCCGTTAGCAGGTATTGTGTTATCAGTGAAATCATGTTATGGTTATCGCTGTAAAAATTTATCAGGTAGTTTAAATCTCGTATTAAAACCAATGACAAAACGATTTATGTTTAATACTTTACTAAGTGTTTCCGCATTAGTATTATTATCATCTATACCGAAGACACTGGCAGAACAATCAGTTCCTACTACTTCTTTGAATCCAAATTCGGTTACACAGAGCGAGTTAAACCTTAAACCTTCTTCTCAATTTGTTCTAGCAAAAAATAAATATCCAAAACGAATATCTGCTGAAAAGTATAACAAAGCATACGATATCCTTAAAAAGGCAAGGGCTCTTAACGATACAGATAAACCTGCTCCAAAAGGTACTACTGTTCCATTTTGTCGTGCTTTTGACCTGTTTGGTGCTGCTCAATATGAGCGTCAAAGTGCGGATAAATTTGCAAGTGAGAATGATCATCCAAAAGAATCTCAACAACGTTTTATTGAAGTTGATTCAGCTATGAAGGAAGCAGGAAAAATAGTAGGGATTTCTGAACATGATTTATTAAATTTTTACTCTTGCCCATATTAATTAAACTATTCGCAATTCCTATTATAACTTTGTGCGCTTTTAAGGATGGGCAAAGATGATCTCCTTTGCGCGGATCGAACTTCGACATATTGACCTTAAAAGAACTCTTGATCATGCCACTACTAAAGTTAATCTCTGTTTTGTCCGACTGATACTTAAAAGACTGGCAACTGGTTAGATAGATCCCAAATGGGTTCTATAAAAATTAATTAACCGTAGAGGAGGAGATTTCCGTGGGCGGGTTTCCTACGTCAGTCCGCACAACGGGGGGAAAATACGCAAGCGGCTGGCTCGACTTGAGGAAAGTGTCCGTCGTGCAGAGAGAGAAATCAGAGATTTTCACAACTCATTTAGGATTGCTATACAGCAAGTTTATATTCTACACTGAGTGGTGGTTAAAAAATGCTATTGAAGTAATTCTTGAAACTGCTTTTGACTACGCACTTTGCTAAAGTCTGGGTCACTTTTTGCTAATTTCTTGTACTTATTAGGAACAAGCTTGATTGCTTTGTCTAGGTTCTCAATTGCTAATTCCAGATTGCTTTGTAAAGCATAAGAGCAAGCTTTGTTGTAATATGCTTGGTGCAAATCTTGCTTGATGGCGATCGCTTTATCATAAGATACAATACCATCTTGGTAGCGGTGCAGCTTTGTCAGAGCAATGCCTCGGTTAATTAAGGCTTCATATTTGTCGGGTTTGATGGCAATCGCTCTATTATAAGATGCAAGAGCATCTTGGTAGCGTTGCAACGATGTTAGGGCGATGCCACGATTATACCAAGCTTCATATTTGTCGGGTTTGATGGCGATCGCTTTATCATAGGATGCAAGAGCGTCTTGGTAGCGTTGCAACGATGTTAGGGCGATGCCACGGTTAATCCAAGCTTCAGGATTCTCAACTTTGATGGCGATCACTTTATCATAAGCTTTTATGGCATTTTCATAATTTTGTCTATCTAATAAATTATTACCTTGATGAAAAAAATCTTCTGCTTTTTGCGTAGCCTTCGCTTCTATGAAAAGTTGGGTTACATTGCTTTCTTGGACAACCTGTGTAGTATTTTCTGCCGATGAGTTTGCCCCATTACTACAGCTAAATGTCAAGAAAGCTATTAAGCCAGATGCAAGGAAGCAGTGCCTAAAAACCATGCTGTACCTACAAAAATTATTAGATGGTATTAAAATTTGTTAGTTTTTTGAGTATTATCAAAATACACTAGTTTTTACCCATTAATTTATTTATATTTTTTTCAGAAAGAGTTTTGTTGACGATGCATAAAACTTTATAAAAAGCAAGCGTATATGATATTATCATATTAAATACACAGAAAGCAATCGCTTAAAACCTACTTTACTTAAAAAATAATTATTTGTGTTGCTATATATATTGCGTAGCTGTTACCCATCGTAAACATCGCACTTGTGTAGTAGTTTACCCTAATGAAAAGCTTCTTCAATCCGCCAATGCCGACGGTATAAATCAGTCAGTATCACAGGGATGAGGACAGAAGTAATATCAGAATCGCTAGTTTTTCTAACCTTTATCTATATTAATTAGTTTTATTTTTCTTCAAAATAAAACTGAAAGTCAACTCTACATTAATGATAAATCGTAGAAATAATTTATGTTAAATATATGAAAATCTATAGGTTTAAGATTACTTAAAAACTTAATAATAGAAAATATTTTTCATAAAAATTGCTAGTGGATTGCTAATGCCATGAGATAAGTTTTGGCATTAAATTTGTATATTTTGTATTTATTATTTTCTATTAAGGATCTAAAACTATGTCTATTTTCTCCCCTGATGGTCGGACAAAAGTTAGCAACACGACAACTTTTCCGTTTAGTGCTATAGGAAAGATAAGAATACGTTGGAAAGGGCCAGATGGGATTATTGATACTGCTGATGATATTATCGTCAACGGTTCTGGTGCAATGATTGATCCCTACCATTTTTTAACAGCAGGACACTGTGTGTATGATACGAGATATGGGGGTTGGGCAGATAAAATTGAGGTGATGCTTGGTTCTAAAGGAAATATCATTGCTGGTACAAACCGGGCTGACTATGAATACTATAGTGAAGCCAAATCTGCTTATACACGTTCTTTTGAAGGATGGACTCAAGGAGATCAAACTAAAAGCGAAACTTTTCAATACGATATAGGATTGGTTACTCTTGACCGCAATATTGGAAACTTCACTGGCTGGTTTAACTATGGATATGACGATAATCTCAGCAGTGGAACTTTAATGAATGTCACTGGATACCCTGCTGATAAGTTTGATTCCAACAACGATGGAAAATCAGACAACTATGATATTTGGACTCAGAGTGGAAAAATCACAAGTATAACTGACTCGACCTTGCGTAGTAATGAGCTAGATATTATACCTGGAAATAGTGGAGGTCCTCTCTGGCTTAATAAGTCCAACACAAATGAACCAACTATTTATGGAGTAGCTTCTAATGAGACAACCACCAACAACACTCCGCTTTACAACGAGTTTGCCCGAATTACAAGCACTCGATATAACGAGATTCAAAACTGGATTGACGAAGACACTACCGCCCGCAAACCCATTGACAAACCTGACTTAGTAGATTCTGACGTGTGGTTTAACACCACTCTTGGAAATTTTAATAATAACACTATCCAATATGGGGAAAATTTCAATATCACAGTCTATCCTCGTAACAATGGTACGGCCGCAACAGGCACTTTCTCAGTTTCTTTTTACGCTTCTACTGATGCCAACGTCACTAATAATATTGGTTCTCATTACTTAATTGGTAATACAACTACTTCTTCAATTAATCCATTCAATTCCGGAACAGCGACTTGGAGTGGTGCGTTTCCTAATATCCCAACTGGAAATTACTACGTTATTTCATTTCTAGACCCAACTAATTCAATCCAAGAGTTTGATGAAAGTTTAACCAGCAACCAAAAGGTATTTAGAACTTTACTCACTGTTACCGATAGTACGCCCAGTACGGCACCTCTGAACGTTTCTTCAACCGTTAGCTCTCCTTTATCAGCCAATGAAGAAAATCTCACTTTGACAGGTACAGATAATATTAATGAGATTGGTAACTCTCTTAATAATGATATTACTAGTAATAGTGGTAATAGCCAGCTAATTGGTGGAAATAGCAATGATATCCTTATCGGAGGAAGTGGTAACGATACTTTAGTTGGAGATTTAAGTAACGATAACCTAACGGGAAGAACTGGTTCTAATATTTTTACTATTAATACCCCTTCTGAGGGTATTGATAATATTACAGATTTTTCACCCTTAGATGACACGATCAATGTTTCTAAAATAGGATTTGGAGGTGGACTTAGTGAAGGTATACTTCAAGCCACGCAATTTTTTATCGGTTCAGTAGCACAAAATAGCAGCGATCGCTTTATCTATAACCAGAATACAGGGGGTTTGTTTTTTGATGCTGATGGTACAGGCTCATCTGGTCAAATCCAAGTTGCTCAACTAGCAACAGGTCTAGCCATGACTAATACAGATATTTTCGTGATTGCCTAAATAATCCAAAACTTATACCAATTATCTATAAAGTTGCACATTATTTTGACCTCTGGCAACCTCCCCGCGAGTTCGGGAAAGTTACCAGAGGTCTTTTCCATGCATCTTTATGCAGAATTGCTATTACGCATTGAAAACCTGAAAATAGATTCTCTGTAACCCTTACAAATATGGCTGGCTATTAAGGGGTTGGGATGATTGGGATGATACTTATGCGTAAGTCCTAAATCTATCTGTGCAACGCTTAATTAATGCCAAACACTGATTCGACAGTTGACTTAATCGAATCCCGCGCATCTTTCAAAGTTTGGCTAATGGGATGTTTCGCCTGCAAAAATGCCCGCGCACAATTGCGTCCCGGCATTCCCGAAATTGAACCACCTGGATGAGTCCCTGCACCAGTCAAAAATAGATTATCAATTGGCGTTTTGTAATTGGCTATTTCTGGCAAGGGACGGAAAAATATCATTTGATCTAGAGTCATATCAACATGATAATAATTCCCTTTGTACGCACCTAATCTTTCTCCTAGTTCGGCTGGACTTTCTACTCGACGGGCGATAGTTGCATCTTTGACATTGGGTGCATAATCTGCCAATTTATCAATCACCTTATCTGCAACTTTGTTTTTCAATTCATCCGTCCAACCAGTACCTTTTAAACCAGTACCTTCTGCACCAGCAATTTGATAAGGGGCAAAAAACTCAATCCATAAAGTGTGCTTACCTGGTGGTGCTAATGTCGGATCTAAATAACTAGGCAGCACCAAATACATTGATGGGTCAGCATCAGGAATTTCTCCCAAAGTACATTTACTGTGAGCCTGTTCTACATGAGCTACAGAATCAGCAATTAAGATAGAACCGACGAGATATTCGTCTTTGTGAGCGTGGTGTGGAAAGTGCAGTGGTTCGTTTAAAGCCAAATCTATTTTGAGGATAGTCTCGTTGTTGTTAACGATGCGGCGTTCTAATCTTTCCCATAACTCTGGGTCGGCTGCATTAACCTCGCTTTTTTCAGTCATTTGTAAGAACAACCGCTTGGCATCAATATTAGAAATAACCCCGTGTTTAGCACGATATTCTTTACCACCAGCAACCCGCACACCTATAGCTTTGCCATCATCAACTAAAACTTTTTCAACATGCTGATCTGTGAGAATAACACCACCTTTACTTGTGACTAAATTCACCAAAGCTTGCACAAGTGCGCCTGTTCCGCCGCGAGGTCTGGCCATCCCTGGATTATGACGCATTGCCATCATAATTGCACCAATGGCAAGGGTTTTTTGTGATGGTGGTGCACCAAGTTCTGCTGCTAGTCTGGCTAGTGGTGCTTTTAGAAATTCTTCATCAAACCACTCGTTAAGTAAATCTTCAGCGCTGGTTAACATCGTGCGAATGAAATCCAGCGTTTTGTTAGGGGAACCAATAACTGAAACTAAATCTTTTATTTTGGTGATGTCGTAGTTACCAAGGATATCTATAACTGATTTTGGCGGTGCATTAAACATGGGAATCATTGCACCTAGTGCTCGCTGCCAAAAGTTTACAAATTCTACATATTTTTTGGCATCACGTTCGTTGTAACGGGCAATTTCTGCAGAAGTCTTTTCCACTGATTTATGTCCTAAGAAATACTTCCCATCAGGATGAGGACAGAAAACAACTGGGTCGCACTCCAGATAATGCAAGCCGTATTTTTCTAGTTCTAATTCTTCAACAACTGGCCCTAAATGAATAAATTCATGGTCAATAGCACACAAGTTAAATTTAAATCCTGGAGCTTCTTGGGGTAGACATTCTTCAGTTGTTGCTGCACCACCTGGTACAGAACGCTTTTCTAGTAACAGGACACTATAACCAGCTTTCAGTAAATAAGCTGCACAAACTAATCCATTGTGTCCAGCACCAATAATCACAATATCATACTCTTGCATAGTCGAAGTGTTTCGATTAGATAGCTTCTTAGATTTTAGAAAGTATTTTTAAAATTTACACCTATCGGCAGTTATAAAAAGTAACTGTTTAATATCTGTATTGAAGTATGTCCTAGCAGCTAAAATCAAAATTAGGAAAAATCACCTATTTTATTTTTATGGCTAGGATTCATATTTATCTAATTTAATGCTTTTTTGACAAATTAATAACCACGGATTACAGTTTACAATGAAGGTATTTGCTTCAACTTCGTTTCTACCAAAAGTATCATTCTGTCCTTTTCTACCTCTAATTTTTTGATGCTAAATACCGTATCCTCATACTGCAAATAGGGTAAATTTACTAGTTCTTTAACCTTCTGCATTAATGCCACAACTATTTCTAATGAAATGCCTTCACCCTCGTTACAGTTGAAACTTTCCAGTATTATAGGTTGCGAATGAGTACGTGGGTGAACCATTGCAGTAAAACTCAATTGCCGAGTATTGCCAATCTCATGTAGCAGCACTGTTCCTTGAAATGCCATCTTACCTTCACCAGGTAAAAATACCTGAATTTGTTTCGCCTCAAAACTCACTATTTCCTCATCTACTTTCAAATCAAACTTTTGCGGCTTGCTGCGAACAAAATCTGAAGCTAAAGCACGGTTAATATCTGACTCTGTGAGTACAACCCGAACAGCAGCATTTACTGGCTGGTTTAGTTCTATCTGACCAAAAAGAGCAGTTAACGGATTGATGTCAATGTTATCTGTTTGTAGTTTGATTTCCTGCACGCGGATGTCTTCTTGTATAACTAATCCTTCACCTGCGAAGGAAACTCCATCCGCCTGTCCCTGAACTATCTTGACTAAATCAGTTTGTACATTTATGTCTATTTTTTCTACTTCATCTAACCCTTGGGATACCATCATTTCAGCGCCCTGAGATAGAACTTTTTCTTCCAGATTATGTTCGTCTTGCATGAGTTAGTATTTCCTAATTATCCTCTTACTACTTACTGTAAAGGCTAGATACTAGAGAGCGAATCTATATTTCGGTATATAGTCAGAGAATTGAGTAATCAAGTAAAGGATATTGTTTCTCTTTTAACTTTTGCCTTTTTGGTAACAACCATTTTTACACCGCCGCTAGGGACAATAGTAATACCACGACGGACTGGATGTACTGGACGTTTATCAGTAAGCGTTAGTTGAAAATGCGATAAGATTATGGCTGTTACTAATTTTAATTCATACATAGAAAATGCTCCACCAATACAACCGCGATAACCTCCACCGAAGGGTAAATATTCGTAAGGTGAAAATTTTTGGTTGAGGAATCTTTCTGGACGAAACTTTTCTGGTTCTGGGTAAGTGTCCGTTCGGCGATGTGCTAAATAAATACAGGGAACTAAAACTGTTTCTGATGTAAATTTATGCCCCATAATTTCTACTTTATCTTTAACCATTCGCGGTGTGCAAATTAAAGCAATAGGATGAATTCGTAGTGTTTCTTGACAGACGGCGGTAAGATAAGGTAAATGTGTAATTGCTTCTGGATTTGGAAGATCATTTAAAGTGTTAAGTTCTTGCATTAGCCGATGTTTCACTTCTGGGTGAGAGTGAATTAAATAAAATATCCAGGCTAATACACCAGATGTAGTTTCATAACCCAACAACAATAATGAAACTAATTGATCGCGTAATTCCTCATCTGTCATCTGTTGCCCATTTATGTCATGCGATGACATCAGCAGACTGAGAATATCTGTACACGCAGCATCTTTTTGGCAACGTCTTTCAGAAATTTCTGCATAAATAAGTTTGTCAATTTGCTCTCGTCTTTTTAAGAAAACTCCCCAAGGACTCCATGCACCTAAATCTTTTTGCAGCAACGGAAAGAAAAATAAGCTGGAATACCAAGGTTTAGTTACGTCTTCTAATAAAGAACTCAATTGTTCTTTTAATTGTTGGTAACGCACACCATGAGTAATTCCAAATACCACTTGTAATATAATTTCTAAAGTGATATTTGACATTGATTTGTGTATACAAATATTTGTACCTGATGTCCAAGCTTGTGTAAGCTCTTTAGTAATTTGGCAGATTGTTTGTCCATAAGACTTTAAATTATCGCCATGAAATATTGGGAGTAATAGCTGCCGTTGTTGTTGGTGCGATCGCGCTTCTTGAAATACAATAGAATTCTCTCCAAACAAGGGTTTAAATACATGGGTTGCTTTCTTAAAATCTAACTTGTGTGCAGAGATGGCAAAACAGTCGCTAATTGCTTGGGGATGGCTAAAAAATACTATCGGTGGCGACTTTAAACCCATTACCCGCATTGTGAAAATGCCACCATACTTGGCAGCATAATTTTCTAAAGTTTTTGTGGGTTTAGCAATTAATTGCAGAGTTTGCAGCAATGCTGGTGTGCTTAGATTATTAAGTGTTTTCACTGTTTATTTCTATACCTTTATAATTCAATAAGCTGCAAATAATCCAATAGCTTGAGGTCAACCTTGATTCTCCTTAACTTCCTTTTTAAAGAGGGAATTATCGCAAGTCTTTTTAATACTTTGGCGGGATATTTGGGATTTGTGTAACTAAGTTAGCTATTCTGGCAAATCATTACTATTAAGTTTACAAGGATAATAATATTTTTTCTGATTTGTAGAGGTATTTATAGAAAAAACTTACTTAATTATATTGGAATACACTCCATAAAGTTACGTCTTTTGGTGATATTAAAATTTATTGTATTAGTGTATAAAATCAGTATTAAAATCCGTTTTTTACACTTTTAGTATATTAAAATTCCCCATAAATCTCCTTAAAAGAGGACTATGGGGGATTACTTAAAAGTATTAAAAATCTATCTAAATATATAGATGGATGTTGTAAGTTTACTGAACGCAACTATCAAACCCCCAGCATCAAACAGTGGTTGTCTGTAGAATGGGAGACTTCACCTGACGTTGACTCGTGACAACCATCTCAATCGGACGATCTGGGCCTGTCACCAAACCACGGCGCTTAGGTCGCACTTCACCTTTATTAACTAGTTCTAATGCCTTACTAGAAAGAATTTGAGCAAGTGCTAGCTTCATTTCCAACTGGGCAAAAGCTAGACCAATACAACGTCTTGCACCACCGCCAAAGGGCAAAAATTCATAGGCAGAAAATTGCCGTTCTAAAAAGCGTTCTGGCTTAAACTGCTTAGGTTCTGGATAAATATCTTCCCGTTGATGGGTCAGATAAATAGAACCAATTAGGACTGTACCGGATTCTAGTTCGTAACCGCCTAGCGATATCGATGTTCTTACTACCCTGGGAAAAGTTAGTATAGCTACTGGATAAATCCGCAATGTCTCGGAACAAACAGCGTTGAGATAAGGTAATTTAAAAATGGTGCTGGGGTCTGGATTATTGCCCAAGCTATCTAATTCTTGCAGTAGCTTTTGGCGCACTGATGGGATTTTGTGAATCCAGTATAATGCCCATGCTAAGGCTGTTGCTGTGGTTTCATGACCAGCGACTAACAGAGTCATCAATTCATCGCGCAACTCTTCATCAGTCATAGGTTGACCTGCTTCATCTCTAGCAGCCATGAGTAAACTAAGAATATCCGTGCGTGATGAATCTGGTTGTTCTCGACGTTCTCGAATTTCCTCGTAGATGAGCTGGTCAGCTTCTTGCTGGAGGCGCATCTGTTTTCCCCAGAAGTTAATCGGGCCAAAATCTCTTTGCAAAGCTGGAAAATAAAGCAAAGCCACACTTAACCGAGAACTGGCTTTTTCTAAAAGTTCGCTCAAAAAATTCTGTAGTTTTTCGGCGCGAGGCCCTTCATATAGCCCAAATACAGCTTGCATAATCACCCGCAGGGTAATGGCTTGAGTAGCAGACCGAATATTGAAGGGTTTGCCTATCTGGTATTGGCTGATGACTTGCTTGGTGACATCGGTAATTACCTGACTATAATTCCGCATTCTTTCGCCGTGAAAGGGAGGCATTAACAACTGGCGCTGACGCTGGTGTTCTGCGCCGCTGATGGTAATCACAGAACGTTTACCCAGTAAAGGTTCAAACAGCTGATTCACATCGCCAGGCGCTTCCAATTCCTTGGTATCAGTTGTCAAAATTTGCTGTAGCGCTTGGGGGTTGGTGACGACTACCATAGGAGGCAGATTTTTGTCAAATCTGAGAGTAAAAATCTCGCCATAGTTTTTGGCACAAGCCTCCATAAATAACATCGGATTAGCAATCCAGCGTAGCATCTGT
This sequence comes from Nostoc sp., assembly GCF_036917515.1. Taxonomy (GTDB): domain Bacteria; phylum Cyanobacteriota; class Cyanobacteriia; order Cyanobacteriales; family Nostocaceae; genus Nostoc. Next base: position 23,268 of record NZ_JBALDE010000203.1, on the reverse strand, counting down.
GAAACTGCTGGAGTTTGCGGGCCATTTGGGAATCTCATAAATTTTTTGCTGCTTAATATTTTTTTGCTACTTCAATTAACTGAAATTTTGGTTGCGTAACCATTTAAAGTACTTATTCTAACGTTGTAAAAAAGCAATAAACTGTTACAACCTCAAAGATGTAAAATTTTTGTTAAATTCAACGAGCATCTACAGTTTCACCTCATCGTCAAAAGGTACTCAGCATGACTGCAATCTCCCCAAAGCCATCTTCAGCGCTTCCCAATTTTTCTGAAGGAATTCAATATTTTGGTGAAGTTTTACCAGATTTTGAAACTTATGGTGCAACTCCTGCTATTGAGTCGGGCAAAGTAGCGATCGCATCACCCACAGACAAAGCAGCAGTATATCAAACTTTACTTGCTGCTGATGCCTTACGCTACCTGACTTTGCAAGTTACCGGTAGTAAGGCTTCTGGGCATCCCGGCGGATTCGCCAGCCAAGCAGAAGCTTACGCATCTCTTGTCATGCTGGGATACAAGAACATTATTACCGAAGTCGGACACCACGCCCCCGGATTTTATAGTGCCATGTTCTTGGATCGTTCGCTAGAGGACATGGGAATTTTTACAGTCCAACAATTGCGCGATCGCTTCCGAGAAAAACACGGATTATTAGGACATCTTTCTGGTTTCATTCCGGGTATTCTCGCACCTGCGGGACCTTTGGGACAAGGGCAACACTTTGCAATGGCGGCTGCACTGTTACACAAAGATAAATTATTCCCCTTTACAGTTGGGGATGGTGGATTGGGTGAGCCTTATATTGTAAGTGCGATCACTCACTTTCATACTGCTTATCCTGCTGTCACCAACTTTTTACCGATATTAGTGTGGAACGGTTACAGCCAAGAACATCACAGCATGGTTTCTTTAAAAACCAACCCAGAGATGCAAGCATATTGGCAAGGTAACGGTTTTGATGAAGTTGTGTTAGTTGATGCCAAAGACTTTGATGATCAAGACCAGCCAGGGGATTACGTTGATAGTACTGCCTTTTCCTTTGAGAAGCGGCTAGAATTTACTCAAGCAGTACTTTCGGGTGTGGATAAAGCAGCGCGATCGGCCCTTGGTGGTAAACTTACCGTCTTCATCATTAAACAACTTAAAGGTGCAGGAGTCCACGCGCGGGGTGCAAAATCTCACAACCTCTATCCTAAAGATACGCTGGACGCGCCGCATATTGTCAGTGCATTGCAAACCCGTGCTTTGTCTGCGGAAGCTTGGCAATTAGTCAGAACAAATGCAGAACGCGCCGGTGGTGGCCCAGCAGCGAAAACTGTGGTGACAGAATTTGAATTACCATTGCCAGAATTAGGCGAATTACCTTTAGAAGAATATGCAGTTGGTGGCGAACCCAAAGTTTCCACAACTGCGATGGGACGATTGGTAGGAATAGTTGGAAATAAAGATCGGAATTTCCTTGTCACCAATGCTGATGGTAATGAAGCATCTGGAATTGCTAACATCAACCAAGCATTAAAGATTATCCACCCCACAACCGACGATTTATATTATCAAGCACCAAACGGACAAGTTTATGAACCATTGAGTGAAGATGCTTGTGCCGGTTTAGCTGCGGGTTTGGCGTTAATGGGTGCGAGAACTTTGTGGTGTTCCTACGAATCTTTTGCCATCAACGGAGTACCAATTTGGCAAACTGTGACTCAAGCAATGGCAGAATTACGCCGTCCTACACCCTCGACTATTACTTTATTCACAGCTGGCGCATTAGAGCAAGGACGCAACGGTTGGACTCACCAACGTCCAGAAATTGAGGCTTACTTTGCTTCGTTAATGCGAAATGGAAATGTTTTTCCATTATTTCCCCCCGATGCTAACAGTATCCAAGTCTGTTATGACTGGGCACTGAAAAGTAAGAATAAGGGAATTGTAATTACTGCAAGTAAAACGCCGTTGCAAATTCGCACAACTTTAGAACAAACTCGTCAAGGGTTACGCGATGGTGCAGTAGTATTACACGAAATCGCTGGCGATAAAAAAGTTGTATTTGCTGTAATTGGTGATATGACATTAATGCCAGTATTTGAAGCTGCTGCTTTCTTGGAAACTGAAGGTATTGGCGTAAAAATAGTTTCTGTGATCAATCCTCGGCAATTGTATCGTAGCAATGATACCGCGTGGGATACCTGTTCTGAACCTGAAGGCGGTTTCTTGGATGATGCAAAATTTGCCGAATTATTTGATGGGGATGCGTTAATTGCGGTGACGGGTGGTGCAGCGGCGGTACTCGAACCAATTTTGTTACGGAGTAGGGCGAAGCGCGACACTTTTGCTTGGAAGCGTGGCGAAACTACAGCTAGTGCTGGCGAGTTGATGGCGTTTAATGGATTAACTGCTGAAGCGTTGACGAAACGTGCGATCGCGTTAGTACATTAAAGTTAGAATAGTTTTTCATTTTATTGCAAATATACGTATATAAACGCTAAAAACTTGCGTTCAATGCGTATATTTGCGTTTTTTTTAGAAGAATTTAGCAGACAGGAGAAATAGGGGTAAATTTGCTGAAATTCGTTGACAATAACAGGTTTACGAGTTCAAAAGTTAGTTTACAAGCCGCAAAAGTTAGTTTACAAGCCGCAAAAGCTAGTTTACGAGTCGCAAAAGTTAGTTTACGAGTTCAAAAGTTAGTTTACGAGTCGCAAAAGCTAGTTTACGAGTTGCAAAAGTTAGTTTACGAGTTCAAAAGTTGATTTACAAGCCAGGACAAAGCGCGATACTTTTATGGAAACATGGCATTTAATGGATTAACTGTGGAGGCTTGACGAAAGGTGCGATCGCAACAAGGCGTCCCAATCTTAGGGTGACACTCTACGGAATTCCTGTCTACTTTTGACTTCGCCAACAGCATCATCTGTGAGTCAAAAACCTCAATTAGCCAATCTATGATAGTATTTACGTACTATTAAGTCAGGAATTTCCATCATTTTACCCCGTTTCTAGCCTCTTGGGGTGGCTTTGCTGACAGTGTTGCAATTCGCGCTAATCGCATTCCTCAATTTCTCAATGATTCATCAAAAGGAGCTAAAGCAATGGAGATAACCAAAACACAACAGGAGCCAACAATGAATACTGAGCCACAAAAGAAACATCAGTGGCTACAGAAACTTGTCGGTGAGTGGACTTATGAAACAGAGGCAATGATGAGTCCAGATCAGCCGTCTGAAAGAGCAACAGGAACGGAAAGTGTGCGATCAATTGGTGTTTCTTCAACGGTGGCAACCCCCACACAAAACTGGCTCCTGAATTGGAGACTACAGATAAATTTGTACAATGGATTAATCTTTGCTCGCTGAATAAAAAGTGGGATGCTCCCTTTCAATTATGCTTAATGCTAATGTCATGCTATCACTATAAACTCGGGATAAAGCTGATTATATTACCACAAATATTTAATTGTTTACAGAAAATTACTTAGTTTTTAATCGATAAATAATAAACGTTAAATACAAAACTGCTAATGTTTGTAATGAAGAGAATTTGGAGTTTTTGCTTGCTGTTTTTTTTCCTATCGTGCGGTAGTGAAGCGATTGCAGGAGAGTTGTCTGAACGGTTAGCAAATTTTCCTCAGTGGGAAAAATTAACTTCAGTACAACCAGCTTCGGGTGATTTGGTTTACCCGGAATGGATGGCTGGTACCTGGAAAGTTACAAGTACCTTAGTAGATTTAGCTGCGCCTTTAGCACCAGAGATTGTAACACCAGGATTTGAAGGTAATCGCCGACAATTAAATCAGCCTGTGAGTTTTGTAGTAAGATTTATAAAAGAGCAATCATCTATTACTGGGTTGTTAAAAATACTTCCTCAGATAGGTTACAAATCCCCAATTTTAGTAGCAGATAGAGCATTTAATAGCTTGAATTTGGCAAGAGCTTATTTAGGGGATGAAGCAGTGTTATTAGTCAAAGTAGATCCAGATTCACCTAATCGTCAGATTACGTTCTTACGTAGCAGTCGCCAACTAGTTTCCATTGTGACTGCACGGGCCACAGAAACTACCCCTGATAGCAAGTTCATCACCACAGAAGTGTTTCAACAACTATTTAAAGGCGGTTTACGCCCTTATTTAAACTCTGTAGAATCTACTACGGCTTATCATAAACTTTCAACATTTAATCCGGCGATTGAAGCAGATCAAGTTACTGCTGTCTATCTTTCACCCCAAGAACCAGATTACTTTAAAGCTGGTTCTCGACCAGTTGCTCTCTACCGCTATCGCCTCGAATTTTTCCCTCAAGAACTACTAACTACTCCCAAAGAGTGATTTGTCATCTAGCTCTTGACTAAATTTGTAATACATTTGTAGTATTTAGATTCCAAGTTTACGATCGCGCTCTTGGACGGTGTGCATCATGGCCAAATTTCAAGATATTGTCAATTACTTTCGCTCTGATTGGAAGCTGAGTGTTTTTAGTATCGCAGCATCCGGCATTTACGAAATTATTGATTTGGTTGTTCCTTATGCGATCGGACAGATTTTAAACGTTTTGTCTGGTCAACCTTTGGACAAACCACTTCAAAGTGCGATCGCCACCTTTTCGGACATCACCAATTATCCAGTTACTAAAACTCTATCTTTGAGTGTATTACTGGGTTTAGTATTCCTTGTCACCGTAGTGAGATCGCCAATACAACCCTGGTTAACCCATTGGTTTCATTGGGGTATAACCTTAAGGTTACGTCGGGAGAAAGCCCAAATAGCTATAGAAAAAATTCTCACTCTTCCACTGGAATTTTATGATGAAAATAACCCTGGACGCATTGCTGGAAGAATAGCTAGAGGTCTTACTAACCACACTTTTACATACCCCGAAATTGCTGGACAGTTGATTCCTAAACTAGTTCGAGTACTAGGAATTTTCGTTTTTATCTTAGTAATTGAGTGGCGAATTGCAATTTTGTATCTAATTTCCTTTGTAGTTATTCTTAGCTTTACTTTGAAGGATTTAAAGCAGCTGATTTGGCACGAAACTGTTCTGGATAAATATGGAGAGAATACGGAAAGCCGCAATTCTGAACTGATCACCAACATCAAAACGGTAAAAGCATTTGCAACAGAAGCTAAAGAATTAAAGCGGCAAAAGCAACGTTTGAATCGCGAACTAACGGTGGTTGAGTATCGTATCCACAAAGGTTATACAAAACTAGCTACTTGGCAAAGGACTGTAATTCAATTCTGCGTATTTACTATCCTGGGTTTGACTCTAGCAGCAACTGTGGACGGTAGAATTTCTCTCGGTCACTTTGTCATGACTTTAACTCTTTCTAGCATGGCTTATGCCGAATTAGAACCTATTAGCGATTTGGCAGAACTTTTTGCCCGTCGTTATTCTCCGATGCTACGGTTTCACGAATTTCTCCAAGAGCCAACTATATCTGATTCAGCTAGTCTTTTAGAAGAGAGTAATCAGACAGAATCACCTTATAAATTTACTGGAAAAGTTGAGTTATCACACGTTAGTTTTGGATATAATGCCAACCGTCAAGTTTTGCAAGATATTAACTTGTTGATTGAGCCATATCAAACAGTGGCATTAGTAGGGCGTTCTGGTTCTGGAAAGTCTACTTTAGTGAAATTGCTGTTGCGATATTTTGAACCTCAAGCAGGTCAAATTCTAATTGATGGTCAAGATATTCGTACTTTGGATGTGGGTAAGTATAGACGAAGGCTAGCAATCGTTCACCAAGAAGTAGACGTTTTCAACGGTACTATATTAGATAATCTGATTTATGGCAGACCAGATGCTAGTTTAGAAAAGGTTCAAGAGGCCTGTAGGATTGCCAGAGTCGATGAAATAGTGCAGCATTTACCTAAAGGTTATTACACCATTGTGGGGGAACGAGGTGTCAGGCTATCTGGAGGACAAAGACAACGCTTGGGAATTGCTAGAGCGTTGTTAGTGGAACCAGATGTACTAATTTTTGACGAAGCCACCTCTAGCTTAGATTATGAATCTGAGCGTTCAATTCAACTAGCAATGCGATCAATCCAGGGCACTTGTACCACTATTGTTATTGCCCACCGTTTAAGCACAGTCAGGGAAGCTGATAAAATTGTCGTTCTAGAGCAAGGAAAGATTGTAGAAGTGGGTAGCCACGATGAACTCTTGCGTCACAAAGGTATTTACCGCCGCTTGCACTCCCTGCAAGAAACCGGAGAACTCCTGAGTTAGAGGATATACACTTTTTAGATTTTAAATTTTAGATTGATTCCACAAATCAATCCGTTTGATTCAATCGACTTTATTCACAATAAGGTCGATTTTTTTATAGACATATCCAGAAATTAAATATAGCTGTAGTCACATAGGTTAGGACAGTATTGAGCGCTCAAAGCCTTGACAAAACTGGGTTTTTACTCAGCACGGGCTAAACGCTCCGCTGACGCTAACAGCACTCAGCACTTTGCTATATATGTTATCAAAACCCCTTTCGCGCCTATTCAATGGTACAACTAATATTATCAAGTGGGGAATTTGCTCCTATTCCCCAAAAAAACCTTAGCCATTGAAATTCATTTTATGCGCTTGGGTGAAGCATGAGAAGTAAATAATCCATTGCCTACTGCTAGAATACTAATCACTAATCGTATTCCAATCAAAAAAAACTAAGATTTGCTCTTATCTGCTTCTTTCTGTGCCGCCTCACTGTATTTTTTATAAAGTTGAGTACGAATCTTAGCTTCTTGATAACGGCTGTGGGTTTGTGGTACAGTACTCATTAAATCTGAAGCCCGTTGCCACTTAGCAGCAATCTCTAACCATTGAGTTGAGGTTGTAGCCGTTTTTCCTGATGCAGAAGCTTGGTTGGCAATTCGCACAGATATTTGAAATGGATCGTCAGATGGCTCAGAAAAGCTGTTGTTAGGAGAGCGAGATGGTGTTTGGGCTTTCCTGCCGTTAATATTTTCTGTAGTTAAAGATTTGGAAGTTTCTGGTTGTATTAAATTTTTCATATTACCTAGCTGGGTATAAACAACCCAACTAAACAACAATAGCGAGCAGAAACCAGCCGCTGCTAATATCTTTGTTTTAGGTTTATTTTTGGATTTTTCTTTGTGAATGAGTACTAAAGAACGAGAGACTTGAGTTTTTGGATAATTTGGTTTTCCTAGTTCAGCTTGAGCTTCTGTAATATCTTTAATTAATTGCTTGACAATATTGGGCTGAATTAATGTAATTTCCTGTGACCAAAGCAATTGATTCTCGCGATCGCTATCTATTTCTTTTAACCATAGCAATTGTTGTTCTCGAACAATCCGACTGTTGATCTTGACGCGGCGAATGTGACGTGGGGCGATAGACTCAAGAATTTGCTGGATTTGTTCTACTAAGGGAGATTGCTCTAGTTGCTCTACTTTAGCTGCCTCGCACAGAATTTGTAAGACACCATCAGAAAAAATGGCTCTAGTTCTGACACAAGACTGGGCTAGCTTTTCGTTCAATAGCTGAATAATTGCCGCAACGCTGCCTTGGTGAGCTTGCCACGCGATATCGTTTATCCGGTCTACCACCTGAAATTTAGTGATAGCTCTTCCACCCTGACTGATTAACGTATTCATTAATTTAGGGACTCTTTTTTACTGACCTCGATCTTGTCTTCGATTTTACGAGTAAAAAGATGAGTTGCCAAATAATATCATAAATATGGAAATATGAAGCTTCCTTTTTGGTTTGGTAAGGACACTCGCTGACGCTTAGGTAATTTGTTGTACGCTTCCACACCTTGAAAACGCGGAATTCTTGAGCTGAAACTGCGCTTTCAAGGTAATGCCCATGCTGACGGAGGATTTACCTGTTTGACATAGTACGCGAGCGTGTCTTTTGGCGATTGCCTTTAGTTAGATTCAGGTAGGTAAATGCACCCTGCTACCGATGCGAAGCCCCGACGATATGCGATCGCAACTTCATAAACTAAAAAAAATAATCGTATCGGGATACTTTTGTGAGGAATTATCGTTTTTTTTACTTTTTTGCCACAATGGCGATACTAAATAGCACAGTGATCGTTACATTAGAAGATATATAAACAAAAATCAACAATGATTTTTTTTCGTTTGCAGTTCACACAAAATCATGAGTGCAAGTACCATTATTTCCGATAATCCCTTACTCCAAGGCACTGGTTTACCTTCCTTTACAGAGATTAAACCAGAACGAGTAGTAGCAGCCTTCAATCAGTTGCTAGCAGAACTTGACCAGCAACTTGCTACCTTAGAGGGTAGTGTACAGCCCACTTGGAGTGGTTTAGTAGAACCCTTAGAAAAGCTGACAGAACGGCTTACCTGGAGTTGGGGGGTGGTAAATCATTTAATGGGTGTTAAAAATAGCCCAGAACTGCGCGAAGCTCATGAAATTGTACAGCCACTAGTTGTACAATTTATCAACAAACTCGGTCAAAGCCAACCTATCTACAATGCTTTTAAGGCACTCCGTAGCAGTGATAGTTGGGTAACTTTAGAATTAGCCCAACAGCGGATTGTAGAAGCCGCCATTCGAGATGCAGAACTTTCTGGTGTTGGCTTAAAAGGAGAGAAAAGAGAGCGTTTCAACGCTATTCAGATGGAGTTGGCAGAACTTTCGACTAAATTCTCTAACCATGTACTTGATGCCACAAAAGCCTTTAGCTTAACCCTGATAACAAAAGCGGAAATTGACGGTTTACCACCAAGTTTGGTGAGTTTAGCCGCCCAAGCTGCACGGGCGGCAAAAGAAGAGAATGCCACATCAGAAAATGGCCCTTGGCGCATTACTTTAGACTTCCCTAGCTACGGCCCTTTCATGCAACACAGCACCCGTCGAGATTTGCGTGAAAAGCTCTACAAAGCTCATATCACTCGCGCTTCTAGCAGTGATTTAGATAATAATCCTTTAATTGGGCGTATTTTGGAGTTACGGCAAGAACTCGCAGATATACTTGGCTTTAAGAGTTTTGCCGAGTTGAGCCTTGCAAGTAAAATGGCTCCTAATGTTGAGGCAGTTGAAGCACTATTAGAAGAACTACGCCAGGCCAGTTACGATGCTGCTGTCAAAGACTTAAAAGAACTCCAAGCTTTTGCTGCATCTTATGGAGAAGAATATCAGGATTTAAAACATTGGGACATCAGTTTTTGGGCAGAACGCCAACGAGAAGCAAAATTTGCCTTTACCGCTGAAGAATTACGTCCCTACTTTCCCCTTCCCCAAGTGCTAGATGGCTTGTTTGGACTTGTTAAGCGACTGTTTGGTGTTACTGTAACTCCAGCTGATGGTCAAGCCCCAATATGGCATAAAGATGTCCGTTATTTCCAAATAGCCGATGAAACTGGTTCTCCCATTGCCTACTTCTACTTAGACCCCTATAGCCGTCCAACAGAAAAACGCGGTGGTGCTTGGATGGATGTATGCATCAATCGTGCCAAAACTGAAAATGGTGCAACTGCCATCCGATTGCCTGTGGCTTATTTGATATGTAACCAAACGCCCCCAGTAGATGGCAAGCCGAGTTTGATGACTTTCTATGAAGTAGAGACTTTGTTCCACGAGTTTGGTCATGGATTGCACCACATGCTCACCAAGGTTGATTATGCTGGAGCCGCAGGCATCAATAATGTGGAATGGGATGCTGTGGAACTGCCCAGTCAGTTTATGGAAAACTGGTGTTATGAGCGACCCACTTTGTTTGGCATGGCGAAACATTACGAAACTGGAGAAGCCCTGCCAGAGCATTATTATCAAAAGCTGCTAGCGGCGCGTAATTATATGAGTGGTACTGGTATGTTACGGCAAATTCACCTTAGCAGTGTTGATTTAGAACTACACTACCGCTATCGTTCCGGTAGCAATGAAACTCCAGCAGATGTACGTCATCGTATAGCCAAGACTACTACTGTCTTACCACCACTTCCAGAAGATTCAATATTATGTTCTTTTGGGCACATTTTTGAGGGTGGTTATGCAGCAGGTTACTACAGTTACAAATGGGCTGAAGTACTTAGTGCTGATGCTTTTGCCGCTTTTGAAGAAGCTGGGCTTGAAAATGAAGAAGCAATAAAAGCTACAGGTCAGCGTTATCGGGATACAGTGCTAGCACTCGGTGGTAGCAAGCATCCAATGGAGGTGTTTCAAACTTTCCGGGGTCGCGAACCAAGTACGATCGCTTTGCTCAGGCACAATGGTTTAGTGAGTGCTGCTGTAAACTAAACAACACCTCTGTAGAGATGTTGCATTGCAATGTCTCTACTATCAAATATTGGCTTAACTAAACATTATTTTCCTAGTTTAAGGTGTTCCTGGAAGAATGGGTTCTTCGGCAACATCGTCTAAGCGAATGCTGCCTAATAAATTTCGCCACTCTGCTTTCAGGGCTGGATTTTGAGGATTTTTTTGACGTAGTTCAGCCAACGTCGTCAGTGCCTCGTACCATATCCCTTTTTGGGCATAGATAGTATAGCGCTTTAGAGGTTCTGCCGTTTCTAGTTCTTTGACTGTTGCTTGAGTGAGGTTAACTCGTTTTATTACCCCTTCAACAAAAGTTGGGGGAGCATTCTGCTGCTTGTCACAGTTAATGGTGAAAAACCAGCGGTATTGTTGGCCTACTGCTAAAGTGGGAGCAGTGCTAGGCAAAGAAACGCGGATGACTCCTGGTTTATCCGGTAGAGCGATCGCTTTTTTGTATACCTCGTTAGCGTCTGCATCTTGCAACACAAATTCAACTGTATATGGCGAATCTTTAGTATATGGCACATAGAAAAACCAACTTGGATATTCTACTGTTGTTTGTCCCCAGACATTAATTACAGAGTTAGCTTCCAGAGTAAAGGGTACTAAAGCAGTCAAGTCAATTTTAGGTGTAGGACATGCAGGTTCCCCGCGCTTTGCTCCACCACGAACACGACCTCCAGGAGGGGAACCAGGTGGAATTGGAGGTTGAGTAAAAGTTGTGGCTTGAGCAAGGGTTGTTTTAGCGTCAGAGCGATTAGGGGTTGGTTTCGCCAGTACTGGAATCAGGTTAACTAATAAATTAGTACAACTAAAAGCTACTACTAAAAACAGTTTTATCGGTTGTGAATTTAAATTCATAGAAACCTGACCTCATAGGATTTTAGATTTTAGATTGGGCACAAGAGGCTGAGGGGCAGAGGGGGAAAAACTCACAGCAACTTCTCCCCTGCTCCCTTGCTCCTCTGCTTCCTTACTTCTTCCCCATTCCCCGCCCGAACTTTTATTTTTGAATTATTATAAATTGACATCAAACTCGCCATAGCTACAAGCGATAAAACTGACGGTACAAAAGGTACCCAAGCACCTGAAATTAACAGACCAAAGCAAACTACATACAAAACGCTAGAAGTAACACCGATTGCCAATGCCAACCAGGGTAACGAAAGCTTGCGCCAAACCAGGATTCCCCCGATCAAAGACCAGCCCCAAATCCAGGCGACCTCAGTCCACCATGACCAAGCCCGCAGCAACGGCCGCCCATCCTGAACTGCACCAAGGATCTGGCTGACCATGTGAGCTTGTACCAGTACTCCTGGCATTTGCTCATCTAAAGGAATTCCATAAGGTGTCGGCCAGGTGTCTGGAGAATCACCCTTTGCAGTCACACCAATCAGAACAATCCGGTCTTTGATGGCGCTGGGATTAACCGGACTAGATAAAAATTGCGTTAGCTTTACCTGTTCGGCTATTTCTTTTGGAGACCGATAGTTGAGTAAGATTTGACCGCTATTAGCATCAATATTTTGATAGCCAGCAGTACGAGACTTCAGATTCGGAAAAATAGTCTTACCCAACTGCAAATATCCTTCACGGGTGAACTCTGTTTGAATTCCTAAAGGGCGCAGATAAAGAGATGCTAGTTGTAAACTGAAGGAATATTCAGCAGAACACAATGATGTCGTCTCCTGATTCATGAACAGAAGATGCCGACGAATAACTCCATCGCGATCGTGAATAAAGTCACTGAATCCCAGATTTCCTGGGGGGATTTCTGGCGGTGGCTTAATCCCTTTGATATTTTCTGTGCTATCACTCCCCTTGCATACGCCAACCAAGTTCTGAGTTTGCTGGAGACGAGTAATTAAATCTGGCTCTTTGGCCTTAAAATCACGGTAGACATCTAAGCCGATCGCGCGGGGTTGGTATTGATTCAGTTTTGCTAAGAGTTTATTAAGAGATTTTTCAGAAATAGAAGCTCCAATCAAGGACTCGCCATTTTGTCTTTGAATTGCTAGATCGTCATCGTCAATTGTGATGATCAACAGTCGAGGATCAAGTCCTTCTGCGGGGCGTGATCGCATCATTAGGTCAAAGGCTTGAATCTCTGGATTTTCTAGCAATCCCAACAATCTCACACCAAAAACCAAAGCTGTGACTGCCAAGCTGGATAACACAGTTCTCTTAAATCTGCGTCTGTTAGACAAAGGTAAATTTGCTTTATCTTCATCTTCAGATTTTGTAGACCTTAATTCATCCCAAGTCGGTGGAATCTGCGCCGGATTTTGGCAAATCACTGGTAGCCAAGTTGCACAAGGAAATCTATCCTCAAGTCCTTGCAAGCGTTCCCGCGCTTGGCGTACCGCTTGATATAAAGACTCGCCACCAGCAAAGCCTTGGAGAAAATACTTTAAAAACTCCTTGGCAACCTGGTCTGGGACAGGTTCACGCATAATGATCATTTGAGGAATTTGCAAATCAGCTAATTCTCGCGCCAATCCCAATCCATCACAGGAGTTGAATATAGCTAATTGCAAACCATTTTCAATAGCTTTTTTGAGAGCGTACTTTAACTCGCCAATGGTAAGACTATCAGTTCTATTCAGGTAAATTCGCCCGCTTTCTCCATTTACATGACTAGAACTGTGTCCGGCAAAGAAAAGAATATCCCAGTTTTTTCCCCAGAGATGTTCAGTCAAGTCCTTACGCAGTGGTTCTACCAAAAAGCTCACCTCTGCATTACTACACTGTTGCAGTAAAGCTTGATCGGCTTGGGTGTCAATCCCCTGACTATTGCCCACAATTGCCAAAATATTGACTAATTGATTGAGAGCGCGTGGCTTGTGAATGCGATCGTAAGATGGTGAAGAAAGGGCAATTTCAGCTTTGGGATAGCGTTCTAACAAGTCCCACAGATGCCAGGGTAATAGCTGCAATTGGCTATTTTCTGTTTGCAAAATCACCCGTACTTCGTCGTTGGACGATAATCTTTCTAACCATTTTTCCCTCAGAGGGCGAAACTCCTCTGCTCGCAGCCAGGTATTAAAGCGTGCCCGCAAAATATGAGAAGCGTTTTCGCAGTCTTGAACCATCGATACATTCGTCACCTGCATTTGGTCAGCATGGAGGCGATAACGATAGCCTATCTGCCGATAACTAGACTGCCAATGACTATAATAGAGTGGCATTTCCGGGAATGAAGGTAGCCTCCCTGCGATTTCGGTTGTAGCACGCTCGTGTTCTTCACCAATTTGGAGGGTGACAGCAAACCCCTGCTCAAAACTACCCTCTCCAAATTTGATCGCCACTAATTTACTCATAACCGTCGCTATCTCCCTGTGCAAGATCGTGCCCTGTTCTTATATCCGATCGCAAGTCTCACATGCGTCTACAGCTTTTTTCCAAAATCCCTAAAAGCTGGCTTGGATTTTTAATTTTTAATTTTTAATTAATCAGTTATCACTTAATAAATTACTGAGAAAGAGGGAAGATAGCTACATATTTCAAATTTGGAAATATTCGGTGATACTGATATTATCCAAAGCTACCCTAACACTAAATTGCTCTGTAGGTTCACCACGAAATCGCAATTGAATGTAGTTGTCTAATTTTCTAGATTGAGCGTCGAGAAATATTGCTCCTGAACTATCTATAACAGTGAGATGAACTCCTGGTGGCAAGTAGATTTGATTTCCAGTAGCGTGCAATTGGAGATGAATACTAGTTTGTTGATCTTTTTCGGGACTAATTTCCACAATCAACATCACAGGTTGGTTGTGGATTTGGATACCTAAATCAATCACTTTTGCCCGTTTAGTAATTAATTCTGGTTGTTTGAGCGTATCTAATTCCAAAGTTTCAATACTGCGAAAGGCATAAGTTGGCCTGAGTTCCGGCACGTTCCATAGCGATTCAATAGTCTCCCAGCCAGTTTCAAATATACCAGCAAACCACTGACTCAAATTCACTAATGAATTAACTGGGGATTGACGTAGTTGCCAGATATAGTCAATAAACGCTTCTAATGGTTGCAGTTGCGCTAAAGGAACTGTTTCAGTTGCCACACTAGGGATAAAACCAAGCAGCCTTGCTTCTTCAAGCGATTCATCAAATTGAACTATTAAATAACCCACCCGTTCTTCCCAAGTTTCTGGAGGAATAGAACATATCTGTTGATGCAGATGCACAGGGCGACACTCCAGACGGCCAATTGAGGGCACTTCTAAATCAGCCACATCCCCACAAAGACGCATGATCGGGTTCCAACTGTCACTAGCTTGAAGGTCAGTAGGAATATCCATCATCTGCAAGTAGTCATTCACCACCCATACAGCTAAAGTATTCAGCCGGATTTGCTCTGCTTTTTCAGGATTTGGTTGCTGGTTAGCAAATTGCTGGGCAGTTGTGCGAGCTGTTTGGGAAATCGGCAATGTTAAAGCGAAATCATCTAGCTGATAGGTGGAGTTATTCATAAGTCAATTTCTAGGGTTCAATGCTGCTATGTATATATCACCCGCATTCAATAAATTTATGCCACAAAATTGAATACTGGAAAAAGAGAATTGGGGACTGGGGATTAAGTAAAAATAGCCCATAAAATTAAAAGATTGTATATTGAAATGATCTATGAGATAGAGATTTTGAGTATTTATACTTTTCTCAAGATAGCTTCAAGCTGCTAAAAGCGGCTTATCAACTAGCAGATAGTTTGCCAAATTTTGAGCGGACAATTTGAGCGAACAATTGGAAGATTAGCTCCCCCAAATCACAACCAATTACCAATCAATACATAGGCAGACCAAAAGCTTGGCGCTTTGTAGTTGGGATGTTTCAGCAGTTGTAGCTGGGCACGATGGACTGCTTCGGCTTTGGTGATTTTGCCACTCTTGAGTTCTCGATAGAAGGCACTAACAAACATCGCTGTTGATTCATCATCAATCTGCCACAAGGAAGCTATGGTACTACGTGCCCCAGCTCGGACAGCTGCTCCTGCTAGACCGAGTGCTGCACGGTTGTCTCCTGTTGCTGTCTGGCAAGCACTCAAGACTAATAATTCTACTACGGTTTTACTCTGACTGCGGAAGAGAGTATCAAAATCTTTGACATTGATCTGACCATCAAAATCTAAAATAAAAGTGTCTTCAAGGCGGGAACTAAACTGACCGTGGGTTGCCAAATGCACTATGTTGAATGAAGCAGCACCAATTTCACTTTCCAAATTCTTTTTCTTAAAATCTCTATCAAGTAGGCTGGTTGTCGAAACTCCTGCTTTAGCAATACCGTCAAATTCAGATTTGATCGCCAGCAATGGTGCAAACTTGGGAAATCCTGGCGGCGGCTGAGTCAATCCGGCGGTTAGCGCTCTCAGCTGCTGTTTAATTAGCGGTTTCGGGTCGAGGAGTTGTAGACCGACGCTCAGGGCGATCGCATATTTCTCTACCAAGTATTGTTTACCATCGTAGAGAGCTGCCATTGGTAAATTGCGTAATGGGACATCTAAGACGAAGACTAAGGTATCGACGCTACTTTTTTGCAGTTGTGACTCAATGGGTTTAAGCAGCCAGCTGTAAACTTCTTGCGATTGGCTTTGGACGATCTTAGTAGCAGTTGGATTGACAAGATTTCTTCGCAGTTTTATTAAAAGTTTCTCTACTTCTGCTTGGGAAATCTTGGTACTGTAGCTTTGCAGAGGTTGTTTAGGAATTTTGACAATTACCTGGAGTTCGTCACGAAGAATAATTGGATAAAGGATGGCAGCCTTGGAATTATCTTTGTCTACTACTCGATCGAGGGCTACTTTCTGACCTTGCAGACAAGCTTCCTGAAAGAAGTCGTCTAATTCTGCTAGTTGGAGTGCTTCAATCCGCTGGCGTGCTTTCTCCAATATTTTTTCATTTGGTTTTCCTTTTTGAGATTGCAGCAGTAACTCTACTGACTGGCGGTAGACGGGTTCTACACTGTCTCGGAAGTCAAATTGCACATCCTGGTTCACTACATCTTTATTTACTACTAAATCTCTGCGGAGAGACTCAAGAGTGTCTACAGCAGCATCATAAGCGGCGATCGCACCATTAATATCTTTTTTTGCCCAGAGCAATCTACCTAACTGCCACTCCAAGCTATAGGTAATTTCTGGTGCATTGCTACTCTGTGCCAAAGCTAATCCTTGCCGGGTCAGGTCTTGTGCTTCTGACCACTGTCTGGTTTCTTCGTACAAGCCGCCTAAACTCTTCAGAGCATAAGCCTCTGCCCGCTTGTCCCCTAAACTGCGGGATTGCTGGATGGCACTAGCAAGTAATTTTGCTGAGTCTTTTGTTCTTAATCTTGAGTAAAAATTCTGACTTGATGCTTGTAATACACCACTCTTGACTTTTGCCAAACTTTGTGAAAAGTTAACCTGAGCGTAAATACTCGCACGGCTGAGGGGAAGTTGGTCGAGTTGGGACTCAATCGACGGCAAAAAAGTTTGAACCTTTGCCCATTCTTTATCTTTAATCAGTAGTCCCAGGTGATTGAGTTGTGCTTGAACTTTTGTTAGAGGTGAGGGAGATACTGCGACTGTTTGTTGATAATAGGCGATCGCCTGTTCCTTTTGGTTTTGTTTACGGGCATTATTTCCCAAACTGAATAGACTAGCCCCAATATCAGCACTTGATTGCAGGTTTCGAGCAATGATCAGACTTTCTTCTAGTGCTTGGCGTGACTTTTTCAAATCGCCCAATACCAAAAGGGCATCACCGAGCGATCGCAAACTCACTGTCTTTTCTATAGAATCTGGTTGAGATTTTAACGTCTGACTTATTCGATCGAGTGTTTTGATCGCCCGTGGGTAAAATCCTTGGGTGCGCCACGCCTGTGCTTGATTGATTAGCGATCGCACCACACCACTTTGATTATCTGCTTGTTTGTAAATTTCTTCTGTCCGCTGCCAAGTTAACAAAGCCGCTTCAGAGTGTCCCATTGCTAATTGCAGACGACCTTGAATATCTAGCGATTGGGCAAATATTTGCAGATTTTGGTTTTCATCCAGTCCTTGGAGTAAATTTAAGCTTTCTGTAATTGCCTGCTGCGCCTGACTCCATGCACCGAGTTGCTGGTAAGCTAGGGAAAGATTACTCAGTACCACTGCTAGTGCAAGGTTCTCCCCTTGCTGCTTATATATTTGGACAGCCTGTTGTAACACTTCTACAGCTTTGGCAAAGTTGCCATTACTGTATAAAACTTTGCCTTGCTGTAGGAGTGAGGCGGCATCAGTGGGTACAGCGAGCGATGTCAGACTGTTTATTGGCAATTGGGATAAAGAATTGATTGAGCTAGGAACTTTTGCTAGCACTGGTGAACCGACAATGCATAGCAAAGCGACCAGGAAGTACAAAGGCAAACGTAAAAAGTGAGCTAGGGGGGTGAGCCAGCGCGTCCTTGACGTTTCCCGACCCCTGTTTTTAAACTTTAGAGAATTCGCGCCAAAAATCCTAGTTGTTTTAGCCATAAGCATGATGAGAGGTAGGTGATAACCAGAAACACATAGGATCAACTATTAGGCTAACAGGGTAATGTTACCATTCCCATCCCTCACCAATCTTTGAGCTTCCACAATCTTCTTATTTGTTGGGATCGCAGTGAAACTTGATTAGCAAAGTATAGTTAAAAGGCGATCGCAAACCTTAAACAAAAACCCACCGAAATAGTGCTGAGTAAAAAGTAAAATTAACTAGTACAGCGCAGCGGAAATAAACAACCTATTTCAAATCAACGAAACGTTTACACTGTATTTCTTTTGACTTTTGACTTTTGACTTTTGCCTTGCGGTACTAGGCTTAGGCATAAAATTAATTCCGAGGAATGAATACCTCGGCTGAAAGTAAGGAGATTCATCAGTAATACTTCTGACTCAGCACTGGCTCAACCCTAGCTATTCGCTAACAGCACCGTTCATAATAATCCCTCCAATTCTGCAAACTTACGCAAACGCGGTAAACATTGGCGTTGATAAAAACTGCTTAATGTCGGAATTGACAACCTAAATTCCTCAGATAAATCTTTCCAGCTAACTTCTGGAGGTAAGCGTTTGAGAATTAACACCTGACAATTTACATCTGGACGCCCTTTAATATAAGTACCGCGCAGTTCTCCATCCGAATCTGTCTTCGCCCATATCTCCAAGTCTTCCAAAATCGGAGGTGCTTGGGGGCTAGCCGGTAGGTTATCTACAGGATCGATAGTTTCACTTGTTCCACCAGATGTATACTGACGAATTCTCAAAGGGACTGTTGTGGCTTGTTCTCGGTTCTGGTTAAGGTAAAAGTCTTGTAGTCTCCGTTTTAGGTAAGCATTCAGCCAGGTGATCACACTACCATAACTGGGATCGTAGGTTTGGCCTGTCATACCTTCACAAACATTGCGACAGAAATACAACCAAGTTTGTTGTAGTGCGTCTTGATAGTAAGGAGTAGTTTCCCTCCAAAGTCTACTTGCTGTCAAGCGAATAATTTGCGTGAGCAGCTTCTGGCGCTGAGGGCTTCCACGTTGGTGTCTACAGGCTTCTGTAACTAAGCGGCGTAGCTGTTCATCGAATTGAACCATGACAATCTTGGCGAAGAAAGCAAGAATATCTTAGTATTGCGTATAACAATACCCGAAGAATTACCTTTCCTTAAGATACTAGATATTTTTTACAAGGAAGTGGGGAACGGGCATAGACTATTGGGAGATTTGACACTTTCCTGGCTTCAGTGAGAGAGATTCTTAAGACATCGAGCGCCTTAATATCCTGGTTGCTCAGGTTCTCAAACTCACCACGTTTGCTCATAGAGCTTGGTGATACACTCAATTTACCGCTTTTATCTCCACCCTATAAGTAGATTCAGGGTAAGGAGTTCACCACTAGATAAAAATCAGAATTTTTCTGGCAGATTACTATAAAACAGTTATTTCGCAAGTATCACTACACTAGTAAACGTCTGATTTCTGACACAATAGTTTGAAAGTGAAATATATGTTTTCTCGTTACAAAACTATGAGCGATCGCAAAAAATATAAAAAAGACCGCATACTGGGTTATCATCCCATCCAAAAGCTCAAGATTATTCTCACAGGTCTTTATGTCGCTGTTATCTCTGACTTTAGCGTTGCCTACAAACTTGTTTTATCAGTTCCAGTTCTAGGCTTCTCATTTATCTTTCGGCAATGGGTTGATGTCACTCTGATTTTACTAGCAACAGGGATGATGCTGGTTGCCGAATTATTTAACAGTGCGATCGAAATCTTATGTGATTTTGTAGAAGAACAAGAGGATACCCGGATTGGGATGATTAAGGATATTGCAGCCGCCGCAGCTGGCGTCAGTATCTTTGTGTGGGCTGTCACACTCATGCTTGAAGCAAGTCACCTCTGGCAATTGCTAAAAATTTAACTATCAATTATTCGAGATAGTGTGAGGAGTATTTTCAACAAGATCCTAAGACTTATTAGCTAAGAAAAAATAAGTAAAGGAAATTATCAAATTGGATTTTTTGAATTAATCTTACTCCTCACTCCCCATCCTCCTTAATACAATCTCAGCCAGGATAATAAATTTTCCCACCAAGAATACCGCAGATTACCTACACTCAACTTCATTTTGTTGCGAATATCTTGAATTTTCCAGTTGGTTAGTTTAGCTAGAGTTTGCGCCTCTTGTTCAAAACGTTTGGGTAAAGACTGCTTATATTCTCTACCAGCCTGACATTTAAGTTCCCCTTGGAACGGATGTTGCAAAACATAGCGTCCTTGAAAAGATTCACTGTTGGCAGTTTGTTGAAATATCAAGTCTTCAGGGAATTTGTCGCGGGTATAGCGAACATGCAATCGAGAGATGAAAACGTTACTTCTAGGAAAGGGACGACGAAAACTGGGGGGTACTGGCACATTACTTGTAGAATTATCATCTAGCCAAAATACACCTGCTTGCTTGAGTTCTTCTGGAGTCAGGGGTTCGGCAGAACAAGGATCGCAACTACCCATATCCCAAGCATATTCTAAAAAACCAACTTTCCTGTCTTCTTTGGTGTAGATAGTTTGAAACATAGATTTATAAAATTCACCAAATTCTTCTTTGACAAATAAGGGAATATTCGCGTCAGAGGGAATTTTTACCGTCCGATAGTTGGTGATTTCTGCTTGTCCTTGGGGCGAGAGGATGTAGACAATTAAATCCTGCTCTGTCGTAGCATTGATCATGCCTAAACGAATTGGCAACATAAATTTAGGCGATTGGTAAGAAATTTGTAGCGGACGGAGGAACTGATAGCCAGATTGCTCGAATTTATCCAAGTTGACTTTAGCAACAAAGAATTTCATTGAGGAGCGAATATAAGGCTGAAGTAACTGTTTCGCACCTCTGGGGATTTTGTAGCCATTGCGTTTAAGCCAAGTTTCCAATCCACCAGATTCTTTCGCACTGAGGATCACAATGTCGTATTCGCCAACGTTAAAACGTGCTTCAACCGTCACACCCAAGCTAGCATCGCCCGTTGCACTCCCCGCCTCACTTCTCGCCGCTGCTGGCGCTGGTGCTGCTGATAACTCTCTATCATAAACTGGGGCACAAGGATCTGGGTCGAAATATTCTACTAATCGCGGCGCACTAAAAGCATCTAGGCGCTCGATAATTTTCGGTTCAGTGACACGAACTTGTTCTTTTTGCAGCACCGTTGGCACTGGTACTACCATTGCAAAATCTTTGACTTCGCCTTGAAAATCGTTTGCCATTGTTAGGATAGTGCGTTCGCCATCCCGCGCGATCACTACCTGAGAAGCTTTGTTATACAATTTTGTATCAGCTTTGGCTACATAAAATCCACAAAATGCCCAAGCTGCTGGTGCAAAGCACAAAACAGCTACAATTGCCAACAATAATGGTGTTAAAAGTCGAAAAAACTTCATTTTATACCTCTATCTTTTTTAGTGCTGAGTGGTGAGTGAGGAGTTAGGAGTTAGGAATGCTGAGTAAGAAGTTCCCCCTACTCCCTCTGCCTTCCCTGCTTCCTCATCTTTCTCTTGCCAAGCAAACCTTGGGGCTAACCAGAAAACATCTAGCAGGATGCTCAACGGTGCAAGAGCAAACAGCGCCCAGAAAACGGCTGTGGAAACAAAGAAATAATTTCGCAGGATAAAAGTTAATCCAGCGATACAAACTGCCCAAACTACGCGCCCAATTCGGGAATTGGGGATTGATCGCGGATCTGTAATCATAAATAGGGCGAACAGCAGCAAAGACCCACTCATCAATCGATGCCAGTAAACATCCCAAGTCCAACCCAGCCAGAGATTGCGAATCGCCTCTAGCAAAGAGTAGGAACCCAAAAAAGCTGCTGTGGTGTCCCAGCGACCAATGCGCTGCAAAATCATGCCGCCAGTACCGAGAAATAATAGCCCATACCACCATTCTTCACCCCATTGTCCCGGCGAAACCCAAGCATCAGAGGTGAGAATCAAGGCAGATATGATGCCAAAGTTGGCAGGATTGAAGAAATGCTTATCGCCGACTCGAAAAATAAATTTGCTAGCGATCGCAATTGCTGCGGCTATTGCCATTGTCGTCCAGTGGTCAGCCCGCAACAGTAAACTCAGTCCCAGTGAGGTAATTAAAGCACTGCGCAAATTTAGACTTTGTCCTTTGTTGTTGGCTAATGACCAATGACCAATAACTAATGACAATATCCATTGAGTTGTAAGACTTGTGGCGATCGCTACCCCAATCAATTCTGGTCGCAGCGTCCAATCTCGTGTACCGATTCCCAAGACTAGGAACAAGCCCAAAAATAAAATCTGATAATCTCGTATATCTTTTAGTAACATCAACCCTTAAATTCCGGGATTACCCGTAGATTTCTCATCAATTTAGACGAGTACTAGGTAAAACAGCATTGCTGTTACAGATTTTGTTACAAAATAAAGCATTTACAGAGCAAAGGGATCGCTGTGATGTTTAAACCTTTGATGCCGAATTTTTATGCAATGCCCCAAGTCAAAATAGCCAAAAAATAGAGTGCGATCGCACTCTAACATTTGATGTTAATTGATGAACAAGCTCAATAGCAGAAAGATTTTTGGATAAGAAAAAATCTTGATCGTTTAGGGATTTCCAGATCAAAAAGTATCTAATTACTTATTGCACGGTGAAGAGAAGTCAGCAGGTTCAGGCTTGCTGAGATGGCTGTACCAAGACCAAGAGCGCACAGAACTTGAAAGTGTTTCATCGGACTATAACCGAATTGGAGAATTTATTTATTGAAAATGCTTGTTCGGGTTTTACCCCTGTTATAGTCATCCCCTACCGCCTTTTCTATTTAATAACTTCAACAGGTTGTTACACCAACACAATGTCTAGATTAGTACTAAAGCCAGAAGGTTTGTTCTCGATGGTAGCGAATAGGCTTCCATTGTAGGATAAGTTTCCATTATTGTAGTCATAGCTGAACTGGCTGTTAGAGGTAGCGCCAAAGCCATACTTAGAAATCTGAATTTTGTCACCTTCTTTCCACTCAAAGTCTTTGATAATGTCAACGCCGTCGTAGAAGCTATCGAAGACAAATTTATCCGCGCCAACACCACCATACAGTACATCTTGTCCGCTGCCACCTTTTATATAGTCATCACCAGCCCCACCGTTAAGAACATTATTGGCGCTACTACCAACAATCGTATCGTTGCCAGCTGTACCAATTAAATTCTCAATGCTGACTAAAGTATCTGTGAGAGTGGAATTTCCCGGAAATCTAACTACACCAGTGGAGAGATTGGCATCAATTGGACCAGAAAAGAAAGCATAAGATGTGGTATCAGTTCCAGCACCACCATCAATGGTGTCAAAGCCAAAGCCACCATCTATGAAGTCATTACCTGCTCCACCGCTGAGAAGATTATTGGCATCATTACCAACAATCGTATCGTTGCCAGCTGTACCAATTAAATTCTCAATGCTGACTAAAGTATCTGTGAGAGTGGAATTTCCCGGAAATCTAACTACA
>NZ_JBALDE010000202.1:0-15139 GCF_036917515.1 Nostoc sp. | reverse complement strand
TTTAATTTCTAGCTGATATATCCCTGACATTGTTCATCCTTCATCTGGTTTATTCTTATTCTCTCATCTGTAGTCCAATTTTAGAGAATTGGTATAAAGACCAAACTCCAAGCTTGGAACAGCAAATTTCCAGTTCCAAACATCAAACTCCAAGCTTGGAACAGCAAACTTTTAGTTCCAAACATCAAACTCCAAGCTTGGAACAGCAAACTTCCAGTTCCAAACACCAAACTCCAAGTTTGGAACACTAAACTTATTGTGGTATAGCAGGAGGCAGGAGGCAGGAGGCAGAAGGCAGCTATACCGAAGGTAAAACTATTACTGTTCCTAGCATTCACACCTGTCATTATGTCCTAACCTCTGTGACTACGGCTATATAAGCTCAGAATATGGAACATGTTTTCGAAAAGAACGCTACAGAATAAGTTTGGCAACCCAGATTAAACCTAAATTTCTTAATTACAAATTCCGTACAGCACCACTAGCCTTCAACTTCGGATAAGCAATCCGTTTGTGATGAAATTGCTGCCAAACATCCACAAATATCTGGGCAATTTGTGACATTTCTTCTCGTGTTAGTCCTGAATCTACGAGTTGATTCTCTTGCCATTTGGCACGTAGAATATTATTGAGCATTGTTAAAGCTTGTTCAGTGGAGACATCTTTGAGCGATCGCTTCTCTCCCACAGATTTAGCCGATACTTGCAGCGATCGCAGCGCTGCTTCGCAAGAATCTGCTAACATGACAATTCCAGTTTCCCGTGATTGAGGAATTGGGCCATCGTAGCGAAAATCTGCGTCGTCTACAGTTAAACTTGGATCTGACTGAGCCATTTGCTGGGCTTGGTGATGGAAATAAGCAATTAGCATCGTTCCTTGATGTTCTGGAATAAAAGCTTGAATTGCCGTAGGTAAAAGGTGTTTGCGCGCCATCACCAACCCTTCAGTTACGTGCTTTTTAATAATTTCTGCACTCTTCCAAGGATCTTTAATCTCTGTATCGTGTTTATTCGGCCCCCCCATTTGATTTTCAATAAAGCCAAGAGGGTCGTGCATTTTACCAATATCGTGATATAGTGTTCCAGCCCTGACTAGTTCAACATTGCATCCTAATTCTTTGGCAGCAGCTTCCGCAAGAGTAGCCACAAGTAAGGTATGTTGAAAAGTTCCTGGAGTTTCAGTAGCGAGTCGTTTTAATAAAGGGCGATTAGGGTTCGCCAGTTCTGCTAGGCGAATTGGGGTAACTAAATCAAAAACTTTTTCTAGATAAGGACTCAAACCCAAGGCGATAACACTCCAGCCTAAGCCAGATAAAGCAAATAATCCCGCTTCTTGGAAGACAATATACCAGGTTGAACCAAATACTTGACCAATTAAGATTTTAACAATCAGGTAAATGCCACCCTGAGTTAAGGCGATCGCAACACCCAATAATGCCAACTCTTCACGTGATCGCAATCGTTGGGCTATATAACTACCTAATATTCCTCCCCCAACACCAGCCAAAAGCGCAGCCTTGCTCATATCCAAGCTAATGCCTAATATCGGCCACAGCAGGCCGACAACTGTCAACCCTAAAGTTGGGCCGTAAAAGCTTCCCAACAATAAACCAAGGGCGCTCCAGGTGGTATAAGGCAATCCGATCGTAATCACTCCTGGCACACTCAGAGTTAGCAATAACACCAATAGGCGATCGCGTTGTCGCAATTCGTAATCAATATGGCGTTCTACCCAGACAAAAATACCAATAGCGATCGCAATAACGCCTCCTAATTTCACCAACTCCTGCCACTTTACCTCCCGGCGAATCAGGTGATAATGCTCCAGTACCTCAAAGTTCCATGCAGTAATCTGCTCTCCTTTTTTGACAATCACCTCACCATGCCGTACCTTCACCATCACGGGTGGCACATCAGCCGCAGCCTTTTGAGCATTTTGTTTGGTTTGTTCTTCATCTTTTTGCAGATTCGGCTTGAGTACAGCTAACAACAGGTTTTTTGCCAAAGTTTCAGCGGATTCTGGTACAAAGGTCTTTAATTGTAAACTCACCGCATCTTGCAAGATATTTTTTGGCAGTCCCTGTGGAATGCCTTGGGTGAGAATCCGCTCTAGACTTTGATGGATTCCTATTTGTGTTTTTTCCCATTCCACATCTGATAAATTCAAAAGTAGAGATTCTTCATATACTGCTTCGGGGCTAACAGTCTCTAACTTTATAAGTTTGGCAGTGGCTTGGATGTATCTGTGACGTGTTTGGGAAATTTTGGCAATCAGTAAGGACAAGCTTTTCTCAGAAGTTGTCAGACGGTAAGATTCTAGTTCTGCTACTCCTTGAGTAAAATCAGTGTTTTGAGAAAAATCTACTGGCTCTGTCTTTTCTTGACTCTGGGAATCAGATTTGGATGTGATGCGCGGCTGGCGTTTTTGATTGGGTGCAGTTATGGATGATTGCCGGGATGAAGCGGTGGTTTGTCTGATTCGCTTCTGCTGCTGATTTTTACTATTTTCTATAGCCGATAGCAGTGCTTGCCATTGCAACTCAGAACAAGAGCGGAGATAACGTTGGGTAGAGATGGATAAAACTACAGGATCAAAAAAAGGAAAAGCTCCAACAACAGCGCGAATTTCGTTGCCATCATCTAGAAGTTGTTGCAAATTTTCGTTGATTTTTTCGTTGATTCGCGTATCAAGCATCAACACTTGTAAGGAGCTTGTGCTGACAGCTTTGCGCTCGGCTTCGGTTTTTTTCTGATCTTCGATGCTAGCTATGTAAGGTGCTGTAATCGTTTGGGGCGCGGGATGTCCTATTTGGAGTTGAGTCTGATTGTATAATTTATGTCCAATAATACCTGTAAGAGACAGTACAGCGATCGCCAAAATCACCGAGTAACGCTGTTTATATACCCAATTTAAAGCGACTACATAAATGCTACTCTTAATTTTGACAGATTTTGCCTTTGACCTTAGCGCTCTTTCTTGTTTTCGGCGTTCGCTTTTCTCATTGGTTTTTGATAAAAACAAGAATACATTCTTAAGCATAGTCCTTAGAAGTTCCCTTCTATGGGTTTTACCTTTGGGACTTCTCATTAACTTTCCCTTACGGCGTAGTGTTTTGTACTGTCGCCGCCAGTGAGTCAATTGCTGGTTCAAGAACTGCAAAAATTTATGCATTTTCATTATCTCTACCTGCAATTGCCGACTTTGATAGTTCAAAAAAAAGACAATCATCAGGAAAGTTTGATCTGCGGCGGCTGCAACTCGGTGGTAGGGGCTTTTTTATTGCTGATTTGCCACAATAGCTAGCTACAGAATCAGTCCGAGGGTTTACTGAAAAATTTTAGTATATGAGATTAATATACTTTCGCGAAAGTTTGCCTACCTTTAACCCCTTATCTAGTTAATTAAGATTAACGCGACCGAATAACGCGAGGAGCTGCGTAAATTGAAAGCAAAGCCACCTCACATTCCTCCTCTGTTAACTCTTTTGGGTTTAAGGTAAGATTATACACTCCTGACCACACCGCCACAAATGTATCGCTCAATTCTAACATTTGGGAAAAGCTAGTTAGTCCCCATGCTGGAGAATTCCTCTGCAAGAGCAATTGCCAATTTACGGGAATTCCGCCTATACCGTTGTATGCTCCCGACAAAGCACCAGCAATTGCACCTGTAGTCTGTAAGCTTACAAACGTAGCATCTTGCATTTGAAAATTGTGATTGTGAGTAGCCTGTAAAAGTGTCAGGCGAAAGTCTTCTAACGTACTCAAAAAGCAGTAGAATGCCATAGCAATAGTGTTACTAAGTTTTTCTTCCTTAGCAAACTCAGCTTGCGTCGTTGATAATCCTGCCCCTTGCTCTAATAAATTCTGGACTCTTAATAATTTTTTTGGTATTGATGTCGGTGTTTCTCCGATAAAAGAAATTGTTTGTGAGATAAGAGTTAGAGGGTCGAGTTTTTCAGTTAAGGCAAGAGCGATTACATATCCTACTGCTAGCGTTCCATCCCTGATTACTGGGTCATCCTCCCAGATTTTCAGCACATGCAGCAAATTTTGTCGTAGCTTGATCGGATTTTCGTGAAAAAAGAGTGCTACTGGTAATGTGGCAATAATTATTTTTATCGAGATGTCATCAGTTACTACTAAATGAGGAGATTCTTCTTGCTGACGTTCTATCCAATCATCTAAATCTAATCTACCCAACGCAATCAAACTCTGGATACCCAGAATCGCCATTTTGCCTAAATCTAGGTAACTCTCAAACTGTACTTTATTACCAGAGACTAAACTTCCTCCTAGGAATGCTCCAAGTAAAGTTCCTTTAAACCGACTTATAGGAGAGTAACGCATAAATTCTGTAGTTAGAAGTCAGGAGCGAGGAATCAATAAAAGATTGCTAATTTCTAACTTTACTAGCAACGACCAATTCCTAACTTCTAACTTCTAACTTCTAACTCTTAAATGATCTATCAAAGCTTGTAAGCCCAATAAGTAACTTTGAACGCCAAAACCACTTATTTGCCCGATCGCAACTGGGGCAATGTACGAATGATGACGAAATTCTTCCCGACGGTAAATATTACTCAGATGTACTTCCACTGTGGGCAAATTAACAGCAGCGATCGCATCCCGCAAGCCCACGCTTGTGTGGGTATAAGCTCCTGCATTAATTAGAATTCCCTGATGTTGTCCGAAAGCGGCATGAATAGCATCTACCAAAATTCCTTCATGATTTGACTGTAAAGGAAAAACTTTCGCCTGTAATTTGAATGCTTCTTCTTCTAACAGGCGGTTAATTTCAGCTAGAGTCAACGAGCCATAAATTCCTGGTTCTCGCTGTCCTAGCAAATTTAAATTTGGCCCGTGCAGTGCCAGAATACTTAAGGGTTGTAAGGTCAGATTCACCACTGTTGGGATTAGTGGCGACGGCGTGAGCGATCATTCACAGGAATCGGAATCAGTTCCGGTTCCGGTTCAGCCTCTGGCCCTAATAGGCTTTCGATTAGCCTACGAGCTAATTCCTTAAGCTTTTCCAGCACCTTTTCTATATAGTCCATGAACTGACCGCTCCTGAGATACTACCTCAATTTTTGATTAACAGGTACGCAGAAAATGACATACTTTCGCACCTCTGGCTTCTAACCGGACTGATACACAATCCCGTATATGGGATATAAGCCACTTCTAAAATTTAGCGTTGTGTTTTCCCTTACTTTTTAGAGTATCACACTTGAACCTATTGAACTGTATCCTATCAAGGATGGATATCAAGGGTCAAGAGTTAAAAATAGGACTTTAGATAGACTATTGAGTACAAATGAGTAGGAATTTTAGATTTTAGATTTTGGATTAAGAGAATTTTAGGGTTCATACCTTGCCCATTTTGGGCGAAATAAATCTAAAATCTCAAAGACGCTCCTTCTCCCAAGGGGAGACGCTTACGCGAACGTCGCTAACGCTACGCTATCGTAAATCTAAAATCTAAAATTGTTTGACTTCCCACTAGTACAGCTTGGCGAAAATAGACATACCATTTCAAATGGCGCAAGAGCTTGGAATATAATTATGCGTGACTTTTTACTTTTGACTTCCGCCTTGTGGTACTAGCCTTCTGTGCCCTTTTTTTTTGCAGCAGTTGTTGATGATTTAGCAGTTGATTTAGATTTGGAACTCGTTGATTTACTCGTTTTGCGAGTCGATTTCCCGGTTGATGTCTTAGCTGCCAACAAGTTCAGCGCCGCCACCAGGGTTACATCTTCTACCGTTTGACCTTCTGGGATACTTACATTAGTTTTGCCATGCTTGATGTAAGGACCATAGGGGCCATCGTAGATGTTAATTGTTTCCCCGTCCTCTGGATGTGTACCCAATTCGCGTAAGGCTGCTTTGGACTTGCTGTTGGTGGAACTGCGTCCCTTTTTTGGTTCGGATAACAATTCTAATGCACGTTCTAAGTTAATTGTCAACACATTATCAGCAACTTTTAGAGAGCGGTAGTCTTTCCCCTCCTTACCCTGGTCATGAACCACATAAGGGCCAAAGCGTCCCAAACTTGCTTGGATTTTGCCGCCAGTTACTGGATGAACCCCTAACGTCCGGGGTAGTGCCAACAGACCAACAGCCATTTCCAAGGTAACGGTTTCTGGGGTGACACCTTTGAGTAGGGAGGCTTGTTTCGGTTTGGGGTTTTCGTCGGTTTTGTCACCTAATTGCACATAAGGCCCGTAAGCACCAATTTTCACATAAATTGGTTCGCCAGTTTCAGGATGGCGACCTACCTGGTCAGGACCAGTCGTCTTTTGCCGCAGTAATACTTCTACCTGTTTGGGGTCGAGGTCAGCTGGCGTTAGGTCTTTGGGAATTGAGGCGGTGATAACTCCCTCACCATTTTCGACTTCAATGTATGGGCCATATTTCCCAATGCGGACTTTGGCATCTAGATTTTCCAGTTCTACAGTCCTAGCTTTGGTGGCATCAATTTGACTTTCCTGCTCTTTTACCAGTGTTTCCAGCCCTTTGTCTCCCAGATAGAAGTGCTGCAAGTAGGGTAGCCATTTTGCTTCACCTGTGGCAATATCATCAAGGGTTTGCTCCATCTTCGAGGTAAAACTAGGATCGACAACGTCCGGGAAATGTTTTTCCAGCAAGTCGGTGACGGCGAAAGCGGTGAAAGTGGGAATGAGAGCGTTAGTCACTAAATGGGCATAACCCTTGTCGATGATTGTGCCAATGATGCTGGCGTAGGTACTGGGACGACCAATACCTTCGCTTTCTAAAGTTTTCACCAAAGAAGCTTCGGTGTACCTAGCTGGCGGTTGGGTTTCGTGCCCAACTGCTTCTAGTTCTATACAATTAGGATGATCGCCTACTTTTAGATTCGGCAAAATTACTTCCTGGTCTTCCAAGGCTGCTTCCGGGTCGTCTGAACCTTCAACGTAGGCACGTAAGTATCCGGGAAATTCAATCCGTTTGCCAGAAGAACGAAATCCAGCGTCCTCGACTTGCAATTGTACGGTAATTTGAGTTTGGCGAGAATCAGCCATTTGACAGGCGACAGTCCGCTTCCAAATCAAATCGTAAACGGCAAGTTCCCGACCGCCCAAACCAGTTTCTTGGGGAGTGCGGAAGCTGCTACCTGCTGGACGAATTGCTTCGTGCGCCTCTTGTGCGCCTTTGGATTTGGTAGTGTACTGCCGGGGTTGGGGACTGAGGTATTGTTGACCGTAAAGCTTTTCTACACAACTCCGAGCAGCTGCGATCGCTTGATCTGACAAATGTACCGAATCTGTCCGCATATAGGTAATATACCCTTGCTCGTACAAATTCTGGGCGACGCGCATCGTGTCACGGGCTGAGAGGCGCAGTTTCCGGTTAGATTCTTGTTGCAACGTCGAGGTGGTGAACGGTGGCGACGGTTTGCGCGTCACAGGGCGTTCTTCGATGTCGTTAACATTCCAGGTTTTCCCAGTTAGGCGTTCTTTGAGCGCTACCGCTTGTTCTTCGTTGAGTAACAAGACATTGCGACCTGCAATAATTTGTCCGGTCGCGGCGTCAAAATCGCTGCCATTAGCAATTTTGGTTCCTCCCAATGTTACCAACTGGGCGCCAAAGGGGGTTTTTTCCTTTGACAAACTAGCTTTCAAATCCCAGTACGTACCCTCATGAAAAGCGCGGCGTTGGCGTTCCCTGGTGACCAAAAGTCGCACGGCTACAGATTGCACTCGCCCAGCAGATAATCCCCAGGCGATTTTTTTCCATAGCAGGGGAGACAAGGTATAGCCCACGAGTCGATCTAAAATCCGCCGGGTTTCTTGGGCACGAACCAACTGCTCATCAATATTGCGGCAGTTTTTCAGAGCTTTTTTGATCGCGTCTTGGGTAATTTCGTGAAACACCATCCGCTTAGTCGGAACTTTTGGCTTCAGCAATTGGTATAAATGCCAACTAATGCTTTCACCTTCCCGGTCTTCGTCCGTTGCCAGAATCAGTTCATCTACATCCTTGAGGGCATCTTTCAGCTGGGTGACAATTTTCTTTTTGTCTTTCGGGACAACATATACCGGTTCAAAGTCGGCGTCCACATTTACCCCTAGCTGCGCCCATGTTTCCCCCTTGACGGCAGCGGGAATTTCACTAGCCGACTGGGGAAGGTCACGCACATGACCCATAGACGCCTCCACCCGATAGCCTGATGGCAGGTAGTTGCGAATGGTACGAGCTTTGGTTGGAGATTCGACAATGACGAGAGTTGACATGGAAATTTCAAAAAAAAGAATAGCTGCTAAGCTAAACAGTCAAATTGAGGTAATTTTTGCAAATTGTCAAGATCAAAGGTCACGCTTAGGGCGGTGATTTAATCCTCACATAAACTGCCTGCTTGGGAGAAAATCTGCTGAACTTATGGCCCAGTCTGTCCCAGAGGATAAATGAGGGTATGCTGGGTCTGAATTTCCAGCTATTTCAATCTTTAACTTATCTAACGCATAATTGGCGACTACAGTTTTAAAAATATGTCAATTGGGGAATGGGGAGCAGGGGAGCAGAGGAGAAGTAAGTTGCAGTAAGTTTTTCCTCTGTGCCCCTTTTCAATGCCTAATGCCCTACTTTAATAGAGTTTGTGCCAAAATTAAATCAAACTTGAGAGCAAAAGCGAAGTGGGATTTGTACTCATGTCACGAAAGCAAAACCATGCAACCAATTCGTCAGGGTGATGTTATCTTACTACCTGTGCAGCAGGTTGAAGCGCAAAAAATACCTCATTTAACTTTGGCAAAAGGCAAAGTTACGGGTCATAAACATCGTCTTACTGAGGGTAAGGCGGAATTATCTGAAAAAGATGGTACAAGTTATTTACGTGTTTTTTCAGAGTCGGTATTGCTAGCTCATGAGGAGCATAAAGCTATTTCTATTCCCCAAGGTGACTGGATGGTGAAAATTCAGCGAGAATATCAGCCTGAAGGTTGGCGTTATGTCGCTGATTGAAAAGTTAATGCCTGAGCAAAAGGCTTTGATTCCAGTTTATCGAGAGAAGTAGAGAGCGATCGCGCTTTCAACTGAGCGGATTGATCGTGAAAAAGCGGCGGAAGCGGTGAAATTAGTCTATGCAGCTATGCAAGAAGAAGATCCTGAAATTATTTTTGTAGATAGTCTTTATGGGGCAATGAAATGTGTGAATCAATTAGATAGACCGTCTGGCTATACACTATTGGAAGAAATATGTGATTTGCGTCAAGACTTTGAGAATCAACATGATTTTCATACACAATTTAGTAGCCAACTGAGCAGCAAACTTGGAATGGAATTCGACGAGTTTGAAAAAGAAATTTTCAGTCTTTACATGATCCCAGATTAAATGGGCGGTGATCCTGATGAGTGGGACTCAGCGCCTGACTTAATTCAACCTATAGAATGGATTCGTTGCTTCTTTATTGGTTATGACTTTTATTTTTCCGTCCTCAGCTTTTCTCACAATCAAGAAATATGGCAAGCACTTGAATCTTTATTAAAATATTGTGGTAGGGTTTTACCTTATAAAAATATTTGTATAGTATGCTATGCGATCGCCTAAATACATAACTAGCAACTTGGGTTAAGATTTGCGGATCGAGTACATTTGTCAGATAGTAATACCAAGTCGAACCCCATAAAACAGAAACCAAGTGAACATAGCGCTGACAAGGGTTAGAGCGGTACTCTCCCATCTGAATAATTTCATCACGGTAAAATTGGGCAGAGGTCAAACAACGGATAATTTTTGGCAGTGTGAGTAACCGTTTTAAAACTGCTTGGGCACTGACTTCAATTTGATCCACCCATAACAATCCCAATGCGTGACAATACCCTTTGCATTTCTCTTAATCCTGGAATCTGACGATAAACTAAACTCACAACAATCGCGATCATCCGTGGTGGGTCGTGGGGCGGCGCTCTGTGGGTCTGCCGTTCGGCGGGTCGCGGCAAATTCTCGCGTGTTTATAGGTACATCAACGTGGGTTTTCGGGTTGTGGTTGCTGATCCCCTCAGGACTTAGTAGCTCGTTGCACTTCGCTCTTTTGCACTCTTCGCTTTTTTCTTTTCCCTTCTTCTCTTCTTTCTGTCGTGCTCTACGCATTAATGCTCAGAGTCAGTCAATATTACTGCATTGTTGCATAATTGGATTTTAGACTTGTCCAGCCGTTAATACTTGGACTGCGGTCACATCCAGCATTGGAAAAGTCGCTGACTTAATAATGTCTGTTCCCTGAAATACAGTTTCTTCATACAGTCCATCTACCAGAATCAACTGGGTAATTTGGGCTTTCTGGGCATCAACAATCCAATATTCAGAGATACCTCGTGCAGCATACTCAGAACGCTTGTAGCGGTAGTCTCTATCCTCATTTACCTTCCCAGGAGAGACGACCTCAACCACTAATATTGGAGAAGGCATATCTGGAGTGATTGTCGCTCGTCCGCCTGCGATCGCTTCTAGTAACTCTTGTGTCAATATCATTAAATCAGGTAGCCGTACACGAGTCCGGTTGCCTATGACCACGAGTTCTGTATCTTTATGCCGAATGAGTTGAATCGGGACAAACTTGAGAAACTGTGACAGTAGATAGAGAGAAATCAAGTTATTCCTATCGCTTTCCGGTGGCATTTCAACCAACTCTCCATCCACAAGTTCATAGCGAACATCTGTGCCATCATCATAGACAAGATACTCGTTCAGAGTGAGTTTTTTGATTGCTGTGTCCATAAACTTTTTACTTAATCATCACTCTAAACATAGATTTTACCTTTTTGTGATGAGCTACGTTCCACATTTTGGTGATGGTGTTTTGCCACGTCCTAGCTACTGCTTGTTTTAGTGCTCGTTTTTACAATTGGGCTGATTCTCTGAAGTTACTGTCTGTTGCTCATAATATAGCAATCTTAGATGATTTGTAAGAAAATTCACCCTCCGGCTGTCGCCGTCCCCTTGATGCCTTGGGGAGCCAGTGCGTTGGGCGGCTCTCTGCCGACTTACACCCCTGCTCTTAAGCAAGTTAGCAAGAGCGTCTTTGATAGGAGAAGCATCTGGGGTGACAGAGGGTATCGACAGTACAAAATTCTCATGAATGATTTAGGATTGCTATATATTGTCAAATTGATATTAGGCAAGTTGACTATCTGTGGAAAACTTGTGGAAAAACTCAGGTAATTTTCCACAAGGTAATTATACTTAACTAAGTTTTACTAGCAAAATATCAAGTTTTCCACAGTTTTTTCCACAAAAAATAAGATTTTTCTACAAGCTAAGTTAAATTTAATCAATTTTTATACGTTAGTTAATATTCTCGACTAATTATTCAGCCAACCAGGCTAATTATTACAATGCTGCTTGTGGAAAACTTAAAAGACATCTTCAGGA
Organism: Nostoc sp.; assembly: GCF_036917515.1. Classification (GTDB taxonomy): domain Bacteria; phylum Cyanobacteriota; class Cyanobacteriia; order Cyanobacteriales; family Nostocaceae; genus Nostoc. The sequence continues at coordinate 3,748 of NZ_JBALDE010000202.1, read as the reverse complement.
TGGTTTTTGAGAACGGCTGTTCATATTGATGCGATCGCTCAATTCCCGTAGAGTTTGTACTAAGGTGCGATCGCTCTCTTGAAGTTGAGTAATTTTATCGCAACTATAGATTACCGTTGTATGGTCTTTACCACCAAACTCCTCACCAATTCTCGGTAAACTCAAAGCCGTGTGTTGGCGCATGAGATACATTCCTAATTGACGCGCCCAGCTAATCTCTCTTCGTCGCGAGTTACCTTTGAGGTCGTCTATTGAAACATCAAAATTATCTGCCACCACCTTTAAAATTGCTTCTGGAGTAGCTGCCATTTTTTCGTTAGGCGGTTCTAAAACTGGTGTGATATTTTCCACTGTCATCGGTAAATCCCAAATAGAAATATAAGCCACCGCCCGAATTAAAGCTCCTTCTAATTCTCGAATATTAGAAGTATAGTTAGAAGCAATATACTCAATCACATCGCGGGGAAGACTAATATTTTCATCCTCAGCTTTTTTCTGCAAAATTGCCATTCTCGTTTCTAAATCCGGCTTTTGGATATCTGCAATTAATCCCATAGAAAACCGAGAACAAAGACGTTCTTGCAAGCTAGGAATTTGGTTAGGCGGACGGTCGGAAGCAATGACAACTTGTTTACCAGCTTCATGTAGAGTATTGAAAGTATAAAAGAATTCTTCTTGGGTGTATTCCTTCCCTTCAAGAAACTGGATATCATCAACTAATAAAACATCAGCTGCTCGGTAATGTTCTCGGAAACTTTGCATACTATCCTTACGAATTGCTGTAATTAAATCATTAGTAAACTGCTCAGTAGAAACATAAAATATTTTACAATCAGGATAAATTGCACAGCGATAATGACCAATAGCTTGCATCAGATGAGTTTTACCTAAACCTACACCACCGCATAAAAATAAAGGATTAAACTCTTTACCCGGAGATTCTGCAACTGCCAAAGAAGCAGCATGAGCCATGCGATTGTTGGCACCAACTACAAACCGCGAAAAGACATATTTAGAGTTTAAGTCAGTAGTTTTATGATTGTGATTAGTAACAGCTTCAGAAATACTGCTGGAATTTGGTGATTCCCAAGCAATCTCTCGTTCACTAAAATGAGAAACTTCATCACCTTGAGCAACCGTGATGTAAATTCCCACGGGATGACCAAGAATATCTTGTACTACATGAGCAATGGTATTGATGTAATACTTCTGTAACCAATTACGAGCAAATGGGTTAGGAGTGCGGATAACCAAGCAATTATTTTCTAATCGCTCTGCACTAGCAGTTTTGATCCAAGTTTCAAAGGTAGGTCGGGATAGTTCAAGCTTTAGGCGCTCTAGTACCTGACTCCACAGACTTTCTATGGGAATTTCCATTATCCACCACCTTTGCTGCTAATCGTCACAATAGAAGAGAAAGCACTAATTTAGCATTGAGACACGCTAGACCTAAAATAAGCTTTTAAGTTGTAATCATTTTGGGACATACCCAGTAGGCAAGATCCTAACATCCACTGACTGACACGGAGAAGCAACGACAGATGAAGATAACAAACCATCACTCAGCGCCCAAAAAGATTGAAACCAGGGGCTTACCCTATAGGTTGTGGATGCTCTCATACGGGGTAGCAGTGGTGTTCTTGGGGAGCTGCTCTCTTCTACCTGCTAAGACCTTTGATACTCAGCAAGGTGATACTCAAGCCCAAAAAACAACAGAATCTAATCCAGTAATTGCCCCCCCGCCGATTTTTTCTTCGTCTGGAGATCCTAATTTTGTGGTGAAAGTAGTGCAACAGGTGGGACCTGCGGTAGTTCGCATTGATTCTTCTCGAACAATCACTTCTCGCGTACCGGATGAATTTAGCAACGATCCATTTTTCCGGCGGTTTTTTGGAGAGGGAATCCCACAGCCTAGACAACGTATAGAGCGGGGTAGTGGCTCTGGATTTATTATTAATTCTTCTGGTCAAATTGTTACCAATGCCCATGTGGTAGATGGTGCTGATAGAGTCACTGTTATACTTAAAGATGGCCGGACTTTTGATGGGAAAGTTTTGGGTGAAGACCCAGTAACGGATGTGGCAACGATCAAAATCAATGCCAACAATCTGCCAACTCTATCTGTGGGTAACTCCGATGTCCTACAACCAGGAGAGGCTGTAATTGCCATTGGTAATCCATTAGGCTTGAATAATACCGTCACTTCTGGAATTATTAGTGCTACAGGGCGTTCTGGTAGCGATATTGGTGCTAGTGACAAGCGGGTTGATTACATCCAAACAGATGCTGCAATTAACCCTGGTAATTCCGGTGGCCCATTGCTCAATGCTCGCGGTCAGGTAGTTGCAATGAATACAGCAATTATCCGAGGCGCGCAAGGTTTGGGATTTGCTATACCCATTAACACTGTGCAAAGGATTGCTCAAGAATTAATTGCTACAGGCAAGGTGGATCATCCTTATTTGGGTGTTCAAATGGTGACATTGACACCAGAAAATAAAGAAAGAATCAAAAATGTCGCAAGCGATCGCTTAAATATTACAGCAGATGACGGCGTTTTGCTGGTTGAGATTGTGCCGCGATCGCCTGCATCTGTAGCTGGTTTACGAGTCGGTGATGTAATTAAAAGCATTAACAACCAGCCAGTTACTAAAATTGAAGAAGTACAAAAGCTAGTAGAACAGAGCAAAATCGGTACTAAATTACCAATAGAAGTGGAACGCAATGGGCAAACTGTCCAATTAGCAGTTCAACCTGCTCCTTTGCCCGTAAGACGTGAAGGATGATGTTTGTCACTTGTCATTTGTCATTTGTCATTGGTCATTTGAAAATAACTGACATACTCCACTCCCCCAATGACGCCACTTGCTCCACTTGGGGAGACCCCAAGACCCTTCGGGTTCGGCAGTCCCCCAGACGCTCGTTCGCTCTTAGCGTCTCCCCTTCTCCCAAAAAGAGAGGCTAACGCCAAGGGACAAGACTCGCTAACGCTGCGCTATCGACGGGAACCGCCAAGACGGGGGCTGCCTCACCCCAGTGGCTCCCCCATGCCCTGTTTGACCAATGCCCCATTACTTAAAGGAGCTTTATCATGACTGAATTAGCACCAATAATTCAATTAGGCAATCCAACATTGCGCCAAAAAGCTGCTTGGGTTGAGAATATTCAAGATGAGCAAATCCAAAAATTAATTGAAGACTTAATCGCCACTGTTGCCAAGGCTAACGGTGTGGGAATCGCTGCACCTCAAGTAGCACAATCCTATCGTTTATTTATTGTGGCTTCCCGTCCTAATGCAAGGTATCCTAATGCGCCAGAAATGGAACCTACTGCCATGATTAATCCCAAAATCATTGCTCATTCAACTGAAGTTGTCAAAGATTGGGAAGGTTGTTTAAGTGTTCCAGGAATTAGAGGGTTAGTTCCTCGGTATCAAGCTATTGAAGTGGAATACACTGACTCTCAAGGCAACTTACAAAAGCAAGAATTAACCGATTTTATCGCTCGGATTTTTCAACACGAATATGACCATCTCGACGGTATTGTATTTGTCGATCGCCTAGAGAATACTCTTGATATGATTACTGAGCAAGAATATCAACAACGAGTAGTTAATAAATAAATGGGAGTGGCGAGTCGGAAGTAGTGTATTAATTAACCTGAGTTCGGGATAAGGAAAGGAGCAGGTAGTAAGCTGAAAATAGCGTTAAATCCAGCACCTGCCCTATGTTTAGTTTAGAAGCATTAT
>NZ_JBALDE010000201.1:0-66208 GCF_036917515.1 Nostoc sp. | reverse complement strand
CAAATTAACCAAACCAATTATTGCATCTATTGCCCGAAGGCAATATATTTTAGAGGCACTATCTGTAGCCAGCTTTTAGAGAATTGGTATTACTACTGTCTGTATCAGCAACAAGAAGCGAAAGTTTAGTGCTGAGTGCTGAGTTAAGAGTTAAGAGTCAGGAGGAAATATTATTGCTTCAAGCTCAGAACTCGGAAGTTGAGCCTTTTTGCTGGAACGTTGAGCCTTTGAACTCGGAAGTTGCACCTTTTTGCTGGAACGTTGAGCCTTTGAACTTGGAAGTTGAGCCTTTTTGCTGGAACGTTGAGCCTTTGAACTCGGAAGTTGCACCTTTTTGCTGGAACGTTGAGCCTTTGAACTTGGAAGTTGCACCTTTTTGCTTGAACGTTGAGCCTTTGAACTCGGAAGTTGCACCTTTTTGCTGGAACGTTGAGCCTTTGAACTCGGAACTTTAACCTTAGTACTCCTAATTCAGCACTCAACAGTCAACACTCCCCAATGCCCCATTCCCCATTCCCCATTTATTATGAATATTCAATATAAATTCGATCAACCAGTACTTTTACAACAGACACCTACTTGGTCACGAGCGATCGCCTGGACTATTGTTGGAGTTAGCACCTTCGCAGTAATTTGGGCTTCAGTGTTCAAAATTGATGAATCAATTCATGCTACTGGCAAGTTAGAACCACAGGGTGCAGTTAAAGAAATTCAAGCTCCGGTTCATGGTGTTGTCAACGAGATTCTAGTCAGAGATGGTCAACGAGTCAAAAAAGGTGAAACACTCGTTAGCCTAGAAAAAACTACTTCTGAGGCGGAGCTAACTTCGTTAAAGCAAAGTCGCGCAGCTCAATTGCTTGCCAAACAAGCGCTAGAGCAAGAAAATGATTTCTATCGCCGTCAGCTTCAAGGGAGCATATCACTAAAGGAAGTTGCACAGCAAACTGCTCTATTGAAAATTAAACCAGAACTAGCCTTTTTAACCAAAAGCCGAGCCGCAATTATTGCCGAAAACCAGTTGTACCGCACACAATTAAATGGTGCGACTGCTGGAAGTTCTTTCACAAGAGAGCAACAATTACGCTTGCAAAATCGCCAAATAGAACTAGAATCGCGTTTAGCCACAGCTAATTTAGAAACAGGACAGACGCAACAGCAATTTTTTCAGACTCAGGCAGAATTAACTAGTGCTAAAGAGTTGCTGACAATTAATCAACAAATTCTTCACAAGTTTGAACCTCTAGCGCAACAGGGAGCTATTTCCCAGGTGCAATACTTGAAACAGCAACAGGATGTCAGCAGCAAACAATCTGAAGTGATCCGATTGAATCGGGAACAGCAGCGATTACAATTAGCGATCGCACAGTCAAATCAAAAATTTCGCAATACTGCGGCAGTGTCTCAAGAAGACTTACTCGCCAAAATTACGGATAATGACAAGAACATTGCCGAAATAGACAGCCAATTAACCAAAGTAATTGTAGATAATCAAAAACGCATCTATGAAATTAATAGTCAGATTGGAGAGATTGATAGTAAGTCGGTTCAGGCAGAACAAACCCTAAAATATCAAAAAATTACAGCACCCGTAGATGGAACCGTCTTTGAACTCAAAGCCAAAACAGCAGGATTTGTAGTTAATTCCACTGAACCCCTGCTGAAACTCGTTCCTAGCGATAACTTGGTTGCTAACGTATACATCACCAACCGCGACATCGGCTTTGTCAAAGAAGGGCAACAAGTAGATGTGAGAATTGATTCCTTTCCCTTCCAAGAGTATGGTGATATCAAAGGCGAACTAATTGAGATTGGCTCTGATGCCTTACCTCCAGACCAAGTTTATAATTTCTGGCGTTTTTCCGCAAAAGTCCGCCTACATGGGCAGAAGTTACTGATTAATCAGCGTCAAATTCCATTGCAATCAGGGATGTCCATTAATGCGAATGTGAAATTACGTCAGCGCACAATTATGAGTATCTTCACCGATTTCTTAGTGCAAAAAACAGAGAGCTTAAAGTCCCTCCGCTGAACAAAATCGTTTTTCACAACAGTTTTCAACCCCTCTCCCTGGACGCCAAGGGGAATTTCTGACTTTTTACAAAATCTAGAAAACTTCTCTCCAAACCTCTCCCCTACAAAGCTATCCATTAATCACATCTTTCTTAATATTTCTGTAAATGACTTAGGAAAAATCTGTGAGTCATTGAGAAGCGATCGTTAACTATATCTTTGACTATTCTGGTGGAGTAGTTTCCAGGTTGTGGCGATATCCTGTAATCGACGTAATATCTTGGTGGCTATCCTTTTTTCGCCCGTACGAAGGCAAGCTAAATTAATACGCTTTCCTTACAGTTTTTGTCCCAAGTCAAATAAGTAATATCACCAGAAGATATAGGTTTTATATGACTTTATCTACTAGAGTCTCTGACTAGTAGGGTCAGCAGATTTGATAAAAGAGATGGAAACCTATAAACAAGATTAATTATTTGTTTTATTCAGGGGAATTGTTTGTAATCAACCGGATTTGATAGAAATCGTTCAAAATTGGGCAAAATCATCCCCTGATTCTGCAACACAAAAATTTTTTTTCTTACACGAAACGACTAAATTATATTGTATTATTTGGTTACAACATAGTACAGCATTGTCATGCTGGCCTATTGTTACGGCGTAACCCATTTACAGAGGAAAATCAGATGACACGATTTAGCAAGTTTGTGAATTTGACAGTTCTGGCTGTTCTGGCCCTAGCTTTAAGTCTGGCCATGACTTTGAGTCTGAGACCTGCAGTGGTACTAGCTGGGAGCGGCCCGAGCTACTGCTGGAACGAGGCCAACAACCCTGGCGGACCGAACAGGTGCTCCAATAACCAACAGTGCGACGGGGCGCGGACCTGTAGCAGCTCCGGTTTTTGCCAGGGGACAGCGCGAGAGCCCAATCCTGGTCCCAAAGGACCAACCTACTGCTGGGACGAGGCCACCAACCCCGGCGGATCAAACAGATGCTCCAACGACAATCAGTGTGATGGGGCGCGGACCTGCAGCAGTTCCGGTTTTTGCCAGGGCGAAGCTGGTCATGCTGCTAGCTAGCGTTCTTTTAAAACTCTCTTGTAGAGTAGGCATTCAATTGATCGCGTGCCTAACATAAATTATAATGAGACCAATTTAGTATGAAGTTGCATAGGATAGGAGCCATAAAATGCACTATTTGGACACCCCTCTATTCTATGCAACTTCAGATAAAATTGACATTGCACCGAAATGCCTGTAAAAACCTGCAATATGCCCTCAAAAGGCTCGATTTTGCGTTGTAAATAACGACTTTTTGACTCTAATATAGCAATTTTTCAAACCTAGACAGGATAAACTTACCAAGAACCAGTTATCAATAACTCCAGAAAAAGGCTCTTGCTTTAGGTTTTGAACTTGTTCTTCAGCCCGAAGCAAATACAGTTTTTTAGAAGAGGGATATCAGATCGGTGCTCGAAAAATTCAGAAATTGACCACTAATATCGTATTTTACGGCAATTTTTAGGTAAAGGAATTACATTGTTTTTATTTAACGCAGATGCGTAAAAACGCAAAAGATGAAACAAAATTGTGGTTTAAATACATGAAAATTGTTGTAAATCACTTAAATTAAACGTTTTACCATTATTCAGTGTTACAAATTGATGAATATGATAAATATGCAGTACAAGTTAATAAACTTCCAAATAAAAAAATACCCAAATTATTTCTTTTGGGATGGGTTTCCAGCCTGTCCTTATATAGTGCGGGCTAGAAACCAATTCCACAGAATTGGAGAATTTTTTTCTTGGAAGTCTCTAATTGCTTACTTGAGGCGCTCAGTCCAGTTAGCAGAAGTTTTATTTATTTGCGTTGCATTAGTTATTTGGTCAACGCCTGTGCAAGCCGATACCATTATCAATCAAGCAGACAATAGTAATCTGATTAATCCAAAGTTAGAAACTGAAGTTTTGCAGATTATTCGCAATCACCCAGAAGTAGTTAGGGAAGCTTTACAAGCTGAATCTCTGCAAAAACAACAGCAGCAGCAACAAGCTCAATACTACATCAAGCAGCAAATTAGAGAAAATCCCAGCAGTATAATTGGTGAATCTCCTGTGACTGGTGCAACACAGCAAAAGATTGTGTTGATCGAGTTTTCAGATTTTCAATGTCCTTACTGTGCCAAGGCTCATCAAACATTGAAGCAGTTCATGGCTCGTCATCAAGATGAAGTTACATTAGTGTACAAGCATTATCCCTTGACCTCAATTCATCCTGAAGCCATACCTGCTGCCAAAGCTGCTTGGGCTGCTAATAAACAAGGAAAGTTTTGGCAATATCAAGATGCTTTATTTGCCCAGCAAGATAAATTGGGTGAGAAACTATATGTTGCACTTGCTAAAAAACTCAAACTAGATTTGTCAGAGTTTAATCAACAACGTAATTCACAGCAAGTAAGTGCTGTGATTGAAAAAGATCAACAGATAGCTGAAAAGTTGGGAATTAAAGGTACTCCTTTCTTTTTCATTAATGGTGAGACTTTTGCTGGTGCAGTGACGTTATCAGAAATGGAAAGTATACTGTCTCGTGTCAAAGTCGATTATAAAACAGTGTTAGGCAATCCGAACGATCAAAATCTTTCGGATAAAATGCTCAATGTAGACCCACTTTTGTTGAAAAGTATTTTTGGCAACATCAAAGCCTCCCAAACTAACCCCCCTAGCACCCCTTCCCTGCTACTTGTTTTGTCCTCACGTTTCTAGCTTCCGGCCAACCATATACCACAAACCCACGGCATAGCGGATGTAATTGAGTTCTGTAAAACCTGCTTTTGCAAACTCGTACTCGAAGTTGAAATGGATAAAGTCATCCAACCACGGTTCTTGAAAAGAAGCGCTCAGAGCGTATTCACCCCGATAGGTGTCAGCGTATAGTACCCAACCACCGGGTTTGGTAATCCGGTACATCTCCTTAAGAATCTTAGGCGTCCATTCTTTAGGTGTCTCGTGGAAGAGTAGTGATGACGTGACAAGATCGAAGGAGTTGTCAGGGTAGCCAGTGTTACGGGCGTCCACCTGCTCAAAAGAAGCTCGCTCGCTCAATCCAGCCTTGTTAAACTTGTGCTGACTAATCACCAGCATGTAAGGCGAAACATCAGTAATGCGAAAAGTAGCCTGGGGAAACCGCTGTGCCAGGGCTAACGCTCCACCAGCCGTACCTGCACCAAGCTCTAGCACCGTCTCAATTTGAGCGTCTTGAGGAATTAGTTCAGCCATTGTCTCGCGCAACTGCTGGCAACTAACATTGTGGCTGAGGGGAATAATCGCATCCATAGCAGCATCCCAACCCAAGCACAATTGAGGATTGGTGTAGGAATCAGTTGCCCCATGAATGGGAGCATGGATGTAGTCAGGATAATATTCATGCTCAGTATGGTAGCCTTTGAGTTCCTCGGTCCAATTAATTGAGGCATATTCCTGCATTACTGAGGGCATCGCTGCGGTAATGCGTTGAATTACCTCGGTTCGATACGCTTGTTTTTTCTCTGCGTTCCATCTCGGCATAAATAAATATCTCCTACTTACACTTGTTACTGGCGTTCCTGTACTCCAACTTGGGAACGAAAAATAAACTGCAAATACAATATAGTCTAGTCTCTTTTTTTATGAGATGCATAGGATGCTAGGCAGATTGTTAGTCGTGAAGATGATGCCACGTATAAGTTGCCTGTTGTTTTGTTCAGCTGGGAAATGTCAAAATTTCAAGTTGCTGTGCGATCGCTTTCATCGGAAGCAGGAATAAAAAGCGGGTATTTGAAAACAGGTTGCAGCCAATGGCAACTTCTAGATTGAGGCATGGACGTTGCACAACAGTGGAATGAATTGGGGCAAGCTTTTGAGGCAGGGGGGCATTTTAGAAGTTGCTAAATCATCTTGCTTTCTCTATAACGCCGAGACATGAAGGTGCTTATAGAACTGCCCTTTTATTTGGATAAGACTTCAGTGCAGTCGCTTGACTACATATTTACCATTCACAAGCAATGCAAAATCTCGTGACATGCCTTAGTGCGCTGGAAAGGGGAAATCACCGATACCCGCGTGCCACGGCAAGGATAATAAAAATGTTTGAGCCAAATCTGGAATGCCATAAATTAATGTTGTAGCCCTATACAGCTAAACTCACTAAACCAAAAAGTTTTCTCTCAACAGCGATGCCTAGGTTGGGCTATGCCTACGTTAGGATATTTTGTATTCTGTGAAATTTTTACTTGAGCAAATCTTGAACCAGAAAAATTCTTAGATAAAAAGGTTCTAGAAAAGTTATGGCAAATCTTCTGTTTTAATAAAGACAAAATGAAACAACGACGACAAATATTGACGGTTTTCAGTCTGGCTGCCGCATTGGGCATGGCAACGCTGCCGCCTGCATTAGCTATTACCGATGACTATCTGATTATTCCAGGTCAAAGCATCGGGCAGACACACCTCGGCAGGAATGGCGCTTTCTACCTAAACAAACTCCCCAAAGCTGCTGCTAGTGATACATCAATGCAACAAACCAAACTCGTCTGGGTTTCAAAAAAGAAAGACCAGCGAAGCGATACGCTCTACATTCATACAATTGCCAACGCAGCACAGCTAAATGCGCCGATTCGTGGTGTTTTTATTAATCAAATTGAGATTACGTCTCCCTCGTTTCATACGTCTGACGGGATCTCCACTGGAAGTACCAAAGGGCAAATCTTCCGTCACTTCCCCAACGCGCGCCCGTTAAAAGGTAGTAAAATAATGTATTCTGACAAGGGCATCGCTTTTGAATTCGCTAACAGCGCAGCCGATTCGCCCTGCATCTCCATTGCGGTTTATCCTCTTAGTTTCGCTCCGAGGATAGAGGGACGGGAGCAAGTTAACAACTACTTGCACAGCTACTGCATAAAAGATGATAAGTGCTGATAAAAATAACAAGACCATCGCAGAGTTTCTCGAACTAATGGGATGATACTTAAAACCTAGATGCAAGTTGTATAGTCACTGAAATTCTATATACAGCAGAATTGGTAAATTCAGAATTAGAATAGGCTCTGTGCTTAGCTTTGAAACCTAGATAGTGTACTTAACGCTTCTTGAAATCTGGGGAATCCCGGTTGGTCGTACCAAGATGTATTGCCCTATTTCAAGAAATCTGAGAACTAGCAACGCGGTGCCGACGCATACCACGGGGTTGATGGTGAGTTGAGCGTGACCGATATTCAAGACCCTGCTGTAGTATCCCAACGATTTGTAGAAGCAGCTGTGGCAATCGGATATAACCACAATCCTGCTCTTATTCCTCTGTGTTCTCTGCGTTCTCTATGGTTTGATTTTCCGTGACTTATGCGTAAGTCTTGACTTATTGAAATAATCAGCATCTAAGCAGAAGTTGAGCGTTGCAAGTCAGAAGCAGGTGGTGAATGGGGTGAGAGAGCAAAACAGCTTGCAGCAGAATGCTGCTGTGTATAGTGTCAGCTTCAGCCCAGATGGACACTAAATAAACACATTATGGTTAATTTGTACAGTGTGTAAGTCCAATTTTTTGACATTTCCTTATACCTGAGAATGGTAGATGGAAATGAAGCTAACTGTTTAAATTTAAGTAAATAAGGAAAAAAGTATGAAAAATTCCGCTAAAGTCTTATTTAAAACAAACTTTATTCTTTTTACAAATGAATATAGAAGAAGCACTAGCAATTTTAGATACATTTCTTGAACATGGCTTAAGTGATGTTCAAGAAATAATATTTCGTAAAGCTTGGGAAGGACAAACTTATCCAGATATCGCCGAAAGCTGTGGTTATGATGCCAATTATATAAAAGATGTTGGTTCTAAGTTATGGAAGTTACTTTCACAGGCTTTCGGAGAGGAGGTGACAAAAAGTAATTTTCGCTCGGTATTGAGACGGCGATGTCCCCAGCGGGCTTTGCCTACGCAAAATAGCGTTTTGTCAGAAAAACTACAAACTGTGCCAGCAGTATTGAGACAGTCTCAGCCAACAAGCAGAGCCAAAGATGCGATATCAGGGTCTTCTTTAGCGATCAAAAAGCAAGACGAGAGAATAACCCTAATCCCTAATCCTGACTTCTTAGAAAATCCTGGTGGCTCAGTGCCCCTAAATTCATTTTTTTACATAGAACGTCCGCCAATTGAAGAACGCACATATACACAAATCAATAAACCTGGAAGCCTAATCAGAATCAAAGCCCCCAGCAAAATGGGAAAAACATCCCTAATGCACAGAATTCTTACTCATGCCAAACAGACTGGGGTACACACCGTACAAATCGGTTTACAGAGGGCAGATAGTCAAGTTTTCACTAGCTTAGAAAAATTCTTACGCTGGTTTTGTGCTAACGTCAGTCGGCAGTTGAACCTAGAAATCAGACTAGATGATTATTGGGATGAGGATATTGGTAGCAAAGTTAGCTGCACATTGTATTTACAGGAGTATTTACTGGAGAAAATCGACGCTCCGGTAGTCTTAGCTTTGGATGAAGTGAATCGAGTTTTTGAGTATCCAGAAATTTCTAGGGATTTTCTGCCACTACTGCGTTCTTGGTATGAGGATGCTTCCGAATTAGAAATTTGGCAAAAACTCCGATTAATAGTAGTTCATGCCACTGAAGCTTATATCCCGTTAGATATTAATCAATCTCCTTTCAATGTGGGGCTACCGATTAAGTTACCAGAATTTAGTTTAGAGCAGATGCAAGAATTGGCAGTGCGTCATGGATTGGATTGGGCAAAAGGTGAGAAAGGATTAGAAAAGCTGGCTCCTCTACGAGCAATGATTGGTGGTCATCCTTATTTAGCTCGTCTGGCTCTTTATAACCTGGGACATCAAGCAGTTACCCTAGAGCAGCTACTAAAAGAGGCTCCTACAATTGCCGGCATCTATAGCAACTATTTGCGGCATCATCTAGCAAATCTCCAAGAACATCCAGAACTCGCGATCGCACTCAAACGAGTAGTTACCTCTCCAACAAGTGTGCAATTAGAAGCGATCGCTGCCTATAAATTAGAAAGTATGGGTCTGGTAAAACTTGAAGGAAATCAAGCAATATCTAGCTGTGAATTATATCAGCTGTATTTCCGAGAGCAATTAGCTTAAACGCTATGAATAAATACGAATATCAAATTGGCGGCAGTCTCAAAGTCGATGCTCCTAGCTATGTAGAACGGCAGGCTGATTTTGAGCTTTATAATGCTTTAATTCAAGGTGAATTTTGTTATGTATTTAGTTCCCGACAAATGGGTAAATCTAGCTTACGGTTACAAATAAGGCATCGGTTAGAACAAGCAGGCTATAGTTGTGCTTCTATCGACATGACTCGCATCGGCAACGGCAATATTACTCCTGGTCAGTGGTATAAAGGCATAGTGGTTGACTTATTAAGGAGCTTTAATCTCTTTAGCAAAGTTAATTTAAAAGCCTGGTGGTCGGAGCGTGAAGATTTACCTGCATTACAGAGATTGAGTCAGTTTGTTGAAGATATTTTATTAGTTGAGCTAAAAACTGAAAAAATATTTATTTTTATTGATGAAATTGATAGTGTTTTAGGTTTGAATTTCCCTGTTGTCGATTTTTTTACTTTAATTCGCTCCTGCTACAATCAGCGAGCAGAAAATCCAGAATATAACCGCCTAACTTGGGCACTGTTTGGAGTAGCAACACCTTCAGATTTGATTGCCGATCGCAACTGTACCCCATTTAATATTGGTAAATCTATTGAACTGCACGGCTTTAACTTATCAGAAGTTCAGCCATTAGCAGCAGGGTTAGAAACTAGAGTAGCTAATCCGATGGCGGTTATCAAAGAAATTTTGGCTTGGACAAATGGTCAGCCGTTTCTTACTCAAAAGCTTTGTCAGATAGTCGTACAAGAAAGAACCTCTGGAAGCAAAAATGTTGAAGAACAGAGAAGCTTAGAAGTTGATGAGCGTTATAAACTGGATAACCATTTACCAATTATTAATCAACATCTGATAAATTTTTATTACCAATTTACCTTGTTAATTTTAGAAAAACTAGTGCAAACCCATATTATTGAGAAATGGGAAGCAAAGGACGATCCAGAGCATTTGAAGACAATCCGCGATCGCCTACTGATAAATGAGCAGCGTACTGGAAGTTTGCTAGGACTGTATCAGCAAATTTTACAAGGAATTCAGATAGCTTGTGATGATGGAGAAGAACAAATAGAGCTGCTGTTGTCGGGTTTAGTAACCAAGCAGCAAGGGCAACTAATAGTAAAGAACCGGATTTACCAAGAGGTTTTTAACCAAATTTGGGTAGAAAAACAACTAGCAAAATTACGACCCTACTCCCAAGCATTCAACGCTTGGGTAGCCTCAGATCGCTGTGATAATTCCCGACTATTACGCGGGACAGCTTTACATGAAGCTCTAGCTTGGTCGCAAGGCAAAAGCTTGAGCGATCTTGATTATCAGTTTTTAGCTGCTAGCCAAGAATGCGATCGGCGAGAAGTTGAGACATGGTTAGAAGCAGAACGAACTAAAGAAGTTAAAGCTCGACTAGTTCAAGAGCAAAAAGCAGCTAGATTTCAAAGATTATTTTTTCTAGGCGCGTTCGGTTGGGCATTGATAGTTGTTTTAGGATTGGGAATGCTCACTTTCGAGTATAAAAAACACTGTTCAACGACCTCAAAGCAATTACTACATTATCCGTAATACCAATTCGTAATTTGCAAGAGATGCTACTTCGTTATCAGTGTCTAGAATTTTATGAGGAACCGCAAGGGTGCACTGGCTCTCTTACAATAATTTTATTTTTACTTTATAAATAGCCTATTAACTCGGCTTTATCCATTTTTTTCCCAACGGGATCACTTAAACTGAAATTTTTATGGGATATTAGTTTTACTTTTTTAACTTCATCGATAATCTGTGAGGTGGAAAAATTATTTGCCAAAAAGCTAGGATTTTTGCTGGATAAAGAAAACTGAGTCTTAATTTTGGATAAAGTCGAGCTTAAGAGTTAATTTTATTTTGAACTAATTCAAAAAAATCTAAAATCTCTTTAGTTGAGCGAATATGATAAACACTTTTGCTGCTTTGAGCTTGTTTGATATATTCACGATACTTTGGAGTCAAAAATTTGTGGCATAACCAAAGCGCACGGTAACTTTTAAGCGAACTTTTCAATATAGGACTATTTTGTGGCCAGCCTTCAGGTGGTTGAAAATAACCTGTGATGAATCGCTTAGTTACCCACCAAACATGGACATATAGTGGTAAATCAACAAAAATCAGAGTATCTGCCTCGTCAAGTCTTGGCCAGAGTGTTTCCATGCAACCAAAACCGTCAATAATCCATCTTTGAGTTTGTAAAATTTCCTGATGGATATGCTTGTAGTCTTCATGAGTAACTTCAGCACCTCTAGCGACATACTTTATCTTGTCCAAAACGTGAAGTGGTAAACCAGTAATTTCTGATAATTTCTTACTCAGAGTTGATTTACCACCTCCAGCATTGCCAAATACCGCTACTTTTTTCATAGCCATTTTCGTTTTAGGGCAATATAGTTCAATAGGCAACAAGGCTTGTCAAGAAAGAATAGAAATTTATTTTATAATATTTAAATGATACATAGAGTAGTGCAAAAATGTACTATTTTATTCCTGACACCATCTACGCTATTTTATTACTACTAAAGAAAACTCAGATAATTGCATCCAATTAACTAGCAATTCTAAGAATAGTTATATTTGCGATCGTTTGTTCAATGATTTGTGCTGGGATAGCTGTCTCTATTGCTTTGAATATTTCGTACTTTGTATCTTGAGAGACAGCAGTGAAAATTCTTTGAGATGCGTCACACTTTTTTCTATTTTTGGGAATTATAGCTTGATTACATGAATTTGAGCCTTAACTGAACTGTATTGGTTTATAACAAACCCTCTATCTCAGCAAATTTCCGCAACCGTGGTAGACACTGACGTTGATAGAAACTGCTTAATGTCGCAATTGGCAGCCGAAAGTCTTGAGATAATTCTTTCCAGCTAACTTCCGGAGGTAAGCGTTTGAGAATTAATACCTGACAATTTACGTCTGGACGCCCTTTAATGTGAGTACTACGTAGTTCCATATCTGAATCTGTCTTCACCCATATATCCAGGTTTTCCAAAATGGGAGGGGCTTGGGGGGTAGCTGGTATATTATCTATCGGGTCAATAGTTTCACCAATCTCACCTGACTTAGACTGACGAACCCCAAAGGAGACTGTTGTGGCTTGTTCCCGGTTTTGGTTGAGATAAAAGTCTTGTAGTCTGCGTTTTAGGTAAGCATCTAACCAATTAATTACACTACCTTGAGTGGAGTCATAGGCTTGACCTGTCAGACCATCACAAATGTTGCGGCAGAAATACAACCAAGTTTGTTGCAATGCGTCTTGATAGTAGGGAGTATTTTCCTTCCATAGTTTACCTTGTGTCAAACGAATGATTTGCGTGAGCAACTTCTGACGTTGACGGCTTCCAGGTGAATGTCTACGAGCTTCGGCAACTAAGGATGTTAGCTGTTCATTTAGATCCTCCTTAACTGAGGTGCTAAACAACAGATGCTTGACTTTCTGGTTTACTGGTAGTGAATGACTCTGAATATCTAAATCAGTAGTAACATCTTCTACAGTCAAAGAGTTGTTGCTCACATCATCAGTTTTAACAGCAATGCTATCCATATTTCCTTCCTCAGATACCTGAATACAGCCATGAATTGTTTCTTCAGACGGGATAAAATCTTGGTTTATACTATTTTTTCGCATCTTATTTTCTTTGCTGAAGTTTCTTTTTTCTGTATACTTTGCAGACTTGATGCAGTAGCAAAGCGTCTCTTTGCTTGATTTTTGATGCTATCTATCATTATTTGTCAGATATTAGAGGTGATAACAGCATGGTTGCAATGGGCAATACACTTTTGTTCACCGACTCAATTCAATCCACATAATCAACTCAGTAAGAGAACATAATTAAATGTAAAATGCAAATCAGAAGAACCTGTTACTGTTGGGGTTTTCCGTTCTGCTTCTACTTATTAGACGTTCTTGAGGTTTTGGATTGAAGTTTATGACCATACTTTTAATTTAAGTGAATCACTTACTTTTTAACAGTATGAAAAAGTCATAATTAGTCAGGAATTTTGCTGTCAAAGTTTTATTAAGTTATGTAAAAAATATCGATAACGTCAGAAAAAATCTTTTTTCCCACCTGTGTTAGCAGTTTTAGATTAGAAATCTTGACTAAAAATATCTGCCAGCAATCTCAGACTACTTATTCATTTATAGAACTTTTGATACAGAATACTTTAAAGCTTGCTGAAATGCTGTTAGTATGAGGTGATATTGCGGACACTGGCACAATGGAATTCCCGTCCGTTTAACTCCAGATAATTGACAGTTATTTCCACAGCTATGTCCTGACCATCTTGAGTTAGTTGAGTAGACTCAAAAGTGAGAGAGCCTTTTTGTCTAACTTCCTTCCAGTGCGATCGCCAAGCAACTGTCGAAAAATTTGGATCTATATCGTAAACAGTCATGGTCAACAATTGGGTGCGGGAGTAGCCAAGATGACAACAGGCGGCTTCATTCACGTAAACTAGCTGGGCATCCGAATTTACAAAAAAGATAGAATCCTTAAATTTATCTAGATAAAACTGACTAAGGCGCAGTGCTGACTCGGCTTTTTGGCGATCGCTAATTTCCTGTTGCAAAAGTATATTTTGCTCGGTCAGTTGTTTTTGCAACCTTCGGATAGTCAAGTTATTTTCTACACGGGCAAAAACTTCTTCTTCACTAAAAGGTTTGGTAATATAATCCACTCCTCCGACAGCAAAAGCTTTAACTTTGTCAAAAACTTCATCCAAGGCGCTAATAAAAATCACCGGAATGTCGCGGGTTTTCTGTGAGGCTTTCAAGTGTTGACAGACTTCATAGCCATTCATTTCTGGCATCATAATGTCAAGCAATATCAAATCAGGCGGTGCAGCTTCTGCTGTTTTCAAAGCTGTTTGTCCGTTAATCACTCTCCGAATTTCATACCCAACCTGAGTTAGCATAGCGGATAAAAGTCGCAGATTGTCGGGTGTATCATCAACAACAAGAATATTTGCTTTTGGTAGCTGAACTTGATGGTTGTCCATATTTATCAGAACTAATTTATTAAAAAAGAATTCAGGAATCAGAAATCAGAATTCAAAATTTAATTGGAGTCCGACTGGTGAATGAATGGGTTTAGTATAGGATCCCCACCAAATCTTCTAATGCATTTGCTACACAAAAATTTAGTGGTTTCTAATTAGTGGCAAGTCTTAATCCCCACTTTCTTGTTCTGACTCCTGAATTCTGATTCAAAAATCATTTTTTACTGTTGTGTTAAATCAATAACTTTATCAATACGAAAGTTATTAACCCAATCAGACAGAGTGTTTGTCAAAAGAGCAGATTCTTCAGGAATTTGCTCAAGCAAGCTAAAAATCAGCTTTTCATCAGTACATAGTGCTGCTTGGTGTAGCTGTGCTACCCACTCAGTGGGCATCTGAGCCAGCATCTCTTCTAATGATAAAAGTTTAAGGTCGGAATTTTCGGTAAATTCGTCTTTTTGAAGGGGTTTTTCTGCATATACATAACGCACCCCCAAATATTTAGACATCATATTCAAGATTACTTCTTCTCGGAATGGCTTACGCACAAAATCGTTGCAGCCTGCCGATAAAACCACAAAGCGTTCCTCATCAAAAGCACTAGCAGTTAGGGCAATAATGACAGTAGCTTGACCCTTTAAAGTAGCTCTGATTTGTTTAGTGGCTTCATATCCATCCATCACAGGCATCCGCATATCCATCCAAATTAGTTGCGGTTCCCAAGTTTCCCAAAGAGTCACCCCTTCTTGACCATTTTCAGCATGACGAACCTCAAATCCAAGGGATACCAGCATCTTGACTAAGAGTTCGCGATTTTCCCATTTATCTTCAACTACTAAGATTCGGTATTTTGGTTGATTAGACTCTAAACCAATTACTCGTCGTTTTAGCTGTCGAATTGGAGCTTCAGCTACTTCTGCTAGACTAATTTGGAGATCAAAAGAAAAAATCGTTCCTTGGCCCAAAGTACTGCTAACAGTAATACTTCCCCCCATTAAATGCACAAATTGTTGGCTAATAGTTAAACCCAAACCTGTTCCTTGCTGGGATTTTCGACCTGCTTCTGTTTGAACGAAGGGCTTAAATAACTTTTCAATTTCAGTAGGTGGAATCCCTGGGCCAGTGTCTTCGACTTCAAAATAAAGCCAGAAGAATGAGGGATAGGAGTTTTTTCTTACTTGTGCCCCTTCTTGTTGCTGTAGTTTACTTTTTTCCTTGATCCTAACTCGTAAACTGACGCCGCCTTCTTGAGTAAATTTGATAGCATTACCAAGGAGATTAATCAAGATTTGACGTAATTTACTTTCATCTGTTTGCACATATTTAGGAACTTCAGGTCTACGCTCAAACATCAACTGTAAACCTTTGGATTCCGCTTTAATTTGAAACATCTCTTCCAGTGAGTCAAGTAGAGTGTACAAGTCAAAGCTATTGTTGTTCAGTGTCGTTAAACCCGCTTCAATTTTAGACATTGACAACACATCATTAATCAAGGTAAGCAAATGCTCTCCACTGCGACTAATAATTTCTAAATGTTCCAACTGAGAAGCATTGATAGAAGAATCGCGGGTCATTAGCTGAGTAAAGCCGAGGATGCTGTTAAGAGGAGTACGAAGTTCGTGACTCATGTTTGCCAGAAATTCGCTTTTAGCACGGTTGGCAGTTTCGGCTTCTTTGGCTTTTACCTCCAATCTATGGCTGTAATTCTCTAACTGTTCGCCAGAGATTTTTAACTGTCGCGTTAGCCAAGACACTCCAATCAATAGAAATCCCATTGATAAGAATCCCACTAGCATCATCGTCCCTGCTAATCGACGAGCCGGCGCAAAGGCTTCTTCCTGGTTCATCTCTACCATTAAGGCAAGGTCTTGGTCATTGAGCCAGTGATATACCCCAATTACTAACACTCCGGCATAGTTTGGATAAAGTCCTTGACCACTAATTCCACCCATTGCTGCATCAATACCTTGGCTGCTAACTCCTTGAGAAAAATCCGGTGTTTTATCTTTATCTTTAGAAATAAAAGCGTTTTTAGTTACTAAAGAACCAACTAAATAAGTTTCACCACTCTTACCCAAGCCTGTACGTTCCCGGACAATCTGATCTATTTTGTCTAAATTCAAATCAGCTAATAGAACACCTTGGCGTACCTTTGCTGCATCACGTATGGGCGTTGCAAAAGTAACTGATGGCTTCCCAGTAATAGGTGAGGCATAGAAGATGGGGGCAAAAGAGTCTCCTGGCTGAATCTGTTCAATATAGGTGATGTTAGCTGAAATTTCATATTCACCTTCACGTTGTTTGTTAGTAGATAAAATAATTCGATTACTCCGATCAAGAATGGAAATTTCTCCAAGACTTGGCTTTATTTCCGCCATGTTTGCGAGATAATCTGAGAGAATTTTGTAAGCTTGACGATAATTTGTGTCACCCGCTTGGGAATTTAAAAGTATTTGAAAATTATTTTGTACGTCTGGAAACTGAGTTACTAGGAGAAAGTCTCGTTCTTGGTCTTCAAACCAACGGGTAATTTCTTCTTCTTTCAAGGTGGCAGCAGCACTGAGTCGTTCAAAAGCAGCTTGCTTTAGAGCTTCCCTGGCATTGAGGAAAGCAAATCCTCCTACTACACCTACAGTCACCAAGGATAGAAATAAGAAGGAACTGGCAACTTTAACAGTTAAGTGCTGATTCCATAACTTCATATATTTACAAGTTGTTTCTTCTTTTAAAGATATTTATCTTTTTTATTATTTCTGCAGATAAGTTATTCCTTTATTTAATATAGATAATCATTGATTACCACTGAGCAAAAATTTGTTTAATCTGCTTAATTGCCTCATCAGTTGCTTGCTCTGAAGAAATTTTATCTACAATTATTCGATTAAGAGCTTTTCCCCAGATATTCTCCTCTAATACTACGCTGTATGCCGGGTTTTGGACATAATAAAACAACCGCGTTGAACCTTCCGTCACCGTCTCGATCGCAGTTGAAATGTGTGTGTCAGCTGGGTTTTTCCAAAATGGGTCTTGCAAAAGTGTCTTGATGACTGGTAAATTACAGCCTCCAGTAGCTTTCAGATACTTACCTATCACCTGTGATTGAGTGAGATATGCAAGAAAATTCAAAGCTTTTTTCTGTTGCTGGGAATCGGCGAATAAAACTGCTTGCCTAAGTGTGAGTAGATAACGCATTGGTTTGCCGTTGGGTTTGTTGGGAAATTTTAAGATGCCAAGCTTATTGCGATAGGTGTCGGGATCTTGACGGACAGAGCAAGGGATTGAGAGCGTATTATTAGGAGTCATCACCACCATACGGTTAAGCAAGTTGCGATTATTATCTGGATTTAACCAATTGAGTGCATCTGGTGGCACATAACCTTGTTGATAAAATTTGGTATACCAATCTAATACCTGGACAATTTTTTGTCTCACCTTTGGGTCATCGATCAGGAGTTTACCCTGAGAGTCGAGAATTTGCACATCGTATGCTTCTAAAATATGCTCAAAAAAGATGTAGGTATCTGAAGCTCCAGTAGAGAAAGGAAAACCTAACCCATAAATACGCTGTTTTTGCTTTTTTGCCCGCAGATCGTTCTGTACTTTTTTCCAAAATTCCCAAAAACTATCCCAATCTTTGGGGATATCGCTTTCGCTGCGACCTATTTGCTCTAGCAAGTCTCGCCAGTAGAAAATGTGAACTGTTGCCTGATTGATTGGAACTGCATAGTAGCTTCGCTTTTTGGCAGCATTATTATAATAATTAACAGCTTGCAGAGCATATTCAGGATAAAGATTTTTGACTGGCTCAATTACATCCGTTACATCCGCCAGCTTTCCTTCCCAAGCCAAATGCGGATTCAAAGCTCTCTCAGCGCCGTAACTCATCATAATATCGGGTTGATTACCCGCCTGAATGGCTCTACGCGCCTTCTGCGGTAGCTCATCGCCGATATAGAAGGAAAGCTTGACTTGATTACCAGTTTGTTTTTCCCAGTTGCTCACCAACTGCTGGATTGCTTCATCCTCATCGACAGTAAAACCTTTATCCCACCAAATCTTTAAAACAGTGTTGTCAGTAGGTGAATGGGTGACTGAAGATTGTTTTAATTGAGAGGTATTAGTACAAGCAATGATTATCAAACTGAGTGTCAATACGATCAACACATATCTGCGATAATGGTGAGATTGTGCCCGATTCTGAGAGCCTTTAGCAATTTGACTAGCTTTTCTTTTAAATGTCATTTTTGTAAAAGCTTACTGCCATTGGTCAAAAATTTGCTTAATCCGAGCGATCGCTTCATCAGTTGCTTGCTCTGGGGAAATTTTATCTACAACAATTTGATTGAGAGCCTTACCCCAAACATTATCTTTTAAAACTCGGCTATAAGCTGGGTTTTGGACAATATAAAATGGGCGCGTTGAACCTTCGATTAATGTCTTAGCAGCAGTTGAAATGTGTGGATCATCTGGGTTTGTCCAAAAAGGGTCTTTCCAATTTGGTTTCATCACTGGTAGATACCGACCTCCAGCAGCTTTAATGTAGTTTCCTATCGTTGATGGTTGAACTAAATACCTGAAAAACTCCTTGGCTGTCTTCTGGTTGTCAGACTCAGCAAACAAAATTGCGGCATTAACTGCGACTAAGTAGCGCATAGGCTGTCCATTAGGTTTGTTGGGAAACGGTATAGTGCCAAGCTGATGACGATAAATCTCAGGGTTTTGACGCACAGCCGCCGGAATTGAAAGAGTGGTGTTGG
Source organism: Nostoc sp. (assembly GCF_036917515.1). Lineage (GTDB taxonomy): Bacteria > Cyanobacteriota > Cyanobacteriia > Cyanobacteriales > Nostocaceae > Nostoc. Next base: position 47,249 of record NZ_JBALDE010000201.1, on the reverse strand, counting down.
GTGTCATCACCACAGCGTGGTTGAGCAAGCTGCGGTTATTATCTGGATTTAACCAATTGACTGCATCCGGTGGAACGTAGTTTTGCTGGTAAAATTTGGCATACCAATCTAAGCTTTTAACAATTGAGCCTCGCACGTTGGGGTCTTCGAGGCGAAGCTGACCTTTAGAGTCTAAAATTTGCACATTGTATGCTTCTAAAATCTGCTCAAATATGTAATAAGTATCCGCAGAAGCAACGGAGTAAGGAAAACCTAACCCGTAAATTTTTGGATTTTGATTCTGTTTTGGCTGTGCTTGTAAATCATCTTGCACTTGTTTCCAAAATTCCCAAAAAGTATCCCAATCTTTAGGGATATCTTTTTGACTTTGACCAACTTGTTTTAATAAATCGTGCCAATAGTGAATATGAATTGTTAACTGATTAATTGGGACTGCATAATAGCTACGATTTTTAGCAACATTGTTATAAAAATGAACAGCTTCTAGTACACTATCAGAATAAAGACTTTTGATCGGCTCAAGAACATCCGAAATATCTGCAAGTTTACCATCCCACGCCAGATGTGGTATCAGTTCCCTTTCAGCACTGCTACTCATCACAATGTCAGGCTGATTGTGCGCCTGAAGTGCCCTGTTAGTCTTCTCGGATAGTTCATCGTTAGTGTAAAAGGTCAGCTTGACTTTTTTACCACTTGCTTTTTCCCAGTTGCTAATCAGCAGCTTGAGCGCCTCATCCTCTTCTAAATTAGAACCTTTATCCCACCAAATCCTTAAATCTGTAGTTTCACTGGATAACTTATTAAGTGGGGAAGGGGAGGATTGATATGTGTTATTGCAAGCAACAATTATTAAACAGAGGATTAATGCTATAAGTGCGTAGCCACGGTTGGTTAGTCTTGGTACTACGCTAAAAGCATCCTTAGCTCTCTGCTGATTCTTCAAGACTTGAGTAATCTGACTAGCTTTTTTTCTGGACACCACACTTCTAGAGCTTATATTTAAACTGAATAGATATACTCAATTTAAGGCTTTTTGTCGATCTCTCAATAATTTATAAGCGATCGCTTTTGGAAATGGGCAATTGCTTGCTCTTGGCGGGAAACGAAGCACATTACATCGCCTCACTATTTGCACTGATTGGAGTAATTATTCTATCGCGTGGTTTAATAATTCCATTAATGAATCGAATACGAGGTGCCTAATATAGCACCTCGCATTCTGAAGATTTCTATTTGACTATGGCGTAGAGGATTAAACAACTAGAAAGTTGTTTTGACTTAGTGACACTCCACCAGATAGTTGTGCAAATTTTACCTGAGTAAATCCACCCGCACTACCATCTTGGTCAAAGTATAGTTCACCTGTAGTATTGTTATAAATAAATCGCTGATTGCTCGTTGTTGCAGATGCTCCAAGGGTAAAAGAGCTAGCTGAGAGTAAACCTGGTAATAACGCGCCACCAAAACCAGCAGCCGATACCTGAATCAGTTCATTAGTCGCGTTGAAGTTATAAATGCTATCGACGCCTTCATTGAAACTATTGAAAACAAAGGTATCAGTACCAGCTCCTCCATAGAGGTTATCATTACCTTTGCCACCTTTGAAGGTATTTTTACCAGAGGCACCGGAGGCTGTGAGAGTATCATTACCATCGCCTCCATCCAGTAGATTATTGCCTGATGAGTAGTCAACAATCAAGCGATCATCATTAGCACCACCATTGAGCGTGTTATTCCCAGAGACAGTATAAGCTCCGTATGAGGAATATAAGGAGGCTGAACCAGCGGCTGTCAGAGTATCATTGCCATCGCCCCCAGAGAGTAAGTTATTGCCTGATGAATAGTTAGTAACTAAGTTATCGTCACCAGCGCCACCATTGAGGGTATTCTTACCAGAGATCGCATCGAGATAAAAATCGCCTCGGTAGTCGTCATAGGAGCCAGAGACGTTAATATAATCATTATCATTACCACCAGAGAGCGAATTATTACCATTTGAATAGTCAGCACTCAAGTAATCCTTACCTGCACCGCCGAGAATCGTGTTATTTCCACGTCCCCCAGCGAGGGTATCGTTGCCATTGCTCCCCACAATCAAATCATCGTAGTTTGTACCTGAGATATTTAATTGTTCAATATTCTTGTAGCTAACCTGATTCGGGCCTGCTGTAATCGAACCAGTATTAGTAGCAGCATTGAATGTCGTTGTGATTCCCTGGCTGATAGAATAGTTATAGAAGGACAACAAATCGTCACCTTTGCCTCCATCTATAGTATCTTTGCCGCGATCGCCTCCGGTGAGTGTATCGTTGCCATTGCCCCCCACAATCAAGTCATCGTAGGCTGTACCTGAGATATTTAATCGTTCAATATTCTTGTAGCTAACCTGATTCGTGCCTGATGTAATGGAACCAGTGTTAGTAACAGCATTGAATGTCGAAGTGATTCCCTCACTTCCGCTAGACTTACTGTAATAATAGGCTTCCAATAAATCATCACCTTTTCCGCCATCGATAGTATCATTGCCACTACTAATCCCGTAGAGCGAAAGGGTATCGTTGCCATTACTTCCCACAATCAAGTCATTGTAGACTGTACCTGAGATATGTAATCCTTCGATATTCTTGTAGTTAATCAGATCCGTGCCCACCCTAATCGAGCCAGTGTTAGTAGCAGCATTGAATGTTGTTGTGATTCCCCCACTAGGATAGATATACGAAACGCTCAACAAATCGTTACCCGTCCCCCCATCTACTGTTTGAGTCGCTAAGGAAGGTGGGGAAGTATATAAAACGAAAGAGAAAGAATCATTACCATTCCCTCCATTGAAAATGTTATTACCAAACGTGCCCTGGGCTTTTTTATCGTCGTAGTAGCCAGAGGCAAAGAAAGAATCATTGCCATCTTCTCCATTGAGGATGTTATCGCCTGTTGAATAGTTAACACTCAATTGATCGTCACCAGCACCACCATTGAGAGTGTTATTGCCGGAGGTAAAAGAGGCGGAATAGTCATAATCGCCAGAGGCACTAAGAGAATCATTGCCATCTCCTCCATTGAGGATGTTATCGCCTGTTGAATAGTTAGCATTTAATTGATCGTCACCAGCACCACCGTTGAGGGTGTTATTGCCATCCGTTTTAGACACAGAGAGATTATCATTGCCATCTTCTCCATTGAGGATGTTATCGCCTGTTGAATAGTTAGCATTTAATTGATCGTCACCAGCACCACCGTTAAGGATGTTATCGCTTGTTGAATAATCAACATTTAAGCAATCATTACCTTCACCACCAAAAATCGTATCATTGCCATAATTTAAATCATTGCCACTACTGCCTCCGAAGAGTAAATCGTTACCATTACTACCGACAATAAAGTCAGCGTAGGTTGTACCTCTAATTTCTAATTGTTCAATATTGTTGTAGTTAATCTGATTTGTGCCAGCCCTAATTGAACCAGTGTTAGTAGCAGCATCGAAACTCGAAGTGATTCCTTTAGTAGCACTGGTGTAATATACAGACAAGTAATCCTCACCAGTTTCTCCATTTACGCTTTGAGTCGTTAAAGAAGAAGGGGCAGTTTTTGAGGCGGACAAATAGAAGGTGTCATTACCAGCACCTCCATTTAGAGTGTTTCTACCCTGGACTTCATCTGCGTAAAAAGAATCATCGCCGTCTTTGCCTGAAACCGTATTGTTGCCAACAGAATAGCTAATATCAAGGTAGTCATCCCCAGCATCTCCACTGAGAATGTTATTTCCAGAAGAATAGGCAGCATCAAGGGTATCATTTCCCTCATCACCTTGCACCAGGTTATTACCAGTACCACCACGCAAGGAGTCGTTATCTGTACCACCACGCAGGGAGTCGTTATCTGTACCACCAAGGAGAGTATCATTCCCTGCACCACCAATGAGGGTATCATTTCCGGCATCACCGCTTAAAAGATCGTTGCCATTTTTGCCATCGATGATATCATCACCCACTTTAGCGTTAATTGTATCTGCATCCTGACTACCTAGTAGAGTATCTTTACCGTTGGTTCCAATGATATTCACCATAACTTTTATCTTCCTAAATCGATTTTTTGAGTAACTTCAGCTATTAGCTTGTTGTTAATGTTATTTATGGACACATAGAAATTGCCGAGAGTTAATGCTTTCGACATACTTTTATGTCACCCTTGAGGGCTAGCAATTTTCTCGAAGATTTACCTTATTGATAAGCTTGTAAGTAAAACTTATCTAACTGACTTGAAAAAGGCAGGAGGTTCAAAGTTAATTTCTTTACCTAATTCCCTATTTCCTTTTTCATTCGTTATTTGTGTACCCGTTAATAATGCTATTTACGACTATCTAAGTCTTAAGCATTGTCCATATTTATGAGCGTGTATTTAGGAAAACAGATGGTTTCACACTTTCTCTATCATTCTTGATCCGCAAATCAACCCAGCCATTACTGACAAAGTGTCAAAAAATCAAGCTTGAATACCTAAAATCCACACTTCATATTTTTCATCAAAACGTAGCCCTACTATCGTAAATATAGAGAATAATTCACTTTCGATAGGGAAAGAATTTTTATGCAGTTGTTGTGGGCTATCGCCCGTGGGTGCGTAGCTTTAAAATAGGGAAGATGTAAATAACACTTTGATAACCATATCTGAATATTTACTGAGATGTCCACACTTGAAGACATATCTTTGCATACTCTTCACATTATTTGCTAATCAGTATAATGTCAGTACTTATCTTTATGTATTCTTCATGTATTCTTCATGTTTTGATAGCCACTAATCTTCAGATACAGCAGCTAAACAGCAGCTAAATGGTTGTTTTATTTGCTTGTGTAGCGTGTCGTCCCCCTAGTAGACAAGCAAGCTGTAAGAGTTTTTGAAATCTGGAGTTATGCTGCGAGGTTATGACGACGAATCATAGGAGTTGAAAGCGATCGCTGTAGAACATTGGCACGTTATTAAAAGCTATTTAGGGATAACTACCTCCACCAAACATACTCCTGTAGCGTAGGCGTAGCTGATCGTAGAAATCGCCCAACTATTAAGGACGATGGATTAGAAACTGGACTATATTGGTAGATTTTGAACAAAAATAGATTTTTATAAAAAAATAGTCGCCACCGTAATGAAGGCCTAAGTAGAGTGACATAAATAATTGTAATTAGAACAAGGCAGGAGGTAGGAGGCAAGGGGCAGAAGGGAAGAAGTTTTTAGCTATTTTGCCTTTGACTGATATAGTTAAGTTTATTTGTGTCTTCTTACTTATTAAACAATGGATTTCTTTGATTGTGCCAATTAAAAAAAAGAATGCAATATCAATATATAGATAAGACCCCTCCTCAAAATATCGGGGAGAATGCGCGTTATATATAGCAAAAATTTTTTAAATTGGCATCAGTATAGTATTCATACAAGTGGTAGTATAAGTCAAATAGTACTTGTATATATATAAATTTATTGCCCTTCACTTAATGGATTCTTCATACAATCAGTATGATATACAGTTACGACCGTTTTTGTTTGTGTATCGATTTAACGCAATACATGCTTCTTATTTAAGTAGACAAAGAAAATAGTTATGTCATATTCAAAGCTCAGTCAGTGCTATTTTCTTTTGGCAACACTAACTTAACTATAAGAGTATGATCGCTCGCGATCGCATCCTTCCTTATGATGTGATCCGTCGTTTACGGCTGGGTGCATTGCGAATCCCCATTGCCAAAGGTACTGGTGGATCTCTGCACGCGAGCTGTTTGAGAGCGTTATTGAGGTAATGCACAAACTCTAATTATTTCAAAGCTCGTGCGATCGCAAACTATGAGATACGAGATCGACTGCACATCACAGCCAATGCGAGGATTCTTGTAGGTTAACCACCTTGTATGGTAATTTCTGAGATTGTTAAATAAATGTAAAGAAGAAGTTGGCATTGCATAAATTTTGCTTTATAGCTTGATGAATTAACTAAGAAGCTAAAAAGTTGAAGGTACAAGATTGAAAACATCTTGTTATCTCATTAATTAGTTGATTCAACAACAACATAGTTCTTCTACAGGAGAAAAAATGAGTACATTAGAGCAAAGTCTTAGTCAATTTCGAGCTTTACCAAAACCAGAGTCATCTCGATTAATTGACTTTGAAGAAGCAGAAATTCGTCCTGGTATAGTAAGTGACACTTATATTTTAGTTGTCCGAGGGACGAAACCATACTTGAATTTGGAAGTGAATCTTGTACCACTTGTATATGTCCAGCAACCTGAATATTGGGGAGTTGAGGTTGTTGGCACTTTGCCTGGAATCGGACTACCAGCTACCACATCTTATACAGTTTCGCTGCCAATAGACGGTATTCGTGGCAAACAAGGTGTTGAAGTTATTGGTGCTAATGGTTCCAAGCAACTGCCTTTTCTAGATGTTAAGTATTCCTAATTCCCAATATGAATATGTGTAGAACCACCATCTTAAAAGCTGTTACAAAAGCATAAAAAACGCCCGAAACTTTATTTTCAGGCTAATAGCTCAAGTTGGTTTAAACGGACTAAGAATACTTTATTAGTCCATTTAAACCAATTCTTGCTATTAGAGGTTGTTTGAAAAGTCTCATTTATTACTTGCCTCAGTGATTGGAAATCACGCCAACACAGTCAAAACCTACTTTTGCAGGGGGTTAAAAACCCTTGTTTTGTATTAGTCCACGGAGATGGACGAGAGTTTGTGCAGTCGCAAATTCTATTCACCCAATACTTTTAAAACATCCTCTTAGCTAGGTAGAGTTAACCCTCTTTAATCACTATCGGTAAAGAACAATTTAAAACCCTTATTTTTCATGACTTTTATCAATTTAGACGTAGGTTGGGTTGAGGAACAAAACCCAACACCCAAAGACCTTAGAAAAGTTGGGTTTCACTTTGTTCAACTCAACCTACATTTATTTTTCTTTACCTAAAGTGATAGAAGAGGGGTTAAAATACTGAAATCTCAATGACAAATTCTGTTCCTTTGCCAAGCACAGAATTGCAACTCAACCGCCCATCATGGGTTTCTTCGACAATTTGACGAGCGATCGCACACATCCTGTTGAGCAATTAGGAAACTTGCAATTTTCCCCGTTGACTTCAGTTGAGCTAAACAATTTTCTAAATCAGATTTTAGTCCAAATGGGATCTGATAGCGGTCTTCAGCATTTTTTGCAATCAATTTAATTACAATATCTGACAACACATGCGGAATCTCTTCACTTTTGAACGCCAGTTGCTTCTCCCAAGGGGAGACGCTGCGCGTAGCTTGCTTCCCCGAAGAGGTACAAGTCGGCAGAGCCGACGACAGTCGCCTCAAGTCGGGAAACCCGCCCACAGCGCTGTCTCCCCAACACACTGGCTCCTTTCGACTTTTGACTTCCGCCTTGCGGTACTAGCGTCTGGTAACAAGTAAAATAATCTTTGAGAGAAATCCCACCAAAATCTTCCATTACCAACGGATAACCATTTTGATACGCCTCCAGACTGTAGGTTTGGACGATTGCAGATGAGTTAAGATTTTTGGCAATTGTGTACTGATTGCGAAACTGCAACAGATCGCTGAAACTGGGATATGAATTTTTTAGTAGTTTAATTACTACAGGTAATGAATTAGTCTCTCGATACCCCCCGATAAACTAGAGTTCTGGAACCATTGTAGATTTCTTTAGTTATGTTGTATCCGGGAATACTCACCATACTGCTAAACTCTGGTGATTTCTGAATTTATTGTTCCCAAATCAGTAACGCCGGTTTATGTGTATTTTTTGAGACAACTCACAGGGGCAAATCATCGCAGTAGATAGAACTGTATTTGATGTCCCAAACTCAAAGGCGAATAGCCGTTCAGAAACGAGAACATCTTGCTAGAAAAAAGAAAAGTTGTTAGGAAAGCCTTAAATAATACTCAAAGAAGAAACAAAAGGAAAAAGGTGAGAAAAAACCCATCTCCTCAGAATCGATATGATAGATAAGTAAACAAAATTTAAAAATTATTTATCGAATGGTAGATCAATTATCTGGCTTGCCCAAGGTCAAAGATTATGTAACACAAAAACTCTTCTTGGGTAATGAACCAAATGCGGAGTTAATTGCAATTCTCACCGTTTACTTTGTCCAAGGAATTTTAGGGTTATCGCGTCTAGCCGTTAGCTTTTTTCTCAAAGATGAACTACTCCTGAGTCCAGTCCAGGTATCGACGCTAGTGGGAATTGTCTTCCTACCTTGGATGATCAAGCCAGTGTTTGGTTTTATCTCTGATGGCTTGCCTATATTTGGCTATCGTCGCCGTCCTTACTTGATTTTATCCGGGATACTAGGAACTGCTTCTTGGGTGAGTCTGGCCACAATAGTTCATACTAGCTGGGCAGCTACATTAGCGATCGCTCTAGGTTCTCTCTCCGTTGCCATGAGTGATGTCATCGTTGACTCGCTGGTTGTAGAACGAGCCAGAGACGAATCGCAAGCAAAAGCCGGTTCACTACAATCTCTGTGCTGGGGTGCTTCGGCAATTGGAGGTTTAATAACAGCCTACTTTAGCGGTCTGCTGCTCCAATACTTTACTACCCGTACCGTCTTTGAAATTACCGCTTTATTTCCTCTGATCGTTTCAGGGGTAGCTTGGTTAATTGCTGAGTCCCCCGTTAGCCAAGATGCTCAAGATAGTAATCAGACCAATTTACCAATCAAACATCAGCTGGGGCAGCTACGCCAAGCCATTAGCCAAAAAACAATTTGGCTACCAACAGCGTTTATCTTCATCTGGCAAGCTACTCCAAATGCTGACTCAGCCTTTTTCTACTTCACTACCAACGAACTGCACTTTGAACCAGAATTTTTGGGGCGGGTGCATTTGGTAACAAGTTTCGCTTCTTTAGCAGGTGTTTTGATTTTTCAACGTTTTCTCAAAAGCATCCCTTTTCGCGTGATTTTTACTTGGAGTACTGTCCTTTCCTCAATTTTGGGGATGACAATGCTGTTGTTAGTGACTCACACAAACAGGCTATTAGGTATAGATGACCACTGGTTTAGTTTGGGTGATAGCCTGATTCTAACTGTGATGGGTAAAATTGCCTTTATGCAAGTGATGGTGCTAACAGCAAGGCTTTGTCCTTCTGGTGTGGAAGCGACGTTATTTGCTTTGTTAATGTCAATCTATAATTCAGCAGGAAGCGTTTCTCATGCATTCGGGGCATTAATCACATATTGGCTGGGAATCACCGCAACAAACTTTGAGTCACTTTGGCTCTTAGTGGTAATTACTAACCTCAGCACACTGTTACCCCTACCATTTATCAACTGGCTACCTGCTACTGATGAGCAAACTGAGACATCAAAAGCTGGGGAACAAGGGTTTTTACCAGATTTGATGTCTGAGTTGGTATTGAGAGAACCAGAGTCGGAAATAATGGAATAGTGTAATAAATTTCATGCTTGGTTGTATTTAGCAAAAAATCGTAGCGTTTTTAAACCCAAAGTAAACGCAGAGGAGCGCAGAGTTTTGCTTGATTTAATTCACTAAGAATTAATGAAATGTTGTACTAAGTTGAACCAGTGCGTTGCCTTCACGTTGTAGTAACTAGCATAGTAAAGCTGCAAAAAAATTATTTTGAGTAGCTACATATTTTTGTCCAAGATAACAAGAAGAAACAAAGTATATGCATTCTAAAAGTCAAGAAAGCCCAGTTACAGAAAAATCTTACACCCGTGCAGACTGGCAAGGAGGATATCAATCTCTTACCCAAGAGCATGATTATTGGATTGATGATATAGAAGGGCAAATTCCTAGAGAGCTACAAGGTACACTGTTTAGAAATGGGCCCGGTTTGCTGGATGTGAATGGGCAACTTCTTCATCACCCGTTTGATGGGGATGGGATGATTAGCAAAATTACCTTTACCAACGGGCGCGCTCATTTTCGCAACCGCTTTATCCGCACAACTGGTTATTTGGCAGAGCAAAAGGCGGGAAAAATTCTCTATCGTGGTACTTTTGGTACTCAAAAACCTGGCGGTTGGTTAGCTAATATCTTCGACTTCAACCTCAAAAATATCGCTAATACAAATGTTATCTATTGGGGTGGTAAACTGCTAGCACTCTGGGAAGCGGCAGAAGCATATCGCCTCGATCCTTATACTCTTGAAACGCTGGGAAATGAATATTTTAATGGTGCTTTGTCAGCAGGTGAAGCTTTCGCTGCACATCCCCGCGTGGAAAACAATTGTTACCAAGATGGGGGCGCACCTTGCCTAGTAAATTTCTCGATTAAGCTAGGATTATCTACTACAATTACTATTTTTGAGCTAAACCCAGCAGGTAAAATTATCAGACAGCACGCTCATAATATTCCAGGTTTCTGTTTCATCCACGATTTTGTCATTACTCCCAATTACTGCATCTTCTTTCAAAATCCTGTCACCTTTAATCCCATACCTTTCGCCTTGGGAATACGTGCGGCGGGAGAATGTATTAAATTTCAGCCAAATCAGCCAACTCAAATTATAATTATTCCCCGCTTCCCGAAACAAGGGCAAGAAAAGATAAAAATTTTGGAAACTCAGTCGGGTTTCGTCTTCCACCACATTAATGCTTTTGAGGTAGAAGACAAAATTTTGATTGACTCCATTTGCTACCAATCTTTCCCAGAAGTAGAACCCGAAAGCGATTTTCGACAAGTTGATTTTGAGGCACTTTCACCTGGGCAACTTTGGCGATTTTATCTGAATTTAAAGAATGAAACAGTCCGGCGGGAATTGATTGATGGCCGCTGTTGTGAATTTCCCAGCATACATCCGGCAAATGTCGGACGCCCTTATAGATATCTATATATAGGTGCGGCTCATGGGGAAACTGGTAATGCTCCCTTACAAGCATTGCTGAAAATTGATTTAGAGTCTTTTAAAAAACAATCTTGGAGTGCTGCACCCCGTGGTTTTGTTAGTGAACCGATTTTTGTCCCGCGCCCAGGTTATGAAAAGGAAGATGATGGTTGGATATTGGCTTTGGTTTATGATGCTGCTCATCACCGCTCAGATTTAGTAATTTTGGATGCTAGTGATTTCTCTAAAGGAACAATTGCACGCCTACATCTCAAGCATCATATCCCCTATGGTTTGCATGGAAGCTTTACTTCTGAAGTTTTTGAGGAAATTTGATTTTCTATTTGGATGAAACCATTTTTTCGCTGGCAATAATATGCAAATCAATATTTTTGAGCAAGCGGACTAATTTTTGCGTCAAAGAGCCTTTGAGGAGCATTTGCCAGCGCGATCGCTGACTTTCTCCGATTACAATTTGGGTAATCCGATATTTCTCGGCGACTTGGGCGATCGCATCGGCGATGTTACTGTTGGTAACACGAAGAAAAATACCTTCAAATTCTTTACAAAGTTTCTCACAAGTGTGGATGTGTAAACTTTCCTCCTTGGTGAGAAAGCGTTCTGGATCAGCTACGAACAAGGTATAAAGCGGTGCGTTCATGTAGTTAGCCAGCCTCGCACCTCGACGTAACAATTGCACTGAGTTGGGATAGGTGGAAACACATACCAAAACCCGCTCGTGAATATTGCAAAATTGTCCGTTGGGAGTAGAGGCGATGGCATTTTCTTCTACGTTGTCTGCAACTTCCCGCAAAGCCAATTCCCGCAAAGCAATCAAGTTACGGCGTTGGAAAAAATTATCGAGGGATTGTTGGATTTTTGGCGGTGCGTAAATCTTCCCTTCTAATAGCCGTTCTTGTAGTGTTTCTGGTGTAACATCCACTACCACTATTTCATCTGCTTCATCCATAATCCTGTCAGGAACGCGCTCGCGGACTACCACACCTGTAATTCTGGCTACTAGGTCGTTGAGACTTTCCAGATGTTGGACATTCATCGTCGAGTAGACATCAATCCCGGCTGTTAAAACTACTTCTACATCTTCGTAGCGCTTTTCGCGTGGAGAACCAGGAACATTGGTATGGGCCAGTTCATCGATTAAGACTAATTGGGGCGATCGCTTTAAGATAGCATCTGTATCCATATCCGTCAGCGTCAACTCACCGCGAGGATATCGCTTACGGGGTATAATTTCCAGTCCCTCTGCCTTTTGGGCTGTCTCCTTGCGTGCGTGGGTTTCCAAAAGCCCAACGACAACATCAATTCCTTCCTGTTTGAATGCGTGTCCTTCTTCCAGCATCCGGTAGGTTTTGCCTACTCCAGGAGCCATACCAATAAAGATTTTATGCTTACCCCGTCGTCGTGCTGGATAAAGCGAGTAACTTGCAGAATTTAAAGGCGCATTCCCAGCCGAACCAATATTAATATTATCTGACATTTATACCACTCATATAGCATGGGAAAACCATTATTGCCAATGCCCCATGCCCATTTACTGATTTTACTGACGAATAATATCTTGAAAGTCAAGAGCATAATTCAATCGGAAAACATTGACTCCCGGTTCGCCAAAAATCCCTAAAAATCTGCCATCAGTATACTTATTAATTAAACGTAGGATCTCATCTTCTTTTACTCCCCGCGCACCAGCAACCCGCGTCAATTGCTGCCGTGCTGCTTTCAAGGAAATATGCGGGTCTAAACCAGAGCCAGAGGTATAAATTATATCAGCTATCGGTTGAAGATTTTCCTCTCGCAATTTATCTGCCTCTTCTAAAATCCGCTTTAGTAGTTCTGGATTGCTTGGTGCAAGATTGCTAGCTCCGGATATACCAGTTGGCTTGGCTTTTTTCCCTTGGCTATATCTAACAGTACTAGGACGAGAATGGAAATATCGCTCAGATGTGAACACTTGACCAATCAAAGTCGAACCAATTGGTTCATCATTTTGATACTTGATGCTGCCATTAGCTTGGTAAGGGAAAAAAGCTTGACCCACTACAAGGATTATCAGAGGATAGATGATTCCAGTTAACAACCAAAGCATCAGAGTTATGAAAATTGCTCTGATAGTTTCTCGAATAATAGCCATAAAAAGTTTTCCAATTGTGCCTAGAATTTAATTTTTAATTTTTAATTCTTTTGCCCACCTAGCAGAAAATTACAAGATAGCTGGTAGCAACAGCATAAACAACTGGGGCAGTTACCACATTCAAGCACAGCAGGATAAAAATAGCGAGTGGTAGATGTTGTTTATGCCATTGCGACTAAACAAAGGATATCGCCAAAGCAGCGCTGAGTGAAAACGATGTTTATTCATATTCTTCTTGATTCTCCTTGTCAACAGGTAAAAGTAAAAATGTTTATTATTTTACTTTGGTCAAGATGCGCTCGTTTCTCAGCATCTCTACTTTTGCTATCCTTAAGCCAAGCCCACAAATGTAACCAGTACATCGATCAATTTAATGGCAATAAACGGTGCAATCACCCCACCTAAGCCGTAAATTAAGATATTACGTTGGAGTAACTGATTAGCTCTTAGCGGTCTAAACCGGACACCCTTTAATGCTAGAGGAATCAAAGCGGGAATAATCAAAGCATTATAAATCAGTGCTGAGAGTACAGCAGATTTAGGGCTAGTCAAATTCATAATATTCAGGCTTTGCAAGTTAGCAGCGACAAATATCACTGGGATAATTGCAAAGTATTTAGCAATATCATTAGCAATAGAAAATGTCGTTAATGCTCCGCGAGTAATCAACAATTGTTTACCAATACCAATGATATCGAGCAGCTTTGTGGGATCGGAATCCAAATCGACCATGTTGGCGGCTTCTTTTGCAGCTTGCGTTCCTGTATTCATTGCCACACCGACGTTAGCTTGGGCTAATGCTGGAGCATCGTTAGTTCCATCTCCTGTCATTGCGACCAGTTTACCTGCTGCTTGTTCCTGTTTAATGATACTGATTTTATCTTCTGGTGTGGCTTCGGCAATGAAGTCATCTACCCCGGCTTCTTTGGCAATGACAGAAGCGGTAATTCGATTGTCTCCAGTTAGCATGATGGTTCGCACTCCCATCCGTCGCAATTGCTCAAAGCGATCGCGGATACCGGGTTTAACTATATCTTTGAGATAAATAATTCCATAGATTTCGTTATCTAGGCTGACTGCTAGGGGTGTACCTCCCAGGCGAGAAACTCGTTCGTAGGTAGCATCCAATTCTGGTACATCGCGTCCGTTGCGGGAACGGACAAATCCTTTAATAGCTTCTACTGCTCCCTTTCTGGCCTCATACCCACCAGGTAAATTCGTGCCACTCATCCGGGTTTTAGCAGAAAAACTGACTCCTTCTGCCTGACTGGAGTCAAAATCAAACCGCGCGCCCAATTTTTCTGCCAATCGGACAATAGATTTACCTTCTGGCGTATTGTCAAAGACACTAGCTGCCCAGGCAACATTAATAATTTCTGACATTGAATGACCGTTGAGAGGAATAAACTCTTCCGCCAGACGGTTGCCGAGGGTAATTGTACCTGTCTTGTCAAGAAGTAAAGTGTTGACATCACCACAGGCTTCCACTGCTCGTCCTGATGTGGCAATAACGTTAAATTGGGCAACTCGATCCATACCAGCGATACCAATGGTACTTAGTAAGCCGCCAATAGTGGTAGGAATTAACGCTACTAATAGGGCAATTAAAATTGGGATGCTGACTGGACTGTTGACATAGTAAGCAAGTGCAGGCAAGGTTACTACAACTAGCAAAAACACTAAGCTAAGAACTGCTAACAATACCGTAAGGGCAATTTCATTGGGTGTTTTGCTGCGTTCTGCCCCTTCTACCAAGGCAATCATTCGGTCAATAAAGCCTTTGCCTGGGTCAGTCGTGATCCGGATAATTAGTTCATCTGAGATAATCCGCGTCCCACCAGTGACGGAACTACCAACATCGGAGCCTGATTCTTTTAATACTGGTGCAGATTCCCCAGTAATTGCTGATTCATCCACTGAGGCAACACCCATGATTACTTCGCCATCGGCGGGGATGATATCACCAGCAATGACGTAGATGGTATCGCCCTGTTTGAGACTGGTGGATGAAACTTCACTAATTGTGCCATCAGCAGCAAGTTTTTTAGCGATCGCCTCTAACTTTGTTAACCGCAAGGCATCAGCTTGGGCTTTACCCCGTCCTTCTGCTACTGCTTCGGCAAAATTGGCAAACCAAACTGTAAAGAATAAAATCCCCGACAATAAGGCGTTGAAAACTTGCGGGTTCTTTTGCAGGGCAGGCCCAAATAGGTTGGGATCGATGGTTAGCAATAGGATGATGATTGTCCCTACCCAAACTACAAAGATTACTGGATTTTTGATTGCATACTTGGGGTTGAGCTTGACAAAAGCATCTTTAATTGCTCTTAAGTACAGCCACTTATTATTTGCCCTGGTTTTTTTACGTTTTTGGCGGCGATCGCCAGAACGAGAACTTGGGCGTCTAGCTTTGAAGTTAGTTGCCACTTGATTCATAAATAAAGTTAGCAGTGAGAAGTTAGGAGTTAGGAGTTATAGGAACTTCTAATAAAAAAATATCCAACCTGTAGGATGCATTAGTAACGCATCCTACGAAACCGGATAATTTTTAAAATAACGGCAGGAGCCAGGAGTAAAGAAGTATGAATGAAAACTTTATTTCTAAGTAATTACCCAGTTAAAAAATAAGATACTGATACGAGACGTGTAGTGCAAGATATAACTGAGTGCTGTTAGCGAGGCGTTGAGCCAGTGCTGAGTATAAACCTAGTACAGGTTGGCAAAGATAAACCTACCATTCAAAACAGCCAGAAAGCCCAAAATTAAAACCTTTTGACTTTTGACTTCCGCCTTGCGGTACTAGTTGCTTCCAAGCTTTGAGCAATCAGCACTGTCCTAACATATCTGACTACAGCTATATAACTTTTCTTGCTTGAATCTCACACTTTTAAGTCTGGGTTACTCCTTTCTCCTGCCTCCTGAATTACTTTTTGATATCTTCTTAATTTCAAACTTATAACTCATAACTTTTTTAACTGCCAGATGCTAGTTTTAAACCTTCTGCTATGGGGCCTAAAGCCAGAACGGGAAAGAAAGTTAATACTCCCAAAACCAGCGTTACTCCAGCCGCGATCCCAGTAAATACCAAAGAATCAGTTCTCAGGGTAGCAGGGGTTTCTTGTACTGGTTGTTTGCGAGACATCCCGTCAGCTAGCAGCAGGATAGCAATCATCGGAATGTAGCGTCCTCCGATTAGGCTAACTAAAGTACTCAAGTTCCACCACAGGGTGTTATCTCCCAAGCCCTCTAAGCCCGAACCATTATTTGCTGCTGCTGAGGCATATTCATAAACTACTTGAGAAATACCGTGATAGCCAGAGTTGCTAATTCCAGATAGGGAGATGGGATAAGCCAAAGCGATTGCACTGGGAATCAAAACTAGAATTGGGTGAATCAACAGCACTACACTGGCGAGAACGATTTCCCGCTTTTCAATTTTGCGTCCGAAAAACTCTGGAGTACGTCCTGCCATGAGTCCAGTTAAGAAGACTGTGAGAATTAAGTAAATAAATAAGTAAGCTGTTCCAGTTCCCTGACCACCCCAGATAACCTGGATAAATAAGTTAAAGAGAGTCGAAAATATTCCTTGCGGCATTAGAGAATCGTGCATTCCGTTCACAGCACCAGACATAGTAGCAGTAGTCATCACTGCCCAAAATGCTGTTTGTGCCCAACCAAATCGAACTTCTTTCCCCTCTAAATTGGACTGTTCTAATCCAAAGGCAGTATTAACTAGGGGATTACCTTGCAGTTCTCCCACAGCTGTAACTCCCACCAGAATAACAAAAATCACAAACACCATCCAAAAAAGTAGCCAAGCTTGTTTGATGTTATTAGCAAATATACCGTAGGTATAAATTAAAGCTGCTGGTATAGAAATCATGGCGAGCATTTCTATCAAATTAGAAGCACCATTGGGATTTTCAAAGGGATGTGCTGAGTTGACGCCAAAAAATCCACCGCCGTTCTCGCCCAAAAGTTTGATCATTTCAAAGGATGCTACTGGGCCTCTGGCCAGATATTGCGTCCCACCTTCTAAGGTTTGCACATCCATAGTTCCAGCTAATGTTTGTGGTACACCTGCTACCAGCAAAGCGATCGCTCCAATAATCGAAATTGGCAGCAATATTCGCGTAATTCCACGGACGAGATCGACGTAAAAATTTCCTAGTCTTCTACCCGTCAACCCACGAATAAAAGCAATTCCCACAGCTAATCCAGTGGCTGCCGAGGTAAACATCAAAAAGCCTAAAGCCGCTATTTGGCTAAAATAGCTTAAGGTTGTCTCACCATCATAGTGTTGTTGGTCGGTATTTGTTACAAATGAAATCGTTGTATGTAGCAATACATCCCAACTGATAGCACCGAAGCCGTTTGGATTCCAGGGTAAGAGTCTCTGAAAATATATCAGAAAATACACTGTAATAGCCATAATCGTGTTGCAAAAGATTATGGCCCGGATATACTGCCAACCCGTCATGTCATCTTTTCTGCGAACACCCGCAAGTACGAACATACTTCGCTCTATAGGGTTCATTAAAAAATCAAGCAGTGTTTTTTCTCCCAAAAAAACAGACGCTATGTATCTTCCGAATAGTGGAGTGATTGCTATGACAATACACAGCGTTAAGCCAATTTGCAAAAAACCTTGTCCCATATATTTTGTGCTAAATTAAATTTCAGTAGTAGCAAGCCAATTCTTAAAAATAATAGATTAACTGTAAGAGTATTTGATTTCAAGGGATTTAGTAATATCTCATATCACCGCCATTTTTAAATCTGGATTTGCTCTTTTCAGTTATTACTATTTTCCAGATACTTATTAAAGTTATTGTTAAAAATATTTAATTTTTAATTTTAATTCATCTATCTCACTAGTTAGGATTATTTGTTTATACAATACATTTTCAAAGTTTGCTACTTTCAAAGAATATAAATATCGAAGAGAATTTTATTCAATCATACAAAAAATCTAGTATAAAATTACACTATTGCTGATACTTAACTCTATCCATAACTGAGGTGAGAAAAGAATTCTATTGCATATTGAACATTTTTGCTAAAAATCATTAAACATGACATGAGGGCCTAAGACACGGCTATTTTATCAATAATTACGAATTGGTACTACTTCTTTGTAGTTGAGCGATCGCTTGTTTCATAGCAGTCACAATAGCCCCTTCTGGAAGACTATCAATAATTTGCTGACTTTGCAAAACTAAAAGCTGCTTAAAAACTGAATCTTTTTCGGCTTCATTCAAAAGCAATTGTTTAATCAGTTCCGCCTGAGCGCTTGCTGTAGTGGCAACGCTTTGCCCTTGAAGTCGAGCTAAAAAATGCTGCACAATATTCGAGACTTGTACTGGTTCAGAACCATTGACAACAATACTACGAACTTGCTCTGCGGCTTCATTATATTCAATTTGCCCAGAGCCAGTTAAGTTAGTAATCGTACTCCCATTAATAACAAAACTGTTACCAAATGGACGTTTACTAAATTCTTTAATAGTTTCTGCTTGGGTGCTGGCAATTCCTAGTAAACTATTGATTTGCTGTTCTTTAGTAGAGAGTCGTTGCTTTAACTCTTCGTAGGAATCATTGAGTCGTTTCTCCACCTCTGCATAAGAAATATTTTCATTGTGAGTTACCTTAGCAATCCAAAGATCACCTTTTTTCTCAATTCCTTTGAGTTCTAGCCCTAAACTTTCATCTTCTAACTCAAGTTTTTGTAAACTGAAAGCGAAAGCACGCCAATTCACACCTTCTTTGAACACTAATTCAACGATATTCCCGACTTCTTGATATAGGGATTCAAATTCTCTTGGTTCAAAGTTGCGGTCTAATGGATGGCGATCAATTGGTTCACCTTTTTCATCTAATTTGCGGTAGATATAATCACACTCAACGTTAGTAAAACAAGTTTGGCTGTTGACGTTCCAATTTTGAATACAAATTCCTGTTAAATTAGCATTTGTAAAGTCAACATCAATCACTTGGGCATTAGCCAGAATGCTACCACGCAGGTCTGCACTTTGCAAGTCAGATCCAGTTAAATCTGCATCTATAAACTTCATGTG
Source organism: Nostoc sp. (assembly GCF_036917515.1). Taxonomy (GTDB): domain Bacteria; phylum Cyanobacteriota; class Cyanobacteriia; order Cyanobacteriales; family Nostocaceae; genus Nostoc. Next base: position 28,168 of record NZ_JBALDE010000201.1, on the reverse strand, counting down.
TCGCAAGTCTGCCTCTTTTAGATAAGCACCACGTAAGTTCAAATTACTAAAGTCTGGATCTTCAGAACAAGCGTGAGTTAGGAGTTTTTGCACTTTGGGTATTTCTAAATCTAAATATCGACTATCGACTTTGGCACGTTCCAGTCCGGTAACACCTTGGAAACAGGTACGGTAAAGTTTTCTCGCTCGTAAGTCTGTGTTGGCTAACTTGGCATTCCTAAAGTTAACTCCACTAAGGTCTAGGTCATGAAAAGATGTACCACCCCAAGATCCAAGGGTAAGTACCCACGACCTTAGCAACCCAGGATAATTCCAAGGTGTACCGCACAATTGGTTCGATAACCAGCCGCATAGCCCCAAGATTAGACCATAGACAGCGCCACTAACAATAATCACCGTCTTTATTTGAGTGGATGTTTGCAAAACTTCCCTAAATGCTGAGTCACTTGTTTTAAGTTCACCAGAAATTGCAAAAAACGATCCAAAAACTGTTAATAGAGTTATAGAGCTAATCTCAAGAATTTTTATAAATTTACAGTAAGTAAATAAAATATCTGTCAGTGCCAGAATGAAGCGAATAGTAAAGAAGCAAGTACTAGTGATAGGCAAAAGGAATAATATAACCACTATAGTCGTTTCTAAAAATCCAGAAGAGAGTTTTATCAGACTTATACTATTTAGAAAATTAAAGATTATTAGTATTATGCAAAAGCTAAAAACTATTGTGAGTAAACTTTTAATTGTATTTTGATAAAGTGCAACTTTTATTGGAGAAATTATAACTAATAATCCAGCTAAAAAAGCCCAACTAACCTTAAAACTTCCGGCGATGATGTTTAAGCTAGTGAAACATCCCACAAATCCTGCAAACATACCTGTCATGAGACAAAGCAGTGCAATTAGCAGTATTAATACCATCTGGAAAAAAACTGTCTGACCTGCAATTACCTCTTGTAAGTCTAATTGTAAAAATTCTGGGACAAAATATTGACCTCGTATCAGTTTTGCTTGATCAAGTTGCTGCCGCTTAATTTGCATTTCTAATAGTTTTTTAGCTAATAAATATTGACTAGTTTATAAGAATTATTAACTTTAACAAGAGAAAAACATGACTCCCAAGCTGCAAGTTACTATAATCATAGAGATTTGAGCGATGCCTATCAGTAAACTTTTGCTCGCTACACTCATAATCTTCATCATGAAAAACTTTCAATTTGTAAAAATTACTTAAAAATTAGGTAATTTTTTACTTTGCTAGGAGTAACCTATAATAGCTAATATTATATTATTTTAAAATATTATAAACTAAATAAATTAAGGAATTTATAAAGTATGTTTTCTAAACCTTATCAAAAATTAAAAGAATATTGGCTAAAACATGGCGATTTTCCAAAAATATTTAATTTTAAAGTATCAGACATTGGGACTCTAAGTAGTTCTAATCCTCCCGATTCTGAAAATATAGATAAGATTATTCTCCTTAGTAGAGAAAGGTTATTATCAGAACAACACTCTTTAGTTAGTGTCGTAATTGATAAGGCAGATTTTCTACCAATATCTCTTCTACAAACCGGAGCTAAACAAAGTATAGCAGTATGCCGAATTGCCAGGTATTTTTCTCTTAAGGAATTAAAAAAAATTATCACAGAAGTTCAAGAAGAAGTTATTAAGAGCGGTAATATTAGCAATTTTAATTCTCCAGCCAAAGTAAAAGAAATATTCTCAATTCCTGACCACGTTGCCAATGAAATTAATAAAAGTTTTGAGAATAGTTCTCAACCATTAGAATTGCTGGAAAATATTTCTGAAGCTGTGCTGGCAAAAATAAATCCAATTCCAATTGGTACAGGTTTTTTGGTTGGTGGTACACATTTACTAACTAATAATCATGTTATTCCCGATCAAAAAACTGCTGAACAGTGTGTTGCACAGTTTAACTATATTAGAGACGATCAAGGTCGCATTCAATCTTCGATAGATTATAGTTTGAAACCAAAAATACTGTTTGTTACCGATCCCAGTTTAGACTATACACTTGTGCAATTGCAATCTGGTATGTTTACGCGACAAGCCGGATTTAGCTTTAATTGGATTCAAGTAATCGAAGATGATGAAAATATTGCTCCTGGAGGTGTACCTTATCTTAAAATCAATGGAGATATGAATAAGTTAGTTCAAGATAGAATAACAGAGCTAGAGTTAGCAGGCTACACCATTAAAATAGACAAAATAGCTGATTATTCAACTCTTGTGATTTGGCGTTCTCAGGAAAATTCTGAAAATATTAAAGCGACTAAAGAGGAATTAGATAAATTAAAAAATAGTTTAGAAAAGTTAGATTTAAAAAATTGTGAATTAAATTATACTAGAGGTGATTCAGTAATTATTGTTCAGCATCCTAAAGGTAAACCAAAACAGATGGCTAGCAATAACGTGATTTATAATGGTCTTTATAAAAATTTTTTGAGGTATGAAACTGATTCAGATTACGGTTCTTCTGGTAGTCCTGTATTTAATGCACGGTGGGAGTTAGTAGGACTCCACCATGCAGCGATCCCGGCTGAACCACAAAACAACTATAACCAAGAAAACCTAAGATTTACTTCCCAACAAGGGATCAGAATATGCAGAATAATCGAAGATTTAAAGAAAAAAAGTTTTAGTAATTCTAAATTAGCCAGCTTTATTGAAGATTTTGTAGTAACCTCTGAACAATTGAATTATCCACCTTTACCATCTGCACTTGAGTTTGATGGAGAAAGTAGTGATGTTGATTTAGGTGATCTTAATTTAAGCATCGCTGAAGGAATAACATTTGAGGCATGGATCAATCGTAATTCCATGTCTGGTGACGGAACAATATTCAGCCAGGGTTCAGATTTTTCTGTTTCTTGGCGGGTAGGAAAAATTTGGGTCAATGTGCCGGAAAGCCAAGTTTATACTATAAAAGCTGTTTTAATTGACAATTGTTGGCATCATGTTGCACTTATATTAGAACAAGAAAAAGTTAAAGACAATCAGCAGTCTCCTGTTCGATTTACGCTAAAGATATATCTTGATGGAGAGGAAGAACCACTTAGCAGCACATCAATTCACCTTTCTACCATGAATGATAACTTACATCTTGGTTCGGGAAAAGCTGATTATTTTACTGGTTTCATGGCTGAATTTCGGATATGGGGAGTAGTTCGCAATCAGAAGCAAATCCAGGATAATATGTATCGGCGTTTGAGTAAATATGATCAAACAGAGTTGAGGGGTTACTGGCGTTTTGAAGAAGATAAAAGTTATAAAGTATACAATCTTTTGAAAGCTACTAAAAATGAAGAAGACAACTCAAATGATTTTAAAAAAGACAGATTGGGATATGGGTTGCAGTTAAATGGTAAAAGTGATTTCATCGATTGTGGTAAAGATGAAAAATTTAAGATTGAAGATGCAATTACCATTGAAGCATGGGTTAAAAAAAGCGATTTAAACAATGGGATTATTGTTAACCAAGGTGGTAGTTGGGATAAACATGGGTATTGCCTATGGATTAACGATAAGAAAATCCGTGTAGAGCTACAAAATAAGAATCATATTTTGGTTGACACTCAAAAAGTCTTTGTTCAACCTGAAGAAAATACTAAAACTTCAAACTTGAAGTTAGACAATTGGTATCATATTGCATGTACGTGGTCTAGAAACTCAACAGAAAATATTGAAATATATGTTGATGGAATAAAACAAGACACTACTCTAATTTCAGGAGACCTAGCAAAGAAGCTTTCTGATGAGCCTATTGAAGAATTCCAGGTAAACTTAAATATTGGTCGCGCTGAGGGCTATGGATTTCATTTCAATGGTGCTATTGCAGAAGTCCGTGTCTGGAAAATAGCCCGTACAAAAAATGATATTGAAAATTTTATGTATAAAAAATTACAAGAAGATGAGCAAGGATTAGTTGGTTACTGGCGACTTGACGAAAACGAGGAATATACTGCCAAAAATCTTGCACGCAACGATAGTTATAGTGATGGGGTAGTTCGTGGGGGAAAATGGTTGAAGCCCTATTACGACCTCGCTACTAATCAAGGTAAATATGGTGTAGTATATAGAACAAATAGGCTAAGAGCTTCTCAGTATCCCGGTTTACCTTTACCATTTGGGTTGAAATTTAACGAGAGTAGCGCTCATGTCGATTGTGGCTCTGGTGATGAATTGAATACTCCGAAAGCAATTACTGTTGAAGCATGGGTGAAACACAAATTTGGCAATTGTCTAATTTTGAGTCGGGGTGGCAATGTCAACGAAGATTCTGGCAATGTAGAGAAGGGCTACTCTTTATCCTGGCATAATGGAAAAATTCGCGTTGCTCTGCACGACGTTTCAGAAAAAACTATTGTTTATTCCAAAGAGAATGCCCCTGTTGATCGCGTATGGCATCATATCGCATTTACCTGGGACAATATATCACAAGAAATTGCAATATATGTTGATGGCATACGCCAAGATAGCATAGTTGAAGGCAAATCTAATGCCATTGTTTTTGAAGGGCAAAACAAAATTATAGGATTGTTTGCAGGTTCAATTGATAATTCTCTAGCGAATTTATTCATTGGTAAAAAGCAAGATGAAGAAACTGAATATTATGATGTAGCGATCGCTGATGTCAGACTCTGGAAAGTAACCCGTACTCAAGATGAGATTAAAGCAAATATGTCTCGACGTTTGGAGGGTGATGAGGAAGGCTTAGTTGGTTACTGGCGACTCGACGATGGCGGCAAGAACAACCAAGAGGTATGTAACCTCGTACCCAACAGCAAGCCTGGTAAGATTCATGGCGCAACTTGGTTTCCTGAACCACCCAAACTGACTGAGGACACAAATACAAACACCAACCAAGAAAATACTAGTGAGGAAGAAGTTGCAGGATCAAGTCCCTCAATAACTCAGTGATCTCAGATCAAATCCACATTGCTCAGGTTGATTTGTTTTTTAAAACTGGCGTTAAATGTTCTGGAATTCCTGCCATGTGGATATTATTACAGCCTAACTTGTAAGCAAACTCAATAGATTCTCCCGCACCTAAAGCATCATAAAAACCTACAGCAAATTCAATTGCCGCTTTGTCACCAATAGCTTGACTCATGCCAATTACATAAGGGATGTGGCGCACAATTGCCTCTGTTTGCACCTTTGAATAGCAGGCATTCAGTACAACGCATTCCAAACACTCTGAGAACAATTCAAACAACCCCGCCAAAGCTTCTGTATTTACCAACTTACTTGTTCCAGTTTCATCCTCTAGTAACAAGCCTTCCTCTCCTCCCCCATGTCCAGAAAAATGAACAATCTGAGGTTTGAAGTCTAGCAAAGCACGCTGGATATCTCTAGTCCGCACAGCCCATCTCTGCTGTAGTACAAATTGATCCCGCCGTTTAGCCCTTTGTAACCCAGCCTCAATTTCTCGCATTTCCTCATCTAGGCGTAGTCTATATGTATCTTTGGGATTGGCTGCTAAAAATAAGATAGTTTTTGCCGTCGATGCCTGACTTGCAGCCGGAGAATTTTGGGTTTGTGCCCCCTGAATTTCCTTGTTGTAATGAATTGAACCAGAACCAGTCAGGTTGGTAATTGAACTGTCTGAAATGTTGAAGATATTCTGTGCCGAAGGTGAATCTGACTGAGACATAAGAAATCACTACTCTCCATACTTAAAGAAACTATTAGGCATAAATGACTATCTTAAATCGATTATTGACTATGAAAGAGGCTATAAATGAGCGGGGAAAGACCTATGGGCTAATAGCGATCGCCTTTGCGATCGTAATCATACTGGAATATTTGACACCTCCTGAATACGTATTTGGCTATCTCTACACAGGGACGATTTTGTTAGCAGATTCTCGATTGAATCGGGGAGCAGTTTTGGGGATCACTCTTGCAGCAACAGGATTAACATTGTTGAATTTGTTTGTCCCCGGAGGAGAAATGATTAATTCTCCAACGTTGGCAAATAGGTTGATTGCAGTATTAGCGTTGTTAGTAACAGGTTGGTTAAGCGATCGCAACCACCGCAATGAAGAAGCGATCGCTTATACTCAAGCACAATTACGCTCCCAAGAACAACTAGCTATCATGCGTGAAGATTTTGTTTCTACCCTAACGCATGATTTAAAAACACCCCTATTAGGAGCAATTGAAACGCTGAAATATTTTCAAAATGAGCAATTTGGTGAAATCACGCCCATGCAGGCAAAAGTATTACAAACAATGGCTCGTAGTCATGGCAGTACACTGCAACTAGTCCAAACACTTTTAGATGTGTACCGCAATGATGCCGAAGGACTGAAACTACAGATATCACCAGTTAACTTGGTGATAGTAGCGGAGGAGATCGTTGCAACCCTGACTGAACTAGCGAAAACACGTCAGGTTTATATTTCTCTGCACTATGGTGAATCAGATTTTCGCAGCTTTCTCTGGGTAAATGGCGATTCTTTGCAACTTGGGCGAGTTTTCAGCAATCTCCTAAGTAATGGCATTAACCATACCCCTCGTGGCGGTAAAGTGGAAGTAGTATTTGAAGGTTATTCTAGCGATCAAGTGGTAAAAATACTCGACACTGGTTCCGGCATTACCGAAAAAGAGTTACCTCACTTATTTGAGAGATTTTATCAAGGAAATAGTGATCGCCACGTCTCTGGCTCTGGGCTAGGACTTTATTTGACTAGGCAAATTATTACTGCTCATGGGGGTACAATTTGGGCAGAGAATCGCTCACCACGCGGCGCAGTGTTTGGTTTCCGACTCCCAGCTTGTCCGCCACCAGGGAGTTGAAGGAGCAGAGGAGCAGAAGAGCAGGGGAAGCAGGAGAGAATAATAATTTCTGACAAATGACAAATGACAAATGACCAATGACAAAAATCTTACTAGTTGAAGATGATGAATTGTTTCGGCTTGGTCTGCGGATGCGGTTGCAACAAGAAACCAGTTTGGAGATTGTCGCAGAAGCAGAAGATGGGGAACAAGCTGTAGAATTAGTAAATCACTATCCTCTGGATTTGGTGTTGCTGGATATAGGTTTACCGGGAATTGGCGGAATTGAGGCTTGTCGCCAAATCAAGCAGAAGCACCCAAATTTACCAATTCTCGTTTTAACGTCTCGTTCTGAAAAACCCCTGATTTCGCGGTTAATTGCTGCCGGGGCGCAAGGTTACTGCCTTAAAGGTATTCCGGCTGAGTCTTTGATATTGGCAGTGCGATCGGTTGCTGCGGGCGCTTCTTGGTGGGATCAAACGGCAACAACTGAAATTAGAGCCGCTTTTGAGGGCAATTCGATGGCGGTGCAGTCTGCAAAAACTGAGGAATCTTTAGAAAATCCTTTAACGAAGCGGGAGCAAGAAATTTTGGCACTGGTAGCAGCTGGCAAAAGCAATCAAGAAATTGCTAAAATTCTCTACATTGCCCCTGGTACAGTGCGGGTTCATGTCCATGCTATTTTACAGAAACTAGAAGTACGCGATCGCACTCAAGCCGCAGTCTTAGCTATCCAAAAAGGATTGGTAGCACCAGAATTGTTGATTAATTAGATTGATTGGTCATTTGTCATTGGTCATTGGTCATTGGTCATTTGTCAGGAATTATTATTCTTTCCTGCTTCCCCTACTCCCCCTGCTTCCCCTGCTTCTCTGCTCTCCATCTCCCTAATCCCCAGTCCCTAATCCTTTTTCCGATTTTGAAAATTGCGATGAGATATCAGGTTGCTCTACGGGAATTTCGATCACAAACTCTGCTCCTTTGCCAGCAGCTGAGGTACAACTAATATTTCCTCGGTGTTTTTGGACAATAATCTGATAGCTAATAGATAATCCTAACCCACTACCTTTGCCTACAGGTTTCGTGGTAAAAAATGGGTCAAATAAACGCGATCGCAACGACTCTTCAATACCAATACCATTATCAGCGATCGCAATTTTGACTAGATTCAAGTCTGTCACCTCTGTATGAATCCGAATTTGAGGAGTAGGGAGTAGGGAGTAGGGAGTAGAAGATTGATTCCCCATTCTCTCTTCTGGAAATTGATTCTTCACTCTCTCTTCTATTGCATCAATAGCATTATTCAACAGATGCATAAATACTTGATTTAGTTCACTCGCATAACAAGTGACTAGGGGCAAGTTACCATAATCTTTCACTACAACAATTGCTGGACGGTCTGTTGCTTCTTTAAGCCGATGTTGTAACATCACCAAAGTATTTTCGATGTCTTCATGGATATTTACCCGTTTCATTTCTGCTTCATCATGCCGAGAAAAATGTTGTAGCGCCAGTACAATTTCCCGAATGCGATCGGAGCCTCTATACATTGCACCTATCAGGTTTTGTAGATCCTTAATGATAAAATTCAGGTCTAAATCTTTGGCTATTTGCTGAATTTTTGGTGTGGGTTTGGGATATTCTTGCTGATAGACCTCAATCATCTTCACTAGGTCTTCCACATATTGACCAGTATATTGGAGATTTCCATAAATAAAACTGATCGGGTTATTAATCTCATGAGCCAGCCCAGCTACTAACTGTCCCAGTGCTACCATCTTTTCATTCTGAATTTGTTGAACTTGAGATGCTTTCAAGTTGTCAAGAGCCTGTTGAAGTAAAAAGTTTTTTTCTTGCAATTTAACTTGGAGCAAGCGTAAATTAATCTGATTTTCAATTCGCAACACCACTTCTGCACCATGAAAAGGTTTTGCAATATAATCTACACCACCAACATCAAATGCCTTTACTTTATCTACAACATCATCTAGAGCGCTAATAAAAATTACTGGGACTTCACTAGTTTTATTGTCAGCTTTTAGTTGTTGACAAACTTGGTAGCCATCCATACCTGGCATATTTATATCTAGCAAAATCACATCGGGCAAAACCATTTGACATGCAGTCAGTGCCATTTTACCGTTTAAGGCTTTGCGAACTTCAAAACCTTGTGCAGTCAGCATCGCCGATAAAAGCCGCAAATTATCTGGGGTATCATCGACCACCAAAATATTTTTTTTCTGATGGTTAGTTTGATTCAAATGCATTATTGCTCAAAAGTTATGCGTATAATTATTGAGGATAGTAAATTCTTCTTTAAAATCACCCTAAAATTTATTGACCGATTTTACCGAAATACTCATATTTATAGTTTAACTCTCACATGGCTGGAGAGTTTTGCAGATTATCAAAGCTATTGGCCAGTTATCACCTTTGGTTACCTGATGAATTGCTGTAAGGATTATAGTAGATAGCACTCACAGATTATCTAGCTGAAGATCAACAATGAAATTTTTCCGAGGTGCTACTTAATAGCTACCATTGAGGTGCTGAGATGAGCAACTCAAGAGCCAATTGTTGTTCTATAGGTTTAGAAAATAGATATCCTTGAGCAAAATTACAGTTTAAACTTCTCAATTGGGCTAACTGTTCTTGTGTTTCGACACCTTCAGCGATCGCACTCATCCCCATTGAATTGGCAATGCCAATCATTGCTGGTACTAACCCCATATTCTCTTTGTTCTCCTGCATCCGTTTGACGAAGGATTTATCAATTTTGAGTGCATTTAAAGGAAAGCTGTGCAGGTAACTTAAAGAGGAAAATCCTGTACCAAAGTCATCCATAATCAACTTGATTTTTCGCTGCTTTAGTTGTTGAAGAATTATTTTTATTGCATCTGTATTTTCCATAATTACACTTTCGGTAATTTCTAATTCTAAATATGCCGGATTTATTTTATTTTCATAAATTATTCGGTCAATTTGTTCTACCAAATTCGGCTGTAAAAATAACCTTGCACTCAAATTGATACTCATCGTTAGAGGTTCTGGCGTTACTGGATAATGTTGCCAGATACTTAATTGATGACAAGCTGATTGTAATACCCAAGTATTGATGGCATTAATTAAACCCGTTTCTTCGGCCACAGGAATAAATTCTATGGGAGAAACCAAACCACGAATCGGATGTTGCCAGCGCACCAAGGCTTCAAATCCAGAAATTCTGCCTGTAGCCAGAGAAATAATTGGTTGATAGTAAACGAGGAATTCTCGCCTTTCAACAGCCCTCCGCAGGTCATTTTCTAACTCTAAAAGCTGAATAGCTTCCTGATGCATCGCTGGATTAAAAACGTGATATTTAGCTCTTCCTTGAGCCTTAGCCCGATACATTGCCGTATCAGCATCCCGCAGCAAATACTCTGGGCGATCATAATCTTTATTGCCCCAACTAATACCAATACTGGCATTCATAAAAACTTCATATCTTGATAGTTGAAAAGCAAGTGATAACTGTTGCAAAATCCTTTCGGCAACTTGGATTGCTATATTGATATCTGTGATATTTTCTAAGAGAATTCCAAATTCGTCTCCGCCCAATCGTGCTAAGGTATCAACAGGTATCAGACATGCTTGTAACCGGTGAGCAATGGCGATCAGCAATTCATCTCCCACCGGATGACCCAGAGAATCATTAATAACTTTGAAGCGATCGCAGTCCAAAAAAAGCACCGCAAACTGATAACTAGATTCTTGCTTCGCCTGATTAAGAGCATTTTCTAGTCGCCTAATAAACAAAACTCGGTTTGATAATCCAGTCAGAGAATCATGCAGTGCTATATCTAGCAGTTGACTTTGCAATTGCTGGCGGGAATCGATTTCTTGCTGAAGTTTTTGGAGAGTTTTTTCTAGCTCCCCAGTCCGCTGTTTTACCCGATCTTCAAGTTCAACATTTAATTTTAATATTTCTAATCGCGCCGATCTTAATGCCAATTGATTTTGCACGCGTACTAAAACTTCTTGAAACTCAAAAGGTTTGGTGATGTAGTCTACACCACCCACTTTAAAAGCTTTAACTTTGTCAAAAACATCATCTAACGCACTAATAAAAATCACTGGAATATCGGCTGTTAGCTCCCAAGCTTTAAAGGTCTGGCAAATTTCATACCCATCTACTTCTGGCATCATGATATCGAGTAGAATCAAATCAGGTAATAATGTTTGAGTTGCTGTCAATGCCATTTGCCAGTTCAAAGCTTTACGAACGTTATACCCTTCCCTTGTCAATATGGAGGATAAAACCCGGAGGTTATCCGCCATATCATCAATGATCAAAATATCTTTTTTATTAGAGTCTAAATGCTCGTAATTCATTCTAAGTTTATTGTAGTCAATTCCATGATTTTCTCAAACTGGTAGTTATTTGCTAAATCCCTGAGAACTTGGAAAACTTGAGCATTATCTGATGGAATTTGCTTGAGTAACTCTAAAATCAGTTCATCGCTACAGCTGGCTGCGGCATAGTGAATCTGTTGGAGCCACTCAGGTGACATTTGTGATAAATGCCCCAGGAGTTCGGCAACACTGACAAAAATCTGTGTAGCTTGATCGACAACTACTGTGTTTGTGGTTTCTACTTGGTTGGTATATTTTAAACCCAGATGTTTGCTCAGTTTTTCCAATAATACTTCCTGTTTGAATGGCTTGCGAATAAAATCATCACAGCCAATGGACAAAATTTTCTGGCGTTCTTCTTCAAAGGCGCTAGCAGTTAGGGCAATAATGATTGTATTTGTATTGGAGCTATCCGGCATTGTTCTAGAGAAGTCGTAAGGGGGAGCCAAGGCTGTTGGTATCCGCGATCGCAAAGTGGACGCACCAGAAGCATCATTTTCTATAACACCAGTTGTTTCTGGTGTGGAAGACTCTTTACGTACAACTTTCAGAACCTCACCCTCGCCTGAATCGGTTAACTCTTCTGCAAGGTACTGGCTCCCCAATGGTACTGGTTGTTTAAATTTTGGGAACCTCCGCGACGTATTGGCTGTCCCATGCCGGATTTCTCTAGCTTTAATAATTCTTGTGGCTTCGTAACCGTCCATGACTGGCATTCGCATATCCATAAAAATCAAGTGTGGTTGCCAAGATTCCCAATTAGCTATCGCTTCACTACCATCTGTAGCTTCATTAACTTCAAAGCCTAGAGATGTGAGTATTTTAACTAGCAACATCCGACTTTCTTTGGAGTCGTCAACTATAAGAATACGGTATACTTTTTCACTAAGTACTAAAGCTCTAATTTGTGATTTGATTTGGTTTATCGGAATTTCTCTGGGGCAAGTTAGAGCAATCTGAATATTAAAGGCAAATGTACTACCGACACCAGGCATCGTGCTGACAGTAATATCTCCTCCCATCAGTTGCACGTATTTACGGCTAATCGCTAAACCCAGTCCCGTCCCTTGTTGGAATTTTCTGCCGATTTCGGTTTGTTCAAAAGCTTCAAACAACAAGTCAAGTTCTTGTGGGGCAATACCACAGCCAGTATCTTGTACCTCAAAAAAAAGAACAGAGGGATAAGAAAGATTTTGCTCCCCCTGCTCCCCTGCTTTCCTGCTTTCCTGCTCACCAGTCCCTAGTCTCACCCGTAGCGTCACCCTCCCTCGATCGGTAAATTTGATTGCATTTCCCAAGAGGTTGAGCAATACTTGACACAGTTTATTTTCGTCCGTTTCTATGTATTGAGGAATATCTGGCGGATATTCAAACAGTAATTCTAAATTTTTAGATGTAGCACGTAAGTGCAACATCTCTTCTAAGTTCTTCAACAAATGAATTAAGTCAAAGCTGCTGCAATTTAATGTGATTTTGCCAGCTTCGATTTTAGACATTTCTAGAATGTCATTAATTAATTTGAGTAAATGTTCGCCAGCACGATTAATTATTGCCAAGTTTTCTTGATGTTCGCTAGATAGCGAATAATCTCGACTCATAACTTGGGTAAAACCAAGAATGGCATTGAGTGGGGTACGCAGTTCGTGGCTCATGTTAGCAAGGAATTCGCTTTTGGCGAGGTTGGCAGCGGCGCTTCGCGCCGCTTCCCGAACAGCTGCTTGTTGTTCCTGTGCAGCGATTTTTTGTGATTGAATCAGTTCTTCTTGGGTGGTTTGCAGTTGCTCGATAACTTGCTGGAACTCTTCAGTACGTTTTTTTACTTGAGCCTCTAAGGTGCGATTGTATTCTGCTAATAACTTTTCTGTTTGTTTGCGTTGGGTAATATCAAAAAATGTAGCGCTCGCAAAAGCCACATTCCCTGATTCATCATAAATTGGCTTTCCTAAAACCTCAATGCGAGTAATCTTGCCACAACAGCGAATTTCCATATCATCAACTCTGGTGCTTTCCCCAAGCAATGCTCTCAAAATCGGTAAGCGATCGCTGGGGTAAAGTTGATTTGTCCCGGCAAGGTAAGCTTGATATATCTCTGACAATTCTTCGACTTTAACTTCTGCGATTGCTCCTTGACCAAGAATTTGCTGCCCAATCTGATTTGTATAATAAGGTTCACCTTCAGCATCAATGATAAATACACCTACTGGCATGGCTTCTAAAAATTGAGTTAGCTGACTCTGATTATGAGATAGTGCCTCATTTAAAATTTGCATTTGGGCATTTTTTGCTTCTAAAGCATTAAAAGATGCCTGGAGTTGCTTTGCCATAGTTTCAAATGATTTGGCTAGTTCTCCCATCTCATCGGAACGCTGAATATCTGGTGTTTCCTCCCATTCACCTTGAGCAATTTTCTTCGCCGATCTGTTTAATTGTAAAATCGGCTTAATTACCCAACGAGCAGTCAAAATCCCAATTCTTGTAGCCACTAAAAAAGCAACTATGCACAGCAAAATAGTGATGTGGGTGTTGGCATTAATTTGCTCCATAAATTCGCCTTCGGGAATCACCGCCACAATTAGCCAATCTAAACCCAGTTCGTCCTTCCAACTTTTTATCTGTACAAAATAACGCATTCCATCGGCGGTAAAACTTAGCTGTTGCTTCCCCACAACAAACTTAAGACTGCCAAAGCGTTCGATCAAAGACTGTGTTGTGAGTTTAATTAAAGGATTTTGACTATCTAATGCTGATAGACGTTTTCCTTTACCATTAACGATCGTATATGGTGGTTCGCTAGTAGAAGAAGCCACTATTAACCCAGAACGCTCTAAAATAAAAGTTTTACCCGACTCTTTAATCTTTAATTTAGCTAAAAATTTGCCGATTTGTGATAAGAGTAAATCAACACTAATCACCCCAACTAATTGGTGATTTTTATTGTAAACAGGATAGCTGGAAGATATGGATAAAACTTCTGGTTTATCTTCCCATTGATAAATTTGACTCCAAACTCGTTTGCCTATCTTGACTGGATCTGTATACCAAGCTTCTGAGCGAGGATCGTAATTTTTGACTTCCTGTAAATGGTGGCGATTTCCTTGCTTGTCTGTAGGATAAACATAGAGTTTGCCTATACCATGCTTTTCGCTAACTTCATTGATTAAGAGCTGGCCATTATCTAGACGTTCAACACCGATAAATTCACCTTTGGCATTGGCAAAGCTGTTGTAGCCAACATTAAAAACCTGCATTTGTTTCCAAAAGTAATTGCCGATAGTTTGAAAGTCCGAAAGGTTGAGCAAACCTAGCTCAATCGCATCTAAGTTGATTTGATTGATTTGCTTTGGGGTTGTTAAATAGTTATCAAGATGCTGTTCAATGCGATCGCAGATTTCATTTTCTAATTGAGTAGCAAGCTCCCTTACCGCTTTTTGGCCGTTTTGATACGAAAGATAGCCCACAAGTCCCACCGCACCACAAATTTGCAATATAAAGGGCACAATCAGAACATATCTCAGGGGCATCTTGGCATAAACTTTGCCAACTAAGCGATTAAATGATTTGACGGGCTGAAGTTTGGATAACATTGTAGTTTTATTCTTCCCCAGCATCTACTAGGTGCATTTTGCCGTGCCAGCTACATTTTATATAAGTACAATTACGGCATACATTGCTCTTTATGAAAATTTTATATTTTGTAATTTATTATACTATAAAATACTTATAATTGTTTGACTGGCTGACTTCCTCCAACGCCTAATTTTCAAACTTTGCACAGAAGTAGTCCATTATAAAAATCGCCTACGTGGGTACGCCATCGCACCTGAATTTGCTCAGTTTTATCTGGCAATATTTCAACAAATTTTCTCAGATGAACTGAAATTTAACCAATAAGCTCTAGTATGACATTCTAAAATTCAGGTCGCCATTAGCACTCAATCCTAAATTTAATTTTTAATCGCTGATGTCTTGATTTTCTGGTCTAAAACCTCTGGACTTGTACAAAAACTTATCTTGAACTATCAGTAATTTTAAACTTTTCATGCAAATACATAGTAAAAACAAAAAAAAGACCAAAAAATTTACTTTGTATTTTTCATTTTTAATAAATTTTAATTTTGTTATAGAAGTATGTCAACCTCATCGCCGATTTGTAAAGTTTTTCCGGCTGATGATGGGGGTAATTGAGTATTGAGACTCAATCTATAAAAGTGATTAAAAGGCGATGAAGCAACCCAATTTGGCAGAGTTGCTTGTCGCTGGGTTGTAAAGATTTTTTGAAAGTTTGGGTAAGCTTCCCCTAAGTAAGAATTGCGTGTTGGGACTATACAACGCTGACATGGGTTAACCCCAAAAAAGTGTACATCTCCCACTCTAAAGGAGATTAAATCACCTGGTTTGCTAAATAGCCGATCTTCCCAAAATGCTGGGACACCACCAATCTCGATGTTGGCACGCATCCGACGGCGCATTTCATCTACACTTAAACCAGGAAACCAAGAAGCTACCTCTGCCAATGTGGCCGTACTAATTACCGTTGGGCCAAGTGAGTGTGTATCGTCAGGAAAACCCATCAAAGAGTTTTGTCCCAATGTGACAGCAAACTCAAAATAATCACTCAAAGTTGCTTCTAATGCTTGCCGTTCTTCATCCAGATGAAAAATTTGTTGTAAGTTGCGATCGGGGATTTGCAACGAGATCGTTCTATTTAAGAGTGCAAATTGTGCTCTTAGTAAATGGATTTTAGCATGACGCTTACCATTGACAAATCTACCTTGTTCGTCAAAAATGGCAAACTCGCGGTCATACTGTAGTGCGCCACTGGCAAGAACTCTAGCGTTCTCAACTTCAATACCATCCAGTGA
The DNA here is from genome assembly GCF_036917515.1 of Nostoc sp. Taxonomy (GTDB): domain Bacteria; phylum Cyanobacteriota; class Cyanobacteriia; order Cyanobacteriales; family Nostocaceae; genus Nostoc. The sequence continues at coordinate 12,110 of NZ_JBALDE010000201.1, read as the reverse complement.
TTTAACTGGATACAGTAAAATCTTAGCTAGGTAAGGCGTCATAGCAATATTTAGATTTGAGATTTGGCGAAAAATCGTAGCTTCTTCTCTTAGGGTTTGGCTTTGCCAATGCTAAGAGCGAACTGAACTTTTCAAGACAGATTTTGGATTTTAGATTGGTGATTTAGTAGTCCCCAATCTAAAATCTAAAATTCTTTTGTTAATGAGTTATTTGAGCAATATTGTTTGTTAATTATGGATATATTGGCGATTTATCGATTCCGCCAACGTGATTTAAAGGCCAGAAGCGAACTACAGCACGTCCAATAATATTCTGGCGCGGGACAACACCCCAGCAGCGGCTATCATAACTACTGTTACGATTATCACCCAGTACTAAATATGAATCGGCTGGTATAGTCTGGGGTTTGGCTAAAAAAGGTGGCTGTGGCCCTGATTGGCAAACATCAATAACTGTAGTCTGCCCAGAACTGAGGTAATTGGCTTCTGGCAAAGGTTTGTTGTTAATATAGACTTTGCCATCCTTAAGTTGTATTTTTTCTCCGGGTAAGGCAATTATACGTTTAATAAAAGCATCTTGATATTGTTCTTTTTGTAGTTCTTTCGTCGGTGAAAATACTACTATATCTCCCCGCTGCGGGTCAGCAAATTTATACTTCAACTTATCGACAATAATTTTGTCTGCCTCCCACTGGTTTGGCGTACCATGCAGAGTCGGTTCCATTGAGCCAGAAGGAATCCAGCGTGCTTCAGCAACAAAGGTACGAATTCCCAAAGCTAAAACAATGCTCAATACAATTGTTCTACCTAGCTCTGCGATCCAAGAATTATCAGGTTGTTGACTAGAGTTGTTATCAGACACTTGATTATGCATGAAATTACTTAACTTAACAAAAGATGTAGGTAATTAACTCGCCTAGTGAGACTTTATCTGTTAATCTTAACGGGAAAATTTTAATTTCCTAGTTATGTTTGCATCTTGACTATCAATTTTAGATTGTGGATTGTGAAGGAGGCAGGGGGACTCGGGTTCCCCTCTGGAGATAGGGGGAAGAGGGGGCAGGAGGCAGGAGGCAGGAGGTTTAAATTTAGATAAGGCTTCTATATGAGGCGCTTTCACATTCAACCCTATCTAATTGCAGTCCACCAAATCGGAAATTTTGTGGGGGACTTAAACCCTTGCTGCCTCTCTTGTTAAAAATAAACTTTTTTTTAAGGCGCGGCAAAAATTGATTACTCTGATCGCGAATAAGTTTAACCTAAAAGCATGGTTTTCTGTAATACATAGCTCCCTGTCTAAACTTGGTTATTCTTATGTCATCTCCAAAAATGTTGCTGATTCGCCGCGCTCGCATAATCTTACCCGATGGTGAACTGATGGTTGGGGATGTGTTGACGCGCGATCGCCAAATAGTCGAAGTTGCGCCAGAAATCTCCCAAACAGCACTAGCCACTGAAATTGACGCAGAAGGCTTAACTTTGTTGCCAGGAGTTATCGATCCGCAGGTGCATTTCCGGGAACCTGGACTAGAACACAAGGAAGATTTATTCACTGCCAGTTGTGCCTGTGCTAAAGGGGGAGTCACTTCCTTTTTAGAAATGCCCAATACGCGCCCCCTAACAACGACACAACAGGCTTTAGACGACAAGCTAGAACGGGCCTCACACAAGTCCTTAGTTAATTATGGCTTTTTTATTGGGGCAACAGCAGAGAATTTACCAGATTTGCTTTTAGCAAAGCCAACATCGGGAATAAAGATTTTCATGGGGTCGATGCATGGTCAGTTGTTAGTTGATGGCGAAACAGCATTGGAGGCGATATTTGCCAAAGGTGATCGCTTGATTGCCGTTCATGCCGAAGACCAAGCTAGAATTAACCAACGCCGCCAAGAATTTGCCAATATTCACGATCCAGCCGTTCACTCGCAAATTCAAGACGATCAAGCGGCTTTGCTTGCAACTCAACTAGCATTAAAACTTTCTCAAAAATATCAACGTCGGTTGCATATTCTCCACATGTCAACAGCGCTGGAAGCAGATTTGCTGCGTCAGGAGAAACCGAGTTGGGTGACAGCAGAGGTGACACCACAGCATTTGTTATTAAATACTAGTGCATATAAACAGATTGGCACATTAGCACAGATGAATCCTCCTTTGCGATCGCCCCACGATAACGAAGTTCTCTGGCAAGCTTTGCGCGATGGTGTGATTGATTTCATCGCTACAGATCATGCACCGCACACCTTAGAAGAAAAAGCTCAAGAATACCCCAATACTCCTTCGGGAATGCCTGGGGTGGAAACTTCCCTCGCTTTGATGTTAACTGCGGCAATGGAGGGAAAGTGTAGTGTGGCTCAAGTTATGAACTGGATGTCCAAAGCTGTAGCTGTGGCTTATGGTATTCCGAATAAGGGAGCGATCGCACCTGGTTACGATGCCGATTTAGTGCTTGTAGATTTAAACACATACCACCCAGTCCGGCGGGAGGAACTTTTAACCAAATGTCATTGGAGTCCCTTTGAAGGCTGGAACCTGACTGGCTGGGCTAAAACCACTATTGTCGGCGGTGAAATAGTTTATAACAAAGGCCAGGTAAATACGCAAGTGCGGGGTCAAGCTTTAACTTTCTTATAGCAAATATTTATTTAACCTTACTAAAAAAATCCTCAATAACTACTCCATTTCCGCTATCAGACTACCTATTTAGATCGCGTCTTTGTGATAAATCGCCATCAAGACGAAAGACTGAATTATTGTACAGACGGCAATTCATCGCGTCTCTTGCCTTAACCGAACAGTATTGAGGGAGGCGGAGCCTCTAGGACGGCATTCCCAGTCAAAGACTGGGAACGAGACAATATCTAAAAGCAATTCTCTAAAATAAGGCAACAGATGTAAGCCAGGAAAGCCTTGCTGCATCTAAATTTCTCAATTGCGAATTGCGTTAGCGCAGCGTTAGCGAGTCCGCAAGCGTCATTGCGAATTGCGAATTGGTATAAAAGCTGGTTTTAGCCCTCTTTTCGTCACTTTCCGGAAGGGCGATCGCTAGAAGCCCTATGAGGCAATCAATACAAGCTATACTATTAGAAAAAAATCGGTCTTGTATTTGTTATTAAGAAATAATCGCGCAATCGCTTGCTATACAAAAGCTTTAGAATTCAGAAATGGCACAAGTTTTCGGAGAGTGACAGAACAGGGTTAGGCTGGCTTTCACGTTAAGTTGACACCACTGCCCGTACCCCTTCTATGGAAAAGTAAGCTATACGTAGTGTCTCGTAGAGAAGGCGGTTCGTTAAAAAAACTTAGGTATTCTTCCAGTCGGATAAGTCGGATAAGTCGGATAAGAGTAAACAAGCTAATGGAACCGTATTGTGATTCATTTCATGATGCTTGTCCACAGAAATAATCAAAGAGAATTGCTATGTCCTTCAAAATTTTGGCTTTAGACGGTGGCGGTATTCGTGGAGTTGTTGCAGCACGAATACTTCAACAAGTAGAACAAGAAATTAGAACTCAGGGAAAAGGAGAGTTTTTACACGAATATTTTGACATGGTTGCTGGTACTTCTACTGGTTCAATATTAGCAGGAGGGATTGCTATAGGAAAGGAGAGTGATGAACTCATTAAACTGTATAAAAATAGGGGTAGAGATATATTCCCTTTGGAGATAAAAGAGCGCTACGAAAACTTTCCGTCCATCATCAAATCAATTATTGATGTATTTTCTCCATCTAAATATTCTCATGATGGAATTACTAGCGTACTCAAAGATGCCTATAAATCCACAAGAATCAAGGATATCGAAAAACCCATTCTTTTGATTCTTGCTTACGATACGCTATATCGCAACACAACCTTTTTTACAAATTGTCATCCCGATTTAGGAGACAGATGGTACGATGACTGTTATTTATGGGAAATATGTACTGCTTCTGCCTCAGCACCTACTTTTTTTCCACCATATAAATTAGAACCTGTAGATAAACAAAAATTTGGTGAATGGGAATTCCCACACATTGATGGAGGAGTTTCTGCTAATAACCCTGCTCTTGCAGCTTTGAGTTTAGCGATGAGGATTAGCCAGTCTTCAGTATCTCCAGAAATCAAGCAACAATATAAACTAGATAATCTGCGATTGGAAAATATTTCTATCCTTTCTATTGGTACAGGTCAAACTGGTCAACCATATCAATATAAGCAAATCAGCAAATGGAGAGGCTTAGACTGGATCAAAAATCTTACTAACATCTTTATGGAACCTACATCTGAGATTGATAGTACGATTTGCCGACAAATTATGGGTGGATATGAGTCCAAACGTTACTTACGTCTTCAGTTTGACTTAAATGAGACATTTAAACCCAAACCAAAAGAGACTTATAAAGATCCTCGCATTGTCTTACCTCCAGAAGAGCGGAAAAATAAATTTACAGGGGAAAAAGTCACTGAAGAAATAGATAATACTAATTCCGAAATTCTTCAGCAGTTAATAGATACTACCTCTGCATTCATTGATCGCGGTCTTACGTACTACACCAGAGACGATTCCGGTTCTCCGATAAAAAAGGCGATCGCATCTTTTATTAGAGATAACTAGCGATCTGTGTCATTATTTACAAGTGTCTACAATTGGTTAGGGTTTGAATACCCATCCAATTGATCCCTACATCCTGTTCAAGACTTTTTCTGGCTCGTTCCATCAGCTTAGATAATCAAGGAGCGATCGCACGTAAGCTCTAGCAATAACTGCCTTCTTTGATAAATTCTCGAAATTGTATTTAATTTACTAATTAAAATTTGCGTTTCTGATAAAGTTTAGTAAAGTCAAGCTTTACCTTTTCTTTGTACTACTACTATCACATCGTAATAATACCGAAGTTTTTTAATTATTAATTAACGAGGAGAAGATATAAAAAAACTTTTAGCAAAAAAAGAGAATGTGTAATCAAATACATTTTTCTCCGCTCTGTTTTGTATTGTTGCCGCAGTATTTCCCGAATGTTTCCATGAGAACTGAGGCAGAGAAAATAATATGTTTTTAGACATTTTAGCTAGCCTGCAACGGTTATTTGTTGGTTATATTCCAGCCGCTGTATTGGGTAGTTTCATTGGATATTTTATCGGGATAAATAGTATGATTTATCAACTATTTCGGCTGATATTTCAGATACCACATAGTATCCCTCCTATAGCTTTGCTACCTATTGCCCTAATCACGTTTCAAGAGAACGATTCGGCTGCTATTGTAGTAGTTTTTGTGGGAACTCTCTGGACGATGATTATTAATACAGCAATAGGTATGCAGCATTTCAAAAGACAGAATAATAACTTTCGTGTAGCTATATTTCATATATTTCATGCTTTGAAAGTTAGCATTTGGGTAGCCTGGTTTATTGTTATTGCCACAGAAATGTTAACAGGCCCAAGAGGACTTGGCTTTACCCTCTGGGATGCTTATAAAGCTGGCAATGCTGATTACATAATCCAGGTAATCTTATACATCGGTATCATTGGTTTTTTGCTGGATCAGTTACTAGATTTCGCAGCCTATATTCTCTCGCAAATGGTTTCAGATGGGAAAAAATCTTCTTAAACTAATTTTTCAGAAAAAGTAACTTCTACTTGTTTGTCCTCTCCTGAAGGAGATGCTGCGCGAACACTAGTCAATGTGCTATTTTCTTTGCGTAACAGCTTATCATTTTTGAAGCAAGCACAGACAATCCACCAACCTGCAATCAAAAAGACCAATCCCAGAGCCAAAGCGATCGCCTCGCCCATAAGAGTAACTGGCAACTTGGGTTAATAGTATTTTTTCTGACTCTATTGCTTAGAATCTAGTAAAGTGTGACACACTTATGAAAAAGGATTAGCTTCTGTTACCACTTTTGGCAGTGGAATAAACTCTGTTTCATCTGGCACGCTCGCAAAGCGAGAGTCGCGCCAATCAACTTTAGCTTGCTCTATTCGCTCTGGTCGGCTAGAGACAAAATTCCACCATTTGTAGCGTGTACCTAAAGGCTCACCGCCAATAACAATAAATCTAGCAGCGGCAGTAGCAGAAACCCTAATTTGATCGCCTGGTTCAAGAATAGCCAGACGATATTGCTCTATCGGTTGATCATTAATCCTCAATCCCTCTGTGACACTGTATATTGCCCTTTGTGAATAATCAGTTGAGATAGTGAAGTGGGCGTTGGCAGACAACACTGCATCTAAATAGAGGATAGGTGAGAGAATTTTCACAGGTGAGGTATAGCCAAATGCTTGTCCAGCAATAAGTTTGATGATAGCGCCATTTTCTTCCCAAGTGGGAAGGGTTTCAGCAGGATAGTGAATGAATCTTGGCTCGGTTTCTTCATATTCAACAGGCAAGGCGACCCAGGTTTGAATACCATGAATAGTAGTTTCTTGCTGACGGTCAGAGTCGGGTGAGCGTTCTGAATGTACAATCCCCTTTCCTGCTATCATCCAGTTCACTGCACCTGGTTGGATTTCCTGCACAGTACCCAAACTATCACGATGTATCAAAGCACCGTCAAATAAATAAGTTACAGTTGCCAGATTAATATGAGGATGTGGTCGGACATCAATGCCTTGATTGGGGGGCATAACGGACGGGCCAAGATGATCGAAAAAGATAAACGGTCCAACCATTTGGCGATTAGGATATGGCAAACTGCGGCGGGCAAAAAACCTACCTAGACTTTTAACTTCGGGTTCAATCAATTGCAGGATTGCCATAAATCATCGCAGGTGATTAGTAAATGCTGTAATTATTATAAGTATATTTACTTGTAAATAAGCTAATCTTGTTTTGTAGAGTTGATGCCAATGCGATCGCCTGTTCTTCGATAATTTTTTACTATTAGAAGTGTGATAGCAGTGTCCATCCCTTGCCTGCGGACGAAATCGAGGCATTGAAAAAATTAAAGGAATTAAATATTGGTAATATTTTGATGGTTAAGTGTTACGTGACCCCTACAGAGTTATTAAAAGGAAAATTAGTTTCGCGATCGCAACGTAGAGTTGAATTTATACAAGTATTTATTTAACGAATTATAACAATACTATCTTTGGCAACTTAAAATCAGCGATACACTGAGAAAAATTCCTTGAGGAAGCGTTGATGGCACGGTCAAATGGGGTTACAAGTGAAAAGTCTGTAGAGGAATTGCCTACAGTTTCAGACAAAAATACGATCGCAATTGAAAATCCGCCTGAGCCAGTGGAGGATGCCCAAGATATTGACGACATATTGAATTCACTAAAAACTTTACTGAGTACTCTAGAAAAGCTCCAAAAAGTCCGGCAGGAAGTAGGCGATATCAAACCGTTGATTGGGCGGATGCTTGAGGGAGAATTAGTTGCTGGTGAAGAACTTGAGCAACTCAAGACAGGTGTAAGCGGTCTTTCTCGCCTTGTTCGTGCTTATACTGACCATCAAGTAGCGTTGGCTAAAGCACAACCTGCTAGAAACTTACTAGATCAAGTTCTGAAAGAACGTAAAGCTAATTGAGTTGAGACTGGGGATTGAGGAAGAAATTCTTTAGATATTTGGTTGGAGTCCCAATCTCCAATTTAATAAGCGATCGCACTTTTTTAAGAGAATGCGATCGCATTTCTAATTCTCTCAAAAATGTGTAGACGCAAAGCGGCTTGTCGTGAGACATCGCTTCTGCATCGCCTTTAGCTATGTCTACGGCAGCAAGATATATCGTTAAAGTAAGTATGGTATTATATTCCACTCACTATTTATATTTTCTTTTATAATTAATTTGCTAATAACCTAAAATAGGTTATGCTGACAAAAGCCTAGTATTACTTGCAAGGTAGGTATCGTAATGAAGACTAATAGAGAGAATCTACCCTTAGACCAGATTCTTTTAGAAGATAGCTTACAACTGCTAAATAATCTGCCAGATAAATGTGTTGACTTAATTGTATCCTCTCCACCTTATAATCTAGGCAAAGAATACGAGTCAAGGCAGGCTCTTGAGATTTATTTGGCAGAACAAACAGCTGTTCTGCTTGAATGTAGCCGGATTCTCAAAAATACAGGTTCGCTATTTTGGCAAGTTGGTGCTTTTTCTGACCGAGGAATGCTGATTCCTTTGGATATTCGCTTTTTTCCAATTATAGAGTCATGCAGATTAATTCCTCGCAACCGAATTATATGGGCTAGGCAACATGGTCTTCATGCCCAGAAAAAGTTTTCTTGTAGACATGAAACTATTCTTTGGTTTACTAAATCAGATAACTATAAATTTAATCTAGATGCTATTAGAGTTCCCCAAAAATATCAAAATAAGAAACATTATCGGGGGAATAGAAAAGGAGAACTTTCATGCAATCCAGAAGGTAAAAATCCTGGTGATATTTGGTTGTTTCGGAATGTTAAACATAACCATGAAGAACAAACTATACATCCGTGTCAGTTTCCAGAAGACTTGGTAGCTAGAATTATATTAGCTACAACAAACAAAAATGATATTGTTTTAGATCCATTTATGGGATCTGGGACTACGGCGGTGGTTGCGAGAGATAGTGAACGCCATTTTATCGGATCAGAGATTGAACCAAAATATCATCAAGTTGCCTTGCGTCGTCTCAGTGGCAATCCAGATCAAAATGGTTGTTTTCCAAATTTAAAAACATTGCGCGATTATGTTGAAAGAACTGGTCAATCTATTGATAAATTTAAATTTGATATGCAAGTAGGAAATAAAGCTTCAGAACGCAGTAAAGCAAAATTTTATTCAGAAGAGTATCATTTGCAGGAAATAGAAGACAGATTAATCTATGAAGAATCTGCTTTTGCAGCTAATCTAAGAGGTGAAGAGATTCCATTAGATCCAAAGCTTAACGGTAATGGGAAAAAGACTTCTTTGCAAAATCAAATAGTAAAACAAGTAGAAGTAGAACAAATTGAATTGAGATTATGGAGTTAATATATTAATTATTACAATAAGTTAAGTAGACAACGACTACGAGCTAAACGTCCAGTAATGATTTGGCATTGGCGACTAATTCTAGTATTCACAGTTCTAGAATATCTTTTAGATGAATACTCAGTCCAGATGATAGGCACTATTGTATTTTGTTGTTCAAATAATCCAACCAATCTGATTGGTACATCAAAAACTTGGTATTTAGTTAAAGCTGTTAATTGATTAACAGCTTGCTCGTAATAAAGAGTGCTATTGGAAGCAGGAAACATCAAAGCCTTTGTTATTATAATTACTAGATTAGTCGGATATCCAATAAATTCAGTTTGAGCTTTGAAGAATAATTCTGAGCGCAAAGTGTTATTGAGTAGAAAGGGATAGTTAGAAAATTGAATTTCAATAATAATGCCAGCTTTAGCAAAATCAACATCTGTACCTAAAAATCTGTAAGGAACTGGAATAGGTATATTTGATTGCCAACCATCATGAATAAAAGCAGCTTTAATGTATTCATTTGTACCTACTGGATCGAATATTGCATTACCCTGAATTCCAGCTTGATCTGAAGCCTTGATATGCAAAGGCATTTTAGTGAGAGTGTTACTAATCTCATGCCATTCATTCTGGTATTGGGTATTAATTATTGTATCTGCTGCGTTCAAGTCTACATATTGAATAATGATTATTATGTCTCCTTTTGGTATCTCAACAGTTCTTTGATAAAAGCAAGCGGATCGATTTCAAGAACTTGGGCAACTTGTAAAAATTCAATTACGTCAAGACGACGCTCTCCACGTTCATACTTTGATACATAAGATTGCGGAAGCTCTAGCTTTGCTGACAATTCTGCTTGAGTAAGCTTGGCAGCTTTGCGGGCTTCGATAAGTAGCTGGCGAAACCGATCGTAATCTTCGCTGAAAACTGATTTAGGCACTTTAGCTTGCCTTTTTTCTGGCGATGGTTTTTTCGATCTCGATGAGAGTTACTACATATTGCTAAACTCAGTTAAATTCTAAAACCTAACATGGCATAAACCCAAAATAGGTTTTTAACAGCTATTATGAAGACAACACGCGCGTAAGCCTTGGCGTAGCCTCTCCAAGAGTTGCTCGTCGTAGACATCACACCCTTAATTCCCCAAGGTCGTCAATGTGAAGTCGCTACATATCTAAATCTGTGGTTTCATTTGAAGGATATCAAATTTTGCAAGATATCTATTTATTTATGATGATGAATATTGCACCTGCCATTATAATACTGGGTCAAAATAGTGTGACAGTAGCACGCAAAATAATCAGCGTCTTACCAGGAGCAACACTATACGGGTTAGAGGGTCGCACGTCGGGAGCTGATGTCAGCTTTACGAATTTTGGCGAGACGCTACGCGAGTTATTTGTGCAGGGAAGACCGCTGATTGGCATTTGTGCCGCCGGCATTTTAATCAGGACGCTAGCTCCTGTAATTTCGGATAAACGACAGGAACCACCAGTGCTAGCTGTGGCTGAAGATGGTAGTGCTGTTGTCCCTCTCTTGGGCGGACTTGGTGGAGTTAACGATTTAGCACGTCGCATTGCTGAAACGCTGGATGTCAAACCTGCAATTACGACCACAGGCGATTTACGTTTAGGCACAACGCTGTTATCTCCTCCCCCTGGATACCATTTAGCAAACCCAGACGATGCGAAGAAATTTATCTCAGATGTGCTAGCTGGGGCGCAAGTTAAGCTCGAAGGAATAGCGCCTTGGTTGAGCGATAGTAAACTGCCTATAGATCCAAAGGGAGATTTGACCATCCAAGTTACAGAACGTTTAGTAACTCCTACAGCCAACTGTCTTGTTTATCACCCAGCAACGATCGCGATCGCAATTAGTGGCATGATTGATGATGCAGTAGCTTTAGTACAACAGCTACTAGCTGATGCCAAACTAGAAAAAGCATCAGTCGCCGGGATATTTGCACCCATCACCGCCGCAGCCGATCCCGCAATCCATGCGCTAGCTAGCGCCTTGAAAGTACCCAGCCGCTTTTTCACCCTAAATCAGTTAGAAAGTCTACTTTCACAAGGTTATAGCCCCGGCCAAGCCGTAGCGATCGCTGCCACAGGCACATCCCCTTTATCTTCCCCTTCTCCTAACATTGCGCTCGCTATTGCCCCTGAAGTACTTGACCCCAACACTATCGGTCAGCCACGGGGACGGTTAGCAATTATTGGCACGGGCCCTGGTGGTTCGCTGTGGATGTCTCCCGAAGTGAAAGAGATACTCAAGTCGGCAACTGACTTAGTGGGTTATAAAACGTATTTAGATTTAGTTGGTTCTCTGGCTGATGGCAAGCAACGGCATGAGTCTGACAACCGCGAAGAAGAAGCACGAGCAAAGATGGCCCTTGATTTAGCTGCATCTGGGCGATATGTAGCCGTAGTTTCATCTGGCGACCCTGGTATCTATGCAATGGCAACAGCAGTTTTTGAAGTATGTGATCGCTATGCTAAACCCGAATGGGACAGTATCGACATTCATGTGGCTCCAGGTATCTCTGCAATGCAGGCAGCAGCAGCAGCCATTGGTGCACCCCTTGGACATGACTTCTGTGCTATTTCCCTCTCTGACATCTTGAAACCTTGGTCTACGATCGCTCAACGAATTGCTGCTGCTGCCGAGGCTGATTTCGTCATTGCTTTCTACAATCCTGTTTCCAAAGAGCGTACCTGGCAACTGGCAGAAGCGAGAAACATTTTGCTGCGACATCGAACACTAGATACTCCAGTAGTGTTGGCCCGGAATCTTGGTAGGTCAGGACAAACGGTAAAAGCGATCGCACTTGAGCAGTTAACACCAGCAAGCGCTGATATGCGGACAATTATTCTCATTGGTTCCACAAAAACCCGAACCATCAAGCGCCCTGATGGTAATATCTGGGTTTATACGCCACGTCGCTATCCTGAACAGTAGGCACGTCAGCGAAGAGAGCAAGGGAAGCATGATAAGCACTTTTTTAAATCCACTTTTCTAAGCGATCGCCTCAGCCACCTCGTCGTTTGCATCCATTTATTCTCTTGGCTGCATGCATTTCTGAATAATATAGCAGTTCCTGCTTGAGTGCAATACAGTATGGGATGATGGAGTATATCAACGTCTAAGTGCCTGTAGAATGAAACCTTACTC
>NZ_JBALDE010000200.1:0-27332 GCF_036917515.1 Nostoc sp. | reverse complement strand
ATTTCTAGCTGATATATCCCTGACATTGTTCATCCTTCATCTGGTTTATTCTTATTCTCTCATCTGTAGTCCAATTTTAGAGAATTGGTATTAGTTCTTGTCCGGCTTCAGACAACTGTGTTGTCAGTCAAAACGCAGATGAAACTAGAGATTAAGTTGAGAGAGTTTGGTATTGGCTCATTCCTTTTTGAAAACAAAGCGATCGCCTTTCTTGTGCCAAAAATGATATCAATGATATCAATGTCTCACCAAAGTAAGCGATCGCACTTACGTGAGGAACGCTTCATCGCAGTTAAACCAAAGGGAGTGCTAAAAATCAGCTAAAAGTCGCCACTATAAGGAGTAACTCTCAAGCCTTGTACAGACGGCTGTATAGAGAGGTATAGATATTTGCCAAGAACCAGTTTAGTTTGCAAATAGAATCTGGAAATTGCTCTTGTATGTGTATTCTCGTCCACCCCAAGGAACGTAGCAGGTTTTATTTGGTGGATAGTATTTCCCTGGTGTATACTCTCCATCAACCTTGGCTCGGCAAAAATATAATGTGTTTTTACCATTATTCTCAGTGCCACCAGCAACATTATTACCAACAATGTACCCTGGAAAATTTCCCCATGTCCAGCTATTAGCTTTGTACAATATCAGAGGTGATTTGTAGGAATATTCTTTACCTCCCCATGAAACGTAGCATCTTTGATTTGGTGGATAGTATTTTCCAGGTGTATACTCTCCATCAACCTTGGTAGAGCAAATATACAATGTGTTCCTACCATTATCTTCAGTCCCACCTGTAATATAACGACTAGAATTACTAGTAGTGGGTTTCACCTGAGTCCTTGAAACAGCCGCTAATGCAGGTATTCCTATAGAAACCGCTATTCCAACTGCTAGGAGTGTAGCGATCCGATTAAATTTCATTAAATTTGTTGCGATTGCTTTCAATTGCATATTTAATAAACTCCCATTTTTTATAGTTATTACTGAATTTATACAAAACGCAAAATAACGTAAGAAGATGAAAACTAAAGCTTTCAAAGAGTGGTGAATAATAAATTAATATTTGAAAATATTCAACTTATTAAAAACCCAATTTGATATTTTCATTTTTTATTATGCATTTGTAAAAGAAAAATAAAAAGTTACATTTATACTCAGAAACTATTCTGGTAAGAGCTTAAGGGAGCTTTATCCGGTTTGGTAAAGGTTGATTATTGTCAGCGATGCCTATGGCGGTCTACACCTACGCACTTTGTATATTTGGTAGCGATAGTTATCCTTAATTAATATCCAGTTTAAAGAATTAAAGATAAATCGGACATGAATTTTCATGATATAAAACATGGGTAAACGTGTAATCGGGGTGGGAGGAGAGTCGAAGGATGCTAAACCAAGAATAATTGTGAACGCTATGGTTAAAAAAAAAGATTTAGAAAAAATTGGTTTGGAATCACAACCACTTAAGTTTGATGATTTCGTTGCCCGTTGCCCTGAGAAATTAGAACTTAGAGATGGATACATGGGACAGTCTAAGCAAGATGCTAAGCAACTACTAGCCATGTCGCTCCAGTCGTTTGGGTTGGTTGAAACAGTGAAATTAGCGCCTAAAGAATTGTGGTTGGAGGCTATTAAGCAAGCTTACGGCGATGCTCTTGATGAGGAAAACGAAACTGATCGCCGATAAGACTTCTCTAATACTGGCTGATTCCACACTCCCGTCTCGGATGCGATCACCGTAGGTGATCGCTTGCGCCATCGCCAAGTTCTGGGCATTTTCAAAAGCCAGATGATTTGGACAGTTTGCCGCAGACTTCCGATGATCGCAGAATCAGTTCAGAAATACGCTGCTCGAATTGAGCTTCTTTCCCGGCTTTGGGTCGGCGAGTATGAATAAAGTCGTTTGGGTATCGCTGTGCTGTGATCAGGGCTTGTCGTCCTCCGTTGGAACAGCCCTGGAAGTAAGAATAACTGGGACTTTTGCCATAAAACGCGGTGGCGATCGCTTTTGCCGCTAGTGCCGTAACATGCTCTGAGCGATAGCCGATATTGTCAGAAATTGCAGGTTGAAATTTGCTTAAAATACACCCGTCGTAGAAATCTTACCCAATTCCCAATGCCCTATGACCAAATACTTTCGCTCTAATGTTGATGCAATGGCTAGCTATGTTCCCGGTGAGCAGCCTCAACGCGGTACACAAATTATTAAACTCAATAGCAATGAGAATCCCTATCCTCCTTCTCCTGCGGCATTAGCTGTGCTACGAAATATTGATGGTGAGCGGTTGCGGCGGTATCCAGAACCTTTCGGGGGAGAGTTCCGGCAAGCTGTAAGTCAAGTTTTAGGAATTCCTAGTGATTGGATAATTGTCGGAAATGGCAGTGACGAATTGTTGAGTGTAATAATTCGAGCCTGTGCAGAACCTGGGAAGAAGGTAGTTTATCCGATGCCTACTTACGTGCTATATCGCACATTAACAGAAATGCAAGCGGCGGAAATTATTGAGATTCCCTACAACAAAGACTACAGTTTACCTTTAGAAGAATTAATTACTGCCAATGGGGCTGTGACATTTATTGCGTCGCCCAATAGTCCATCGGGGCATCTGGTAGCAATAAATGATTTACGAAAATTAGCCAGCCAGTTATCTGGAGTTTTAGTGATCGATGAAGCATATATAGATTTTACTGAAGAGAATGCATTAGCTTTGGTTAAAGAATATGAAAATGTTATCGTGATTCGGACACTATCTAAGGGGTACTCGTTGGCAGGATTACGATTGGGCTTTGGAGTAGCGAATCCCAAGCTGTTGCAGGGATTATTTAAGGTTAAAGATAGCTATAACATTGATGCGATCGCTTGTGCAATTGGTACGGCTGCCATCACTGATCAAGCTTATAAAAATGCTTGCGTAGCAAAGATTAAGGCATCACGGACTAAGTTAGCTACAGAATTGAAACAATTAGGTTTTCATATCTGGGATTCCCAAGCTAACTTTTTGCTGGCACAACCAAAAGAAGGAAACGCAGAATCTCTCTATCAAAAACTGAAGGAACGGGGAATTTTAATCCGCTATTTCAAGCAGCCCGGACTAGATGATAAATTACGCATCACTGTTGGGACAGATGAGCAAAATCAGGTTTTAGTAGAGGCACTAATACTAATTCAAAATTCAAAATGACGCTCACAGACTCGCTAACACTGCGCTAACAAAAATCAAAATTAATCAAGCCAGACATCACAAAGGTTTGGGTGTATGTATCTGTCGCATTCTTTTTTCAAATTGGTATAACTTACAGCACTTGAAAACTAAAGCTAAGACTTGCCCAATTATTCACATCCAAGCTATGTGAATCGGGTGCTGTGCCGTTCATATCTGTTTTGAGGGCACTAGCGTTATGTAGGTCTTGTAGCAAGGCTTGTACAACATCTAAGGAGTTCTCCAATGAACCAATTGGCCCTTCTTCGCTTGTGGAATACTTGGCAGCGTTCAAGGCGGCGAGAGTTTCGTTAAAGGGGGCAGTACTAAAAATTAGTTGGTGTTCACACTCAGAAGCTGGCCCTGAAATCATCCATTCGGAAGCAGTATTCGTTTGGGGTAGGGTGAGAGTTTCACCTGGAGCAATGACGACTTGTTTCAGGACGGGCTTGGTGTCGGCAGTGTTTGGTTCTTCGGGGGTTTCCCAAGAATAGAAGGCGATCGCTGTATGATTATTGTGTAATCCCAGCAAGATTAAATATAATGGGTGATCGCTCTGGTTTTCTACCCGATATTGCATTCGACTACCGATAGGGACAATCGGAGTAGGAAGTGATTTTTGAATCGAAGTTTCAGTTTTGAAAGTTCGTACTGTTTCCCGCTGCATAATAACGCGAGGCGATTTGTTATCAATTATTTCTAAGGTTGTCTTCACAGCCAAGCGGGAAGAACCTTGATTTTCTGTTAATCGCCATAACTTAGCTGCTAACAAGGTTGATAATTTTGGTGCTAACTTTTGCACTGTTGATTTTACTGCTTCTCCTGCTTCCCCTGTGGCATTGGAAATTAGTTCGCCACTAAGAGAAAATAAACCATAGCGACTAGGTGTTTGCTGTAGTTTGGCAAATAAATAATCAGCTGGTTTTTCTCCTAAAACTACGGTGGAGATATGGGTAAATGCAGCAAAGGCACTCGTAGCGTCTACGCGCTCAATTCTTTCCAATCCAGTATCTAAAGCAATTATTAAATGGATCTTTTGGGCTAAAACCCGCACTGCTTCTTGGACAAGTTGCCCGACTCGTGGGGGATTTGTACCTTCTATTTGGGAAATTTGCGCTTTTGCTGTTAACCCAGTGCGCGATCGCAATATTAATTCTTCTGTTGTTCTTCCTAAGGTGAATCGAGAATTAACTCCGTAATATAGCAGCACTTGTGGTGGTAATCCTGCTAACCACAGATGCACTGTTTTATCATCTTCTTCTATCGCTGTCACTGCGCCTTCGGCACCAATAATATCGTCTGGTGGTAGAGACGTTAGATGTTGATTTTTCTGAGTACTTAATAACGCTGGTTGCTGTTTACTACCGGATTTGGATAGAGAATTTTCCATATAGGAGAGGGCGACTTGAATTCTGGTAGTTGGGGTAAATTCCCACAAATACTGCGTCAAGGCGTAGGTAAATAACCCAGCACTAAAACCAGAAAAGAGTTCTTCCCTCGCCGACTGCTTGGGATTTGAGGTAGCTGTTAAGACAATCGGCGTGCTGAGTAACTTCTGAGTTTTAAGTTGTTGGAGAAAGTCAAGTTCTTCTGCTACTAACTTTGCCTTTACTGATTCTGGAAGGGCGCGACTTTTTAATCCTAATACTGGGGTTGGCGCATAATAGCTAGTATCTAATACTGCTGTGACTTGATCTGTAGGCAGCGATCGCAATAATAGCAGTAGAGTTTCTTCTAATATATAGTTGACTATTTTCTCTTCTTGTGAAATTAAACTGGCATTAGCTGTCACCAGAGCATTTTGCATTGTTTCTGGTGATGTCTCCAATTTGACACGGCTGCCATAACCGCTAAAGTGAAAGACGACCAGATCATCGGGTTTAGCTTGCTTACCCAAGCGATCCAAAAAAGCCGTTTCAATGAATTCCCTACTAGCTTCTTCCTCAGTTAAAGTTAAGATATCTGACCCTTGGAAACCAAAGCGATGAATCAAAAGTTCTCTTTGTAGTTCCACATCCGTTAGACAACCACTGAGGGCTGGAATTTTTTGGTATTGGTTAATACCTATTAGCAATGCCAACTTGCGCGGACTGGGTTGTGCCAAAGCCTGATAATAGCGATTTCCCAAAGACAACCACTCAGCCTCAGTTATCCCCAATACCGGGAGTATTGAGCCAATTCTTTCTAAAAACGTGCGACGTTTCATAATTAGCTATCAGCCCTCAGCCATTCAGTTAGCAGCTTACAGGGCTGAACTCTATATTGTAAAGTTATAAAAATGTGGGGAGTGGAGGGGCAGGGAAGCAGGGGGCAGGGAAGAATAATTTATAACCAATGCCCAATGCCCAATGCCCTAAACCGTTACTTCTGTCCGCATTGCCCGCGCCAACTCTGCTGCTACCTCTGGACGAGAAAATTCTGGTGGAGGTAACTCACCACGTCGCAGCATTTCCCTAACTTTTGTCCCTGATAGATGAATACGTTCTTCTGGCCTGCTGGGACTGGTTTTAGATGTTGCCATCTGCTTAGTGCGCGTGCAGTAAAAAGCGTGTTCAAATTTCATCGGCACAATGCCTAATTCATTTGGGGCAAATTCATCAAAGATATACTGAGCATCGTAAGTGCCGTAATAGTCACCAACACCAGCATGATCTCGTCCGACGATAAAGTGAGTACAGCCGTAGTTTTTGCGGACTAAAGCATGGAATATAGCCTCACGAGGACCAGCATAGCGCATTGCAGCAGGATTAATTGCCAAAGTTACCCGGTCTAAGGGGTAGTAATGTTCTAGCAAAATTTCATAGCAACGCATCCGCACATCAGCAGCAATATCATCCTCTTTTGTCGCCCCGACTAATGGGTGCAAAAATAGACCATCAACGATTTCTAAGGCGCACTTTTGAATATATTCATGGGCGCGGTGGATGGGGTTGCGAGTTTGAAAGCCGACAATGGTTTTCCAACCTTTGTCTTGAAATAGTTGCCGTGAGGCCGCTGGATCGATTTGGTAACTGGGAAACTGGGGATGAGGTTCGCGTTGCAACAACCAAATATCACCCGCCAGATTTACAGTACCTTGGTTATAAAGTACTTGCACACCGGGATGATTGACATCATTAGTACGGTAGACTTTTATTGCTTCGCGGATTTTGTCATAGTGATATTTTTGGGTAAGTTGCAAAACTCCAATAAATTCGCCTTTGGAGTTATCCAGACGGATTAAGCCGCCTTCTGGCAATGGGGAAGCTACTTCTTCGCTTACCGATAGTGTAATCGGGATTGACCACACAAGACCATTAGCTAATCGCATTTCTGTCACAGTGCGATCGTAGTCTTCTTGGTTCATAAAACCCGTTAGCGGACTAAAAGCACCGATCGAAATCATTTCTAGATCGGAAACGGCGCGATCGTCAAGTTGCACTCGCGGCAAAAAGTCAGCTTTTGAGAGAAACTCTGCTCTTTGTTCTGGTGTGGCGATGCGGTTAACCAACTGTCCACCGTGGGGGGCTATGGCATCTGGATTGTGACTCAACGTAATCCCCTCTCTGCTTTTACTGTTATTGTTTCAGATTATGTACTAACTTATCAAATGCTGGTACGTAGAGAAAAAATAGTTGGAAAAATAGTGTGAATTCAACCTAACACAAGATTTACCTGAGATAAGAACTGCTTTCAGTTTCCTGCAACTCCAGACTAATAATTGGGAAAAATAAGTTTGAGCTCAAGAACTAACCTTTGGAGGTTGCAAGTGCTATCTTACTTACGTGTGCTAGCTTCAGCTTTACTTAGACCATTAAGAGCAATCCGTCGATTCGTTAAGTTTTTAATAAAACAAGAATATAAAGCAAACGGAGTAAGACATTTAAATCTGGGACTTGACTTATATAACCAAGGACTTTATCATGATGCATTAAAATAGTTCAGTCAAGCTTTATCTTATTTTCAAAGAATTCAAAATTTAAAAATGAAGGTATTACTCTTAGTAATATTGGGAGTGTATATCATAGTATTGGACAATATTCAAATGCTTTAGAGAACTATCAAAAAGCGCTTTCTCTTCATCTTGAGGTCATGGATCGCCAAATGGAAGGAAAAACACTCTGTGGTATTGGGGTAGTGTATTCCTTATTAGGACAATATTCAGAAGCGCTACAGCACTATAATCACTCCTTAATAATTAGTAGACAAGTAGGCCATCTATCTAATGAAGCTGCTACTCTCAGTAATACTGGCTTAATTTATGAAAGGCTTGGACAACACCTCAAAAAGCCTTAGCAAAATATCAAGAGGCACTAAAAATTTACAGGAGTCAAAATCATCTAAATGGTGAAGCATCAGTCAAGACCCAAAGGCAATAGAGACATTTAAAAAAACATTCCACAAGCATTGGTAGTTATACAAAAACTGTTTGGTCTTTGGTTACGGTTGCGTGATCTATGCGGAGCCGGAGACGCTCCGCCTCCGGTCAAGATGAGAGTCGAATGGGACTAAAAACTGAACCGAGGCGTGTTGTAAGGACTTGTGGTGTTCAACCAGTTGTTCATGTGGGATGGAAGCGACCAAGTTTTTGGCTGTATGGTGTTGTTGAACCACTGACTGGATGGCACTTTTGCTTGGAGTATCACATCTAAACGCACAATACTTTCAAGAGTTTTTAGATACAGTTTCATGTCAATTGGCAGGAAATATCGCACTCCTTCAAATTGACCAAGCCGCAGCGCCTAAAAGCTTATAAGTTGAAATGGCCGGAAAATATCATTCCAATATGTCAATCCGCCCATTGTCCGCAACTTAACCCTATTGAGAGGTTCTGCCAATTTCTCAAGTCCCAGATCAAAGGTCAACTATTCAAGACACTTGATGAACTTCGCGTAGGCGTAGCCCGCCGTAGGCATCGCCTCAACGATACCTTTAGCAAAATTACATCAGAACGCATAAAGTTAATACTAAAAAGATGCCAATTTGCTTAAAAACATCAAATTTTTAGGCTGCACTGGCGCTAGCTACCGCTGTGCCTTACTTCCCCAGCTCGAGTTTATCTGCCAAAACACGCAGAGCTAATGCTTGAAATCTAGCAACTTGACTTCAGTTGATTCTAACAAGCACAAAAAAGCCAGAGCCTTAAAATCTAACAGCCGCCCTGCTAAAGAACTCTGTAGCTATCGCTGACTATAAATTGCATACTATACTCATTATGTCAAGCAATTCTGCGCTTTTATTAATCAGCAAATAGACAAACTTGAATAAAAAACGCATAGGCGATCGCAGAATCTTGCCAATCCTGATGCACAAAGCCTGTATTCATTGCTGAATCAGGCTTTTGATATTTTTTATTAAATTTGTACCGACAACTTCAGTTTTATTACTGAATACCAAATCCTTCTGGTCTGATTACATCGTCCAAATCAACGCCCATCAGGTTAGCTCCCTGGATGTTTGCATTTGTTAGATTTGTATCTTCTAAATCTGCGTTTTGTAGGTTAGCGGTTTGCAAATTTGCTCCCAAGAGATTGGCTTTCTCTAGGTCTGCATCAAAAAGGTTTGCTCCTACCAGGTTTGCTCCCCAAAGGTTTACCTTGCCTAAATCTGCTCCTTGAAAGTTAGCCCCTTGTAAGTTTGTTTGCTGCAAGTTAGCTCTTTCTAAGTCTGCATTTTGTAAGTTAGCATTTTCCAAGTTTGCTGCTTGCAGGTTTACATCTTTTAACATTGCCCCAGCCAGGTTACAGCCTACACATTCATTGGTCTGTAATAAATGTCTAACGTTTTCTGCTACAGACACTATTGGCGATACAACTGGAGATATTACTGGTGGTGTTACAGGCTCCATTGGTAATTCAACTGGAGCTAGTTCAGATTCTGTAGGTATGGATGGTGTTAGTGTTTGCGCTCTAGCGCTGGGTTGGATAAGCAGAGTAAATCCCGCGACAACTACCAGAAAGACTGCTGTTACGAGCCACTGAGTTAATTTTTTAGAGTTTGATTGATTCATTAGTTCCTTCATTATCTGATTCCTATTGGTGGGCTTACTTTTATAAAAGCCATCGGTAATGTGCTTTATTCTCACTTTAGATATCTTGATTGATAAAAGCAAATATTATTGTTATTTACATTGATAAATTTAAGTGATTAAAAATTTTTAGATGGGAAACATGCTGATTTTTTTGCTGACATCAGGGACATAGCACCCATCAAGAATTGCGGCGTCATACCTAATTCCCAAGCATTGCCAGACTAGGTAAAAGTCGATATGTTTCACTTTTAATTAAGATAGAGAGTCCCAAGTAAATTAAGACAAAGGGGAAGATTTTTCGACCATAGCGAGTTAAAACAGGAGTCATCAGAGGATTACGAGTCAGATTGTAAGAGAGTAAGCACCACGCCCCAATACTGAGATAGCAAACACAGACAATTACGCTCAAACTTGGAAAATTACTACTGGCAAACAACGGTACATAAATTCCAATGTTGTTTCCTCCATTGGCAATGGTGACAGCAGAAACACGGTAAGTTTGAGGATCGCGGATAGTTGCGAATAGTGATTTATTTTGGCGTCCAGATTTTACAGGAGAGTTTAAGTCAAGTGACACCGCTTGCACTGTCTCTTCTTCCTGTTCTCGACTAATGAAATTACTGATACCAATGGCAATAGGAAGCAAACCCAGCAAACCAATCCAGGTGCTGGGAATAATCAGACCACCGAAGAAACCAGGGAGACTAGCACATACTAAGGTAGTAAATCCCAGAAATTCACCGAGAACAATATGCTTAGGACGAAAGCTACGATTGACTTTCCCAAAGAAAGCCGTCAAATATAAGTTGTCGTCAAAAGTAGTTGCAAAAGCGACAGAGATTCCAATCAATGATGTACTAATTAACCAAGCCATAATTGTTGCTCGCAGTAATTCTAATGCTGTTTGTCTTAATCCTCTCTGCTTCTCAATCTGAGGGCAGGTTAGGAGATTTTGGACTGTTTTCCTAACGACAACCGATCGATATTCGTTATTTATCAGCCAATTCCCCAATTTTTAGAGGCGATGCCTACGGCGGTAAACTACGCTTCTAATCAAATTGGTAATTTTTTCTCAGCAAGGTACCTTGGAGCTCATGGAATCAATATTATGGCTTTCAGCCAAATAAGAGCAAATACTCTTGTTTTTTAAAAGGATAAATAAAAGTGATTGACAATTTTACTATATGTTTTGGGCTTTCTACCCATTGACACTGATGAGGGGAAAAGGGAAAGAAAAAACCTTCAACCTTTTTCCTAAATCAAATTTTGAGTTCAAAATGCCTAAAGCGAGTAGTATTGAATACTGAGCTATTGTTTGAGAAACTTTTATGCGTGGTTTACCGCCGTAGGCATCGCTCTGATTGAAGAGAACCCTTGTCAGATGGTAAAGCCTGGGATATCCTTGACGGCTAGCATTCAACATCGGTAATATGACTAATCGCCCTCTGACTTCAGTTTTGAGATGTTCAGTAATGTTGAATTTTTAAATTGTAATTATGCTAACCAGTGTTGACCGTTTATTATTTGTCCGGCGAGTCCCGATTTTTAAGGAATTGCGGGATGATTTTATTGTGCGGCTCACTTCAGTGATGAACGAATTGTCATTCCCAGCTAATTACACCATCTTTCGACAGGGAGAAGAAGGGCGATCGCTCTATATTGTCGTGTCCGGTCGAGTTAAAGTTCACATCGGGAATAAACAGTTGGCAGAAGTGGAACAGGGAAAATACTTTGGTGAGATGGCAGTATTCGATACTCAACCTCGATCCGCCAGTGCAACCACTTTGGAGCCTTGTGAATTTTTAGAACTGACGCAAGAGCAACTATATGACGCGATCGAAGAAACTCCTGAAATTGCAGTGAATATTATTCGTGAGTTATCCCGTCTGATTCGTAGATTGAACGACGATATGAATGTAACCTCTTTGCGGAGTTAATAGACAATATGTAGAGACACAGCAGTGCTACGTCTCTACAAGGGTTTTAGATAATGTAAAATGTGGTTCAAATAAATGAAAACTGCTGTAAGTTTGATTATTAAACTCAGCACTGATCACTGCTTATTATTTAGGTTCACCCACACCCGGAGTTTCTTCTTTATCAACTTTAGGCACAAAATCAGGACGTTCTTTGCTTTCCCAACCTGCGGGGCGTTTCGAGTTGTACCAGGCTATTGAGCCAATGGTAACAGCAGCAACAAAACCAACGACATACACCAAGGTAAAAGCAACAGGAAAATGAGGCGCAGCATCTATAGCTGGTGCTGCTGTTTGCATAAATAATAAATTCATGAGTATATTCTCCACAGTTAGGTAACACTATTGAACACGCTATAAGATGAGCGTATCACCTAACATCCCTCTGTAGTTTAGTTTGAGCAACTTCATATTGCATAAAAAAGGGCAAAGGGGCGGGGAAGTAGCTGATATGTGTAGGTTTGTTGCACCTATTTGTACCTGTCAGCCTGCGGCGTTGCATAGTTGCGGGATGATTTAGTAACTTCCAAAATTCTCCCCTGCCTCCCCTGCTTGCCCCAATTCATCCCACTGTTCTGCAACGCCCAGCCTGCCCCTGCCTCTTCTTCAGCATTTATATCTTTGCCATGCAGACTCGACTATTTCAGCAATGATTTCTGTATATGTCACACCACCCAAACGTCCCATCATTGGCAAGTCTGAGCGGACATGATCTAATCCTGGCAATGGGTTAACCTCCATAAACTGCAACACACCGTTAGGATCGCAGCGCAGATCCACGCGGGCAGTGTCACGGCAACCAAGAGTATGGTAAGCATCCAGCGCTAGTTGTCTTGCCTGTGCTGCCAGTGGTTCAGGATCTATAAGTAAACGATAAGATACCCGTTCCAAATACTCATCCTTGTTGAGGGTGGTGTAGGCGAAAGCTTCTACTTGCCCTGTAAAAATTACTTCCATCACACCTACTACCCGTGAGTTGCTACCGTTGCCAATAATGCCTACTGTTACTTCTCTACCAGGAAGAAAGGTTTCCACGAGTATTGGTTGCCCAAAAAGTTCGTGTAACACTTGATAAGCATTTATTAGCTCCTGATGTTCTTTGACAAGAGAACGTCCAGTTACCCCTTTAGAACTGCCTTCCGTCATCGGCTTAAGAAAAAGTGGCATTGGCAACGACACAGCTGCTGCTTCTGCGGTAGTATTCACGACTTCAAAGGGGGCTGTCGGCAAACCGCGATCGCGCACTACTCTCTTAGCAAGCGCCTTATCTAAAGTCAGGGCGCAGGTAAGCGGATCGGAAAAGGTGTAAGGTTGAGCGAATAATTCGCAGATTGCTGGGACTTGAGCTTCACGAGAGCGACCCTTTAAACCTTCAGCAATATTGAAAACCAGATCCCAGCGATCGCCTTTTACCAACCGCCGAGCAAGTTCTCTACCATTGCTGACACGTTCAACCTGATGACCTAACTGCAACAGTGCAGTTTCTAGCCCGATGATAGTTTTTTCATCGTCGAACTCCATGACTTCAGAGGCGCTGAAACCAGCCTTAAGGTAGTCTGCTTTCAGGTCATAACACAGACCAATGAATAACCCCATAGCCCTATAATTTCCAGTGATAAAACTTTCTCTGTTAGCTTTAACGTACAAATCAGATATCTTAATCAAGGAATTCCGATTACTAAATCGTTAATTAAGTAAAAATATCTCATCAACAACATCAAACCATATAGGAGATTTATCATCAGGAGAACCGTTGTAGTTGGCAGTAATTTCTTCTCCTATTTCTATATCTCGATAGGCAATCAGATCCAATTCTTGGTCGGCGAATTTTTTCACATAATAAGTATTGGGATGGTAAGAATGGTTGATCAAGGAAGATAAACCTAAAGCGATCGCCGCAGCTTTATCTTCCCAATCGTAGTAATAGTTGCCCAAAATTGTTTGATCTAGGAATTTAACCTGTTCTGCGGGTATAACAACAACTGACACTTTATCAATGAGTTGTCCTTTCAAAAAGCGCTTCTGTGCGAAGACACCTCTACCTTTCAGGTTTGTATTACCAACAATCAACATTCCAACTAATCTCCTGCAATTACTTAGTTTTTTGGTTTGCCAAGAACTCAACAGAACCTATTCCAACTGACCCTTTTTGATGATGGCAAGCAACTTATATATAGGGTTAAACCTACTTTACTGGATCTACATAGGTGTACATCTTACCTGCCCAATTTCGCACTGTAGCTGTACCATTTTCATAAGCAGCTAAAGTCTCAGCTTGAATTGGGATTTTGCCACCACCACCAGGAGCATCAATTACATAGGTTGGTACAGCGTAGCCAGTAGTCTGACCACGTAATTTAGAAATTAAATCAAGCCCAGTTTGCACACTCGTTCGCAGATGTGCAGTACCAATAACTGGATCGCATTGATAAAGATAGTAAGGTCGCACACGCAGCTTAAGAAGACCGTGAAACAGATTCTTCAAAGCTTTTTCAGAATCATTCACATCTTTTAACAGCACGGTTTGACTACCTAGAGGAATGCCGCCATCAGCTAGGCGATCGCAAGCTTGTGCCACTTCTGGGGTAAGTTCCCGCAGATGACAAAAGTGCAAAGACAGCCACACACGATGTTTACGAAGCAAGGCAACCAGTTCCGGTGTAATGCGCTGCGGTAAGAAACTTGGCACGCGGGAACCAATTCGGATAAATTCAATATGCTTAATGGCACGCAGCCGCCTAAGCAAGTTATCTAAGGGTTCATCAGCCATTAATAAAGGGTCACCACCGGAAATTAGCACATCACGGATCTCAGTGTGTTCCTCCAGGTAAGCAGTGATCGCATCCAACCGCCGCGTTACTGGATACATCTCACCTTGGCTCACCAAACGAGAGCGGGTGCAGTAACGACAATAAGCGGCGCAACTGTCTAAGGCAAGCAGCAACACTCGGTCAGGGTAGCGGTGTACGAGTCCTGGTACTGGAGTGTCGTTATCTTCACCGCATGGATCTACCATATCTGCTGGACTAACTATTAGTTCTTCTTGCCGTGGTATCACCTGTAACCGTAGTGGGCAAAGCGGATCTTCTGGATCGAGTAGCGATGCAAAATATGGGGTTACAGCTACAGCAAACTTTTCTGGTGCGATTAAAAGTCCCTGTTTTTCGGTAGCACTAAGCCTTAATAACTTCTGAAAGTGTTCCAGCTTAGTCAACCGATGCCGCATTTGCCAGCGCCAATCGTTCCAGCGTTCTTGGTTGTAAGTCTCTCCCAAAATCTGACAAATTTCTTTACACCGAATATCAGTTACTAGAGGATCTAGAATAGTGTTTTTGATCATGATTAGACCTAAATTAAGCTGAGAAAAATAAACAAATCACAGCCTAATAGAGTGCGGCGCAAATCCAGCTACCATCTCAATTAAGCAAGCAGACAAATAGGGGCAATTTATAAATTCCTCTACTCAAGTCTCCTTGTTAAAGGTAAGCAAATTTCTGTCACAGTGTATTAGTATGTTTACTTAGATTTTTAGTTTAGATAAAAAATCTATTTCAAAGTTCACCAAAAGTATAATTTGACACAAATTTTGTTTGCACTGTGATAATGGCGATCGCTCTTACAGTGTCTTTGTTACGTTGAGTCAGTCGGGCTTTCCGTCTTATTGTACCGTATTAATACATACACTAATGTCGCATATTTAATTATGTAGGGATTTTTGGGGTGCGATCGCTCAATCTACAACCTGTGTAAATAATGCAGCCAGCTACACCACATTTGATTAGCGTTGGGCGATTGTGGCCAGAAGACGACTAGAATAAATTTCTTCGTTGCTAATCAGCGACTCATTGCAAAAATCTGTTCAGCCGTTAAGGGAATGTTCGGAAACAATCTAAAATCAATTTGATCCTGCCCTCGAAACACCTTTGGGGGTAAATACTCTCCATCTTCAAGTTGGTAGATTGTAATGGTTGGCTGCTTGGGAGAGCCAATGAACCGAATGCCACCAAAAGCAGCATAGTCCACAATGATGTACTCGAAAACGCCCAAGTCTTCATATTCAGCAAGTTTTGTCAGATAGTCGTCCTTCCAGTTGTTGCTAACTACCTCAATGATTCCGGGTGGTGGAATATATGCAGCAGCAGAACTAGAGCTAGTTTTCATCCTCTGCCATTCAACTCTTGCAAATATGACAATATCTGCTTTCCGGCTTTTTTCCTTTTCACCTGGTGCTGTTTTGAGTCGAACCTGCTTGGACTGGCGCGACACGTAAGGCAGGTCATTTTCTTGGCAGTGATTTTCTAAGTAAGCACACAGTCGCTCGATCAAATCCTCATGATTTGCATTTGGTTCTGATAATGGTACGGGAATCCCATCCAATAGCTCAAACTCTCTGCCTGAACCATCGTCCCAGGCAAGAAACTCTTCAAAAGTCAGTGGTTGTGTGACGGTTGCGTACATCGCCCTCGCTCCCTTGCTGACGGGTACTTCACTCAATGCTACCAAGATGTAGACCTTTGGTTGGTGTCAGGAGCGATCGCTTTTAACTTCGCTTGATCAGCTAAGGATTTTTCGGGTGCGATCGCGCATCAAACTAATGGCAAGCAATAAATCGTGTAATAGCCTTATTTATTAGGAGTTTTACCTGCCAGTGCTGTGCAACTGACTTGCTCAGTCGCGGCTGAGAGCGGAGCTTTCGCGTTTCGTTGAGCGCGTTGTTAGACCAATCACCGCCACACACAGTAAAACCTTTCGATCCCTGCATATTTTTCGCCCAGGCTCTGCACCTCGAACCTGCAACGCTTGTAAAACTCGACTGCCTCTGTGTCTGTTTCCACTGCCAGTTCGCTCAGCCCAAAGCGCGCGCTGGTCTGAGCTATCATAGCACGACCAATCCCCCTGCCCATTTTCAAAAACCTTGATTTACTGTTGTTTTAGCCTCAACCTCAACTTGACTATTCAAATAAAGACATTCCTGAAAAGGGTCATTTATGGGCAAGTGTAAGGAGCAAAAAGGGTTGAAAGATTGGTTTTACCGTGCAAAAGTTTGATTTGCCCCTTATCATTTTTGGGCAAGTTAGTAAATCAACAAAGTATTGTTTGCAATATTTATGTAGGATACTTCGGCTTTGACTGGTAGTTCTTCCTGGTTTTCAAACCTCATCCAAAAACGAATATAGAGTGATAAATCTGCTGGATATTGAAGTGTCAAAAAACCTCCTCCTGACGATTGTTGTAGAACTCCAATTGTAAAGCTTGCATTACAATTGATTTCTGCAACTACGACATTGCGCTCACCAATTCGGTATGTTGCTGAACTTTTAACCTTATATAGTGAAGGAGTTATAATACTTGATATATATTCTTTACCAAGGGGTAATGCAGGAAACATTTCTCTAATAATTAGATTATCTCGAATTGCTCGACGAAGAGCTTCTTGTAAATTATCTGAAGAATTTATTAGTTGCTCTGTAATATCTATTCCAGGTTTTACTTCATTCGCTATTTTTTTCAAGAGACTATCGAGAGAATTACAGTAGATAAGGGGTATTGGATGTTCGATAATCTCCATTTTAAGGTCTTCATGTAAAGTGTTTTTATCAGAAGACGCAAAATCTTTTATATTTTCTGAAACAAAGTAGTTAACACTATCACTCAAGAAATGTGCTTGCTTTATTGTTAGCCAAATAACTGCATCGCGAGCGCCTCTTCCCTCACGAGTAGGTCTAATACGTTGAATTTCTCGAAAAATACCTTCCTCAAAAGCATTTTTAGGCGTTTCTATAATCTTGACTTTTTCTTTTAAATTACAGCACCATGATTCAGCCAAATCTTTAGAGCATGGTAAGTTTGGCTCTGCAATTCCATTCAAATAGATTCTTGCTTTTTCGTATGCTCTTCTAAGTGTTCCAAAAGCATCTTCAATCTCCCGTTGTCGATGAGCTACAGACTCCCTTAATACAAGCTCTGGAATCGCTATATCTTGACTACATTCCTGTGCTAAAACTTGAATGGTTTCAAAGCGAATTGATATTCCACTTTTATACGGTACAACATTTGTATCAAGGAATATAGTCATACGCCATTTTCAAGACGAGCAATGATTATTTCTGCAAGCTTCAAAAATATTTCACGAGTGTCTTTTGAGCGTTTAAAATGTGCCCCACGAGCTTCAGAGCCATTTAATTCAAAAATAGCTTTGTGCGCTTGTTGAGCTTTAGGAACCAGAGACGAGAGGTACTTGAGTGCGATTAAAGGCTCTGTTTCTTGCTCGTTTACTGGTAATTTTATTGCTTTTAAAGGAAAGACAACTCCTTCTTGATAGGCAACAGGAATTTTATCTTGCCACACTCGAAAAGCTTCAGCTGGAGAACTAGAAAAGACTGAA
This sequence comes from Nostoc sp., assembly GCF_036917515.1. Taxonomy (GTDB): domain Bacteria; phylum Cyanobacteriota; class Cyanobacteriia; order Cyanobacteriales; family Nostocaceae; genus Nostoc. Next base: position 9,767 of record NZ_JBALDE010000200.1, on the reverse strand, counting down.
AATTGTTGACTTACGTAACCTAACGGAATAGGAACAGATTCACAGGTGGGAAGCTCAAAAGTAACAGTTTTTGGTTTATTTTTTAAGGCCGTATGCCATTGACGTACCCAATTGGCAATACTGTATCCAACACTTGGAAGTGCCCTTACTGAGAATAAGTCTGCTGCAAGAGGAATAATAAATCCATCTGAGGAAATGAGTGCATTACGATTCAGTGCGTTTACATTGGGGCCTAAGTCTATAAGTACAAAATCAGCACTTTTAATATTTGCTGTCTGTTGAAAAAGACGGTAGAGAGCTGTGGTCACGCGAAATCCACGTGCTTCACCTGCGAGTGCTTCAGTCCATCCAGTTGGACATATTCCTTCAAAATCAGCAAGTCGAATATCACCAGGGACAAGCCATAAGTTGCTTCGTAATGAAAGAGGCTCAACATATTTAAAATCACCAGCACCAGTGACCAATGGTTCAAGTGCCGACCAAATAGTTATTTCTTTATCCAATGACTCTTGATATTTTTCTTCAGTAACAGCGAGAGCTGTAAGGTTAGCTTGGGAGTCAGCATCGAATAGAATGACCTTTTTGCCTACTTGAGCTAGGGCAATTGCAACATTAAACAAAATAGTTGTCTTTCCTACACCTCCTTTATGGTTAAAAAAGGCAACAACTTTAGCCATCACTCCTCCAAGCTCTCAAAACAGGATGCATAATTATATACATTAGATATTGCATAGTCTAGCATTTCACTTAGGTTGTTGTCGCTGCTTGGTCAGTTATCATTTCGTAGGTTAATTGGGCGGATGTCACGGATATTGAGGGTTCTTTTGTCTGCGTTATCGTCGTCATCAATCGTGACCAGGTATTTCACGACCGTATGGTTTGTATTTCCACCAGTCACAGTGACAACAAATGCTGAGTAACTGTTAGTGTTTTTGCCACAACCACTTAGGTCATGGAAGGTTTGATTTCATTCACCAATATGGACACCCTCGCCTCGTGCCTCATCACCACTTTGTTTAATTTCATTGAGGAGAGCTACTTTCAGTTGAGATAGCTTTAATTTTTTATCAGCAAGCATAAGTTTAAGAAACTTCATTAGGATTTATCCCAAGCTGTCTCAAGCGTTCTGCTAAACGCTGGGCTTTTTGCTGTTCTTGTTCTAATTGGGATGTTAGTAACTGGGATTTTTCTTGCTCTTGTTCTAATTGAGGTGCTAATAACTGGGATTTTTCTTCACCAGTTAGTAATAAATTTCCCTGTGTATCCCACCAACGCAACCAAGGCGCTGTAGTATTTCCATACTGTCCTTGCCAAATACCCAATTCGACGCCCATCAAGGAAATCTTATAGTGTCCACGTTCGTTAGCTGTGAGTTGCTGATACCTACCATCAACTAAGTGATAAACCTCAACCGCAGCTTTGCTAAATTCGTAAATACCATAAAAAGGTACGCGGATTGCTTGCTCGTATACCCAGAATTTACCAGTAATTGGAGTATTATCTCTTTCTTCTGAACCATCCCCTGAAGCGAATTCCAATACAATTAGGGGAGCGACATATTCTTGCCACAATACATACGAACGTCGAAACTGACCATTTAACATAGGTGCAACATTCGGGACGTAAAACCAATCGGGTGCTTCGGCACCGCGTTCAGGTGGTTCGGTCAAACGCCAGTAAATGCCACAATCTTGACCAATACAATACTGCTTATCCGAGTGAATTTGCTGTAATATACCTTGAACAGAGTCGGTTAGGAGTATGCTTTGCGGGTGTTCTTGAAAGTTTTTCACAAAAGTCCCATTCGACTCTGGTAACTCAGTATGGTCGGGAAGGTGAGTAATGCCTAGTTCGGACAGTTTGGCAATAGTCATTGAACTTTGGCGCGAGTGAATCGGCATATTTATCTTAACACCGCTCCAACAAAAGGGTTGATGGTGGGTATTTTACTGTCCAATAGTTAGTTATTTTAAAACTGTGATATTGACTCATTACAGCGCTTGAGGCACAAATGCCAAAGCTGCTTTAATTCCTTCATCACTAAGTCGCGGATGCGCTTCTAGTATTTGCTGAGGTGTTTCACCAGCAGCTAACTTTTCGAGAATTAATTCAACTGTAATACGAGTTTCTGAAATGACAGGTTTGCCCATCATTATTTTTGGGTCGGATATGATTTTTTGCATGAATTAGGAAGGATTATTTAGATAAATAATGAATTTAACATATAACGCCTTTCAACATTCTTCTCCATCACCTACCAGAACATAAAGCGCGATCGCTTTTCATTACTTTCTGGTTAGTCTGCAAATAATCATGTAGCAAATTGCAACCCCGTGCCAGTAATTTTTCTAGTTGGATATCTGCCAAATCTCGGAAAATTACTGTGCCATTACCACTACCAGCAGCCAAAGTCTTGCTGTCATGACTGAAACTGACGCTGGTTAACTCATCCTTATCACCTTTCAAAGCAATCAGCAATGTCCCTGCTCGGTTCCAAATCCTCACTTTGTTATCACTGCTAGCTGCTAGAGTCTTACCATCGGGGCTAAAACTGACACTGATAAAACTATCACCATCGCCTGTGAGAGTATCTAGTAAATTCCCGTCTCGATTCCAAATCTTCACTGTGCTATCAATACTCACTGAAGCAATACTTTGACTATCGGGCGACCAAGCAACCCCATTCACGCGGCGGCTATGACCAGTTAATGTATATAGTAATTTACCCTCTACACTCCAGATTTTCACGGTTTTATCATCGCTGGCTGAAGCTAGCAACTTGCCATCAGGGCTAAAGCTTACCCAATTCACTGCTTCTTGATGATCCTGTAAAGTATTGAGCAGTTTACCGTTGCGACTCCATAGTTTTACTGTTTTATCTTTACTAGCGGAGGCAATTACTTGACTATCAGGCGACCAAGCTACACTCAAGATGGCATCATTATGACCCTGTAAGGTGTTGAGCAGTTTACCATCACGGCTCCAGAGCTTAACTGTTTTATCTTTACTAGCGGAGGCAATTACTTGACCATCAGGCGACCAAGCTACACCCCAAACTTGACCCTGATGCCCCGTGAATGTACGAAGTAGTTTACCATCACGACTAAAAAGTTTTACAGTTTTGTCTCGGCTTGCTGCTGCCAAGGTGCGATCGTCTGGGCTAAAACTGATGCTAGTTACCCAGTCATCATTATCGGGTTTGGGTTTTCGCAGTAACACATCGTCCCAATGCCAAAGTTTAATAGTTTTGTCCCGACTGGCGGAAACAAGGGTGCGACCGTCTGGGCTGAAACTGACACTGTTAACCCAATTATTATGTCCCTTCAGAGTTCCTAGCAACACACCTTCAGAACTCCAAAGTTTGATTGTCTCATCAGTACTTGCAGAAGCGATCGTGTTACCATCACGGCTAAAACTGACGCTAGTAACTCCAGTACTATGGCCTGATAAGGTTCGCAGTAGCTTTCCTTCCAGATTCCACAGCTTGATTGTCTGGTCTAAACTAGCAGATGCAATTGTTTGACCATCGGTTGACCAAGCTACGCTTTTGACTGCATCATCATGTCCCTGTAAGGTTTTGAGCAGCTTACCATCCCGACTCCACAATTTCACTGTCTTGTCAGCACTCCCGGAAGCTAAGGTTTGACCATCGGTTGACCAAGCGACACTCAAGACTGCACCATCATGTCCCTGCAAAGTTTTGAGCAGCTTACCATCCCGACTCCATAGTTTCACTGTTTTGTCTGTACTCGCCGAAGCAATAATCTGCCCATCTGGGCTGAAACTAGCACTATTCACCACACCCTGATGCCCTAATAAGGTAGCCAGCAGTTGACCTTCTCGACTCCACAGTTTTATCGTCTTGTCCTGACTGGCGGAAGTAATGATTTGACTATCTGGGCTAAAACTGACGCTATTAACCACATCCTCATGTCCCGACAAGGTTTTGATCAAGCTACCATCAGGACGCCAGAGTTTGATTGTAGTATCGGCACTGGCTGAGGCAATTAAAGAGCGATCAAGGCTAAATGTAGCACTATTGACGCCAGATAGATGCCCGTCCAAGCGGTTATACTCTCTTACCCCGGAAACAGCTTGATAAAGTGCCGTCTGTACTTGTTCTCTTGTATTAGAATCTACCCAGACTGTTTGTTGTAATTTTCCCCCTGCCTTTAAAGCTTCTTTTAAAGCATCAATACCTTTTTGCGAGGCAAAGAGGGCTTCACTGGATGCACTGAGGGTTTTGATTTCGCTATCTACTGCTGTCACTATGGAAACACTTAATCCCAAGATGGCGAGAACGGAAGCGGTTAGGGCAATTTTCAGCGAACGATTTAATTGAGCTTCACTAAGTCTTTGTTTCTTTTGACTTTCTGCAAGTTTAGCTGTTAACTCTTTTTCTTTAAGTTCGGCTCGTAATTGCTCAATTTCTAACTGACTTAATTCTTCCCGCTTGTGTAATTCTCGCAATTCTGTTAATAAGTCTAATCCCTGTTGGGGATGAGGAGCTACTAATTTAGAACGCTGCTTATTTTGACTAAGTTCGCTCTTAAGTCGCTCAATCTCAGCTTTACTTTGTTCTACTTTATAGCGTAACTGATTTAGTTGTACCTGTAAGCTCGATTCTTGTTGTTGCAGGTGGCGAATCAAGTTTACTAAATAATCGTGAATCAGTTGATAGCGTTCTGGTACATCAGGAAAGAGAACTACTAAGCCGGAGCGCACTAAAATTTCTAATACTAAATCTAATTTGTCAGCATCTTCTAACTCTCCTAGCTGCGCCGCTAACTCAGCTCGAGTTTTAAAAGGTCGGTTGTTGCTTTCATCTGTTAATAAATATAAGACGAGTAAAGCGGCTCGTTCATTTTCTGGACCGCAGTCTTTAATTAGTTCCTTAAGATATCGTTCGATAAGTTTGTTGGGTCTATATGGTTGATATTCTTCTAGTGTAGTAATACGCTCATCTTGAATTTGTGCTCCCACAACTTGTAATTCAATGGGGCGGACTTCTCCAAATTCTGTGGATAAATCTTCGATTAAAGCATCAATTAAAGCAGGTTCTAAATTAAACTGCGATCGCTCCGTTAATTTTCGGATAATTGCTTTGGCATATTCTGGCGAAAAATTATTTAACTGATAGCGGATATGCTTATCGAGAATATTATTATTAATCGCTTCCAGTGCCGAGAGATGTTTAAAGTCTAATAACCGATGTAAATAATCTTCTCGCAAGGAAAGGATGACTTTCACAAAGGGTATATTCAGACAATCGCTAATAAATTTATCAAACTCTTGCTTTTGATTGCGATCGCTATAACCAAAGAAAAATTCTTCAAACTGGTCAAAAATTAAAACTGTGATCAAATGGCGATCGGCATTTTCTTGGAGTTGTTGTAAAATACTACCAATGGTGAACAATGTGCCAGGATAAGGCAAAGCCTGCGATTCAATGGCTGCTTCTGGCTGAACATCAGCATAAACCGCCAGGGATGCATCACTAGATATCGCCTCACTTAAAGATTTCCCTAATTCCCGTGCCCAATCGGTATAAACTTGCAGTACCACAGGCACGGCTATTTGATCGCCAATAGCTCGATTTTGTAGTGCTGGAACTAAACCCGCCGTGACAGTAGAACTCTTACCCACCCCCGATTGACCGTGAATCACCGTCAACTTTTGATCGGCGCGGCTAATTCTGCCAATTAAGTTATCAATATCACGCTCCCGACCAGAAGCCGCAATTTCTAAAGCAATGCTGCTACTTCCAGAAGGTGACATTAATGCGGGATTTGTCGCCTGTCTTTGGGGTTGCAAGCGCCCTGCACCAATAAAAGCCCGAAAACCATACTGCTGCTCAACAGAACGCCGTTTCTGGCGAATGTAATAGGCTTCGAGATATCGCCCTTCTTCAAAGTAGAGCGATCGCAGTCTCCGCAATAAACGAATATAACGATGGGCATTGTATTGATGGGCACTGCTTTCTAAGGCTGCTGGCAGTTCTTTTGTTGCCTTATCTAAGTATTCACGAGCGATTACTAGCTCACCTAAATTTCGCTGTGCTTTCGCCAACACTAAATAGTAAATTTGCGCCAGCAGTAATGGAAATAAGCAGTTATAAGGGTCTTTCTGCTTTTGCGCCTCACCTAATTTCAGCAGTGATACGTGTGCTAAGATACTCGCCTGTATCCACCGCGACTGCTGCACAGCCACTTGCGCCAGAAAACCGTAGTCACAAGCTAATTGGATTTGACTACCATAAGTTTGATGTAACTCCAGAGACTTTTGAGCAACTGTCTGCAATTCTTCCCACTCTTGCAGATATTGCAAAACCTCAGCGAGTTGATTAATAAATCCAGCAACTATATCTAAACGCCCAGCCACCTGCAAAATATTCAAGCACTGCTGAAAATAAGATTTAGCAGTGTACCAATGGCGGCGATTTTCGATTTGATTTTGCTCTGCAAAACGGCAATAACACAGCCCAATATAAAACAGCAAAATTCCCTGTCGCAGCAGTAAGGGAGATGGGCGATTAGGAGGCATAGACGAAGAAAATACCCCCTCATCTCTCCCTGCTCCCCCGCTCCCCTGCTCCCCTGCTCCCCCTGCTTCCCCTGCTCCCCTGCTCCCCTGCTCCCCTGCTTCCTCTGTCTCTGCCAACTTTTGCCAAACTTGCAAGCTTTGCTGAAAATGGCTTAAACCTGTATTGATGCGATCGCTAATATAATTATCTAGACCAAAAACAAATTCCAAACTAGCGTGTAATTCTGGCTCTAAGGTAATACCACGATTGTGCAACTCTTTAATCGCAAAGTGGAGTTCATAACTATGTTCCCAGACTTGCTCGACAGTGGCATAAAGCTTTGCAACTTGAGAAGGTTGGTGTTGTGCCGCATCGGTTGATAACACCGTGGCAAATAAAGAGTCAGTTTCCTGTTGCAGAAATTGCAGCAGTGATTGAGTTGTCATTTCAAACCGAATCGGTGTCGCCGCCCAACTTGCAAAATCTGGTGCTAAACGGACTATTTTTTGCAATATTTCCTCGTTCACCCACAAAATCATTGGAAATGGGTGGCGTTTGCGAAATTCATCCCGAATATGATTGATAGACCTCAGTAAATCGTCAAGTCCATCTACTGACTCCAAACCCAAAATCATCAACGCCGATGGCGGATTAGCTTCGGTTAGCAGTTGTAAATGAATATTTGTGTAAAGACTTCTAGCATTATGCGGCAGAACTACCTTTTGAATGTAGTGTACTTCTGGAGAGAGTTCTTCGAGTCGTTGCAGCATAAGTTCTTGCAAAACTCGATAATTGCAGCACACCAAAACCAGGGAAAATTGACCGCTAGAAAGGGTAATTGCTCTCCCCAAACTCCGTAAAGCGCGCTCGTTAGCTGCTCTAATATCTACTTGTGCGTGTCGTTCAACCATGATTTAAATTTTTCTGTCTCTGCTAAAACTGGGTTGACGGCAAACCAAGCTCCTTGATGATCGCGGTATTCAAATACAAATAGACTTCGCAAAAGGGTGTGGTATTCTATATCACCTCTAACTCGTTGCTGTTGCACCACCTGAAAGATTAATTCCCACTCATGGGGGTCGATAGCGTTGGCTCGGTAATCACGCTGTCTTCGGATTACCAATTCAACACATTCCCGGTCAAAGGGTGGATCTTGTTCTCGCAGACAGTCAAACAGTAAACCTAGTAAATCGCGTACATGACCACCACTTATCAAGCACAATCGATCTAAGGTTTCCAAACTATCAAACACCTCTGTAATTAAGCTTAACCGATCGCTAGGTAAAATGTCTGGGAAAGCTCTAGCTAGCACCATTTGCCGCATCATTGCTAGACCTTGGACAAAAATCTCGCCAGAGCGCAAACGCACAGGTATCATCGGTAAAACTTTTGGTGCGACTCCTCCCCCCAAACGATGCTGAAGTTCGGCGCTATCGTTAGAGAAAGTCAAGGCTAGGGGAATAGTGTAGACTACATGACAATTCAGTTTGCGTAATTGTTCGCCACGCTGAATAAATAAATATTCTGGTAGCGATCGCCCCGATGGTAAAGGTCGAATTGCAACTCTATCTAAATTATCAACAATAACTACCAGTCCTTTTTTACCCCTGGTTTTCAGTTCTTTGTTGGCACGTTCTAGTAATTCTTGATTAATTGACTGTAAAATATTTGCGGTTCGCGGTTCCAGATAATCTCTTAACCGCCGCCGTAATTGCGGACTTTCTTTAGTTTTAGCTGTAATTTTGGCAATCCCCACAGACAATTCTGCTTCTACCCCAAGGTCAATTGGCGTTTGCAGAAAATCTACAAGTTCGCCAAACAACTTGCTAAAGTAGGTAGGTTTGAACCTAATTTTCATCGCTTCTAAGCTTTCACTCACTTGTCCAGCGATCGCTAATAAAATATCAGTCACATCCACATCGGCCATTTCTAAAATGTGGGTAGACTCAAAGTAAACTACATGAAATTGCTGCGCTTCTAACTCAGCTTTCAGGCGCAACAACTCTGTTGATTTTCCACAACCGAGATGTCCTGTAAATAGTTGACAGGTTGGTGTATCTGGCGATATTCTAGCGATTGTACGCTGCAAAGCCTCAATGATTTTGCCACCCCGCACCGCAGCAAAATCGATATAGTACCTGCGATCGCTAGGGTTTCCTATAATTAGAGGTCTGCTCGGATTGCAAGCCTGATAAAATCTTTCTAAATCTAGGAGCATAACTAATCGAGTTCACTTAAAAATAAAGATGACAAAACCTGCTAAATAAATATATTGATTTTAGGCAATTTATTCCTTAATTTAAGTACATTTAAATCAAACTACTAACTAAATTAGCAATATTCCCGATAATTATTCATATCTTAGGTTGGATATAACACATAGCAATGCTGATATTTTAGTTGAAGTAAGCAGAAATACTCTTATAAGTATAAAAATCCAAAATTGCCGATTATCTAATAAGCTTATCTTATGAATATTAAAAATATCCAGCACAAAAAAAGGTACTGTTAAGTACAATTTTGTAGCTCTCTTGAACACATCATCAGCTTGAGTTACTAACGAGCTTGCGTCAGTTTGGCGATAAAATAATCTCCAATCCTTACAGAATCAGACTTTTAACAAAAACGTTGGTTAACTCAACTTCAGTTCACAATACGGTTCGGTTAACATGTTTCTCACTTGAAGATCCCCCCAACCATCCTTTAAAAAGGCTTACCCTTTCTAATTACCCCCTTTTTAAGCGGGTCGCCGCAGGCGAGGGTATCTTATCCGAACCGTATTGCTTCAGTTCAGAGTTAATTTTTGACTAAATTCTGCTTCTCGTTACAAAAATCATGATTTTGTGAATGAAAATCACGATTTTGTTAACGAAAACCACGACTTTGTGAATGAAAATCATGATTTTGTGAACGAAAACCATGATTTTTGTGATTTGAACGATAATTTAGCCAAACGGTCACGAAATACTTCACTCTGTACTAGGACAACATATAGTTCAAAGTTATAAATTGAGTTTAAAAAACTCAAAACTTAATTACAGTAAGGAATATGGTCAAATAGTTTATTTGTACCGTACCGCGATGAGAGAGAAATAAAAATTCAGATTTCAGGCGATCGCTTTATCACTCAATTTTTGGCTAAACATATTTTTGAACCATATTGTGGTTCTTGGCAACTTTTGGTGATCTAGGTTAGGGGAAGGCAGAGGGCAGAAGGCAGAAGGCAGAAGAAAGAAAGGAATAA
>NZ_JBALDE010000199.1:0-12059 GCF_036917515.1 Nostoc sp. | reverse complement strand
TTTTAAACTCAATTTATAACTTTGAACTATATGTTGTCCTAGTACAGAGTGAAGTATTTCGTGACCGTTTGGCTAAATTATCGTTCAAATCACATTTTGAAATCATTTCTAATGGGGAAACCAGCACGGCGAAAATTATCTACAACGCTTTTCGCGGACAGTTATTTTACAACCCAGATAGCAGTGCGGCTGGTTTTGGTAGTGGCGGTGTATTTGCAACTTTGATTGGTGCACCAACTCTGAGTGCATCAGATTTTGTTGTGCAATAAATGCTATTTTCAGGTAAACATAATGTGAGTTCGACAAGCCCTTTTTTGACCTCTCCCCCAACTCCTCCTCGTGTCGGAAAGGGGAGCCAAAACCCTAATTTTTCGTTGTTCTTCCCTTTCCCTCTGGGAGAGGGAGTTTAGCAGAGAGAAGTTCATCGAACTCACGTTAAATTAAGAGAATTTACCAGTATCTATTTCATAAAAAGTATCATTATTTTTGTGGATTTTGCTGAACCAGAATATCTTTTTAATAGGGCATAGTAACTGTATAAATATTATAAGTAACTAAATTTATGTTTTTGAGAAAACGTACATCCCGCGTTCTAGAAAATGCTGAGTTAAGATTTGCTGGACTCAAAGCAATTGATGCCAATCTGGATCTTGGAGAGACTTGTAATTTAAAAATCCTGACAGAATTAATTGAGCAATTACGCAGCAAGTTAGAAGCTCATAATACTGCTCTCACCACGATTGACTCTTCCAAAGTAGAAATTGAAGAGTTAGAACAAACCTTGGGTAGTTTCTCCGAAAAAATGCTCATGGGAATCGGCTTTAGATATGGCAAAGATAGCCGCGAATATGAGATGGCTGGTGGAGTTCGCAAAAGTGAACGTATCCGTAAAAGCAGAGCGACTCGCTTGAAAACTATTGCACAAAAAGCATCTAGCCAAGGCACTCAATCCTTATAGATGTGTAAGCAACAGAGTTCGGATAAGCAGGGGAGGCTCTTGAAGCTCTTGAGGCAGGGGAGACAAGGGGACAAGGGGGAATTATTGAATAAATCTCTTCCTGGTCTTCCCTCTCTTCCTTGTCTACCGTGTCTCTTTTCAATGCCCATGCTTAATGTTTAAAATTCGCGTTGTGAAAAGATCACAATAGCGATTGCTAACAACATGATACTATAAACTAAGCCGTAACCAGCATTCATAATCAATGCAGTATTGTCAGGTAGTGCTTGCAGACCATAAACGGCATCATTTTTCAAATCTAATCGAGATAAATCTGGCAATAAAAGAAACAAAGCTTGAGTTAGACGTTCCATACCAGGGTTACGGCTCAGACGACCAAGTTGTACTAAATCTTGAGTAATATTTCCGATTAAATATACCGCAAAGGTTAAAACAGTCGCTAGCAAAGAAGCAGTAAAAACACCAAAAGTAATAGCTACGGCAGTAATTAATGATAACTGTAAAAATAAGAAAATTGCAGCAATTATAATGCTTGCCGTAGGATGAGGAATATTACCAAATTGCAGAAATAACAGATAAATTACTGTCATCGTGGCGACAAGCACAGCTAGGACTGCGGATAAACCCAAGTATTTACCGACGATAATTTCGCTGCGACTAACAGGTTTAGCAATTAATACTAAAACAGTGCGTTTTTCGATTTCCTTATTAATTAGTCCCGTACCAATAAATATCGTAATAATTAACCCGATGGCATTCATTGCTGCCATCCCAAAGTCTAAAAACATTTTATCTTCAGCCGTAGCCGCAAATTCAGGAAGGACGCGGAAGGCAGTGGCGAGTACTAGCGCATAAAATCCAATAATATATAGGATGCGATCGCGTACCACTTCCTGAAACACATTCTTTGCTAATACAAAAATTCTGTTAATAGTCATTTGTCATTTGTCATGTGTCATTTATTATTGCGAAAGAGAAGGCAAAAGGCAGAAGTTCTTTAATTTTGAATTTTGTTAGCGCAGCGTAAAGCCTTCTCTTCTCCCAAGGGGAGACGCTACGCGAACGAGAGGCTTGTCTGCGACACGCTCTTGCTAGCTTGCTTCCACGAAGTGGTACGCCAACGGCATGGCAACTCTTGGAGAGGCTGCGCCAACGCTTAGAGCGAGTCCGCGTACTCTGTAAGAGTTGCAAGCTACGCGCAGCGTTTCGTAGAGAGCATCATTTTGAATTTTGAATTGATCTCTCCCCCTGCCCCACTCCTCACTGCTGCGGAGGCGGTGAACCATAAATTAATTTACTGGCGCGATCGCATTCAATTTCTGCAACTGTAATCTTATCCTCAGAATTATTGGCTGCTGCAACTGGTTCAATGCGACAAGATTTTTTTAAGTAATAGCCCCGTGGGTTAGAACTCGGACCTATCCAAATACTTAATAAATCTAATATATATCCAGACTTTGTATTAGCTACACGCGGTTCAACGCGCCATAGTTCCTTTTCTTCATATTTACTTAGGTTTTTTTGAATTATTCCCCTACCCAGATTTCCTACCCGTTGTTTCGCATCTAGCAACCATTTCTCTACTTCTGACCAAGGTCTTTTGGCTATTTGTTCTACTACCATTGGTTGAAGTTTTTCTAGAATTACAACACCGTTTTGGGGAATTTTTACTGTTTCTTCTGTTCTGGCAACAAAGGTACTATATTTAAAAGTATCTGCTTGCAAACTCGGATATTGTCGTAACCAATTATCCATCACAAAGTGAAACTGAATCCAGCAACTTAGCAGCATACTACTAGCAACTAAAATTATAATTCTTTGGCGGTCTTCTGGCTTAGGAATGCGAGCTTTTGCATCAGTGTCATTTCCTTCAATAAACTCTGGTATCGCCGTAATTAGTGCTGAAATTGTCGGCCAAAATACGATTGTTCTAGGTGTAATTACATCTCGTTGATCTCCAAATGCAAAAACACTCACTAAGAATCCGGTGATTACTGCCCCAACTGGCATAAAAGTACCAGGAACCCTCAAAGGATCTTCAGTTGTATACCAAGCTGTACCAGCAATTAAAAACAACCAACCAAAAAAGGCAATTATATCTTTAATATAACCTGTGGCACAATATGAAAGTACCCAAGAAAAAATACTCAAATAAATGAATGTCTGCCAAGAATAAGCTTTGGGTGGAACTAATATTTTTCTAATTCCTGCATAAAGCCCTTCCACAAATTTAAAAACCCCAAAGACGTCTTTTAGTAGCGTATTCATATTCCTCCATAAACCTGATTAATCAATAACTTTTTCTCAGTTAAACAAGTACTTTCTTGCTATTTTGAACGAAATAATAAAATAATGGTTATTGCACTATAGCTCAAAGAATTTGCTATTAGTATAGTAGTAACTAAATTAGTATTTTGGAAATTTATGGTGGTAAAATAACGTCGTTGCAGCCGCTGAGATGTTTGAGTATCCTCTTCTTTTTTAGTAAATGATTCATTTAATGAAAATAGCAAACCCCTTAAAATAAAAAATTTCATTAAAAACGTCGTAAAAAAAATTATACAAGCAGTTAAAATAATTAAAGTTTGTGTATTCGATGATTTAAAATTATTAAAAAGCATATAGTTAATTAATTCTGATTTCACCTGTATCGGTAATAGTGGTTCTGATACAAAAAATATAAACCAACCAATTACACTCGAAAACAGATTGATAGAAATTGCATAAAAAATACTAGTTTTTTTATCAAATTTTAGTCGAGAATGCAAAACATAAGCTTCGATGGGGATGGCAATCAGTACAAATAAAAAGTCAAACAGAAATCCACCAATGGGAGAAATCCTGGGAAGCATCCAATTGTCAGGCATAAATGGTTAAGGGTAAGGGTTAACTGTAGTGAGTATAACTGGGATAGTAAGGGTGATGGGGGAAATTATCCCATTGTTCTTGTCCTTTACTATGCGGGTGTGCCAGTATTTCTCTATTGATATTGTTAATAGATCAAACTGACCCTTGTACAGACGCGCTAGAGGGGCAGTTTCTAAGATGAGAGTACAAGAGGTTAGGTAAGATTAAAGACTGCCATAGTTATAGCTTTTTGAGAGATGACAAGGAACGGTATTGGTATTCGGACGGCGCAAGTGCGTCAAGAACGGCTTATTGGTCAAATTCACGTCTACGATGGTCTGGGTAAAGGTAAATCTCAAGCGGCTTTGGGGGTGGTTTTGCGCTCCATTGGCTTGGGAATAAATACGCCTAGCAATTCTAATCGTGTTTTACTGCTGCGGTTTTTAAAAGGGCCAGAACGTGATTATGACGAAGATGGTGCGATCGCAGCTTTACAACGCGGGTTTCCCCATTTAATTGACCAGGTTCGCACTGGGAGAGCGGAATTTTTTGGAAGTGAGGAAATTACCACTTTTGACCGAAATGAAGCAATGCGGGGTTGGGATGTCGCTAAAGGTGCGATCGCTAGTGGTTTATATTCAGTCGTTGTCTTGGATGAAATTAACCCCGTTCTGGATTTAGGTTTACTACCAGTGGATGAAGTAGTAAAGACATTAAAATCCAAACCCCAAGAGTTGGAAATCATTGCTACTGGACGCGCCGCACCCCAAAAGTTGCTCGATATTGCAGATTTACACTCAGAAATGAAACCTCATCACCACCCAACAGCCAAAGCCCTCTTCCTGGAAGGGATTGAAATTTATACTGGTGCTGGTAAAGGCAAGTCTACCAGTGCTTTGGGCAAAGCCTTACAGGCGATTGGTAGGGGAATTAATCATCCAGGATCTACCCGTGTGTTGATTATACAATGGCTTAAAGGTGGTAGCGGCTACACAGAAGACGCAGCGATCGCCGCTTTGCAACAGTCATATCCAAAAGTGGTGGATCATCAGCGTTGCGGTGGAGATGCGATCGTCTGGCGAAATTCACGACAAGAATTAGATTATGTAGAAGCCGAACGCGGTTGGGAAATTGCAAAAGTTGCGATCGCCTCTGGATTGTATAAAACTATTATTCTCGATGAACTAAATCCCACCGTTGACTTAGAACTACTCCCCGTTGAACCCATTGTCCAAGCTTTACTCCGCAAACCCCGCGATACCGAAATTATTATCACTGGTCGTTGCCAAAATCCACCTGCATATTTCGACTTGGCTAGCATCCACTCAGAGGTTTATTGCCACAAACACTATGCTAATCAAGGTGTAGAACTTAAACGAGGTGTAGATTTTTAGACATTGCTGATTAACAGAAGGAAGCATTGATTGGTCAAAAGTTACTGTTTGGATAAATGCTTTAAAGGTGAGTTGGCATTTTCAATGCATGGAATAAGTAGACAATAATATAAGTCGATATAACGAATTTACTTTCTAGGTTAGAAAATGCTGCTTGGTTTAACGGGAGTGATGCCTGATATTATGTCCGCTTGATTACTTATTAAACCCGAAGAACCCCACCCCCTCCCCGCCTGCGGGGAGGCAGGGTAGTTTCATACACTTGATTTATTAAAAACTTCTAAAATCTGTCGGCAAATCTGTTTGAGCTTCTCCTCGATTTCACCAGAGGGCGAAGATGCGCCGACAACACTCCAGTTTTCTACTGTAGAGAGTCGCCAAGCTTCGCCGCGATGATCGAATCCAGCGACCTCTACACCGATCGCTCGACGGGAATTGTTGATGGGATCTTGATAAAATCGGATTTGAATTAAAATACTACGACTTCGCCAAGATTTGCTGATACCAGGAAAGTGAAAGCCAATATCTATAGAATCTGGATCGACTAACTCCCTAGTTTCCGGGTCATTTTTCCAGGGTTTGAGATCGGATTTGGCATCAGGAAACTCGAATTTGAACAAATTAACTACCGTAGCAATGTTGCTGGCGAGTTCAAGGTTCGTTGCCTGTTCAGCTGCGTTCACTAAAAAACACTCCTATATTGCGTCGGCATCTTCAAGGATGTGAAGACATAAAAACCGCCAGAAGGCTTATCTGATTGGTGTTTCAGCTTATCAAGACCTTTGATATTTAGCAACTCTAAATCATATTTCCCTAACAATATCAGTTAACGTGAGTTCGACAAGTCTTATTTGACCTCTCTCCCAGCCCTTCTCCGTGTCGGAGAGAAAAGCAAAAAACTGAATTCGTTGCTTCTCCCTTTTTGTTTCCCAGAGAGAGGCTGGGAGGGAGAGGTTGAGCGAACTCACGTTTGAGTTACTAACAGAAGCCAAAAATCGCTTCTTAATTGGGACGGGCTAACACCTATTAAGTAATTGTACTTAAAAATGCTTCAAAAGCGGATGAAACTCTGCTCTTTGAAGAAAATATCAATATTTTCTACAAAATCCTTGGCTGACAAGAACGATTAACTGCGCTAGCGATCTAAAATGACACTGTTAATCAGTAAACCAAAAGCAATTAAATTCAATATATGGTGCGTCAACGCTCGATTTTTTCATTTTTCCTAGTACTATTGGCCACATTCCTGATTAGTTGCGGTGGCCCTGGTGTTGCGGTAGCACCTCCGACTTACACAGCAGTACAACTTGAAAAAATTCAGGCTTATGTTCCTGAAATTCAGGCTGTGCGCGATCGCTCACAAGAATTGACGACCCTGATTCAAAGAGGTGATTGGATTAATGTGCGTAACTTTACACATGGGCCGATAACAGAAGCAAGGCTGAACCTGACTTATGTCACTTCCAACCTTCTACCCAAAGACCAGCCCAAAGCACGTCAAATAACGCGAGATTTGTTTAACGACCTGGTTAAACTTGATAAAGCTACTAGTGCTGGCAATCCTCAAGTTGCCTTAAATAACTCCCAAGCTGTTTTCGCAGAGATTGACAATTTTCTCCAACTGCTTCCTAAGACCAACAGTGAAGCAGAGGCAAGTTAAGCGCAAGGTAAGATGAGCAAAGGGGGATGAGGGAGAGTAAAAATTATTTAGTTGCTCCCCCTTGTCCCGCTACTTGTCCATCTTTGCTTCAAAACAGCAATGAGTCATGTAGTTATTATCGGTTGTGGTGTAGTTGGGGCTGCGATCGCATACCAACTGAGTCAAGTTAAAGGGCTGAAAATTACAGTTTGCGATCGCCAACCACCAGCACAAGCTTCCACAGGCGCTGCACTTGGTGTTTTGATGGGCGTAATCAGCCAAAAAATCAAAGGCAAAGCTTGGCAGATGCGGCAAACTAGCATCCAACACTATGAAACTTTGATTCCTGAACTAGAAGCTTTAACAGGTCGCAAAATTCCTTTTAATCGTCAGGGAATTCTCATGCTTTTGTTTGATTCTTCCCTAGAGGGGATGTCAGCATGGGAAAAACTAGTAAAAATTCGCCACTCTCAAGGCTGGAATTTAGAAATTTGGGACACGGCTAAACTCCAGAATATTTGTCCTCAAATAGATTGCGAAAAAATTACTGGCGCTGTCTATTCTCCACAAGACCGCCAGCTCGATCCAACTGCACTCACCTTAGCTTTAGTTGAAGCTGCCCAGCAAAGTGGTGTAACTTTCAAATTTGGTGTGACTGTTTTAGATGCCCCAACCTCAAGACCTGAATTTTGCGATTGCCTTGAGACTACAGAAGGAAAAATAGCTGCTGATTGGTTTGTAATTGCAGCAGGATTAGGTTCAACCCCACTAACAGCAAAATTAAATCAGATAATTGATATTCGCCCCGTACTTGGGCAAGCCTTACAAATGCGTGTGGGGCATTTATTAGGCAATCCCGACTTCCAGCCAGCGATAACGGGTAATGATGTCCATATTGTTCCTGTGGGCGGTGGAGACTATTGGGTAGGCGCAACAGTGGAATTTCCTAGCAATGGCGATCAGATACCGCCAAATCAACAACTACTGGAATCTATTAGAGAACAAGCGATCGCATTTTGTCCAGAATTAGCCACAGCAACTATTCTCCGCACTTGGTCGGGGTTACGTCCCCGTCCTGAAGGACGCCCAGCCCCAGTTATTGGTAAGCTACCAGGGTTTAGTAACGTCCTCCTAGCTACCGGACACTATCGCAACGGCGTTTTACTAGCACCCGCTACAGCTTATGCGATTCGTGAGATGATTATTTCTCAGGGAATAGGGAGATGAGGGGGAGCAGGGGAGCAGAGGAGCAGAGGAGCAGAGGAGCAGGAGAATAACAAACAATGCTCAATGCCCAATGCCCAATGCCCCATGCCCCATACCCAATTCCCAATGCCCAATATAGGAAAATAGCGTGTCAATAACAGAACATAAAATCAATGTAGATTCACTGGAATGGTTTTATCGGGAATCTTTACCAATCGGCAGAAGTGACTTAGTGCCCGTGTTGTTGCTACACGGCTTAGTTTCACAAAGTTACAGTTGGCGTCATATTATACCTGCTTTGGCGAATCAGGGTACAAGAGCGATCGCTCCAGATTGGATTGGTTACGGCTTTTCTGCCAAACCAGAAAAACGAGATTTTGCTTACACTCCCGATGCTTTTATCACAGCTTTAGAAGGATTTATTAAAGCTCTAGAAGTTGAACATTTTTCTTTAGTTGTCCAAGGTTTTTTAGGTTCTGTAGGACTACAATATGCTTTGCGTCATCCAGAACAAATTGCTAATTTAGCTATTTTAAATACACCAATTTCAACTGCTGCTAAATTACCTTGGAAAATTAAACAAATGGGTTTACCCTTAGCAGGTGAAGTCATGACCCAAGACCCCTTATTAGTCGATCGGACGCTAGAAGGTGGAAGCCGTTATCGCATAGGAGATAAAGATTTAGATATTTATCGAAAACCATTTTTAACCGCTTCTTCGTCTGGTCGAAGTCTTTTAGCAAGTATTCGCAATTTACAGCTTGATTCAGCCATGACAGAAATACAAACTGGCTTTAAAGAATGGCAACAACCAATTCTGATTCAATGGGGTATGATTGACCCCTGGCTACCTGTAGATATTGCCGAAAACTTTGTCAACTCCGTACCAAACACCGAATTAATAAAACTTAATAACGTCGGACATTATCCTCAAGAACACTACCACGAGACAATTTTGCAAGACCTTTTACCCTTTGTGCGTCGTAAAAATGCTCATTGACAATATAGCTTTGGCAAAAATCGATATTATAAAAATGAATGTCAGAATTCAGGAGTCAGAATTCAGAATCAATTAGTCGAGGATTCCAAATCACTACTAAATTGAAATCTTCTTGATTATAAAGACTTCATCCTTTCACGGTTGGAAAATTATAAATTCTGACTCATTTTTATTACCATTAAAAATGGCTTGCAACCACAAGTAAAGGAGATTATGATTCATGGCCTATTCATGGTTTAAAGCCTTTCATATTGTCGGATTTGTAGTTTGGTTCGCTGGTTTGTTTTACTTAGTACGTCTTTTTATCTATCACGTTGAAGCTAACGAAGAACCAGAACCAGCACGAACGATACTGAAAAATCAGTATCAAATTATGGAAAAACGTCTCTACTCTATCATCACTAACCCAGGAATGTTTGTGACGATCGCAATGGCCATCGGTTTATTAACCACTGAACCGGACGTTTTAAAAGAGGGTTGGTTGCATATCAAACTGCTGTTTGTGGCCATTTTAATTGGCTATCATCATTACTGCGCTCGGCTGATGAAAAAGTTAGCAGTAGATGAATGTCGCTGGAATAGTCAGCAATTACGTGCTTTAAATGAAGCACCTACAGTTATGTTAGTAGCGATCGTCTTACTGGCTGTGTTTAAGAATAATTTACCTACAGATATCGCTGCTTGGGCTATTTTCGCCATGATTATTTTGATGGCAGTCACTATTCAACTTTACGCCAAAAAACGCAGACAGGATAAAGAGAAACTGACGGCACAGATAGGGCAACCACAAGAACAAAGTTAGACAAAGTAAGGTAGCACAGCTGGGCTACCTTATTAAATCTTGCATCACACACAACAATACAGCAGATTGTAAGTTAATGAAGTACAAAATACCCCACCCTAACCCTCCCCGTATGTATTGGGGAGGGAACAAGATTTCTTATTTCCCCCCTTTACAAGGGGAGCCACTGCGTTGCGGAGGTTCCCTCCGTTGTAGTAAGTGGCGTGGGATTAAGGGGGGTAAAAGATGTACTTCATTTAGATGCAAAATACTGTAAATACTACCAATTAACTATTACTTCATCCTGGAAAGGTTTTGAGTAAATCATCCCCAGGAATCACAGCAGTGTAAAAAGTATATTTGCGATTAGCGACATAACGACGATCTTGTTTAACAATCGTCATAAACTCCCTATGTCCCTCACGGGTACGTCCTACTAAACAACCTGCACTAGCAAGGCGAATATCATTCCGGGGAAAATCAAAGCCGTAGTGTTGATTCACATAAAAATCATCACCTGTATCAAGTTTGTCGCCAGTCCGTTTAAAATCTTGGTTGAAATCTCTATAAACAGTGATATCTCCAACTTGCACTAATGCTTCGTGAGGCTCTGCTGTGCCGTGAGTACCAACAGCCCAAGCTTTGTATTGTCCAAACTGAATCCTAGCTGCTCCTTTAGGATTCATCGGATTATAAGTGTAGTACCTCCCTGGTTCTGTAGTCGCTTCCCAGTGATCGACGATTTTGGGAATACCATTTACTACTTCAATCACAATCCGGCGATCGTTAAATTGATTGGGCGTGTCACTGTTGAGAGTCCAGTCTGCATCTATGCCCTCTACATAAACAATGTTGTATTCTTTGGGATTGGTAAATACCTGATAACCTTTGGATAGCATATATTTCACAATCTTACTAGGGATGTCATTGCCTAGTTTTAAGGGGGGTTTAGGAAGATCGTCTATTTTGGTTTCAATTAATTTCTTAGCTGTGACTGCTCCTAAAAAGCCACTCTCTTGAGTCTTTGTTAATTCTTGAAGTTTTTTGAGAGATATCACAGAAACAGGGCCAAATTTCCCATCGGCTGGAGGTTCCAGCAAACCTAAGTTGATTAACAATATCTGAATCTGACGAGCTAAGTCTGCATCTTCTGCGATCGCATCAAATGACCATTTCTCATCTTTTCCCAAGAAATCTTGTAGTTTCATTATGCACCTGCTTTCATTTACTTGTTTCTAAGTATAAACATCATTTTTAAAATTGATGTTGTTTGAAACTATACTCTTGACTAAAAGATGATGTCACAATTTTTACTATTAATTTATGATTTAGCACACAAAAATTCACAGATATTACACTGAAGAAAAAACTATTTATTGGCGACATATATTAAATTTTTTTCGGTAATATGGTTCGAGTTCAGAGGTTAAATGGTGAACGATTTCGTAGGGACATAGGAGTCTGCGATGAACTCACAATCCAATCATTGATACAGGCTACATTATTAATTAGCTCAATTTCTCTGCTGCGCGTCCAAGCAGCAACTCGTCGTCAGGCATCGCCTCTGTAAAACCTAAAATGACTAACGAAGAACTGCTGGAAATTATTGAACAAGCTGTCAGAGACAAGGTTACAAAATTAGACCTTTATTACGGCGAAGGCTTAACAACGCTGCCACCGGAAATTGGCCAACTCACCAACCTGCAATCCCTCAACCTCTTCAATAATCAACTGAGCAGTCTGCCACCGGAAATTGGCCAACTCACCAACCTGCAATCCCTCTTTTTCTACAGTAATCAACTGAGCAGTCTGCCGCCGGAAATTGGCCAACTCACCAACCTGCAATCCCTCAACCTCAGCTTTAATCAACTGAGCAATCTGCCACCGGAAATTGGCCAACTCACCAACCTACAATCCCTCAACCTCAGCTTTAATCAACTGAGCAGTCTGCCACCGGAAATTGGCCAACTCACCAACCTGCGATCACTCGACCTCTTCAGTAATCAACTGAGTAGTCTGCCACCGGAAATTGGCCAACTCACCAACCTGCAATCCCTCAACCTCCACAGAAATCAACTGAGCAGTCTGCCACTGGAAATTGGCCAACTCACTAACCTGCAATCCCTCAACCTAATCGAGAATCAACTGAGCAGTCTGCCACCGGAAATTGGCCAACTCACCAACTTGCAATCTCTCAACCTCTTCAGTAATCAACTGAGCAGTCTGCCACCGGA
>NZ_JBALDE010000198.1:0-9312 GCF_036917515.1 Nostoc sp. | reverse complement strand
ATCACAGGAGTAAGGTTTCATTCTACAGGCACTTAGACGTTGATATACTCCATCATCCCATACTGTATTGCACTCAAGCAGGAACTGCTATAAACCGCAGTTTGAACGTTGGGCTTGCCGTTTCAAACAGCGAAAAGCCGCCAGCTTCAAAGCAGGTCATGGCAACGCCGCAGGTGAGAAAACGCGGTTCAGCTGCCGCCAGTGTGGTCGCCCAATAAGAGCCAAAGCTGAGACCATGCACAACGATCCGACTGGGATCGATCTCTGGACGGGCAGCCGCCAAGTCGAATGCAGATGAACCCAATTTACCGTAGGTGTCCGGGTCGTACCAGACCTCCCGAATCAGCGCCTCGCCCTGCCCCGGGCCATTGATCGCCAGAACCGCGAAGCCTCGCTGCAACCACTTGTCCCCGTCCATCGCCACTGATAGCTCTTTCCAGCCGTCCATACCGGAGATAATCGCAACACAGGGAACTTGATCGCCATGCTTGTATGTCGGTGGGAGGGAGAAAATTGCTGGTACCGATCGATCCTCAAACGGCACATCGATGCGCTCGATGTGCCGACCCGCGAGCTGGATGAACTTGGCATAGCAATCCGTCTTCTTCTGATTCAGATCGAGATTCAGAGGTGTGTTTGCCTCGATCGACCACTGCGCTCCACCATAAAGAATGAATGCTAGCTGTAAAAAAGCTCTCACGGGCTGTAGAATCATGTCCCAGCTTTAGTTCGGCTTCGGCACGCAGCTCGCGGCGTCGCGCCGCCTGCATGAACTCGCGTGTCATGTCGTTGTAAGTCTTGATTCGCTGGCGCAGTCCGATGAAGTCACCTTGCGAATCGTGTCCGCAAGTACTGGACATATAGCCCAGACGACCCTGATCCCAATCGGGTCCCATCAGGCTGATGATTGCATCTAATAGCCAGCGTTGTTCTGAGAGCCGTTTCGCGCGGCGGGTAATATTGAAAGGCATTGTAGGCATGAGTTTACTCCTTTGTTCGAGGATTTTCATGGCGTAGAGCCTTCGGCGGTCTCTCGTCTCGGCAACTGCGATCGCAAGAGAGCGTGTGCTTTGCACCATCGCATTTGTGGCGAACCTGTAATCACCGTAGAGGCGTTCTTGAAACTCAGTGCATATTCAGCAGCAGAATCAGCGGCAGCCCTTACAGTGGCATTCGCCAGTCCACTTCGCGCATACTCTTGGAAGCGATTACTTCCTGGAAAATGCCAGGATGGTGCTCGACACCGGGAATGCTTTCTTCACCCGGTTTGTAGCTGCCGTGAGTCGCATTCCAGGCGTCTGCACTTTCCCAAAGCGCGATGTTGATGTATCGAAAGGTTCTATCACCGACACCCGTGTTTTTGTGCAGGTGGGTTTCAATGAAACCGGGTGTGCTGGAGAAGACTCGCGTGGTCTCGTTCCAAGCTCTCAAGAATTCTTCTTTGTCTGCGGGAACGACAAAGGGATTGATTAAAGCAACTGGCATATTTTTTTATCTCCGTTGACTGTGGATTGTCGTTAAAACGGCGTTTGGCGATGATGCTGTATACGTTCTCGAAATTGAGATGCTGAAATCATGCAGCTTTTGTAGAATCATCTGAACTCAATCATCGACGGTGTCAAAGGGGCGTACAGGTTACAAATAAATAGTACTGATCAGTACTATTATGGTATCAACTTCAAAGATATTTGCAAGCCCGATATGTAAAGAAGAATAAAGCAGCCCTCCTGTTAGCGCCTGAATCTAGCAATAGATATCGCTATAGTTAGGTTTGGAAGGTTACAAAGTCCGATTCAGAAATGAGCAAACAAGGCCCCAAAGTCAAAAAGCGTGGGCCCGGGCGACCCCGTGCAGATGAACGTGATTTGCGGAATGAGGCGATTCTAGAAGCCGCGACTGCGGTGTTTCTCGAACAGGGTTTTGCCCGCGCCAGCACAGATGAAATTGCAAACCGAGCGGGTGCTTCTAAGCAGACGATTTACTCGCTTTATCCCAGCAAGGCGGCACTCTTCGCCGCACTGATGAAGCGTCGCTCCGAAAAGCTGGTCGATCCCGTCGCTTCTGCCATCCTCCGCCAAGATGCGCCTGCCCACGAAGTCTTGTATCAGTATGGGTTGCAGGTTTTGCGTGCGAATTTGAATGATGATGGTCAGCGATTGCAAAGGCTGTTGGTCGCTGAAGCGCCTGTGTTTTCTGATCTTGGCAATGCATTTTGGCAGAATGGACCGGGTTGGGGGCGAGAACTCGTGAAGCAGTATTTAGAGTCGTTGGTGCAGCGCCAAATTCTCTCGATCGAAAACACTGAGCTTGCAGCAGACCATTTTATGAGTATTGTGTTCGGTTGGCCTATGCTCCGCACCAGTTTTCAGCTACCCTCGTTGTTTCAAACTGACGAAGCGCTAGCACAGTGGGTTCAGAGTGCTGTAGACGTATTTTTGCGGGCACACATGGGTACAGAGTAGACTTGTTCACAAATCAGCGTTTTGAGGTAAATGGCACTAAGAAAAGCTTTAAGCTATGCTCTGTAGGAATTACAGTCAGTAGACTGAAAAGTTTTGCGATGCCCACAGCGGGCTACGCCTACGCTAAAAAATAGTAGTGTATGATACCATTTTTTGGGAAATCTTCAAAAAGAGATTGTGAGGGATGAATTATAACCTTAGCTTATGGATTAACCGCTTAAAATCAACCCTAGCTAGGCTCAGTCAGATAAACTTCACAAGCTACCCCATAATAGCGGTCTATTGGTTGACGTAAAAACTCTCTTCACTGTTTGAGGGTAAATAGACGAGAGAAAACTTGAATAAAACAGAAGAATATAGGCATAGTCGTTATGAAATTCGCCACTACGTGATGTTATCCGGAATTCAATCTCGGCTTCACCCAGATTCAGTTTGGTCAAAATTAAATAGCGTTAGTATGGTAAAGTCCGTCCGCTCGTTAGATGGTAAAACAACAGTGGAAACTTGTTATTTTATTAGTAGCCTTGAAGAAGATGCGAAAATATTTGCCAATTCTGTCCGTAATCATTGGGGGATAGATAATTCATTGCATTGGATATTAAATGTAGCTTTAAAAGAAGATGACTGTCGGGTTAGGAAAGATAATGCTCCATAGAATTTTGCAGTTTTGCGGCAGATTACAGTCAATCTTCTAGATAAAGAAAAGCGAGTTAAACGTGGAATTAAAAATAAACAGTTTCTGGCAGCAATGGATAACAACTACTTAGCAAGAGTTTTAGCGTTATACCAATTTTATATGAAGCTGTTTTATATGAAGCTGCATATAATGGATAAATCAAACTTGATAAATTAAAATAACCATGAGCCGCCCTTTTAAAATTGAAATCGCAGAGAGCGAAGAAGAACTTAAAAAACGTCTACAAACAGCGAATTTAGGAAACTAAAAAGAAAAGCTTATTATGCTGTGGTGGATAAAAAGCGGGCAGGTTAAGGAGCAACAAGAAATCGGAAAACGCTTGGCAAAAGATACTTCAACGGTCGTGAGATGGTTGCAGAAGTACAGAACTGATGGGATATCAGGCTTATTAGAAATCAAAAAAGCTCTTCTTGTGCAAAACGGAAAATCGATGATGCTGTGATCGCTCTATGATGAATAGCTGTGTCAGTATCTTTTTGTCTAAAGAACATACTTTTGAATACCGATATTGAATAGCTCACTTGAACTCACAACATAAGTAAAGCTAAGAAATCAGCCAAAAAGGTAAGAGCAACTTTTGCACCAGAACATAGTTCTGATACTGATACACTATTATTTTTTAGCGTTCACAAAACTTTTCGGTCTCCTGAATTTTAATATCTCTTTTGCTGACCATAATTGTAAATGCACCAAAAATATTATGACTAATATTTAGCCAATAATAAATATTCCTTACATGTCAAGCATGGTAACATTTTTAGTATTAACAGATATTAATTCAGATTGGGATAATCTAGTTCAGATTATTGAAATTTTGTTGATTTGTTTTATTTATCATTCTCTAATTTTTTACAATTATCTATAATATTTTGATATCTTTTTTAGTTTTTATTAGGAAATAAGATGCGTTTCCCCTGTTGTTTTTGCAGAGTTTAAATAAATACCTATCCCACAACCATTTTTATTACTACTCAACTGCGATGTGTCTGAACATGAGCATCAGAAAACATAAATAAATATTAATATCTTCATAGCTATATATGAACGAATAGTTAAATAATCTTAGGAGAAATAAAAATAGCTGGGATTTGCATCGGCAGTTGTATTTGCTGGATAGAGTGATGCAGATCCTCTCTAAACCTAAAATAACAATTTTTTAGCAGGCTGCGGCAGGCATCGTGAGTCGGTGACTGCCGAGAAACCTTGCGCTTGAACATGAAGGAAGCAACAATGAGTAGCAATCTAGCCATCAAACTGCGCTCTGGAACTCAACAAGCCCACACATCAGCAGAAAATGTGGCATTCATGAAATGTTTTTTACAAGGAGTAGTGGATAGAGACTGCTTCGCCAAGTTCTTAAGTAACTTGTATTACGTCTACAGCGAACTAGAAGCAGCATTAGAGAGCCATAGAGAACATCCTGTAATTAGTGTAGTTTACTTTGTGGAACTTAATCGCCAATCCTCACTTGAAAAAGACATGGTATTTTATTATGGGGATAATTGGAGAGAGCAAGTTACACCTTCACCTGCTGCCCAGACCTACATTGACCGCATTCGGGAAATTTCTGCTAGTGAACCAGCCTTGTTGCTAGGTCATGCCTACACTCGCTACATGGGCGATCTTTCTGGGGGTCAAATGCTACAAAAAGTTGCTCAGTCAACCCTGAAGCTTTCTGGCTATGAAGGCACATCCTTTTACAACTTTGAGCAGATTTCTGACAAAAAGGCATTTAAGGATAAGTATCGTCAGGCATTAAATGCATTACCCGTTGATGATATAACAGCAGAACGGATTGTTGCAGAAGCTAATAATGCCTTTGGGTTTAATTTAAAGATTGCTCAAGAGTTAGAGGGAAGTTTAATTAAAGCACTCGGTCAAGTTCTCTTCAATAGCCTCACTCGTTCTCAGAATTCAGGTAGCGCTGAAATAGCTGCGGCTAATTAATTTTGTCATTGGGCATTGGGTAAAGAGGCAGAAGTACAGGGGGAAGGGTACAGAGAAGAGGAATTTTCCCCCTGCTCCCTGCTCCCCCACTCCCCCACTCCCCACAGACGCGATTAATCGTGTCTCTACCTACTCCCTTCATTCATTGGAAAGCAACTCAATGGTTTTTCTATTACCTGGTGTCAAGTTTGATCTGGATCTGATCCAAAAGTACGATACTCGCGCACCTAGATATACCAGTTATCCGCCCGCTACAGAGTTAAGCGAAACATTTACTGAAACTGATTTTAAGGCCGCGATCGCAGCATCTAATCAACGCAAAACCCCTCTTTCTTTATATTTCCATATCCCTTTTTGCCAAAGTGCTTGCTACTTCTGCGGCTGTAATACAGTAATTTCCAACAACAAAAATATTGCTAAACCTTACGTGGAGTTTTTGGTTCAAGACATTAAAAACACTGCAGCTTTAATCGATCAAGATAGAAAAGTGCTGCAAATCCACTGGGGAGGTGGTACTCCTAATTACTTGGATCATCATCAAGTAGAATTTTTATGGAAAAACATCAATCGTTATTTCAACATCGATCCCCAAGCAGAAATCTCAATTGAGATTAATCCCCGCTATATCGATAAAAACTACATTTTCTTTCTGAGACGGATTGGGTTTAACCGCATTAGTTTTGGCATTCAAGATTTTAATCGCCAAGTTCAAGTAGCTGTCAATCGTGTCCAGCCAGAAGAAATGCTCTTTGATATCATGAGTTGGATCAAAGAAGCTAAGTTTGAAAGTGTGAATGTAGACCTAATTTATGGTTTACCTTATCAAACTCGCGAGACATTTCAAAAGACGCTGAAAAAGACGATTGAATTAGATCCTGACCGAATTGTTGTCTTTAACTTTGCTTATGTACCGTGGCTCAAACCGACGCAAAAAAATATTCCTCAAGAGGCGCTACCTCCAGCAGAGGAAAAGTTAGAGATTCTGAAAATGACTATTGAAGAATTGACAAATAACCAATATTTATTTATTGGGATGGATCATTTTGCTAAAACTAATGACGAATTAGCGATCGCTCAACATAATGGCACTCTCAAACGCAATTTTCAGGGTTATACTACCCACGCTGAAACAGAATTATTTGGTTTTGGTGCCACATCCATCAGTATGTTAGAAGATGCTTATGCCCAAAACCACAAGGAATTAAAGGATTATTATCAGACACTAGCAGCCAATACTTTACCTATTAGTAAAGGTATCAAACTCACTCAGAATGATATTATTAGACGTGATGTAATTATGGGTATTATGTCTCATTTTCAACTTTATAAGCAAGATATTGAAAACAAATATCATATTAGTTTTGATCAATATTTTTCTGAAGAACTAAAGGCGTTAAAACCACTAGAAGCCGATGGTCTCGTCAGTTTATCAAAAAATCAGATCCAGATTACAGATATCGGTAGATTACTAGTAAGAAATATTGCTGTCATATTTGATACTCATACAAGAACGCGAGAGACAAAGTTTTCCCGCGCTATTTGATATCGCTTCTGCAAATATTTACCACATATTATCCCCTCAATCTACCTTAAAAATAAAAGTTGAGGGAATCTTATTAAGACTATAGTAATCCGATTTTTTTCAACTTATTTGCGTGGTGCATGAAAACTAGTGCAAGCGTGATAGGCGGTCAAAAAGCAATTGGAAAAAAGAATGCAACAAATACACAATTTGTAGAAATATGATTCATTTTGTCTTCACCCAATAATGTGTTACAATCATTAATTAAATTGGTATTTTTAAATAAAAAATGTATAACAAAAAGCTTATTTATTTACTTAGATAGATAATTAATAATAAATTATTTCCTTTAAAATTATTACTAATTTGAAAATAAATATTATTAATATATCCACAAAAAGTTAAATATAAAATTTATGCCTTAAGATAGAGATAAAAAAATAGATTGAACAATATTTATTTTATTGAGAATAATTATCTTCAAGGCTAAATATTTTTAATAACTTAAAAATGAATGCAAAAACTTTCGTTTGATATGTTATGTAAAATGTAAAAAATGCATTTTCTCATCCAATCTGGATATAACTGGATATAAATTATTTTGTATAACTTTTGGATTTAGCATTTACCCCATCTGGTAGAAAGAATTTGGAATTAGAGTTGATAACTTAGATATAAGTGAGATTGTTGAGGCGGTTATGAGTATTATTGCTTGGATAGTTTTAGGACTTTTGGCAGGTGCAATTGCTAAAGCTATTTATCCTGGCTATCAAGGTGGTGGAATTCTCTCCATAATGATTTTGGGTATCATTGGTGCTTTCGTTGGTGGAAGTCTGTTTACCTTGCTACGAACAGGAACTCTGCAAATTACTTCGGCTGGCGCTGGTTTAACTCTCCCTGGTATTTTAGTAGCTGTGCTCGGTGCAATTGTTGCTATTTATATATGAGAATTAATCAGAAGAAGCAGAAATGCATAATCGCTGATTGGCAGTTATCAACACTCACATGAATACTGTATTTTATCAGTCTTTTAGTTGACCAATTTGAGAAGCTATTAAAGATAAAATTAGCTCTTACTGGCTGGAAAAAACTAAAAGACAATAAAATAGCCGATCCTTTGTAACATCATAATTTTGGGAAGTGTAAATCTATGTTTTTTCACAAGAAAGAGCCTATTCATGCAGTTAACATTAGTGAACCAAACCCTCGTTTTGCTCAGTTGCTTCTAGAGCAGTTTGGCGGAGCTACTGGAGAACTTAGTGCAGCACTTCAATATTGGGTTCAATCATTCCATGTCGAAAATGCTGGCATTAAAGACATGCTTCAAGACATTGCGATTGAGGAATTCAGCCATTTAGAAATGGTTGGGAAGCTCATCGAAGGTCATACCAAAAATGTGGATCAAACAGAGGCTTATAAAAGTACTCTCTTTGCGATCCGAGGAGTTGGGCCTCATTTTCTAGATAGTCAAGGTAATGCTTGGACTGCAAGTTACTTGAATGAAGGTGGAGATGTCGTGCGTGATTTAAGAGCTAACCTTGCAGCCGAAGCTGGTGCTCGCCAGACTTACGAAGAATTGATTAAGTTGGCAACTGACAAAGGAACCCAAGAGACTTTAGTCCATCTGTTAACACGAGAAATTTCTCATACCCAGATGTTTATGAAAGCTCTAGATTCGCTAGGTAAGTTGACAGATCCATTCTTTGGTAATATTAAGCCAGATGAAACTGTTGCTCTTTACTACAACCTATCTACAAACGGAAATGGTAAAGATGAGCGTGGCCCTTGGAATTCTGAGCCAACGTTCAAATACATTGCTAATCCGCTAGAAAGCCAAAGCCACGCCTAATTGTATAGATTGCAGTTAGAGTATAGATTGATTTGATTTTGAGCGAAGAGATTTTTGGTGTATTATGAAAAACTCCCAATCATCTTATGAAGAAACAGCCCACCTTATTTAGCAATTTTTAGGCTGTTTAATTACATCTGGTAAGCAAAAAATTCCCGACTTTTTAATAAGTCGGGAATTCTTGCTGAGTATTTGGCTATTACACTCAATTTAAAATAGCTATAGCTATAAATATTCAGCCACACTGAAAAAGTTAGAGCGATCGCTTCTTGAATTTCTATCCCGACATTTCTGACTTCAGAAATTAATTCAACTCAAAATCAAAACTCAGAATCAGGAGATTCACTTGTGATTGTCAACACTACACTAAATGGTTGGGAAGTCATTTATATGAAACAATAGCTGCAATTTCTCATCATGATGATCTAGAAAAAGAGTGGGAAGAAGATATTCTGACTGAAGCAGGTGCGCCAAAGGACTTCACCCTCTCCACAAATGCCTATGTAGATGCAGGTATCGATATAATTGGCTAATTTGGCAAAGAATGCCCTATACCGTGGAAGATGGGTAGCTCTATTAATTTCCATGCACATCAGCCGTTTAAATGAGCCAAGCCGGGGTAAGTCTTCAAAATTAAGACAAACTTTTAGACGAGTAATCCCTCTTTTGTTACCTTCGGGGAAGAAAAATAGGAGAAGATTAGCTAGCTATAGAGAAATGAATCAGAGAAGCTCGAAAACCATTCATCAATTCAATCAACTTAAAGAAACAACGTTTCATCCCAGGAATATTGAATACATCTAACCAAGGTAAAAGCAAATGGTAGAAGATATAA
>NZ_JBALDE010000197.1:0-5963 GCF_036917515.1 Nostoc sp. | reverse complement strand
GTATCTCAATTATATCTTTCTGACTTCTGCCTTCTGCCCTCTGCCATCTGCCTTCCCTCAACTTAGATCACCAAAAGTTGCCAAGAACCCATATTGTGGGCATTTTGAACCAAATTTTGACCAAAAGTTTAAAATTTAAGGGTTAAATAGTGTGTCTTGCTCTGCATTTTTTACCAAGTCAAAAAATAAAACTTTTGGTCGCATTATGGTTCGCATTTAAAACACGCGGACATAATTTGATTCATAAAGTTAGGTTTTTGATTGGCTAAAAACCTTGAAATTACGTTAACTTTTGGTCACGCTATGGTTCACAGTTTGGTCATACAAGGAGTAAAATCACAATTTTGTGAATGACAGACTATGCATTGAGAGTGACAACCTCTGAAGTATTGACAATCAGTAATCTACAGCCCCATTGAGTATAAAATTATCTTGTCATGTAGCTTGTCAGGCAAAATATGCTTTAGCAACGCTCCGATTTTGGCATCTTGTCCAACAAGATAGCGCGTCTTGGGCTGTTTTGCAGTCAGCGCATGGACAACAACTTGAGCGACAATATCCGCAGAAATCCCTCTAGATGCGATATTCTGCATTTTCTTGCGGACAATAGTCATTGCCTGACCATAGAGATTGTGTGCCGTTTCGGGTAGATCCTGCTGTGCTACTTCAGATTGATTGAGAGACTTGTTCCAGATTGGGGTAGCAATAGAACCAGGTTCAACAATTGAAACTGAGATTCCCCAAGGTCGTAACTCCATCCGCATCACATCAGTAAGTGCTTCCAAGGCAAATTTAGAAGCATTGTAAGCACCCAAAAACGGCGTAGGACTCCTACCAGCAATGGAACCTATATTGACAATTCGACCTTGACTTTGGCGTAAAAGACCAAGAAATGCTTGTGTCACTGCTAATTGTCCAGTGACATTAACCTGCATCTGGTGTTGAAAATCAGCGATTGGTAATAATTCTAACGGGCCAGGGACAGCAATTCCGGCATTATTTACTAAACCTAAAATCCCTGCACCACCAACTGCATTTGTTACTTTCTCAATCGCAGCTGCGATCGATTCAGCATCAATAACATCTAAAAAAATCGGAATCAGCCTTTGTGACCCTTTCTGTTTAAGTGTTTGAGCATCAATATCTTGACGCACTCCAGCAAAAACAAAGAAGCCCAATTGGTCTAAAAGCAAAGCACACGCTTGACCAATTCCTGTTGAGGCTCCTGTAACCACTACTGTACGTTGATTTTCTACAACCATTAATTTCCTTTGATGATGGGGCTGCCTCCTGCCTCCTCTTATCAATCTTTGCAAGTGCCAGCACGAAGGCAATCTTCGGTTTGGTCATCTCTAGCCGATGTTTGCCAGGGCAAGACGCCTGACTGAGCATTTGTACTGTAAGCAATTAAAGCAGCTGCTGTGGGAAACTGCTTTTTAACAATTGTCACATCACTACTAAAAGTATTACTTAGCTCAACATTGTATAAATAAACAGGCAATGCCATTAGGGCAATGCAAATTATCCGGTTCATACCCAACCTCAGCTAACAATTTCCGATTACTCTATGTATAGATGCCACCTTAATGAACCGGATTTTTAAAACTGAGTATTAAATGTTGATGTTGTGGCAATTTACTCAGCGCTACTAGTGCCTGTCAAGTCGAAGTTGATGGGTAAGCCAGTTCGTAGTGAGTTAGCGCGGTCTTGGGGGTTTCCCCCATGAGCGACTAACGAACCCGAAGGGTAAGAACTTTAGTCCTTTATTCTCTAAACACTGAAGTGCTCACTACAAACTTATCAAAATCAATAGGACAGACTACTAACCGCAGAGACATGATTTCTAAATTATCGGTTCCACCCTTTTTTATTTTAGATTAGGCATTGCTTACAAGATGGCTTCCTACTTACTTATGCAGATGCAAACCCAAAAAACAGGACAAAAAACCCACAGCACCCAAAAACATATCTTAGTAGCTGCATTCCCCAGATAAAATAATGAAGAGTGCTGAGTCACCAAAATGGTCGATGACCGATAAAAAAGATACAAGCCCATAAATATATTTTAAATAAATTTAGGGGATTGTAACGCGTGAATTTTGAATTTTGAATTCGGAGCGAAGCGACGTGACGCCTTCACAAGACGTAGATACTGTAAACGTTCCTAACCTCGACCCAGAAGAATATGGCAACTCAGACACCGATCCTCTTGATGAGTTGCCAGGTGAAGTCGAAATGTCCCTTTTCGACCATCTAGAAGAGTTGCGACAGCGGATTTTCTATTCGTTAATTGCCGTAGCAGTGGGCATTATTGGCTGTTTTTTTGCCGTTAAGCCAATTGTCCAGTTACTTGAGGTTCCAGCACAAGGAGTAAAATTTCTCCAACTTGCACCTGGAGAATATTTCTTTGTCTCCCTGAAAGTTGCCGCCTACACTGGGCTCATACTTACTAGTCCTTTCATTCTTTACCAGATCATCCAGTTTGTGCTTCCTGGACTGACTCGCCGCGAACGCCGTATACTCGGGCCTGTGGTTTTGGGTTCGAGTGTGCTATTTGGGGCGGGTTTAGTATTTGCCTATTTACTCCTTATCCCCGCAGCCTTGAAATTTTTCATTAGCTACGGAGCAGATGTAGTTGAACAACTTTGGTCAATTGATAAATATTTTGAATTTGTGCTGCTATTGTTATTCAGCACTGGTTTAGCATTTCAAATTCCCATCATCCAACTGTTGCTCGGTAATTTGAACATTGTCTCGTCAGAACGGATGATTTCTGGTTGGCGTTACGTGATTATGGGAGCAGTAGTTTTAGGAGCCGTCCTCACGCCTTCTACTGACCCCCTGACTCAAAGTCTCTTAGCGGGAGCAGTTTTAGCGCTTTATTTCGGTGGTGTGGGACTGGTGAAGCTTACAGGTAAATAACCTCTGGAATAGGTTATAGGTGAGAGTGAATCAGTTCTAAGGAGGGCTAGGAAAACGGACATCTGATGAAAAGGATATTTATAGGTTATTTATTAGGGTTGACATTATTAACCGCTTGTAGCGAAGCAGCCACAGATAAGCTTACACAAGAACTACAAACTGTAAAGTCATGGACAGCTACAAGCAAAATGGTTGCTGATGCTTGGGTACGAGGTGCTGTGCCAAAGGTCTATGCCAAACAAACACTCAAGAAAGCACAGCAAAAGTTGCAAACAGAAACCGACAACATAGCCGAAATAGAATCATCTACGGCTATTCCCCAGCCTTATAAATTAGCACTTTTAGGTCATATCAAACAGTTAGTAAAAATCACGGAGCAAATATCAACCGCAATTGAACAAGAAAATTATTCTGTAGTGGCACAAAGAATTGGGGACTTATCGCTAGAAGGACGAAGACTAGACTCGCAACTACCACAGCAGAATAAACCATGAAGAAAATTTTTGAAATTGCGCTGGGCATTGTGACTAGTATTGGTGGCTTCTTGGATGTGGGTGCGATCGCCACAGCAGCAGAGGCTGGATCTATTTTCGGCTTTCAACTAATCTGGGCGATTATCCTGGGTACAATTTGTGTGATTTTTTTGGTAGAAATGTCTGGGCGGTTAGCAGCAGTTAGCAAGCATACATTAGCTGCTGCGGTGCGTGAACGTTTTGGGTTTAATTTTTATATTATTCCACTGATTGCAGAAGTCATAGTTGATTTTCTAGTTTTAGCAGCTGAAATTGGTGGTGTTTGCATTGCCTTACAACTGCTAACGGGTATTAGCTTTCAGTGGTATGCTTTACCCGTTGCCTTTGCAATTTGGTTGCTAATTTGGTACGGTAACTTTGGCATTATTGAAAATGGTATTTCCCTATTAGGGTTGGTTACAGTAGTTTTTGTTGTCGCTACTTTTAAGTTGCATCCATCTCTAACACAACTTGGCGGTGGTTTGTTGCCAACTCTGCCACAACAAAATACCGCTCATTATTTATATCTTGGAGTTGGGATTTTGGGTGCTTTGATTAGCCCCTATTTATTTTACTTCTACTCATCTGGGGCAGTAGAAGATAAATGGGATGAAGGGTACATTGGTGTAAATCGCGCAGTTGCCGGTTTAGGGATGAGCTTTGGTAGTGTCGTATCGCTAGGGGTGCTGATTGTGTCAGCACTGGTACTCAAACCCAAGGGCATTGAAGTAGATAGCTACGAACAAGCGGCGTTGATGTTGACAGAAGCTTTTGGTTACTGGGGCTTTGTGCTATTTGCGGTGTCCTTGGGCATTGCTTGCTTTGGTGCAGCACTGGAGGTTACTCTCGACACAGCCTATATTGTTGCTCAGACCTTTGGTTGGAATTGGGGCGAAAACCTGAAACCAAAAGATGCCGCACGCTTTAGTTTGATCTACACTGTGTTTGTCTTTCTCGCTTCTTTATTAATGGTATTTGGGATCGACCCATTGCAATTGACTTTGTTTTCAATGGCAATTACAGCAGTGATTTTGCCACCTGTGATTGTGCCATTTCTGGTATTGATGAACGATGAATTATATGTCGGCAAATATCGCAACGGTTGGATAAGTAATAGTGTTGTGATCTTTACAATTGTGCTGACATTCGTGTTAGCGATCGTTGCTATTCCACTAGAAATTATTGGAGGGTGATCGCTGGTGGGCGTTACCGTTAATAATCAACTGGAAGTGATAGAAAATGAACATTATTAGAGATGTACTTGATAACCAATTAGTTGACAGCGATCGCCGCCATCTGGGCAAAGTCGATGGCATTGTCATCGAGTTACGCGATGGAGAACCGCCACGACTCACTTATATCGAAACTGGTATGACAATTCTTGCACGACGTATTCATCCACGTTTAGGAAGGTGGGTAGCAGCAATTGAAAGTAGCTGGGGTGCTAAACAAAGTGAACCCTTTAGAATTCCGTGGTCAAAAGTGCAGGATGTTGGTATTGATGTCGAAGTCGAGATTGAAGCTGACACAACTCCGGCATTAGCTTATGAAAAATGGCTTCAAAAACACATTATTAGCCGAATTCCAGGGGCAGAACATGGCAACTCGTGAAATTCATCTGGAACTGCTACTAGGTAAACAAGTATTGGATTCAACTGGTAAACCTGCCGGACGCATTGAGGAAGTACATGCTCAACAGCAAGGTGAAGAATGGATTATTCAGGAATATCTGATTGGAACCACTGCTGTGTTAAAAAGACTATCTGTTTGGACAATTGGGTTGAGAATCTTACACTTGCTTGGGGCACACAAGATCCACAGTGGCTATACAATATCTTGGAAGCAACTAGATTTGACTGACCCTGAAAAGCCTCGTTTGCTCTGTACCTTAGATGATTTAAAAGAATTAGAGACTTCCAAAAAATAAAACTTAAAATTCAGGCTACTTAATATAGCAGTCCTAAATCATTTGTGAAAATTATATATCTCTTTCTTCCCTTTGCGTCCTTCTCTAACGAGACGCTACGCGATGGCGTTCTTCTCTACGAGATGCTGCGCGTAGCTTGCTTCTCCGTAGGAGTAGGCGGTTCGTTTCCTTATCTATATTTTTCACGATTCATTTAGGATTGCTATAAGACTACTATTATTACTTAGCAAAGGTTTTAAACTTTTTAGTAGACGGATTTAACATATTAAGTAATGAAAATCCCGTTTTTTTAATATTCAAACACTAGTTCTCACTTCTCGATAATAAGTTGCGAATAGTTCCCGGTGCATCCAATTTATGTATGAAACGCATAGTAGAGTTTGCCCACAAACATCAAGTAAATATACATTTATACTAAACTTGCTAGTTAATCTTCTATACCTGAGTAGGCTTTTTTGTAACTCCTCTAAAAATGGGCAAACCAGGAGTTATTAATCATGTTAATCCAACCTGAGTTCGGGATAAGGAAAGGAGCAGGTAGTAAGCTGAAAATAGCGTTAAATCCAGCACCTGCCCTATGTTTAGTTTAGAAGCATTATTCT
>NZ_JBALDE010000196.1:0-1757 GCF_036917515.1 Nostoc sp. | reverse complement strand
GGCAAATTAACCAAACCAATTATTGCATCTATTGCCCGAAGGCAATATATTTTAGAGGCACTATCTGTAGCCAGCTTTTAGAGAATTGGTATTAAGTGTGAGTTTCAGCCCGGACGGCAAAACTATCGCCACGGCATCATCTGACAAGACAGCGCGGTTGTGGACGCTCAACGGGCAATTGCTGCAAGAATTCAAAGGGCATCAAGGCAGTGTCTTAAGTGTGAGTTTCAGCCCAGACGGCAAAACCATCGCCACGGCATCATCTGACAAGACAGCGTGGTTGTGGACGCTCAACGGGCAATTGCTGCAAGAATTTAAAGGGCATCAAGGCAGTGTCTTAAGTGTGAGTTTCAGCCCGGACGGCAAAACCATTGCCACGGCATCATCTGACAAGACAGCGCGGTTGTGGACGCTCAACGGGCAACTGCTGCAAGAATTTAAAGGGCATCAAGGCAGTGTCTTAAGTGTGAGTTTCAGCCCGGACGGCAAAACCATCGCCACGGCATCATCTGACAACACAGTGCGGTTGTGGCCTGTAGAGAATTTAGACCAATTGCTGGTGCGGGCTTGCAATTGGCTGCAATATTATTTGAAGAATCCTAATGTGAATTTGAGTGAGAGCGATAAGCATCTGTGCGATGATATCAAGTGAAAGCCAAGCAAAGTCTGGCGACAAGCCGCTTCTCTACGAGACGCTGCACGAATGCCTCTACTTATTTTTCCTAATTATTGCAGCCGATACACACTTTAGATGTGTACAATAAAATTGCCATGCAAAACTGAGCGAAAAATTATGCATCGCCAGATTAACATTACCTTGCCAGATGAGACAATTGAACTAATCGCTCAAGTCATTGAAAAAGGCGATTCTCCAGAGGAGAGGCTACGCCAACGCAGTAAATTCATCAACGAAGCTGTGCAATATTATATTGCTCAGAAAACCTTAGCCAATCTTCGACAACAGTTAAAAGAGGGAGCCATCCAACGCGCAGAACGTGATTTGGGTTTAGTAGAAGAGTGGTTTGACTTGGAAGAAGAATTGTGGCACCGAAACGAAAAGTAAATTACCCCAAACGTGGTGAAGTATACTTAGTCAATTTCGATCCAACTATTGGTGCAGAGATTAAAAAAACACGCCCAGCTTTAATCTTGCAAAATGATGTTTCTAACGAACATAGTCCAATCACAGTTGTAGCTGCCATCACCTCAAAGTTTGCAGAACCTTTGTATCCCACTGAAGTGCTGATTAGAGTGCCAGAAGGCGGTTTAGAGGTTGATTCTGTTGTACTTCTCAATCAGATTCGCTCAATTGACAAGCAAAGGCTGATTAAACGTTTGGGAATTCTGCACCCAGAAACGATCGCACAGGTAGATCGAGCAATTCAAATCAGCCTGGGTCTAGTGAAGCTTTGAAGCGATGTCTGGTGACAAGCCACTTCTCTACGAGACGCTGCGCGAATGCGTCTACGCACCTTCTAGAATTATCTCACGCGATCGCCATCTCTTCTCCTCTCATAGAATGATCGAGTAAAAGGGACTCTTTATTGGGGATTGGGTAATCTGGCAATTTACGATGACTCAGAAGATTTGCTACAGCACTATGACTCTTCTATTCTGGGCGCAAATGCTTAAATACTAAAAGGGTAAGCGATCGCAGTTTTATAGCGGGACTTAAACAAAAATCAAGCCCAAATGTAGCCTAAACTGGCTTTATAAGAAGCAAACAGGTGACGATTAAGAGTCAACCAATCGAAAAA
>NZ_JBALDE010000195.1:0-31481 GCF_036917515.1 Nostoc sp. | reverse complement strand
TCCGCAAGCAACTGGAGTACTTCCCTACCTTGCGAGCGGCAATGGAGTATGTTCTGAGTTTAGTGTCCTAACCAACCTGGCGGTTGCTATAAATATAGAATGTTGGGAATATAATGAAGTTATTGGAGAGCCAAATAGTTTTTTCAAAGGAACTTTTTGGATATTGCCTGGTAA
The DNA here is from genome assembly GCF_036917515.1 of Nostoc sp. GTDB lineage: Bacteria > Cyanobacteriota > Cyanobacteriia > Cyanobacteriales > Nostocaceae > Nostoc. The sequence goes on along the minus strand of NZ_JBALDE010000195.1, from coordinate 31,307 downwards.
ATCTCATATTTTTTTAGATTCGCTTCACCCTGTATATGCAGATTTTCTTAAGGGAAAATACAAGGGGATTTTCTCGGAATCAAGTTTACTCACTTCAAGCTGACTATGGAGAATATAGATGCACTAAGCCCAAATTCTCTTTAGTTGAATTTCCCGTTGAGATCATAAGCAACAGAAGCGATAGCTATTTGGTAGTTAGTGACAATGAACTTTTTACAAATATCCCTCTTTTGTCACTCTCGGAAAACAATAATCAAAGCAAGATTCTGAAACTTTGATTTGGTCGAGCTTTGAACCTTTATTTTCTAACAGTATAGCAATCGAAGTATAGGTTAGGACGTTAAACGAATAGCTGTATCAACTCTCTTCCGAAAGTCTTCGATAGTGCCTTCTGATTTTCTAACTCGATTTTTTATGGGAAACCAATAATGCTCAATCTCGTTAAAATCAGGAGAGTAAGGTGGTAAATACTCAATTTCGCAGCCAGCTGATTCAATTAATTCACGAATTCTCTGAGATTTGTGGAAAGTGGCATTATCTAAAATAACTGTCTGTCCTGATTTGAGTTCAGGTAGTAGTTTTTCTTCGAGCCATTTCTCAAAAATTAAACGATGTTCCTTGAACCTTCAAATGTCAATGGAGCAATTAACTTCCCTTGACATAAACCACTCATAATACTAACTCTAATGTTTCTTTTCCCTGATTTTAAATCGTGAAATCTTTTGCCTTTAGGATTCCATCCATAACCATAATCTTCTCAATTATCCATTCGGGGTTCGTCGACGTAGACTAGTTGTGAGCATTGTTTTTGGCTGATTTTGGCTCGAAATTCCGACCTTTTGTTTTCATCCCTTTCTCGATAACCGTAAGTTTTTTTTCGAGTATAACCAATTTTTTTTAAGGCTTTTCCTATAGTGCGTTAGCGTAGCTCGCCGAAGGCATCGCTAATATCTTCTGGCCAAGCTTCTGCCATTTCTTCTTGAGTTTTGCTACCATTTAACTGAACGAATCGCTGAAATTCCTCTAAATCGGTAATTTTCGGCTTATATCCTTGTTGATATCCGACTTTTGCCTGATAGTCTCCTGAATATTTTCTCTTCTTTAACCAGGTGTCTATTGTATTCCGACTAATTTTAAAGATGCGACTCGCTTAAGTTTCTCCCATTCCTCCATCAATCGCATTAATCACTTTAGTTCTCAAATCGTAACTATAAGACGCTGGCATCTGTTTTTGAAGCTTATTTATTTCTATTATGTCCTAAGTTATACTTCGACTGCTATAACTAAAGTTTGGAGCCAAAAACTGAAAACTAAAGCTCCGAAAGGATTTCAGCGATTGGATTCTCCCAAAGTTGACAAAAGAGGGATACTTGGAAAATATCTATTAGATCCCGTAAAGTACTAAAAGAGGTTATTGATTATTTATTCCACCAAATGATGATACAAGGTTGATTTCAGCCACTTCCTAGTCCTATTGGTAACACTGAAAATCCACCTATAAGTAGTAGTTGAACGAATAATGTATGCCAAGTAATCCCATTGAAGCCCAACCCACTAACTAGATTGCATAGCATTAGTAGATGAAAATATAAACCATAAGACAAAAAGCGCAACTAAGTAAAAAACTTTCGTTACTGTTTCTTACTTTTTTTGTATCCATTTCAAACTCAATAAAAGGCGTTGCTGATTTAAGAAATGAAAGACTATCTCAAAGTTAACATTTTCGATATATTTCATCCTACTATTCAGCAAGGCCCACTATACTGGTACTCAGTACTCAGTATTTAGTACTCAAACTGCTTCTGTGTTTTTTTCGCCGGTGCGAATCCGGATCACTTGCTCAACAGGCGAGATGAAAATTTTACCATCGCCAATTTCACCAGTACGGGCAGCAGCAATAATTTTGTCTACTACCATATCAACCTGATTGTCGTCAACGACGATTTCCACTTTAAGTTTTTGCAGAAACTCAACAGTGTACTCAGAACCGCGATACCGTTCAGTTTGACCTTTCTGCCGTCCGAACCCCCGGACTTCAGAAACAGTCATGCCAACAATACCAGCGTTAACTAAGGCAATTTTCACCTCATCTAGCTTAAATGGGCGGATAATAGCTTCTACTTTTTTCATCTTCTTGACTCCTGACTTCTACTAGCTTCGTTTATATATCTAACCAGATCCGCTGTCTGAAGCTGTAACTAGCAGTGCTTTTCCTAAAAAATATGTAATAATTACAACTTTTTTAAAGTATAAGTGCTTTACTTGAGGATTTGGGACATGAGAAGTGGCAAGGATTTATTAATTGGATAATCTTTGAGGTTCTAACATAAAGAAGTTGTTGTCAATTTAGCATTTTATGTAGCTTTTATAACCTAAAAATAGCTCGTTACCGCTATTTAGCATATTTGTTCGGATATTTAGAGAGTGATTGCAGCCAAACTACACGGTAGCCCGAAAGCCTGCTACTACTGCTGACTATGAAATGTCAACTAACGTTTCTGATGTTCAAATAAGGGACGCACAACGAAATACCCAGCACTAAAGGCAGTCAGCATAATTAACAAGATAGTAATAATTAACCACCAGCCATTGAGTTCCTTGACATCTGGCTCAGTAGTGGAATGATAACTTACTTGTTGCTCTTCTATAAAAACTGGTTCTGGTATCGGGAAATTCATTTCCATTACAGGTGTAGAAAAGTCTTGGCGGCTTTTTTCACGTGGTGTTTTGGGCACAACCGATGGACGCGAACGAGAAACCTGCTGAGGTGGACGTGCTTGTGTTACTGGCTGTTTGGCAGCACTTTTAACGTCACCAGAAGCTTGGTTGGCTTGGTGATAACTAGGTGTAGTATGGGAGTCCACAAAATTTTGCAAACGAGAAAAAGACTCAACGACTTTGGTAATTTCTTGACGCAATAGTTGATTTTCTTGTGCTAGTTGCTGATTTTGAATGGTGAGTGCATTTAGCCTTGCTTGTACTGCTTGCAACTCTGTTGACAATTCCCTGTATACAGATAGTGGTACAGAGGGAGGGTAGGCTTGAGTAGTCGGTGTTGGCGAATTCCTGTGAACAGAACCTATGGTTGTTCGCATCGGGGGCTTGGTATTAAAAATCAAAGTAATTAGATCGTACAGAGATGCTAACAGAGATAGTCACCCCTGAAACTATGCCCAAGAATAATAGAAAAATACCGAAAGGGCAAAGATTTTTTATTTGGGAATTGGGGATTGGTTATTGGGTATTGCTAGAGAGGACAAGAAGACAAGAAGAATTGGGGACAAGGGGAAAGACTTATTGCAAGTTCTCACTCAAGTCACCCTGTCACCTTGTCTCCCCATCTTCCCCACTCCCTAATCCTCAGTCCCTAGTCTCTAGTTCCCACTCCCGAGTTTTAGCCCCCAGTCCCAACAATGGGAAGAAGTGCCCTACAGGGCCTTGTCCTTCGCCAATATTTAGAGCGTAAGTGAGCGCGGTAGTCACATATTCCTTTGCCTGTTGCACTGCCTGCCACAGATCTTTTCCTTTAGCTAGATTAGCAGCGATCGCAGCTGATAGTGTACAACCAGTACCGTGGGTATTTTTTGTCTCTACTTGTTGGCAAGTCAAAACTTCCAACTTGTCCCCATCAAACCAGATATCAACGCCACGCAAATCTCCCTGCATACCTCCGCCTTTAACTAAAACAACCTTTGTCTTTAAAGTCTTGTGAATAATTTCAGCAGCAGCTTGCATATCCTCTAAACAATTAATTTGTAAACCGCTCAAAATCTGGGCTTCATAGCGATTGGGCGTAATTATAACTGCTTTAGGAATCAGGGCATGGTACAGAGTCTTTACAGCATCATCATCAATCAATTGTGCTCCCGTGCGTGACACCATTACTGGATCAACTACTAAATTATTGATTTGTAAAGCTTCCACTTGCTGGGCAACAGCAAAGATAATTTCCTGATTGAGCAACATTCCTGTTTTGGCAGCTTGTACGCCAATATCCTCAACTACTGCCTGAATTTGCGCCACAACAGCCTCTGTTGGCATAGCATCAACTCTCTTCACTCCTAGAGTGTTTTGTGCCGTGACGCAGGTTATAGCACTAGTACCGTGGACACAGTGAAAAGCAAAGGTACGTAAATCAGCTTGAATTCCTGCACCGCCACCGCTATCTGAACCAGCAATAGTTAAAGCAACAGGCATTCTGGAGTTTATTTCAGTGTTCATATTATGAAGATTAAGTAAGTTGGCGTTATCAAACCAAACTATCTCAAAGATTGATGAACTAGGTTAAAACCCTCTTCCTTCCAACCTCCTTCCTGATCGCAACCACAAAGATTTGCCACAACCTGACTTGAAAGTGCTGTTAATGGTAGCGAGGTACTTGCTAAAGAAGCGATCGCTTCTTTAAAAATTTTTAGAAAAACTTCATCAAATCCTTGCACAAAGCGCTCTCCACTCCCATATAACTCTGAAAATTAACAGGACTCCAGCACAACATCCCCATAATTTTTTTGAAAATGTTGTAAAAAAAATAACTCTATTCAGCGTATTCACTGGTTTAAATTCTTTATATGAAGGTTAGTTTTAATACATGAGTTCACAAGGCTCAGTTACACCGCATACAACAAGTTCGACTAAGTTGTTACATTAGTTCCCTTAAGTTAAGGGGTAAACCTACTAAAGTTTCAACCAATTCAACTTTGACCACTCAACAAACGCAGAGATGACAGAAAATGTCTTTAGCTTTGCGCTGCATTGTCTGCGTCCAAATTGGTCGATCATCTTCAATAAAACACTGACGATTGACAGTATCGACATTCCTATTTTAACCATTAACGGTTGATAGAAGAAAAATTTTAAGTTTTACAAAAGTGTTTCTACAAACGACGCGATTTCAAGTCGCGATTGGGCAGCTGCGACTGTCCTTAACAGTGCAGATAAATGACTCATTCAAATAACTACTTAGCAACTGAAGAAAGTTGCACTGTACTACCAATTTCCCCTATATATATTCGGAGTAAACACATGGCTGGCAATACATATTACGTTTCTGCAACAGGCAGTGATAAAAATAATGGCTTAGACGAAAAATCTGCATTTCTTACCTTGGGTAGAGCCGTGTATGAGATGAAAGCAGGCGACACACTCTACGTCATGAATGGAAATTATCAAATGAAAGGGGTTACGCTTTTAAACTTGAATGGCTCACCAAATAACTGGACAACAATAAAAGCTTATCCAGGAGCTACGCCTACGATAACAACAACGGGAAGTGGCATTAATATATTAAGTTCATCCTATGTGCGGATTGAAGGACTTGATATAAAAGGCAATCGGGAAAACATCACTCTCGAATATGCCTTGCAAGAGAAGGATAACCTTAAGAATCCCTTGACCAATAGTAATGGAATTGCTGTTAATGTATCGAAAAACGCCGAGGGTGTAAGTGGTACTAATCCTCATCATATTGTCATCACTGGTAACACAATCCATGACTTTCCAGGTGGAGGCATAGCATTCAGTAATTCAGACTATATAACTGTTGAGAAAAACATTGTGTCTGGAAACGCTTGGTATTCGGCTCACGGCAATCAGGGAATAACCTCTCTCAACAGTTTTAATTTTGATAACAATACTACTGATTATAGAATGATTTTTCGAGACAACATTGTCTACGATAACCAAAGTTTAGTTCCGTGGAAAGCAGGAGGCACTGACAAAATCACTGAGGGACATGGGATTATGCTTGATACTACCAATACCAGCAAAGATAATGTGGCTTATACAGGTAAGGCATTAATTGCAAATAACATTACTTACAACAATGGAGGTGCAGGTATTAATGTTTTCAAAGCTACCAATGTTGATGTTATCAATAACACGGCTTATAAGAATGCCCAGGTTCTTCCAGAATCTGGAGAGATTAGTGTTACTTACTCGGAAAATGTACGTGTCTACAATAACATTTTGTATGCAAGCGACAATCAAAATGCTAATAGAATCAAGTATGCCACAAATGTCATCTTCGATCGCAATCTTGTTTATAACTCGAATGTATTCCAAGCTTCAGATAATTTAAACGCTACAGGGCTACAAAATATTTTGGGTCAAGATCCTCAATTTGTTGATGCAGACAAAGGGAATTTTGCACTCAAACCTGGAAGTGTTGCGATCGATGGTGGTTCTAATGCTTTTAATAGCATCACTAAGAGGACTCCTCAGGATGGTGATGGTAATGGCAGTACAGTCATTGATATTGGTGCATACGAAGCTCCGCGCAGCTCTACCAAAACCCCAGAAATTCAAGTTCTTAATGGCAATATTGACATTATAGATGGCAACACCGCCATTGACTTTGGTGAGACTCTTGTTGGTGAACCCTTGACTAAAACCTTTACTATCAAGAACACCGGTATAGCTGTACTCAATCTGAGTAATCTTAAACTTCCCGACGGATTTAGTTTAGTCGGAACTTTTCCAACGAAGGTAGCTGCTAATGCTTCCACCACCATAGCAGTGGCACTCAACCCCACTGCACCCGGCATCTATAGTGGCAGCCTCAGTTTAGACAACAACGATACGAATGAAAGCCCCTTTGACTTTGCCATTAGTGGTACAGTTTATACCCCGGAAATTCAAGTTCTCAATGGCACTGTTGATATTACAGATGGTGACACCACCGCCATTAACTTTGGTGAAACGACTGTTGGTGATACCTTAACCAAAACCTTTACTATCAAGAACACCGGTACAGGCGCACTCAAGCTAAGTGATCTTACACTTCCAAAGGGATTTAGTTTAGTCGGAACTCTTCCAAAGAGCGTGGCTGTTAATGCTTCTACTACTATATCGGTGGCACTTAACCCCACTACAGCAGGTACTTATAGTGGCAACTTCAGTTTAAAAAACAACGATATTGATGAAAGCTCCTTTAACTTTGCCATTAGTGGCACAGTTAGATCTGCTCCTGCCCCGGGAATCAAAGTTCTCAATGGCACTGACGACAATGACACCTTTACTATCCGACGAGGCGATGGAAATTACAGCATCACTGACTTTGGTGGTGTAGGTACTAGCTCAAACCCTTCGGCTGCGGTAATTGCTAAAGTAGACACCTTGCAATTTATTGGGACTGAATTGACTGCAAGAAATCTGCAATTAACTCAAAATGGTAACAATTTAGAAGTCACTTTTGGAAATGTGGCCAATACCAAAGTTACTCTGCAAAACTTTAAGTTAGAAAACCTAGACAACTTAGACGCATCGACAACAAGACCTGCCATTGGCAATATCATCTTTGACGGAGAAGACAGTGTTACCAAAAGCTTTGATGTGATTAAGGCCAACTCCACTCAAACGTATATTTCTACAGCAAACACTGTCACTTTCCTGAATGACTTGAACAATAACATTAGCGGTTTTTACAGTTCCAACGATGTGATTAATGGTCAAGGGGGTAATGATACCATTGATGGCAGCGGTGGTGACGACCTGCTGCGGGGTGGTACTGGCAACGATCTTCTAATTGGTGGACAGGGCAACGATACTCTTGTGGGTAGTACAGGTGCTGACTCTTTCCTCTACGACACCAATTCTATCTTTAATAGCGCTGTTGTGGGTATTGATACTATCGCTGACTTCAATCACTCTCAAGGTGATAAGATTGTCCTCGATAAGACTACCTTTAGTGCTATTACTTCTGATGTAGGAACGGGTTTTAGTAACGCCAGTGATTTTCAAATCACTAGTTTAGGGGCAGTTAGCGATGCTGTAATTGTTTACGACCGTATGACTGGGCAGTTATTTTACAATCAAAATGGTAGCGCTGCTGGTTTCGGCAGTGGTGGTCAATTTGCACAACTTACTGGTGCGCCCTCTCTTACTGCCTCTGACTTCATCATTCAAGCATAGCTGGGTCGGGTCAACTGAATGCAAGTGTAATCCAAACATGAATCGAGTTTTAAGACGGCTTTAAATTAGATAGACCACACCCATAGGAGCGCAATATCTGGTGAGAAAGAATGTAGAGATGTAGCACAGCTACGTCTCTACAAGGGTTTTGGATAATATATATTTAATTTATTGAGATGTTGAGTAAATCGTAGTCAAGTAAAAGCCATTCCAAAAAACATCTTTCTAATAAAAACGTCGTTGCCCATGAATAATATCACCACTAACGATCTAACTTTTTGACCAGAAATAGCCGTCTTATTTATCACTTATAGTTTTAATATAACTATTGCTGTGGTTGCGATCGCAAGTCTTGTAATAGCCCCTGCAAAAACTTACCCCATTCTGCTGCCAAAGGGATTTCTGTAAACGGAACCCGCACTGAGTTAGTAGATTCGGAAAATATAAATTCTAATTCTATAGAACGACCTTTTTCAGGTGGATTGTTTACATCTACTGATTTTTCATCTACTAATACCTGGATTTGTTTGATATCAAGCAAGGAGAATGTTTCTAGTTTAATCGGCCCTTGAGGCGTGGGTTTTCCCCAAGTTATATTGTTATCTTTTTGACCCAATACAGCAGAAATATCATACTTAGCCCGTTCAAATTGTTCTGCCCAGAGGCGATAGGCTTCGACTTTTTGATACTCCTTCGAGCCTTGCCAAGCTAACCAGAAAAACATTACTAACAGGGGCAACCACAAAAGACCACGTTCCATCGTTAAAAAAATCCTGATTCCTGAATAAAACTTGTAACTAAAAGTGCAAAATCTACCAACAAGGGATGCAGATAAGTTATGGTAGTGAGCAAACTGGCAAAAAGCGGTGATGAGTTAATATGAGAAAACTTATATTATTGTGCTTGTTTGTCATTGGGCTGGGAACTGCCATATTTAGTTTCCTGAATTTTCAGGGATTGGCAGCTAAAGGAGAGTTTGAGACGATTTTGCTTGATTTTCGGGAAGATATTCCATCACTTGTGGTGGAACAGAATCTGCAAGCGATCGCCAAACAATACAACGTTACACCCCAATTAGACAACAAGTTTTCCAAAAAAGATAATGTGTATATTATCAAGGGCGATCGCCAACGGCTCCAAGAACTAAAAAAATCTCAGTTTGCCCAAGCGACAGAATTCATTGAACCAAACTATATCTACAACAAGATTCCACAACCAGGTAAAACCGCTTGGCTAGGTGAATTTTTAACACCCCAAGAAGATGAAGAAGCAAGTCCTTCATTAACTGGCCCCAATGACCAATATTATAGCAAGCAGTGGAACTTGCACAAAATCGGTATTGAAGGCGCATGGAGTCAAACCAAAGGCAGTGGCATTACAGTCGCAGTTATTGACACTGGAATTACCAAGGTTCGCGACTTGTATGAGACAAAATTCGTCAAAGGCTATGATTTTGTTAACGACAGAGAAGAAGCCACAGACGATAATGGTCACGGTACCCATGTTGCCGGAACTATTGCTCAAGCCACAAATAACAAATATGGCGTCGCTGGAATTGCCTACGAAGCCAATCTAATGCCCCTGAAGGTACTCAGTTCTTATGGCGGTGGTACCGTTGCTGATATTGCCGAAGCGATTAAATTTGCTGCTGATAAAGGCGCAGATGTGATTAATATGAGCTTGGGTGGTGGCGGTGAAAGCAAGTTGATGAAAGATGCGATCGAGTATGCCCATAGAAAAGGTGTTGTTATTATTGCCGCAGCCGGAAATGAAAACACCAATGGAGCAAGCTATCCAGCCCGCTATCCCTATGTAATCGGCGTTTCGGCAATTGGCCCAGATGGCGAAAGAGCGCCCTATTCTAATTTTGGTGCAGGGGTAGATATCTCTGCTCCTGGTGGTAGTGAAGCTGGTAAGATTCTCCAAGAAACCATTGACGAAAAAGGCGAAGGCGTATTTCTGGGCTTCCAGGGTACAAGCATGGCTTCTCCCCACGTTGCTGGTGTTGCGGCATTAATTAAAGCTGCTGGCATCAAAGAACCAGATGAAGTTTTAAAAGTCCTCAAGCAGTCGGCACGAGTTATCCAGGATGATGGTTTGAACTATTATGGCGCTGGACAACTTAATGCACAAGCAGCAGTCAAACTAGCCTTTAGCGGCCAAATCAGTTTCCCAGATTTCTTTCGGTGGTTACGGGATAGCGGCTATCTTAACCCCGGCTTTTGGATTGATGGTGGTGCGATCGCACTGTTACCTAAGGTTTTAATGGTAGTTGGTTCCTATCTGCTGGCTTGGTTTTTACGCGTTTATTTCCCCTTCACTTGGAGTTGGTCTTTATCCAGTGGACTTATTGCTGGCAGTTCTGGATTATTCTTTCTCAAGGGAATCTATATTTTTGATCTTCCGCAATGGCCTTTTCGGCTTTTGGGCAGTTCAATTCCCGAATTAGGCAATACTCTCCAGGGAACTGATGCATTAAATCCCCTATTTGCCAGTGTACTGATTCCCATTATGTTGATGGCATTGCTGCTGGGACATCCTAGTTGGAAATGGTTTGCCATTGGTTCAACTTTAGGTGTAGCAGCGTGCTTAACTACAAGTGCGTTTTTCGAGCCGACAGTTTGGGGATTGGGAAGTGGTAACTTAGCACGTCTCTTCCTCATTGCTAATGCCTTAGTCTGTTATGGACTTGTTAGTTTAGCATTGAAAAACGAAGAGAAAATTGCGTAAACGGGGAGTGGGGAGTGGGAAAGAATTCTTAATAACTCCTTACTCCTAACTCCTAACAGACGCGATTAATCGCATCTCTACTCCTAACTTCTAACTTCACCACTCAGCACTCAGAACTGTTATGAGCATTACACTTACAGGTACAGTCGAACGTCGTGATATTGGTACAGGCGCATGGGCGTTAGTTACAGAAGAGGGCGTTACTTACGAAATCCTCAGAGGGGCTGACAAAGACTTACTCAAAGCCGGACAAAAAGCAAAAGTTAAAGGACAGGTGCGTGAAGATATCATGACAACTGCCATGATTGGCCCCGCCTTAGAGGTCAAATCTTTTGAGGTAATTAGTTCTGATTAGTTGTGGAATTCAGAATTTCGGCGTTGCATAAATGCGGAATGATTCAGGTAAATACAGGTATTTCTCTATACTTTAGGTAGTGAAGTAACAATCGAATCGAGTATTTAAGCATATCTAGAGATTTGGAATAGCATAATGTTTTTCGATCTAGTCGTGCCAGATAATGTCTAAGCCTTGTATTTTCACCTTCTACTCTGGTGATATATATCTTGCTGATCATATGGTCTGCTGGTGGAATAAAACTGACATAAACTTTCCATCCATCTGTGACGTAGAAATAACATTGCCAACAGCAAACTTTCCGACCACAAAGGTTGAAATGTTTCGGCACTATGAGATTTCCTAAAACCCAAGCTAGAATACCTTCTCTTCGAGAGGCTTCGCCAACACAAAAGTGATTTACAGCTGTCGACAACCAAATTTTGTTTTTTTGAACTGGTAAAAGTTTCCAGTTCATTTAACTCGCCAACCGTTGGTATCTCGGGTGTTAATGGTGTATCTGGAAGTTGCTCACTGATTTGTTTTAGCCAGTAAATTACAGTTGTATGATCAACACCTTTGTCATGCTCAATGGCTCGCAGCCCCATACCATTAACGTCGGCTTTTAGGCATGCTTGTTTTACCTGATTTGAGTAGCCTCTTGGTGGACTATAAACATCAATAAATTGACGACCACACTTAACATATATCTGATTGTATTTACCTCGCCGCTTTCCGTTTTTTCTGATCTACGTAGATTTAAAGTGTAGACACTGCTCAGTATAACACCTTAATTCATCCCTTTATTATGCAACGCCTATTTAGTTAGCAGTCTCTATCAACTGTTTACACTCGCACCCATAAAAATTAGTTTGATTCACTTTTTATTGCCTGCTTTCTATTGTGATACGCATTAGCTAAAAGTACTCTAAATAAGTACGGGGTGCAAAAAATACAAAAAATTTTTCAAGAATCAAGATTAAGGATAAGGTAATGGCAACCGAACAGTTAACTAGAGACAGCGACAATCTCGATTTAAATCAGCTGTTAAGAACGCTGAATGCTGTTAAACAGGGTGACTTCTCGGCTCGGATGCCCATAGACCATACTGGTGTAGCAGGAAAAATCGCTGATACGCTCAATGGTATAATCGATCAAAATCAGCGGATGGCGGCAGAACTACAACGGATTGGTAACGTTGTTGGCAAAGAAGGCAAAATTGCCGATCGCGCCTTTCTTGGAGATGTTCGTGGTTCCTGGTCAGATTGTGTTACTTCTGTCAATACTTTAATTACAGATTTAGTTCAACCAACAGCTGAAACTACGCGAGTAATTCGGTCTGTCGCCAATGGTGACTTATCGCAAACGATTCCTACAGAAATTGATGGCAGACCTCTGCAAGGTGAGTTTCTCCAAACTGCTAATATTGTCAACACGATGGTAGATCGTCTTGGTTCTTTTGCATCGGAAGTAACGCGGGTTGCGCGTGAGGTGGGAACTGAAGGTAAATTGGGTGTCCAAGCCGAAGTCCAGGGTGTTGCTGGCACTTGGAAGGATTTGACTGATAACGTTAACTTGATGGCGGGTAATCTCACCGGACAAGTTCGCAACATTGCGGAAGTTGCGACTGCGATCGCTAACGGTGACTTATCGAAAAAAATCACTGTCGATGTCAAAGGCGAAATTCTCGAACTCAAAAATACCGTCAATACGATGGTGGATCAACTCAATTCTTTTGCATCGGAAGTAACGCGAGTTGCCCGTGAAGTGGGAACTGAAGGGAAGTTAGGCGTACAAGCAGAAGTTAAAGGTGTTGCCGGAACTTGGAAGGATTTAACTGATAACGTTAACTTAATGGCAGGAAATTTGACTGCCCAAGTCCGTAACATTGCGGAAGTAACAACGGCGGTAGCGAATGGCGACCTTTCTAAGAAAATCACTGTTGATGTCAAAGGCGAGATTTTAGAGTTGAAAAACACCGTTAACATCATGGTGGATCAACTGAATTCTTTTGCATCGGAAGTAACAAGAGTTGCGCGTGAGGTGGGTGCAGAAGGTAAATTAGGCGGTCAAGCAGAAGTACGTGGGGTAGCAGGTACGTGGAAAGACCTGACCGATAGTGTAAACTTCATGGCTGGAAGCTTGACGGCACAGGTGCGGAATATTGCCGAAGTGACAACGGCGGTGGCAAATGGTGACTTATCTAAAAAAATCACCGTCGATGTCAAAGGCGAAATTCTGGAGTTGAAAAACACCATCAACACAATGGTGGATCAACTGAATTCCTTTGCATCGGAAGTCACAAGAGTGGCGCGTGAGGTGGGAACTGAAGGTAAGTTGGGCGTACAAGCAGAAGTCCGGGGAGTAGCGGGTACTTGGAAAGATTTAACTGATAACGTTAACTTAATGGCGGGTAATCTCACCGGACAGGTGCGAAATATTGCCGAAGTTGCGACTGCGATCGCCAATGGCGATTTATCTAAAAAAATTACCGTCGATGTTAAAGGTGAAATTCTCGAACTTAAAAATACCATCAATATCATGGTGGATCAACTCAGTTCTTTTGCCAGTGAAGTTACAAGGGTTGCGCGGGAAGTGGGCAGTGAAGGTAAACTGGGCGTGCAAGCCGATGTCAAGGGTGTAGCTGGCACTTGGAAAGATTTAACTGACAGTGTAAACTTCATGGCGGGAAGTTTAACAGCACAGGTGCGAAATATTGCGGAAGTGACTACGGCGGTGGCAACAGGCGATTTATCTAAGAAAATCACTGTCGATGTCAGAGGTGAAATTTTAGAACTCAAAAATACCATCAACACAATGGTGGATCAACTCAATTCCTTTGCATCAGAAGTCACAAGGGTTGCCCGTGAGGTGGGAAGTGAAGGTAAACTGGGCGTGCAAGCAGAAGTGCGGGGCGTAGCTGGCACTTGGAAAGACTTGACAGACAGCGTGAACTTCATGGCGGGAAGTTTAACGGCACAGGTGCGGAATATTGCGGAAGTGACTACGGCAGTTGCAACAGGCGACTTATCCAAGAAAATCACCGTCGATGTCAAAGGTGAAATTTTGGAGTTGAAAAATACTATTAATACGATGGTGGATCAACTCAGTTCCTTTGCATCGGAAGTGACGCGAGTCGCGCGTGAGGTGGGAACTGAAGGTAAATTGGGCGTACAAGCGGAAGTCAAAGACGTTGCTGGTACTTGGAAAGATTTAACTGACAGTGTAAACTTCATGGCGGGAAGCTTGACGGCGCAAGTGCGGAACATAGCGGAAGTGACAACTGCGATCGCTAATGGTGATTTATCTAAGAAAATTACTGTTGCTGTCAAAGGCGAAATTCTGGAACTGAAAAATACCATCAATATCATGGTGGATCAACTTAATTCCTTCGCAAGTGAAGTAACACGGGTTGCGCGTGAGGTGGGAAGTGAGGGTAAATTAGGCGTACAAGCAGATGTGCGGGGTGTGGCTGGCACTTGGAAAGATTTAACCGACAGTGTCAACTTCATGGCGGGAAGCTTAACGGCACAGGTGCGAAACATTGCCGCCGTCACCACCGCCGTAGCTAATGGCGACTTATCTAAGAAAATCTCCGTTGATGTCAAAGGGGAAATTTTGGAGTTGAAAAACACCGTCAATACGATGGTGGATCAACTCAATTCCTTTGTAAGTGAAGTAACGCGGGTGGCGCGTGAGGTGGGAACTGAAGGTAAGCTGGGCGTACAAGCAGAAGTTAAAGGTGTAGCCGGAACTTGGAAGGATTTAACCGACAGCGTAAATTTCATGGCGGGAAGTTTGACGGCACAGGTGCGAAACATTGCTGACGTTACCACAGCCGTCGCAAACGGCGACTTATCCAAGAAAATCACCGTCGATGTCAAAGGTGAAATTCAGGAACTTAAAAATACCATTAATACAATGGTGGATCAGCTTAATTCCTTTGCAAGTGAAGTTACCAGGGTTGCGCGTGAGGTGGGAACGGAAGGTAAATTGGGCGTACAAGCTTACGTTAGAGGAGTAGCAGGCACTTGGAAAGATTTAACAGATAACGTTAACTCGATGGCGGGGAACCTCACCGGACAAGTTCGCAACATCGCGGAAGTTACCAAGGCGGTAGCGAATGGCGACTTATCTAAGAAAATTACCGTCGATGCCAAAGGCGAAATTTTGGACTTGAAGAACACCACCAACACGATGGTGGATCAACTTAGTTCCTTTGCATCAGAAGTAACGCGGGTGGCGCGGGAAGTGGGAACTGAAGGAAAGTTGGGCGGACAAGCACAAGTCCAAGGTGTGGCAGGGACTTGGAAAGATTTAACAGATAACGTTAACTCAATGGCGGGGAACTTAACGGCCCAAGTACGCGGTATCGCCAGAGTTGTCACCGCCGTTGCTAACGGTGACTTGAAACGGAAACTGATGTTAGATGCCAAGGGAGAAATTGAAACTTTGGCAGAGACAATCAACGAGATGATTGATACTCTAGCAACATTTGCCAATCAAGTAACCACAGTAGCGCGGGAAGTGGGAATTGAAGGGAAGTTAGGCGGACAAGCGAGAGTACCTGGGGCGGCTGGAACTTGGAAAGATTTGACCGATAATGTAAACGAACTTGCTGCGACACTGACAACTCAGTTGCGAGCGATCGCCGAAGTTGCTACAGCTGTCACTAAAGGCGATTTAACTCGTTCAATTGCCGTCGAAGCACTAGGAGAAGTAGCGATACTCAAAGACAACATCAATCAGATGATTGCCAACCTGCGAGAAACAACGCAGAAAAACACCGAACAAGACTGGTTGAAAACAAACTTAGCCAAGTTTACCCGAATGCTCCAAGGTCAGCGAGACTTGGAAACCGTATCTAAACTGATTCTCTCAGAACTCGCACCTCTGGTAGGAGCGCAACACGGTGTATTCTTCTTGATGGACTTTGTTGAACATACACCGTGTTTGAAACTAATCAGTAGCTACGCTTACCGCGAACGCAGACATTTAGCTAACCGCTTCCATTTGGGTGAAGGTTTGGTGGGACAATGCGCTTTAGAAAAAGAGCGAATTCTGTTGACGGAAGTGCCCAGCGATTATGTGAGAATTTCCTCTGGGTTAGGAGAAGCCACACCACTTAATGCTGTGGTGTTACCTGTACTCTTTGAAGGACAGGTGACAGCAGTGATAGAATTAGCATCCTTCCGCCGCTTTAGCGAAATTCATCTGACATTCTTCGACCAGCTTACCGAAAGTATCGCGATCGTTCTCAACACGATCGCCGCCTCGATGCGAACTGAAGAATTACTCAAGCAATCGCAATCTTTGGCTGAAGAACTCCAAACCCAGCAAAGCGAACTCCGGGAAACCAATAAGCGCTTAGAACAACAAGCCCAATCACTCAAAACTTCTGAAGATTTACTCAAAGGACAGCAAGAGGAACTGCAACAAACCAACGCCGAATTAGAAGAAAAGGCAGAACTGTTGGCGATACAGAAGAAAGAAGTTGAGCACAAAAATCAAGAAATTGAACAAGCGAGACTGTCTTTAGAAGATAAAGCCGAACAACTGGCCCTCTCCTCAAAATACAAATCAGAATTTCTCGCCAATATGTCCCATGAACTGCGGACACCGCTAAACAGCTTGTTAATTTTGGCGAAATTATTAACAGATAATATCGATCGCAACCTCACCGCCAAGCAAGTCGAATACAGCCAGACAATTTACTCAGCCGGTACTGACTTGTTAGCCTTAATTAATGACATTCTGGATCTCGCTAAAATTGAATCTGGAACCATGTCCATTGACATGACCCAAATGCCATTGACAGACTTGGGCGAGCAGATTGAGCGCACCTTCCGACAAATCGCTCATAGTAAAGGACTTGCTTTCGCAATTGAATTTACTCCGGAATTGCCGAACAGCATCTATACAGATGTCAAACGCATACAACAGGTGTTGAAAAATCTCCTCTCCAACGCTTTTAAATTTACAGAGCAAGGGGAGGTGCGCTTACGGATTGCGGTGGCCAAGCTAGGGTGGAGCAACGACAACGAAACTTTAAATCGTGCCCCGCTTGTGATTGCTTTCTCAGTTAGCGATACAGGCATTGGCATTGTCGCCGAAAAACAGAAAGTGATTTTTGAAGCATTCCAGCAAGCCGATGGCTCTACCAGTCGGAAATACGGCGGTACCGGATTGGGTTTATCAATTAGCCGCGAAATCGCCCGTCTCTTCGGCGGTGAAATAAAACTAATCAGTCAACCTGGTGAAGGTAGCACCTTTACATTCTACCTACCACAAGTGAGTGCTGAGTCACGAGTGCTGAGTGCTGAGTCAACATCAACACAATCTAGCACTCCCTACTCCCGACTGAGTACAGACGCGATTAATCGCGTCTCTGTGCACTCTCCACTCAGCACTCAGCACGGGCTAAACGCCCCGCTACCGCTAACAACACTCATAAATGATGATCGCAGTACTATTGAAAGAGGCGATCGCGTGTTACTAATTGTCGAAGATGACATTAATTTTGTGCGTATCCTGCTAGATATGGCGCAACAGCAGGGATTCAAGGTGATCGCTGCCCAAACTGGTAGTACAGGTTTGATGCTAGCGCAGCAATTCCTACCTTCAGCCATTTTGCTAGATATCCGGTTGCCAGAAATGGATGGTTGGACGGTATTGGATCGTCTCAAACATGACCCAAATACCCGTCACATTCCCGTACATATCATGACTGTTGAAGAAGGGAAACAGCGCGGTTTAAAATTAGGTGCGATCGCATATCTGCAAAAGCCTTTAACCAGCGAAACAATATCTGAGGCGTTGACCAAAATTAAAGGTTTTGTTGAGCGCCAGGTGAAAAATTTATTGGTAGTCGAAGATGATGATACTCAACGGCTGAGTATTGTTGAGTTAATTGGTAACAGCGATGTTGTGACCACTGCTGTGGCTGACGGTGCAGCAGCTCTAGAAGCTATTCGCACCCAGCATTTTGATTGTATGGTTCTTGATTTAGGGCTACCCGACATGAGTGGATTTGAACTGATTGAGCAGATAAAGCTTCTACCTCACGGTAAAACTTTACCAATTATTGTCTACACAGGTAGAGAAATTAGCAAAGCTCAAGAAACAGAACTCAGACGAATTGCCGAGACAATTATCATTAAAGATGTGCGATCGCCCGAACGTCTTCTCGATGAAACAGCATTATTTTTACACCGAGTCCAAGCAAATTTACCTGCACCCAAACGCCAAATACTTGAACAGCTGCATTCACAAGACTACTTGCTCACTGGCAAAAAAGCGCTAATTGTAGACGATGATATGCGGAATATCTTCGCTCTAACTAGTATGCTGGAGCGTTATCAAATAGAGGTTATATATGCTGAAAATGGCAGAGAGGGAATTACCCTGTTAGAAAATACACCAGATGTTGATGTCGTTTTGATGGACGTAATGATGCCAGAAATGGATGGTTACGAAACAACACGTACAATCCGCCAAAACAATCGATTTAAGTCTTTGCCGATTATTGCACTGACTGCTAAAGCCATGCTAGGCGATCGCGAGAAGTGTATTGAAGCCGGCGCATCAGACTACATCACTAAACCTGTAGATACCGAACAATTGCTGTCGCTGTTACGTGTTTGGCTATATCGTTAACCGGATCTAAACTCCAGATATAGCAACAGCCTTGGTGGTTAGGACATTCACAGATGATAAAACTTAGATACAACAAGACTTTTTACCCAGTCCCCAGTCACCAGTCTCTTGCTATATAAAGCAGAGTGATTAACCTTTTGCGTGTTCCTCAAAGTAAGACGATTAGCCTTTAAAAAGATAGTACCGAAAGATGATGAACAAACTTCCAAGGAGTTACTACGATCCTGAGTTTGGACAGATAAGAAACGAATCCAACCACTGGACTCTAGAACAATGTGCTATTTTGGGCGATCGCTGTGTACCGATTTGCGTGGATTTTGAACAGGGGCTGATAGGGGAACTCTCATCGCTCCAGCGTGAAGCTATTCGGCAAGCTCTAACCTTGCCAAGCGATGTGTTAAGCATCAGTGCGCCTCTGGTGCTGCAAAATTATGATGTATATCGTGAGATGATAGGGGATGAAGAAATGCCGCAGATGGCTAATCCCATTCAGGTTTGGGATGAGGTGACTTTCTCATATATCTATGTGCCGCCCCACATTGAGTATGATCTGCATATTGCTACCTTTAAGTTGATAGCTGAGTGTTCCTGGGAGGCAGAACATGGCTTAGAAGTACGCTTTCGCAATGGAGTCGCAGATGATGCAGATCAGATAGGTGAAATAGGATAATAAATACGTAAGGATTCAGAAGTCAGATTTAATTTATAGAGATGTTTAATGACGCGATCGCCTTTACCAATTCTTCTGGATTTACAGGCTTAGAAATATGCTGTTGAAATCCCACAGCGATCGCTAGTTGACGATCCATCTCACTAGCATAAGCAGTCAAAGCGATCGCCGGAATTGTCCCTCCTTGCTCTGGTTTCAAACTCCTCACTTGTCGCATCAGCATATAGCCATCCATTTCTGGCATCCCGATATCGCTGACGATCAAATTTGGCTGGGATTGAGTCAATACTGTTAAAGCTTCAATGGCTGAGGCGACAACGGTAACAGTTGCACCATACTGCTCCAGCATGAAGGGCAAAAATTCCTGCATATCTGCATCATCATCCACCACCAGAATCTCTAAGCCAGACAAGGGCGAAGACTGAGCCGCCCCAAGTGAGGAGTTATCTTTTGCATCTTTGATTTTTTTGCTTTCATCTTGTAAGTATGGAAGTCTCACAGTGAAAGTTGCTCCTTGTCCTTCGCCGAGACTTTCTGCTTGCACAGTCCCCCCGTGAAGTTCTACCAGATGGCGAACGATCGCTAATCCTAAACCTAAGCCGCCAAATTTTCGAGTTGTCGCCCCATCTGCTTGACGGAAATAATCAAAGACATAAGGTAAAAACTCAGGTGCAATTCCCTTTCCTGTATCAGTTACACAGATTTGTATCTGTGAGCCAACTTGCCCTAATTTAATTTTTATCTGTCCGCCGATGGGAGTAAACTTAATCGCATTAGAAAGAATATTCCAAATGACTTGTTGTAATCGATTGGCATCGCCTAAAACTTCCCCAACACCAGATTCGAGAATTGTCTGAATCTGGATAGACTTAGCCTCCGCCGAGAAACGCACTGTTTCGATCGCAGCTTCAATCACTGACACCAAATTAATCCGGTCGAAGTTGAGGTGAAGTTTACCCTGAAGGATGCGGGAAACATCGAGTAAATCTTCAATTAATTGAGTTTGCAACTTGACATTGCGCTCAATGGTTTCTAGGGCGCGATCGCTTGTTGCTTGGTCAAGCTTGCGGCTTTGCATCAGTTTTATCCAACCCAGAATCGGGTTGAGTGGTGTTCTCAATTCATGAGATAGCACAGCTAAAAATTCATCTTTGATCCGATTTGCTGATTCAGCAGCGCTTCGTGCTGTTCGTTCGGCTTCATAGAGATGAGCGCGAGCGATCGCTTGAGCGCATTGTTGAGCAATGGCTAAGATAAACGCTCGATCTTCTCCACTAAGTTGTTGGAGTTTGGCAAATCCCAAAGTTATACCGCCAACTGCCCAACCTTCCACCATCAATGGAATAGAAATCCAGGCTTCAAAGTTGTATTTGGCGTAAGTTTCAGCCAAATGTGGGTAACGATTTACCCGATTTTGTATTGGTTCAGCCCAAATAGGTTGTCCAGTCCGTACAGCTTCTGCTAGGGGAGAGGGTGAATCGATGGTAAAATTACGCCAACTGTCTATCAAGTCTTGGTTATAGCCAACCGCACGGACAATTTCCAGTTCCGTTTTCGCTTCATTTAACAAAGCAACAAGGGCACAGCTAGCTCCCAAGCCAGCCATACTCTGCTCTACAATCACTTCAGATACTTGGGCTGGTGTCAGTAATTCTGAAAGGGCAGCCGTGATCGATTGCAGACGGGCAATGCGCTCTAACGCTCTTTCTGCTGTTCTTTGTGCTTGCTGCGCTTCTTGGTAAAGGCGGGCATTATCGATCGCGATCGCTGCTCGATGGGCAATATCCTCCGCTAATGACAAGTCAGCCGTGCCGTAACGACGTTCTGATTCCGCAGTAAAAAAGGAAATTGCACCAAAAATTCTTTCACGTGCCATCAAGGGCAAGATTATACAGGATTTTAAACTAAGTTCACGCACAATTCTTAGATGTTCTGCGTCTGCGATACCTTCTACTAAAGCTGCATCTGGAATTTCAGTTACCATTTCAGCAATTCCTGTACGCAGTACTTTCGGCACACCTTCAGGCTCATCCAACTTTGTCGGATAATGCTGATGAAGTTCCCAACCAAGTTTCACTTTCTCTGGATCTCGGTGAGCAACTGCTACTCGATTAATTGATTGGTTGTTTTGCAGCAAATCAACGCTGCACCAATCGGCAAAGTCAGGCACAACCAAGTTTGCCACGCTTGCTAGCGTGTTTTCGTAATCAAGGGAAGAAGCGAGGGTTGCACTGACTTGAGCCAAAAACCCAGCTCGTTGTCGCTCGACTTCTGCTTCTTGTCGGGTGGTTTGTTGAATCAGTTGGATACGTGCTGAACTTTGCCAGGGTTCTGAGATATCCTGCTGACCCAAAACAAAGGATTGAATTTGTCCAGTTGTTTCTAATTGCTGCAAACACTGTTCTAGATCGAATTGTAAACCAAAAGCACTCTGATACCTCTGTTCTGGAACCTTCGACAACAATTTCACGATCATGTCACAAAGCATTTGCGGGATATCAGGGTTCAGCTTGATTGGAGATAGCGGAGATTTTTCCAGATGACAATGCACCCACTCTAAAGAATCTTTGGCTTGAAATGGTAGCTGACCTGTGAGTATCTCATAAAAAGTGACTCCCAAAGAATACAAATCGCTGCGATAGTCAATTCCTCGATTCATTCGCCCAGTTTGCTCAGGTGACAGATAAGGTATGCCTTCTATGGAACTAGAACTACTAACTATTTGCTCCTGGTATGGAATAAAAGCAGCAATTCCAAAATCAGCAATTTTAACCTGATTAGTTTCAAGGTTAACTAAGATATTTTGCGGGTTAATATCCTTGTGGACAATACCATCGCTGTGGATTTGGGCAAGTTTGCTAGTGATTTCAATCGCAATCTTTAGAAACGGTACAGGCTGTTGAAATTGGTCTAGAAACTGGTCGAGCGATCGCCCCTGAAAATCCTCCATAATTAAATAAGGGATTCCCTGATCCATCTCTAAGGCGTAGACAATGAGGGCGGCGGCAGTATTTAACCTTTGAGCGATCGCATACTCATGTTTGAATTGTTCGATATTATTGGGCGTACACTGTTCTGGACGTAGCCCTTTGATAATTACCGGACACCGATCTTTAACTCTAATTCCCCGGTATATGACTGCTTTTACCCCTGCTTTTAACAAAGTGATAATTTTAAATCCGGGTAATGCAATCGTCATGCGAAATACTCCAGCCGTGCTTCTTCAGGGATAATCCGAGCTTAATTGTATTTTAAATACATTTCTTTGGGCAGATGAAATTTAGATAATATCAGGTTCGGATAATCATTTCTGCTGACTCAAAAACCAAAAGTAAGCTAAAATTCAAGCAGAGTAAGCTTTTCCCGCTCAAAAACTCCCCATGTTTGATAACCTGCAAACCCAAATTTACCAACTAGAACAATTTGCCAACAGCCTTGTTTCTAACCAACTGACACACCTAAGTGTGGTGAGTATTGGTATTATCTTTGCAGCTGGTTTGCTCACCAGTCTTACACCCTGTATGCTTTCCATGCTGCCAATTACCATTGGTTACATCGGCGGTTATGAAGCCAAAAGCCGCCTCCAAGCAGCTGCCCAATCAACTTGGTTTGCTTTAGGTTTAGCAACTACACTAGCAGGGCTAGGAATATTAGCAGGTTTTGTCGGAAAAGTCTACGGTCAAGTGGGAATTGGTTTGCCGATTATCGTCAGCATTATTGCCATTCTCATGGGGCTGAACTTATTAGAAGCATTGCCTCTGCAATTTCCATCCTTGGGTGAAACGAATTGGATTTCGCCGGATTTGCCAGCAGGGTTACGTTCCTATTTGCTGGGACTGACTTTCGGCTTAGTAGCATCCCCTTGTAGCACGCCTGTTTTAGCCAGCTTACTGGGTTGGATTGCTAATACACAAGACTTAATTTTAGGTGCTGTTTTGTTACTTTCTTATACAGCAGGTTATGTAGCGCCATTGATTTTGGCAGGTACTTTTACAGCTTCAATTAAAAAATTACTGGAATTGCGTCGCTGGTCTGGTTGGATTAACCCAGTTAGTGGGGCGCTGTTGGTAGGATTCGGTGTATTTTCCTTGATTTCTCGGATTCCCCTCGGCAGTTTTTAATATCAATACATTTGTTAGTTTTTAGACATAATGACTTTAGAAGATTCGGCGTCCAAAGAATTAAAATGGTGGGCGATACCTGGGCAGTTCTTACGCCAAGAGCTTTTGCCTGTACTGACTAACTTACGACTAGCGATCGCACTACTGCTATTGATTGCAATCTTTAGTTCCACTGGTACTGTAATCGAACAAGGTCAATCACCCGCATTTTACCAAGCCAATTATCCAGAACATCCAGCTTTATTTGGTTTCTTAACTTGGAAGGTAATTCAAGTAGTTGGATTAGACCACGTATATCGTACCTGGTGGTTTCTAGCATTACTCATCTTATTTGGCACTAGCTTAACTGCTTGTTCATTTACCCGTCAGTTACCAGCCTTAAAAGCTGCCCAGCGCTGGAAATATTACGAAGAACCCCGACAATTTCAAAAGTTAGCTTTGAGTACAGAACTAGATACTGGTTCCCTAAATTCTCTGAGCGAAATATTACAGAAACACCGCTATAAAATTTTTCCAGATCGAGAAAAAGCAAATCTCCTTTACGCCCGCAAGGGAATAGTCGGACGCATCGGCCCAATTATCGTTCATATTGGTATCGTTGCGATTTTGCTAGGAGGAATTTGGGGGGCGATGACTGGGTTTCTCGCTCAGGAAATGGTTGCTAGTGGCGATACATTTCAAGTGAGAAATATTGTCGATGCTGGCCCTTTAGCAGCCGCCCAAGTCCCGAAAGATTGGTCTGTGCGCGTCAATCGTTTTTGGATTGACTACACACCATCTGGCGGCATCGATCAATTTTATTCGGATATGTCTGTCTTGGATAATCAGGGAAAGGAAGTTGACCACAAGAAGATTTTTGTCAACGAGCCTCTGCGCTATCATGGCGTAACTTTCTATCAAACTGATTGGGGAATTGCAGGTGTTCGCGTCCAATTTAACAACAGTCCGATTTTTCAGCTACCAATGGCGCAATTGAACACCAACGGTAACGGGCGCATTTGGGGAACCTGGGTTCCAACTAAACCAGATTTGAGTGAGGGTGTCTCCCTGTTAGCGAAAGACTTACAAGGGATGGTATTAATTTATGATGCCACTGGCAAACTTGTTGATACAGTCCGCGCGGGAATGTTCACTGAAGTTAATGGCGTGAAGCTGAAAATTCTGGATGTCATTGGTAGCACTGGCTTACAAATTAAAGCCGATCCAGGCATACCAATTGTTTATACAGGGTTTGGCTTGCTGATGCTGGGTGTGGTAATGAGTTACTTTTCCCACTCGCAAATATGGGCATTGCAAAAAGGCGATCGCTTGTATGTGGGTGGCAAAACTAATCGCGCCCAAGTTGCTTTTGAACAAGAAGTTTTAGAGATTTTAGATCGGTTGAGTTCACAGCCAAAAGGTGAGGAAAAACAGACGGCGATTGAAGTTTAGACGTATAAAAACGCAAAGAAAATTGCAGAGGAACGCAGAGGATTACTTTGCGTACCTTTGCGTTTCCCAATTATTTACAATCAATTACGCCCATACAGCTACAAATTACGAAATTAGATTAATTTGAAAAAAGAATACGACAGATATCTACGGATATACCTTTGTTCTGTCTGGCTTTCTTAATTTTGAATTTTGTTAGCGCAGCGTTAGCGAGTCCACGAGCGTCATTTTGAATTGGTCTTACGAGAGGTATTTATTAAACATTGAAACAAAAAATTTCTCTGTCTGCCAAGCTTCCATCTCAAGGACGGGTTTGCCTTCTACCTTTAATCGCTATCTTGTTAAGTATTGCTTCTTGCGCAGCCGAGCAGAAAAATCTAAAGCGTGTTTCCCTTATTGGTACTGGGGCAAGTTTTCCCGCACCTTTGTACGAGCGTTGGCTTTCAGATTACAACCAGCGAAATCCCAATATAGAAATTAACTATCAAGCCATAGGAAGCAGTGCTGGAGTGCAACAGCTCATCGATGGTACTGTGGATTTTGCAGCTAGTGATGTCGGAATTACAAGGGAACAAGTAGCCAAGATAAAACGGGGAGTTATCGCTTTGCCAATAACTGCTGGTTCGATTGTCCTAGCTTATAATCTCAAACCAGCTGCACAACAGTCGTCTCAAGTGAATGTGCCAACTGCTCTCAGGCTACCACGCCAAGTTTACGTAGATATCTTTCTCGGAAAAATTACGAATTGGAATCATCCTACAATAGCCGCAGCTAATCCGGGAGTAAGTTTGCCCGATTTACCAATTCAGGTTGTACACCGAACAGATGGTAGTGGAACTACAAGCGTGTTAACGCAACACCTAAGCGCTATAAGTCCAGAATGGAAAAGTAAAATTGGGGCTGGTAAATCTGTAGCATGGCGAGTGGGAATTGGTGGAAAGGGTAACGAAGGTATTACCGCCTTGATTCAACAGATACCAGGAGCTATTGGCTATGTAGAATACATTTACGCCAAACAAAATAAACTTTCTGTGGCTGCTTTAGAAAATAAATCTGGTAATTATATTACACCGACACCAAAATCAGTAGCACAAACTCTAGAAGCAGTGAAATTACCAGATGATAACTTGATTGCTTTTATCACCGATCCTACAGATGCTCAGTCTTATCCTATCGTCACTTACAGCTGGCTTTTAACTTATCACCAATATCCCAACCGAGTCAAAGCTCAAGCGCTGAAAAATTTTGTGAATTGGGCTGTGATTGACGGGCAAAAATCCAGTTTGGAACTTGGATATATTCCTTTGTCTAAAAAAGTTGTGCTGCAAGTGCAATCTGCTATCAAGAAAATTGCTGAATGAAGCTGATTAATGCCATCTGCATCCATCAATGATAATGTTACTTTTGGTGACGCACTTCAATCACAGTATGTACATTCCCGCGAGGTGTAAAATCTGCTTTCACCATGACTTCCAAAGGGTCACAAGCCGCGACAAAATCATCTAAAATTTGATTGGCAGATTCTTCATGGGAAATATAGCGATCGCGGTAACTATTAATATAAAGTTTAAGCGCCTTCAATTCCACTACTCGTTCATCGGGCACATAGCTAACATAAATTGTCGCAAAGTCAGGATAACCGGAAAACGGACATTTACAAGTAAATTCCGGCAAAGTAATGTTAATGTCATATCGCCTGCCCACACGCGGATTGGGAAAGGTAATTAATTTACCTTCTGCAATGTCGCGTTCGCCATACTTCATTTCTTGGCTAGTTTGGGATGCACTTTCAGATAATTTATCAGTTGTCATTTGTCAGTTGTTAGTTTTTAGTTGTAATTTGTAACTTGTCATTTACTCCCCCTGTCCCTCTGCCTCTTAATACTCTTCCTTCTCCCAGTCTGGACAATTCTCATCTTCATAACCGTGGGGATGCATAGCACAAACTAATAAATTACCACCATAAACTTGACCGTGATAGTGACTACAACCGATACAAGCAGGATTTTTTTCAGATGTAGGTTCAACTGAATAAGGAAAACCCGGATCTACATCTGCTACAATGTCTTCCAATTCCCAGTAGGCTTCTAACATCGGTTCAGCCAAATCATGTAGATACTGATCGACTTCAGTAATAATATTATTGTGTACTTGCTCGCTGACTTCTTCCGTTAGCTCCAAAAATGCGTCTACCACTTCACCCATTCCCAGGAAGAAGCGCTCTACCTCATCAGCCACTGCTTCGACGATTTCTACTAAATCTTTTTGCCACTGTTCCATAAACTTGACACCTTTGCAGGCTATAAACAGGACGCTTTATGTTATCTGGCTTGAAGCACTAAAATACACACTAAGCAATGTATCTTATCAAGTTTTATCCAAAGTGTCATGTCAAAATGCCACTTATTAATGATATTTTGCTCAAACAATACTTTTTATCGGTCGCGTTGCAATCGTTTTAACTCGTCTTGCAGATTTAGCACTTCTTGGCGCAATTTATCTACATTCTGATCATTTGACGCCTCTTTCACCGTTGGTTCTTCATCTTCCTCTAAAATTTCAATGCGCCGAGGTTGAGAAGGAGGCGTTTTTTCAGAGGCTACATTAGATGGTTGGGCTTGTTGGGCTTGCTTCATCATATCTTCAACGAAGCGGCGGGCTTCTTCTGTATTCATTTCGCCCTTGGCTACCATTTCATCTGCCAGTTTTTGGACTTGCGATCGCACTTCGGCTAATTTTCCCCCTGCTTTCTCACCCGCGTAAGAAGCTAATCCAACTCCGAGGTAAAAAGCTTTTTGAACAATATCTCCAAAACCAGGCATTGTTGCTAACCGCTCCTAAAAATAGGGCGACCCGGAGACTAAGCCTACCACAAGCCTCCCGTGTTGCTGCTACCTTCCGGTTCTGACAAGATTTGGGTGTTGCGATCGCATAGATCCAGGTCTTATATAAGCATAACATTAAAATTCACTAAGTGTGTGTTATTCCATTACAATTCGCCATTCATAAAGCTGATAGTTGACGCAGCCGTGTTTCACCAAGGGGTCATCAGCCACAATCACTTCTGCTTCCTGCTTTGAGGCTGCCTCAAACAGCAACATCCCGCCTCTTTGCTCTGCCCAATAGCCTGTTCGCGCTTTGTGTCCTTTAGCAATCAAATCCTGAATGTAGGCTTTGTGGGCAGGTACATATTGGTCAAAGGTAGGTTTATCGACTTTGCCTTCTTCAATTTTTACAAACCACGGCATTAGCTTCTTAACTCCAGTTACAACAGACAGTCTGCTTTATTTATGACTATTTTTGAGTAGCATTTGAGTAGCAATCTACACGAACTACAGCGATTTACTAATTAATAAAGATAGAGATATGAGCCGTTTTTTTGTTGCCCTCCTACCACCGCAAGATATTCAAGACTACGCCAACGAGATTAAGCAGTACTTTGCCGATCGCTATGCTAGTAGTGGGGCGCTAAAGTCTCCGCCTCATATTACCCTGCAACCGCCCTTTGAATGGGCAGATGCTAACTTGCCACTGTTAGAAGCATCCTTGAAGGAGTTTGCCAGTGGACAACAGCCAGTGGCAATTACACTTAAAGGCTTTGCTGCCTTTGCGCCTCGTGTAATATACATTAATGTTGTCATAACTCAAGAGCTTTTAACTTTGCAAGCTGATTTAATCGCTCATACGGAAAGCAACTTGGAAATTGTTGATCGGGTTTCTAAAACCCGCCCTTTTGCACCCCATTTAACGGTTGCATTTCGGGATTTAACAAAGCAGAACTTTAAAGCTGCTTGGCCAGAATTTGAAAATCGTCAGTTGCATTTTGAGTTTACTGCTGACAAATTAACTTTGCTGCTTCACGACGGGAAGCGCTGGAATATTAAACGAGAGTTTGGTTTTTTCTCTGGTAGTAATTGAGGGATGTTTTTGTGATGGATGCTGGCGATGTTCGATGTTATATCTAATTTTGTTTTGGATTAATTGGTGATTTATATATTCTCTAGTCATCGGTGCTATAGAGAAAAGATTAGCATTATTATCTACCAAAGAGCGCTCTTGCAAAGATTCTAAAGCATCTAGTAATTGTGGTGTTGATATAGTAGGTGACATTTGCGATCGCAGTTCTGAAAGTGAAACAGGCTGATAATTACCTGCGAACCACTCAATAATCATATTTTCTGTATTTGACACGCGTTTAAAATGCTCTTTTAAAAGCTGGTTAATCTCTCCAAAAACTAATGTTTTTTGGGTTAAAAAGTCCGAAATATTACCATCAAATAATTTATCAATTTTGTGAAAAGCTATATTTAATGCCAATGGATTACCGGCATAGCTTTCAACGAGTTGATGCAAATCACTAGTTGAACCCCAAAAAGCACCTTTAGTTTTAAAGATTTCTTCTACTTCTGTGATTTGTAAGCCTTTTAGTTGCAATGCCCTAACAGGTAAGTTTTCTCCTAGCAGTCGTCTAATTACTCTTGGCGTTTCCTGACTTGTAAGCACTAAGCAACTTTGATGAAGTGTTTGTGCCACTCGTCTGATAAGTTCGCTATAATCTTCATAACCTTGATGATAGTATCCAATATCATATTTACTTAAAGCATTTTGTAAAATTATCTCTAGATTATCTAATACCAATAAACAACGAGAATTTTTTCAATGATGAATAAACTGGTAGAAATATGAATGTAGAGACGTAACAGTGTTACGTTTTACGAGGGTTCTGGATAACGCAGATTTAATTTCACCCAATATATATTGTGACTGACGATGCATCTAAAAGAGCTAAATAACTAGATGCCCAAGGTTATTTTATCTACGTTTCTCCTGTTGAATAATTACGCAAGAAAGTACTTGATGCTCTCTACGATCAATATAGCAGTGGAAGTAAAAATCCATCTTGTTTCTTAGTTAATGGCACTACTAAGAAAATCACAGTTGATTTCCAAGATATTTATACTTTACTTCCTCCTCAATTGCGGCAGCCAGCAAGGGAAAAACCACTCGTTTTCTTACCTAAAAATGAAAATGAGTTTTTATACGTTGTCAACGCCAGAGAGTCAGTTAGCTAGTACTTCACCAGATTAATTTTGATGAATTTGCAGTGGGTACAGTAGGGGCGCGCAGATGTGCGCCCTGAACACGTAGTATCATTAATAGTTGAGAATAAGCGATCGCGGCTCTTTCTTTTTCACTCTCTGTAGTTGCATACGCCGAACGTCTCAAAGAGTTGCAGCTTGTCGTCACACATCGCTTAACTTTTGGAACACCTTGCAAACAAGAAATGTTAGATTTATATATTTCTACTTACCTAATTTTTGTAAAACAAGATACATTAAATGGTAGTTTAATCGCAAAGGAACCAAAAAGCATGGCTGTTAGTAGTCCTGAAGTCATCCGTCATATATTGATCGGATTGGGATATTTAGCTCCTGAGATCGATCCTAAGCCGGATCTCACTAAATTTGCTCCCTGGAAGCGGAATAACAACTCTTTGACAGACGATCCTACTGAAGAAGCGATTAAAAAGTTTCAGAAACAGTACTCACAAAAACTTACGATTAATGGTAACGCTGATGCAGAGACTCGAACTGTAATGGCAGATACAGTCAAAGGGCTTCAGAATAGATTGAAGTTTCATGGTTTTGCAACCAATGCTGAAATTCCTCCAGACAAACCTTTTTATGGCCCAGCCACTTATACAGCAGTCAAGAAATTTCAGAAATCTCAGGGTTTAACTGAAAATGGTATTGCTACTTTTGAACAGCGTCAAATTTTACAGCAATCTAGTCTAACAGATAAGCCCCAGCCACAAGTCAAGCTGAGAGATTTATGTTTCCAATTCCAAAAGAATCCTCAAAATCCTTCTTACATCGCAGCATTAAATAATTTACAACAAAATTTACCCAAGGATGTTTTACACAAAGTTACTAACAAATGGAGGGGAACAAACGATC
Source organism: Nostoc sp. (assembly GCF_036917515.1). Taxonomy (GTDB): domain Bacteria; phylum Cyanobacteriota; class Cyanobacteriia; order Cyanobacteriales; family Nostocaceae; genus Nostoc. The sequence continues at coordinate 500 of NZ_JBALDE010000195.1, read as the reverse complement.
AAAATCCAGAGATTGTCAAGCTGACTAATCTGTTTACTTATTATGATGACAATAATGCAAATCATCGTGATGCACTAAATCACTTACAAAGTCAGCTTACCCCAGCCATCTCTCAAGCATTTTTAAATCTTTGGAATAAGAAGTAACAAATGAGACTTATATAAACCTAATCTGCTTTTCCACATCTGATACCAATTCAAAAAATGTTTACGACAGATAAGCCCACCCGTGTTGACGTGCACCCCTTAGTAAAAGCAGCAGGATTGGTGAGATGTATTATCTATGTGTTGCATTCTTTTTTCAAATTGGTATGACATACAAGAATTAAAAACCAGGTTTCCGATCTCTACTGAGTAGGAAACCTAGTTTTTTAACAATTCTGAATTCTGAGTTCTGAGTTCTGAATTCTAAGAGGATGTTTTAAAAGTCCAAGAAAGTAAAAACTCATGCGAGTCGTCGAAGCATAATACGTATCATCGCAATATAAATAAAAGTCTCGG